>NZ_JBXPUZ010000002.1:620414-1058675 GCF_057220455.1 Sphingopyxis sp. sgz302558 | reverse complement strand
GCAAGGCGACCGGGAATGGGCGAGATCATGAGCCAAGTTCCTTTGACCAGTTGATGGCATTGACGAAGATTCCGAGCGGGTTCTTGCGCAGGGCATCGGGCGTGCGCGGGGTCTGGACAGTGATCGTCAGGATCGCGGTCCAGCGACTGGTCTCGGCCAGGCTGCCATCGCGGTAGCGCCGTTCGACCCAGGCAACGCGGAAGCTGGTCGGCGAGGCGCGGATGACGCTGGTGACATCGATCCCGACCTGTTCGCGGCCTACAGCCGCGAAGGGATCGTTGGTCCGGGCATAATCGTTGAGCACCAATGCGCCGCGATCGGTGACAAAATCATAGGCGCGCAGCCAGTTCTGGCGGACGATGATCGGATCGTCGGGAATGCTGCGCACCTGCTCGATGAATCGCGCCAGGTGGAATGCGATCTGCGGGTCGCTCGGGTCAAAGTCGCTGACCGCAGGGGCGACGGTCTGGGCTTCGCCAAGCTTGTCGACCTGCACCACCCAGGGAATGATCGAGCCCTGCGAACCCTGCCAGACGATCCCCGCAGTGAGACAGGCGGACAGACCAAGCGCGCCGAAAAAGGCATAGCGCCAGCTTCGCGCCTGCACCCGCGCCGAGCCGATGCGCTCGTCCCAGACTTGGGCGGCACGCTGGTAGGGCGTTTCCGGTTCGGGGGTCTTGCCGTAGCGGATCGAAGGGCGTCGGAACATGTGTGTCAGTCCTTTTCTGAAGTGTCGACCGAGGCGCCGCCGCCGTGGCTGTCGCCCGATTTGAGCGTGTGCGCGGCGATACTCGCGCCGTGTGAGATCGCCTGCCGGTCCTTCATCGCCTTGGCCCAGGCGGGCTGGCCCTGCTCGGCAGCTGGAGGCGGCGATGGCGGCGGCGTGTTAGGTCCGGGTGTGATGCTGCCGCCGGTCTTGGTGATGGCGTCGCGGCTGCCTTCGCGGAAGGATTGCTTCACGCCGTCACCGGCCTTGCGCAGCGGCGATGTTGCAGCGCTGGCAGCATATTCGCCGACGGCACGCGCGCCGCCTGCGACCGCTGCGCCGCCCGACTTGCCTGCAGAGCCGAGAGCGTAGGCCATGGTCGCGCCGCCTGCAGCGCGCGACGTGCCTTGCGCGACATTGGAGGCAGCACTGGCCACCGCGCCGCCCGCCAGTTTTGCTCCGGCAACGGCACCGGCGGCAGCGCCGCCCGCGAGCAGCGCGGTGCCGGCTGCGGCGCCTGCGCCAAGCTGCGGCCCGCCCGAGACGATGCCATTAGCGATCCCGGGGCCAAAAATGCCGAGGCCGAGCAGCGCCAAGCTTGCCAGCACGATCGACAGCGCGTCTTCAATCGTGGGTTCGCCCGCGATAGCGGTAGTGAACTCGGAAAAGATGGTCGAGCCGATGCCAACGATCACCGCAAGCACCAGCACCTTGATGCCCGACGAGACGACATGGCCAAGCACGCGCTCGGCCATGAAGGCGGTCTTGCCGAACAGCCCGAACGGGATCAGCACGAAGCCGCAGAGCGTTGCCAGCTTGAACTCGATGAGGGTGATGAACAGCTGGATCGACAGGATGAAGAAGGCGATGATGACGATCGCCCAAGCGACCAGCAGGATCACGATCTGCAGGAAATTCTCGAAGAAGCTGACAAAGCCGAGCAGTTCGGAGATCGACTCCAGCAAAGGATAGGCGGCATCGAGCCCCACTTGCGCGACCCGGCCCGGCTGCAGCAGTTCGGCCGCTGTAAACCCGGTGCCACTGGCCTTGAGGCCAAGCCCGGCGAAACTTTCGAACACGATGCGCGCGAGGCTGTTCCAGTTGCCGATGATGTAGGCAAAGATGCCGACAAAGAGCGTCTTCTTGACCAGGCGGGCAAGAATGTCGCCCTGCTCGCCCCATGACCAGAACAGCGCTGCCAGTGTGACATCAATGACGATGAGCGTGGTTGCGATGAAGGCGACCTCGCCGCCCAAAAGGCCGAACCCGCTGTCGATGTAGCGCGAGAAGATGTCGAGGAAGCGGTCGACGACGGCGGTGCCACCCATGTTAGCGATCCCCCGTCATATCGAGGGCGGCATCCCCGCTGTTGTCAGTCACAGGGGGCACGACCGCCGCATCACGCTCGGCCTGCCCCAGGAACCGGCGGCGTTCGGCTGCCCAGGCTGCGGTGCAGATATCGACCGATGCCGCCTCAAGGCCGAGCGCTGCGCAATAGGCGAGGGTGGCCTTTGCATCGTCTCCGGCTTCATGTGCCGCAGCGATGACATCGCGTGGCGGCGGCGCAGGCTCTTCGCGCAGTTCGAGCACGGCCATGGTGATGGCAATGGCGACGAAGGCGCCGGCCCCAATCCGCGCAAAGAGCTTGCTGTCCATCGCCTCAGTTCCCGAACAGCCGGGCATTGCCCGGGACATAGGGCCGGCGATCGCCGAGGAAGCGGCGAAGCTGTTCGCGGGCCTGCGCCTTGGCGGCCGCTTGTGCAGCGGCGTCGAGCGATTGTGCCCGCGCGAGCGAGGCGACCGTAGCGGTCAGGTCCACGAGCTGCTGCGCCTGCACCGCCAGCAGCTGATTGCCAGCCTGCGCGGCCTGAAGCGCGCCGGTTGCCGACTGGCTTGAGCCAACGAGGCTGTCGATGGCGCCGCGCGTGCCGTCGATATTGCCGACCACGCCGGCCTGAACCCGTAGGGCATCCTCGAAGGCGCCGAGGCTGTTCTGCCACCGGGCTTCGGCGCCCTGGACCAGCATGCGCTGCGGCCCCGTCATCGCGCCCGCGCGATAGTTGTTCTGGAACTCGCGTTCGATCTGACGAACATCATAAGCCACGCGCTGCGCCTGTCCGAGCAAGGCCTGGGTCTGCCGGATCTGCGCTTGCAGCGGTTCGAGCACGGTCAGTGGCAGCGATTGCAGGTTGCGCGCTTCGTTGACGAGCGAGGTCGCCTGGTTCTGGAGCTGCCGGATCTGGTTGTTGATCTGCTCGAGCGTGCGCGCGGCGGTCAGGATGTTCTGGGCATAGTTGCGCGGGTCGAACACCACGCCGCCAATCTGTGCCCTGGCAGCGGTCGGCAGCATGGCGCCGACGCTGACCGAGAGAACCGCGGCACTGGCAGCAAGCATCGAGACGAATTTACGGGCTTTCATGGGCACTACTCCTGGGATTGGTCCGACCGCGGACCGGGCTTGAGAAGGGGCGAGGGGGCGGGCAGCAGCTCGGCTGCCCAGGCGAGGCCGCGATGGCGCAGCCAGCGCGCAGCAAAGTCAGCGCAGCCGTGCACGCCCGTGATCGCATCGATCGCGAGCTGGTCGGCCTTTGATGAGGTGGCGGTGAAGGCGAGCGCGACCTCGCCAAGGCCAAGTTCGAACAATCGGTTGCCGCGCGCCGACTGGCAGTAATAATCGCGCTTGGGCGCCGCCCGCGCGATGATCTCAATCTGCCGGTCGTTGAGGCCAAAGCGGCGATAGATTGCCAATATCTGCGGCTCAATCGCGCGTTCGTTGGGGAGGAAGATGCGGGTAGGGCAGCTCTCGATGATGGCAGGAGCGATCGCCGAGCTTTCGATGTCGGCGAGGCTCTGGGTTGCAAACACCACGCTCGCATTCTTCTTGCGCAGCGTTTTGAGCCATTCGCGCAGTTGTGCGGCAAAGGCGGGGCTGTCGAGGACAAGCCAGCCCTCGTCGATGATGATCATTGTCGGCGAGCCGTCGAGCCGGCCTTCGATGCGGTGGAACAGGTAGGAGAGCACGGCAGGGGCTGCGGCCGAGCCGGTCAGCCCTTCGGTCTCGAAGGCCTGAAAGCTGGCTTCCCCCAGATGTTCGCTCTCGGCATCAAGCAGCCGTCCGAACGGCCCGCCAATGCAATAGGGTGTCAGGGCCTGTTTCAATGCTTGTGACTGCAGGAGCACAGCGAGCCCGGTAAGCGTGCGCTCGGCAATCGGAGCGGTGGCGAGGGAAGTCAGCGCCGACCAGAGATGCTCCTTGGTCGCGGGATCGATAGTCACGCCTTCGGCAGTGAGGATCGCCTGAAGCCATTCGGCCGCCCAGTTGCGCTCTGCCGGTTCGTCGATCCGCGCCAGCGGTTGCAAGAGCACCGTGCCATTGCTGTCCTCAGCCAGGCCGGAACCCGTCAACGAGTTGCCGAGGTCCTGCCAGTCCCCACCGCAGGCCAGCGCCGCTGCACGGATCGATCCGCCGAAGTCGAAGGCAAAGACCTGGGCGCGATCATAACGCTGAAGCTGCAGCGCCATCAGCGCGAGTAGCACCGACTTGCCTGCCCCGGTCGGCCCGACGATCAGCGTATGCCCGACATCGCCGACATGAAGCGAAAACCGGAACGGGGTCGAGCCTTCGGTCCGCGCATAGAATAATGGGGCGGCGTTGAAGTGTTCGTCCCGTTCCGGCCCGGCCCACACAGCCGACAGGGGGATCATGTGGGCGAGGTTGAGCGTGGAGATCGGCGGTGTCCGGACATTGGCGTAGACATGGCCGGGAAGCGATCCGAGCCAGGCCTCTACCGCGTTCATGCCTTCGACGATCACGGTGAAGTCGCGGCCCTGGATGACCTTCTCGACCAGACGCAGCTTCTCCGCTGCCAGCGCCGGATCCTCGTCCCAGACGGTGACGGTGGCGGTGACATAGGCTTGGCCGACAAAATCCGATCCGAGCTCCTGCAGCGCAGCATCGGCATCGGCGGCCTTGTTCGAGGCATCGCTGTCGAGCAGCGTCGAAGCCTCGTTGGTCATCACCTCCTTGAGGATGCTTGCGACCGACTTGCGCTTGGCGAACCATTGCCGCCGGATCTTGGCGGTCAGTTTGGTGGCATCGGTCTTGTCGAGCATCACTGCGCGGGTCGACCAGCGATAGGCGAAGGCGAGCCGGTTGAGCTCGTCGAGCAGACCCGGGAAGGTGCTGCTGGGAAAGCCGACCACGGTCAGCGTGCGCAGATGCGCGCGACCGAGGCGCGGCTCGAGCCCGCCGGTCAGCGGCTCATCGGCCAGCAGCGCGTCCAGATGCATCGGGATCTCGGGAACGCGGACGCGGTGACTGCGGGTGGAGACGCAGCTGTGCAGGTAGGTCAGCGTCTCGCCGTCGTCGAGCCACGCCACCTCGGGGACAAAGCCATCGATTAGACGCAGCAGGCGCTCGGTGCGGTCGACGAAGAGGTCGAGCAGCTCCTTGGGATTGATGCCCTTTTCGGCCTTGCCCTCATAGAGCCAGCTTTCGGCGCGGGCGGCGTCTTCGGCGGGCGGCATCCACAAGAGGCTCAGGAAATAGCGGCTCTCGAAATGTGCGCCTTCGTCGGCAAACTGCGCGGCGCGTTCGCGTTCGACCAGTGCCGAGGCCGGATCGGGAAAGTCGCTGTCGGGATAGTCCGGCGCCGGGCGGCGCACCGCCTCAACGAAAATGGCCCAGCCTGAACCCAGTCGCCGCAGCGCGCTGTTGAGGCGCGCGGTCGTGGCGATCAGCTCGGCAGGCGTCGCGCTGTCGAGATCGGGACCGCGAAAGCGGGCCGAGCGCTGGAAGCTGCCGTCCTTGTTGAGCACGACGCCGGGCGCCACCAGCGCGGCCCAGGGCAGGAAGTCGGCAAGCCATTCGGCCTTGTTCCGATATTCGCGAAGCGAGAGCATGGGCTCAGACCCTCAGGAAAGTGGGGAAGCGCAGATGGCGCCGCGCGACATCGACGAATTGCGGATCGCGCCGCGCCGCCCAGACCGAGACCAGTTGGCCCAGCGCAAAGATCACCACGCCGGCGATCCACAGGCGCAGGCCAAGCCCGATCGCGGCGGCCAGCGTCGCATTGGCGATCGCCAGCCCACGCGGCGCGCCGCCGAGCAGGATATGCTCGGTCAGCGCGCGGTGAACCGGAACGACAAAGCCGGGCACGGCTTCGGGTGATCCAGTCTTCATCACACCAGCGCCCCGCCGCCGAACGAGAAGAACGACAGGAAGAAGGACGAGGCGGCAAAGGCGATCGATAGGCCGAACACGATCTGGATCATCCGGCGTGCGCCGCCCGAGGTGTCGCCGAAGGCCAGTGCCAGGCCGGTGGCGATGATGATCATGACCGCCACGATCTTGGCGACCGGGCCCTGGATCGATTCGAGGATCGACTGGAGCGGCGCTTCCCAAGGCATCGACGAGCCTGCCCCATGAGCAGGCCCCGCGATGGAAAGAGCAACAAGGCCGCCGAGCACGGCAGCGGAGAGGCGGGCACGGGCGCGCGACAAGGTCTGGATCACAATGAAACTCCTGTGGCTGGGGCTGTGATGGGAAGGATGGTGTAATCGCCATTGGCATCGAGGCCGGTGACCTCGGCGAGTTCGGCGAGCCGCCTTCCGGTCCCGTCCCGGACAAGGATGGCAATGACATCAATGGTCTCGGCGATCAGCGCGCGCGGCACGGTGACGACGCTTTCCTGGATCAGCTGCTCCATGCGGCGCAGGACCCCAAGCGCGGATCCAGCATGGATCGTGCCGACGCCTCCGGGATGGCCGGTGCCCCAGGCCTTTAGCAGGTCGAGCGCTTCGGCCCCGCGCACCTCGCCGATCGGGATGCGGTCGGGCCGCAGGCGCAGGGCAGAGCGGACCAGGTCGGAGAGCGTGACCACACCGTCCTTGGTGCGCAGCGAGACGAGGTTTGGCGCGGCGCATTGCAGTTCGCGGGTGTCCTCGATCAGGACCACGCGGTCGTCGGTCTTGGCGACTTCGGCCAAGAGCGCGTTGGTGAGGGTGGTCTTGCCGGTCGACGTGCCGCCGGCGACGAGAATGTTCTTTCGGCCCGCGACGGCGCGAACCAGCGCGTCGGCCTGCCATGCAGACATGATCTGCGCCGCGACATAATCTGCGAGCGTGAACACCGCGACGGCGGGCTTGCGGATCGCGAAACTCGGTGCAGCCACCACCGGCGGCAAAAGGCCCTCGAAACGCTCGCCCGTATCGGGGAGCTCGGCCGAAACGCGCGGCGCCTTGGCGTGAACCTCGACTCCGACATGATGCGCCACCAAGCGGATGATCCGCTCGCCGTCAGCAGCGCACATCCCGCTCCCCGTATCGGCGATCCCGGCTCCGAGCCGGTCGATCCACAGCCGTCCATCGGGATTGAGCATGACCTCGATGACCGAGGCATCTTCAAGCCAGACGGCGATCTCTGGCCCGAGCGCAGTGCGCAGCATACGCGCTCCGCGCGACGATGCTTGCGACGGGATGGGGATGACGCTCATGAATTGCCTCGTGTCGGCGAGGCAACCGATCATCGGCTGCGCTCGTGAGGCAGATCAAAGAGACATTGGAATGCTTATATGCAACAGCTTGTTGCAGTCATGGTAGCCTAGCGAAAAGGCAGAAATCGTGGCGCAGATGGATGATGGTCCCTACGACTCGGCCGCGTCCAGCGCATCGATCGCGACGCCCGTGCGAGCAAGGATTTTTGCCGACTAGAGCTGCTCTTTCAGGCATGGCCGCCAGCGTGCTCAGATCTATCGACCGGAATGTCTTCCAACGGTTTTAGTCGGCGATGTGCGCCTACAGCAACCCCTCCTTTGAAGGGTCGCTCACACCTAATTCACGCTATAATTCAGTTAATTGATTGATGCTGTTAGTTACAATGGCGGCGTTCAAAGAATGGGTTAGCTGAGCCGGGCAGTCGCTTCAGCGGAGAAGGCGATCCGGTACAATCGGACCAAATCTGGAGGGTTCTGAGACGTTCGTCGGGCATTCCGAAGCCGCAGTTAAATCGCATGCTTGCATCCTTGGAGGGCGGACGAGACTCGATGCCCCGGCACATTCCTGTGCCCCCTTGATGTAGAGAGCCAGGTTGGCTCCAAAGGGAGGTCCCAATGGCCGAAAACGTCCCCATGACCGGATGCACCCGCGATCAATGGCCGATGGCAGTCAGGTCCATCATCTTCAGCACGATGCGCTGATCGGCGCAGGCGTTGAGTACTATCGGTTGCTGCTGACACAACTTACCATCTGCTCAGCGTGAACCAATCAGCCGCATTCCGCTCAAATCGGTCGTTGAGGCTCCCGACCGGAAGCTCGAAAACTGCCCTTCGTCCATCAATCCGGGCATTACGTTGGCGGGAATGAGGCCTATTGTCCCGCTACAGTCAGAACTGATACGTCTCGAAACTCCGCCGTGGCCGGTAGTGTGTTCCGGTCCAACCGCCCGGCGAGCTCGACGGATCGCGGCGCCCAAAGATTGCAATGGAGCCGCATTGGCAGGTGAGGGATGGGAGTTGGATCCCAACTTCGGCGCTCGTGTACTGTCACGCCATCTACCGACCACAGGATCCGGTCCGGCAACCAGTCGACGGTATAAGTGTGGAAGTCTTCCGATGCATCGAAGCCGAGGTCGATCAGGCACGGCGAGCCGCGATAACCGAAGCCGATCGCAGCACCTTCATCTCCGGGGTTGAAGTAAACGTTTACAAGCATCTGACGCGGATTCTTTCCCGTCAGCTCGATGTCGATCTCTTGCCGCGGCGTATCGCGGTGAAGGAAGAAGCCTGTGACAAGACCAGCCCCGGCAGCCGCTTTAATCTTGGCTTGAAAACGCCCGTGTTGAAACGCTTGGCCTGACGCGATTGCGCCTGACTGGAGGGGCCTGACACCTTTGGCTGCGGCGACAGATAGGACAAGCCGTTTGCCTTGAGGTGCTTCTACAACGCCATTGCGCGCGAAAACAGCCATGTTGCCCGGAAAGGTTTCGATCAAGGTGACAAGTTCGGGCGAACAAGACCGGCCCGAACTTATCACCTCAATCGGCCCGGCTTCGTTCGGCGCATCGACGCACCGCGGTTGCCAATGTGCTCTCGTTGGCAGTACCCATGGCGAGTCGTCCATCGGCACGGTGACTTTCGCCTCGATTGGTCCAATGGACCGAGGAAGAGCGGCTCGAGCATCACAGAACATGCCAGTGCCCGACGGCGTACCAATGGGATACGTGTCGGACGGTTTTGTGAGATCCAAGAGTTCGCAAATGGGATCCCAAAGCGGCACAGACGGTTCTACGACGGCGGTGCGGCCGGGCGGAAGCTTCTCCATCAACGAGCCCTCATGACCGACTGCTCCGGCCTCGATTATGAATCTCACATCTGGACGCTCGATTAATGCTTGGAGCGCGTCCTGAGCGAGCGGCGGGTCAACCACGGCATCAAATATCTCTCCAACCGCAAAAAGATCAGAGGCAGAGAGTTTTGACTCGCCATATGTGAAGGCCCTCGTCCGGAGTCCTAGCATCGACAGCGCCATGGCAAGACCCTCGCTCTCACCAATAGTCCATGCGACTGTAAAGCCGTTTGGCGACCGCTCCGGTCGCGCCGGAGGTGCGCCGGCATCGATCGTCCCAGCGCGGGCGAGAAAGGGAAGGACTGAGTAAGCATTGTCCGAAGGACCATCTTGTCGTTGCAATATCGCCGGACGCGTGAGAGCGAGTGCGCCTAGCTCTGCAAAACGATAATTCATCCAAAGGTCGACTGGGCCGACGACAGGCATCGCCCGGAGCAGCGCCGCAGCACCATCACGTGACAAAACATAGCCAGACAAATACCAGAGCCCGCGGACGGGCCTAAATAGCGAGCCACATACGTCAGTCCTTATGGCCATCCCGCCGGCGTCGTTGTACGAGAGGTAGAGGAGGTGTGGTCCCGTGGTGTCTTCGCTCCGGCGTAGTGCTGCCCGCCAGCCCCGCTCAATGGCATCCGCTGCGCCGCGACGAAACCAGACGTCGTCCTCGAGCACTAGAACGTGTTGGTGCGGCCCGCGGGCGATCTTTTTCCAAGCCTCAATGTGGGATCGCGCTACAGCGACTTCCTGACGCGTCATCCGGATTGGGTGATCAACGCCAAAGCACTCCGCGAGCCTAGGATCCGGCTGCACGAAGAGCTGATCGCCCATACGATACACCGGGTCTACATCCGACGTAGCCGCCACCGCCCGTCCGTCCCGCGCGTCGACCGCGGGGAGACGCTCCAAGATCGTGGACAGCGGAGCGCCGTCTCCGGTTTTGAAACGCCCCACTTCCTGGAGCAGCCTTTGCCACCGTCCCGGTTGCCGGTCGAGGTTGATGGCAAGGATTGAACCGATCTTGTCATCGCCCGGGCCGAACGCATCGATCCTGCCGCCTGGCAATGACCACGCGAGACGTCGCGCAGACCGAAATACGAGCTGCCGAAGAGGAGCCGAAGCCTCCTGAAGATTCATGTCACTCGCATCCGAACGCTATGCTTGGCCCACGTCCATATTGCGCCAATTCCTGTAGTCGCCGCGGTAGGAAAGATCCCAGCGGGTCTCGGCGATGGCATCCCAATTGCGGATGAAGCGAAAGTCCGGGAGGCGGCCGGAGGTCTCGAGTTCCCAGGCATGAGCGGCGAGCGTCGCTGTTAGGTTACCCGGCCCCGTGGTGGATTGTATCTCCAAGTTCGAGCTGCCGCTGAGCAGCAATTTGGTCGCGCGCGCCAATGCCCGTGCGAGAATCGGGTGACCGGGAGCGGCTGCCAGCGGGTCGTTGTTAACATAAAAGATGCGGCTGTTCGACGGCAGATCCCTCCGCCATACGTCTCCGTCCTGCGCCATCGACTGCGCCTCCAAGTCGTAACAAAGAGGTTGGAGCTTCAGAATGCCGTCGGCGACGAGCTCCTCGACGTCATTTCCGATGAGCACATCGTCTGCGTCGACATAGAGACCACCCTCTCGGAGAATGAAGCACATCCGCAGATAGTCACTCCGCATGGCAGGATGTCGGCAACGATCGAACGCGTTTGCCTCACGGCACGTATAATGCTTTCGGATGTAGGTTGCCGCTGACACATCATCGAAAGTGAACAGTTTGAAGCCGTCGCTCCGCAGCCGGTTCCAACTGTCGAGGCAGGTTCGCACATCGTCTGGGAGGTCGTCCGGATCGTGCCAGTAGCGCACCACTGTGCGCGGGATCGGTGTCACCATGTATGTGGCTACCTCTTCATGCTCAGCTTGGCGCATGAGAAGCCGCCGAATGAAGTCGGATCGCAAGCCGTCGTCGTCCTCGAAACCGGGTGGGAAGGCCTCTTCAGGTCGATAAGGAGAACCGAGTTTGCCGTTGCCTTCCGCGACGTCGCAAGGCCGCTTACGACATTGGCTACGCTTCTTCACGTGCGCTCTCGAGGGTTCGGCGTGCATCCGCCTGGTTGACATAAGCTTGGTATCGTTCGGAAGACTTTAGAAGATAGATGCGACCTTGAACAACGAAACCATCGAGTGCGTGCTCGACGGCGTATGCGTCGAGATCGGCGATATTGTTGATGAAGCCCTTGCCTTTGAAGTTAAGCGAAGTGTTGCACAGAACGCCGTAGCCGGTGCGCTTCTTGAAAGCGACGAGCAGATCGTGCAGCGGGGCGTTCGATTCCGCAGTGACGGTCTGAAGGCGTGCGGTGCGGTTGACGTGGGTCACGGCCGCGAGAGCGCTCGTAGTCGCGCGGAATGTGAACAGCATGTAGGGACTATTCCCTGCGCAGCCGAACCAGTGTGCCGCATCTTGGCGAAGGCACACTGGTGCGATAGGTCGGAACTGCTCCCGCTGCTTGATCTCATTCAACCTTACCCGCGTCGCGTCGGCAAAGGGCGCGGCAAGAATCGAGCGGTTTCCGAGTGCCCTTGGGCCTATTTCCCATCGCCCATTCACCCATCCAAGGATGAGATCATTGGCGAGCAGGTCTGCGACAAGGTTGGGATCTGCCGCGAACACTTCATAGCGACTTAGATCGAACGCCAAGTCCGTCTGGAAGTCGAGACCTGCGTACACATCCCATTCGATTGTCGCGTTGCCCGTGAAATAGAACTGGGCGTCGATCGCGGTGCCAATGGCTGATCCGGAATCATTGGCCACGGGCGGAACGATCACTGTTTCGAAAAGGCCGGTTTCGACCCACTTCGTGTTCCAGTCGCAGTTGAGCCCGCACCCTCCGGCAATGACCAAAGGAAGATTCTTACGTAAGTTGGCGCGGGCAAAGGCGTGAAATGCCTCAAAGATACGGTCGCTGTAGATGCCAGCGAAGTCACGGAAATCGGGATGTTCCACACCAACATTGAGGTACGGGCAGGTCGTCAGCCCATCGTACATGTCCAATCGCACATCGGGAGATGAAAGAAGGAACTCGATCAAGCTCTCCTCAGCTGACGTTGCCTCAGTCCGTGTGGAGAATGACGCAAGCGCCATGAGCTTTCCGGCGTCCGAAAGTCTGGAGAACGGTGCGTCCTTAGGGAAGGTGGGATCGGCCAGCCCGTAGATCGAGGAATAGCGATTCCCCGGTTGACTCATGACATCTCTAAGTAGGGTGATATTTGCTTTACGATCAATCTCGTAGAAAGCGCCGATCGCTCCCTCCCACACCAGCGCATAGCATGGGGTGCCCTTAGGCAGGCCCGACATACCGTACGCGCAAAACAGGTGTGAACGTTCATGGGACGAGGAGAAGTGCCGCACGACTTGGCCGAACATGCGGCGGTCTTTGAGCAAGATACCTGAGGGGTCGGTCCCACGATAGCCGACGTGCTGCGCCAATGCCGGAGAGTGAGCCTCACGGGGCCACCACCCTCCTACGCAAACAACGTCTGGTATCTCGTCGATCAGGCCGAACGCAGCGAGCAGGTCTTGTGGAGACGTTGGCATGTACCGCCAGTTCGAGTCTTTCTCCGCCTCCACAGAGAATATGAGCCGACCATCCCTTACATAGGCGACCGAGCCGTCGTGGCCTGGATTGTAAGAAAGGATCCTCATGGCCAACGCGGACTCCCGAGACCAAGCGGCTTCAGTTCACCTACCTGCATCATTTTGATCGCCACCACCCATGCCCGAATCAAAATGACGCAGCCACTGCCGCTATCAACATCTTCTTCATGCAACCCTCCCAATCAGGAACAACGAAAATTCACGGATGAATTCAGAAAAGTCAATCATTTGCGAAGCTTCATTTGGCGGGGCATGTCATCTGCCACGAAATAGCTACACGTCGGGCGTCCGGGCCAACCGGCCGAGTACGGCAGACGACTTGCCATCGCTAAAGCCTTTGCGCCCATCACGGGTGGCTCCTCTGCCCGCCACATGGCGTGCTGCTATCCCAGAAACGGGTTTCGATCGGCCAAAGCTTACGTGGGCGCTTGCCCAGAAGAGCTTCCCGATCAGGATGGCCCGGGAAGAACCGGAGCCCGGTTCTTCGCTCGATTTCCCTGATCGTAACAAGGTTGGGCCGGTGATCGTAGACATGGCCGGCCTGGCTCGCCCTGTTGCAATTGACCCATGTCTGTGTCGGCACAGGTTTTCCGTCAGCACCAAGCGCATTCGGCTGCTCGAAGACAAAGGCCAGCGTGTCGATGCCCGATGGGCTTTCGTGGATGAGGATCTTGAAGAATGCATCTGGAATCTCGACCTTCAGCTCACCTGGGTCGCCGATTGTGAGCTTTGGTGTGGCAGGATCGAAGATCGGTCCGGCGATCACCCAGATGCTGCGATACTTGTTCGAGGCGGCGGCGGAGTAGTTCTCGAGATGCAGCCAAGGCCCCTGGTTTAGGTCTGCTGCCTGCGGAGAGGCATTCCAGAAGACATGGGTGTTGCAGCCTGCCTCGGGGCTGATGCGCTGGGCATGGTCGCTCATCGCGAGATGTCCGCGGTTCCACACTGTCCCAGCCCCGCTGTAGCTGTCGTCGAGACGGCGATTGGTGACACCCTGTTTCGCCTCGACAAGCGGTACCAGCCCGGGGGAGGCATACCACTTGTTCGGGCGGTCAATTGAGACGGGTGGTTCGTCGAAATTGCCGTTACGCCCTGGAGCGAGGCCTCGCAGCTCATACACAACGTATTCGGGATTGAGGCGCAGATCGGGCTGTCCGTCGCCGTCGTCGTCGTCAGCATCGTCGAACACAGCCGAAAAGGCGGTGAACTGATCCGACAGCTCGCTTGCGGCCGGAGCGACGCGCTGGTGATCATGGTAGGTCGAGACGAATTGCGGATATGGCGAATTCGTCGTCCCGCGACATACGAACCGCTGCGCCAAAACGGGCGCCGCAGAAAGGGCCAGTGCTAATCCCAAGCTCGCTAGCAGCAATTTCATCGCTCTGGTCCCTTCGATATCCCGGCATGACGTTGCGCGGAGTGGTGGGGAAAGTCTCTCAAATTTTCACATGGCTTCAATCGGATGCTGGGTAGTAGCCCGCCGCGCCGCCATGCCCCCGAAGGTTTTCCGGCCGATAGGGAGCCCGCTGGTCATATTGAGGCACTGACGCTGCGGCGAAGCGGACAAGGACGCTCTCATGCAGGGCAGCATCGGGCTTGATCTGCCTCGACTCTGCAGACCAACCGAACCGCGCCCATTTCGGCCAGAAGCGTGGCCAGAGCTCCAGGCTGGCCCTGACCTCGTCATGCTGGATGCCGAGCGGATCGGGGAAGGTCTGCACGAAGCGCTCATCGATCAGTGGAGGGGTCGGGATCGATTTCAGCTCATCGACCATCCACCGCAAGGCGATGTCGGAGAGGCGGGATTCGTCTTCCGGATAGCTCCCGCCGATGTCGGAGTGATTGCCTGCGAACCATTCCTGCTTCAGCCACTTGAGGGGCCCCCGATCCTGCTCGGCATTATCGCCGCTGTTCCCCCAGCCTACCCGAGGGAAGCGCTCTCGGTTTTCGTCGATCGAGAGCGCGTGCCTGGCGTAGCCGACGCTGCTGTCGAGGAAGCGATCGTAATGCTTGAGGTTCCAGGCAGCGAAGTGCCAGCTCATCTTTCCCCCCTGCGGCGGGTTCTCAATGAACTTGAACTGCTTCTTTGCCGACCAGACCCAGCTTCCTGCGAAGAATGTCGCGGGGATTGATGCGAGGATTTGCCACGGCAGGCCCAGATCGCTCGTCCAAGCGGCAAGTCCCAAAAAGCCGCTGAGGACCGCCAGAACGAAGAGCACCCGCTTGACGATCACCGTGCCGAGAGCTGCGACCGTGTCGAACACGCCGATAAATGTCGGGGCGACATTGCCCTGGGACTCGCCATTGGCACCCCGGCCTTCGCTACCGTATTTCAACCTGAAGCGCCGTGCTAGCTCCTCGCGCTCCGGTTCATACCTTCCGCGATCCCGGCCAGAGCCATGCTCATAGACGTGGTATACCGCTTCTTCGGCGATTTTGCGCAGGGCGACGCCACCTGTCGGAAGCGGCTTTCCGTCTTTGCCATGACGCGGAATCCCGCACAGGTTCATCACGTTGGCAACGCACCGAGCGGTGTAGGCCCCTCGGCTGAAGCCAAACAGGAAGATCCGGTCGCCATCTTCGTAGTGACGCAGGATGGCCTCATAGCAATCGATGATGTTCTCGCTGATGCCGGTGCCAAACGCGGCGGCAAGGATGTTCCGAACCCTGCCTCCGAGTTCCCCTGACCCCAGACCGGGATCATAATAGGCCACCTGATCGGCAGGATCGAAGCCGGTCTGGGTGCCGGGGCGCATGGCACGGTACATCTTGTAGATGTTGGAGAGTCGCTGGTCAGGCAGCACGCCGCCATACTGCCCGGTCCCATCCGAGAAGATGATGATGTTCTTCCCTGAAGCACTGTCAGTCTGCATCACACCACCTCCTCAATAACTGCCGACACCTTCGCGTCGCCCTATGCCGCGAGACGATGCTCGCCATAGTGCACTGAATTCTCGTGCGTTTCAAAGAAGAGAACTTGATCGGCAGGAAGCCGGATCAACTGCCGGGGCTGGAGCAGGATGCGCTCGCCGGCCCGAACCATGGCGAGGTGACTGTCCGTCGGCCGGTTCGCCTTTTCCAGAAGGCGCGTGGTGTCGATCACATCGGCGTCGATCGCGAGCAGCTGCCCGTCAACGTCGACGATGTGCTTCATTCCAAGGTCCCAGTAAGCCATTTGCGATGCTCCTTCTTCCGATGAGAGGAGTATCGCAGGCCAACACGTCAAAACCTGTCATGTCCAAGTTCATTGAGAAGGCACAGGACATTCACCAAGGCCATGTCTTCGACGGTCCGGCACGGTGTCTCGAGGAGCAGGGGGCTCGCCATGACGATGGCTGCCGCCTGCGCGCGGGAGACCGCGACATTGATCCGGTTAAGCGAGAAGAGGAAGGCGAGGTCGCGTGGCATCTCCTCGCCGCTGGACGTCGTCATCGATACGAGGCAGATTGGCGCCTCTTGACCCTGGAACTTGTCGACCGTGCCGACGCGGATGTCAGGTGGCAATGCCACTCTGAGGGCGTTGACCTGCGCATTGTAGGGGGCGACGACAAGAATATCGTCGTGGGTGACCACGCGTTGCTTGCCTTTCCGGTCCCGGTATACCGAACCCACCATCGCCTCGATTTGCCCGCGAATGGCTGCGATTTCCTCGGGTGAGACCTGCGATCGTCCGGTGTGTTGAATTGGTTCGAGGCGTGCGCCCAGAAGGCTTGTGCCCTTTGGGGAGACAAGGGTCTGTGCCGCTGCAGCTTCATCACTCTCGAGCCGTCCTTCATAGACGGCTTCCGAAATGAACCGGCAGATCCCGGGATGCATGCGGCGGCTTTCAGGAAGGAAGATGCCGCGCTCACGCGGAATGACGCGGTGACCATTGATGAGGTAATCGAGACAGGAGAGCCCGCTCTCGCCGGGATGGCTTCCCTGAAGCGGCTGCGGAAGCTGCATCGGGTCGCCGACGAGGACGATGTTATGCGCGCAGCGGCCCATCGCGAGAATGTTGGCCAGGGAGACTTGTCCGGCCTCATCGACGAAGAGGTAGTCGAATGCAGGCGCGTCATAGCGCGCGAAATGCCAGGCGGTGGAACCGACGACGTGCGCGGACCTGATCTCGGGCGCATCGTTGTCGGTGACGGCAACGATCGCAGGATGGTCGTCAGCATCCTCGGCATCGGAGACCTTCTGTACGATCGAACAGGTGAGCGCTTGGTCTTCCGCCCTTTCCGCGACCGCTTTGAGAAGATTCCCGATTGCCTTGTGACTGTTTGAGGCGACAGCGACACGCTTTCCCGACTGCACGAGGTCGGCAATCGACAGGCCGCTGACATAGGTCTTTCCCGTCCCGGGTGGGCCCTGGATGCCGAGGGTCGTCCTGTCCATGGCTGCGATCGCGCAGCTCGTAGCATCTGGAAGGTCATCATATTCTCGGACGATCCCGTCCGGCCTCGGCCCATTGCTAAACACGGGAAAGGCCCGGGTGAGAAGATGCTCAAGGGCCGGAACGCGTCCCGTGTTGGCGATCATCTCTTCGATGACGGCCATCAGTGAGTTGCGAAGTACATCGTTCCGGATTGGCTTGGGCGGGAGTAGATCGAGCCTGTCGGGGAGGGGACCCTTCGCGTGCGAGCGGCGCAGAACCAGCGTGCGCTCGTCATGATTGATCGATTGAAGCTGCACGTCTTCCGGCATAGCAGCGGGCTTGATGCAGGGGGCTTTGCCCGTCCGAAGCTTGGTCTCCTGCTCCGGAAAGCGGTACGTCCGTTCCGAGGATCTGGTGGTCACCTGAACCGGGGCATCTATCGCCTCAAGCCCCTGGAGACAGTCCAGGTCGTCGAGCAGTTCCTCGCTTTCCTGGGCGAGCCGGTCGAAGATGGCCCAATAGGCAGGCTTGTCTTCCCGCTTGTGGAACTGGCTCAGGTCAAGCAGCAAGGTGGCGACCTGATCGCCAAGCCGCACACGCACGGGCTCGAGGCGCTGGCGAAGGGCCTCCAGTTCAGAATCCTCCGCCTCGACGTTTGAAAGCGTGCCGCCGGCCGGTGCTTCTGCCAAGGTCGGCCATGGCATGCCCGCCGGCCGCACATCTCGGACCAACCAGTCCCGCAGCAGCTGCGTCGAGATACAATCTGTCCGGTTATAATCATGGATCTCATCGAGGAGCCGCTGCTCCCCGGTCTGCCGCCATTGTTCATAGAAAACGACGCTTGCCCCCGCCGTCGCGACGTCTGCGGCGCGCTTTTCCATGTAGAAGGCCTCGAGATCCTTGATCGAATAGCCCTTCTCGGACGCGATAATGCCGCCACCGACGACCTTGAACAGGTCGACGAACCTGCGCTCGCGCTGCAACTGATCCATCGCTGCCTCGCCCGTGCGATGCGCCGCGGTCAGGCGCCGAAGCGCTGCGATCTCGTAGTTGGCATAGTGATAGATATGGGCCTTCGGGTATTGCCGCATGCGTTCGACTAGGAAGGCGAGAAGGTCGCGCATCGCCCGCCCTTCTTCCTCGCGATCATGCGCCCAAAAGGCTCGGAATTGCCATTCGCCGTCATCCATGAACCAGACGCCATGGAGATATTCGAGGCCTCCGGGAAAGTATGGGTCGCCTTCGATGTCGTAAAACACGTCGCCGTCCGCCGGTTCAGGCAAAAGACCGAAGCCCTTGCCCGGCTCCGGTTCGCGCAACTCGAAGGACGGGCCTGCGCCCGCGCGCCGGGCCGTCTGGAGTCTGGCTTGCGTCACCAGCTTGCGCTGCGTTTCGGCGGCCATTTTCGGGACACGTTCAGCCCTCTCGGCAAGCGCCGCCATGGTGGTAACCCCGGCTGCCTCGAGTTTCTGGCGCTGGATGCGGGTTATGCCTGCGACAAGGGCCAGGCTGTCGTCCTGCTCCCACTGAGCATTGCAATGATCGCTCCACCGGCAAAGGCCACAGGCGGCGTTGGGCTCGGCGCGGGTCGCAGTGCGTTCGGCGACAAACCCTTCAAGCATCGAGCGCGCATGCCGTGCATAGGCAGAGACATCGGCCAGACGAACCGTGTATCGGCTGCCGTCGCCAAGCTGAAGATGCGCCTCCTTCGGCGCCAGCCCCTGCACCTTCGCGAGGAGATCGCTGTAAAGACACAGCTGCAGCACATGCTTGGGGTCTGGCTTGCGCTTCAGCTTGGTATCGACAACTTCATAAGACCAGGAGCCTAGCGCGGAGGGTCGATCAACCCGCTCCAGAAAGTCGGTGTAGCCGCCCCACGCACCATCAAGCAGCGCCCCCTGGAAGATTATATCGGCGCCCTGCGCCATGGCTGCGTGGGTCAGCGCGACTGATTGTTCGAGGGACAGCCCATTCTTGGGGACCTCGGTGATCGTCCGACCTTCTGCACGAAGCTGTTCCAGAAAGGCCAGTTCATGTTTATCGCCCTGCTGTTGCAGGAGCATTGCTTCAGCGCTGTCGTCCTTGGGACTGATGTCCCCTTGCTCAATCAGTCGCAGATCAAGAAACGTCGCATGGCGACACCCCTTGAAGCGCATCAGGTCCGAGGCCGAGAAGCGGAAATTTCCTTCGATAAATCGCATGCATAGCTCCTTACCATAAGCTATGCCCGTTCAGCATGACAAAACCTGTCATGGAGATTCTCGATGTCATTTGCCAAAGCGCAGGAGCTGTTGAAACTCGCGATGATGGCGACGCGCCGCAGCGGCGTGTCGCTCGACGAGATCATGGAAGAATTCGGCTGTGTCTATCGCACCGCGCAGAGAATGACCGAGGCGCTTGAGGCGGCATTTCCGCAGACGGAAACCTCTGAGGGGGATGATCGGAAAAAGCGTTGGCGGATGCCCTCTCGCCATGTCGCAGCGCTCCTGTCACCTTCGCCAGAAGAGCTGGCCGCACTATCAAACGGGATCGCGCAACTCGAACAGGCCGGTATGCTGCACGAAGCAGCCCTTGCGAAAAGCCTCGACCGTAAGGTGAGGGCACTTGTCCCGCCGGAGAAGGGCACCCGCCTTGCAGTCGATGAGGAAGCCCTGCTCGAGGCTCTGGGCCACGCGGCTCGTCCCGGGCCAAAACCGGTTGCCAATCGAGACGTCGATATGGCGATCTATGAAGCGCTGAAGGGGCCATTTCTGCTCCGCTTTCCTTATCGAAAGCGTGGCCAAGCCAAGCCGATCGAGCGCATCGTCGCGCCCCACGGTCTCTTGCTGGGTGTTCGCCGCTACCTTGTCGCGAGAGACGTCGCAAAGCCGCCATCCGCACCGCTGCAACACTTCCGCGTTGAGGAAATCGAGGCGGCCGAGGTGCTGGAGGAATCCTTCGAGTTCGATCACGGTTTCGATATCCGCTGTCATGCCGAAAAGGGCTTCGGCTCTTTCGAGAATGCGGCTGAGTATGGCGATGTCGTCTGGCGCTTTTCGCCGGAGGCGGTGGCACATGCCCGCCGCTTTGTTTTTCACCCGACCCAAACTGTCGAGGATGAGCCGGACGGTTCTCTGCTGGTACGGTTCAAGGCGTCCGGACTGCTCGAGATGTGCTGGCATCTCTATGCCTGGGGCGCCGCAGTCGAGGTTCTCCAACCCGAGCGACTGCGCGATATGGTGCACCAAAGCCGCCGGAGCTTTGGCGCTTTCCCTTGATCACTTCTTGGTGCTTCGGGTTGGAGGATTTCGGCGAGCGAGCGTCTACGAATTGCTTGGGGCAGAAGGCCTATGGTTTGTCGCGCTTCATCTTCAGCAACAACTGCTCACGTTCCAAGCGCGCGATCTGCTTGGTTCGTTGATTGTCGCGATCCTGCCTTGATCCGCCGCCAAGCTCAGCGATTGCCGATGCTGTAGGGGCGATCAGAGCCTTGTGGTGATCTTCGCGAATGCGGTCATGGCGTCGCAGATTCCCCAGGTGAACTACCAAAGACCACAACAGATACATGTTGTCCCGCAGCGAGCCGACCAAATCGTTCACCGCGCTGGGGGTTTCCTCGAGTCGCAACTCCGTAATCAGCCCGACCCGAAACATCTTGATGATCTTCGGCTCCAAACCCTCTTCGAGATCGGGCTCGATCAATTGCTTACGCAGCTTTTCCGTGCCCATAGTGGTGGCAATCAGACGGATTGTCGCGTGTGGTAGGGAAAGCAGCATTTGCTTGAGCAGTGCTGCATCGCTCATCCCTTTGGGAGCCTGAAGCTCATAGAGGATGCCGTTCACACGTATCTTGCGTTCGGCGGCCAAACGAGGAGCGAACCGGATGTTGTCGAGCATGATCGTCGCCCAGCTGCGCCAGATGTGCCCAAGGTGCTCCCGCTTCTTCGCATCTGCCATGTGCTCGAAATTTCGGACAAGGCCCGAGTAAAGCATGAGCGAGAACGTCAGCGCCTCATGGATCTCGGTGATCTTGGGACGGTAAACCTCCTGCCGGTTCTCCTCATCGGCTATGATGTCCAGATCAAACTCTTCATCTTTTTCTTCCTGAGTGAGGGGTGGCTGCACGATCCGGGCCGCAGCATCCTCCATACTCTCACCCTTATCGTCCTTGGGGAGAGCAAAATTATCGAAAAAGCCCAGATCAATCGGCTGAAGATGCTTTGTCGCCTTTTCGAAGATCTCAAGGTGACGGTCTCGGACCAGATCGATCAGGGCGGGGTCGTTCCTCGTCTTGCCCGCATAGTAGAGCAGCTCGTTGACGAAGGTGAGGTAACGATCCTCGTGCATGACCCAGTCCTTGAAGTCTGGATCAACGGTCATCCGGTAGGCGATGAAATACTCCATCACGCCGCGGTAACGAAATGCCACGCGGTTATCGGAACGCCGCTCGAAGATCTTCGCGCACAGGAATTCGTCCATGAGCTCATCAAGCGGAGGGGCATCCAGACCCATCTCGTCGAGGCATTTCTTCATTGCGCCTCGCGCATCGTCGCGGGTCGGCACATACTGGTTCTCGCGCGCCATCCAGGCCGCGACATAGGACAGCAGATTAGCCTTGTTGTTGAAGTCGAAGGTAGCGCGGTAGCTCTGATTTTCGGCGGCTTTCTCGAGTGTCGTTTCGACGAACTGCTCCATCAGAACCGCCCGGTTGACCGGGGCAAACTTCCCGTTTGACCCGAAAATCTCCAGGAGGATCGTCCCGTTTGCCGCCGTGAAAGGCAGGTTGATTTCACGGAATTGATCCTGCAAGCGGTCGAGCCAGCCTTCCACATCGTCGCAGTGTTCAAATTTCTTGATCAACTGGCGCATGTTCCGGCGCTTGAGTTCCTGCAGCTCGATGAAATCGAAGCGCACAGGCATCTCCGGGTTGATCTTGGCGCCCATTCTGTAGACCGCGTCCCAGTTGCTCGTGAATACATACCGGGCTTTGGGGTAGGTCCTTACGAATTCCCGAAGAAGCCCCATGCGCTTCTTGTCGTCGAAATGGACGTCATCAATCATTACGCAGATGTGGCCCAGCTTGAGAAGGCTCTCAGCATCATGGCCGTCGGGAAGGGGGGCGGCCGCACCCCGAACCAGACCAAGCACCTTATTCACGTTTTGAGCGATCTGCGTAAAATCGATGATGACGGGCAGGCGCGGAAAATCGATGTTGTCGACACTGCGAACCATGTGGTGGCGCAACTCGCGCAAAAGACTGGTGCGACCATATTCGGGCCGAGCATAGACGATAGCATTCCGGACGCTGGTCACGAGATCCTGAAACGAGACCGGCATCTCGACTTCCGCCGGAGCATCGGTGGTTTTGGCTTCGATGATCGAGGTCTTCATCATCGGCGGCTCGATGAACCGCTGATGCAGTTCCGCATCACCGCCAGGAGCTGCATCGTCCTCGTCCAGCCGTGCTTTGAAATCGCCGCATAGGTGTGCCCGGAATTTTTCGAGATCAACCGGCGCGGCGATCTTGCGGAAATGCTGACGGGCCTCGTTGTCCTTATACCACTTGCCGCCCTCCTGGATGTCCGTGCCCTCGTCGAACTCGTTACGATCCTTGTAGTAGGAACGGAAGAGCAGCTCAGTGTGACCGGTCGCCCTATCAATGGTGATAAGAGAGTAGCCGTTGTAGTATTCAGTCCGGGTGGTGAAGATTGCCCCTGCCTGATCGGTAAAAACCTCCCCACGCAGGCCCGACACGTTCCTTGGCTTGGGGTCATGCATGTGACCGAAGAGGTGATAGTGTGCATGCTGCGCTATCTGATTCTCGAGATAGCGTGACGTGGCTTCGCTGAGCGAAGACAAGGGATGGTGCGTTGTGAAAATGCGAAGCGAATGCGGCGTCAATGCCTTCACCGCTTCGATTATCGCATACTCCGGCACCGCCAGATTGCGTTCATCACGCTCGAACTTGTTGCTGCCGCCAGTGGACAAGACGGCTGTGTTGAAGGTGACGATATCGATGTTGAGCGAGTCAACCCGATCAACGCGTACGAACGCGTTATCGACCTTGCGGCAGTGCTTGACGTCATCGCCTCGCAGATAGGCCTCAAGGTCATTGAAAGCTGCAAATTTCTCCTTGGTGAGGTCATCATACTCGTCAACATCGAAACGACGATTGAGGCGGGCCATTTCATCGCTTTGACCCAAGTCACTCCGCCAAGCCTGGTGCGTTTCGACTGCGGCTTCTGTGACCTTCCGAGAAAGATCGTGGTTTCCAGGGGTAAGGAAAATGCGGTCGTCGCTCGTGCCCGTGGCTTTGGACACTCGTGAGATAAAAAAGTCGTAGGCCTCATCATGGGGGTCCTCGCCCGCAGCCTGGACGAGATCCCCGGTGAAAAGGATTAGGTCTGGCTTGCGATGCCCGATGCAGAGCTTTTTCAAGTCTTCTATCAGCGCGTCTACGACAATTCCCTGCTCCCTCGCCTTGCGATTGGCGTAGTGAAAATCGCTGAGGTGGAGGATGGTGATGAGATCGGGGTCAGACATGCCATAAGCGTATGGAACATGCGGTGAACGTGCAACGGTATTTGAGCTAAAATCCACTTGATTCGTAACGCCCTCAACCATTCCGCTAGAAAGGCAGTGTAGCGGGGCCCTACGTCGGAGACGTGGCCAAAAGGACGGTGATCTTGAGGTCAGTTGTGCAAAAATACCATTCGGCCAATCTCAAAGGGCCGCAAAGGCTGAATGAGATTGAGGGCTTCATTGAAGCCCAATTGAACTAGTCCCCGCTCGGTCTCGCACGCCAAAAAAACATTGCGGTATTCGCGATGCTGCACCTGAACCTTTAGGCGGTTTCTGTCGCTGTGCAGGCGGCCATCCTCGCCATCATCCTTAATCTCCACCAAAGCGATACCGTCACGGGTCGTCCGACCCTTGATGCCAACGACGAAGTCCCGGAAAAACCGGGTTCCGGTCTGTAGTATCATCCGCGTAGCCTAGATTTCGTTCTCAGGATTTCGAAGCCACCACAGCACCGTGCCTGATGTGTCGGCGTCGAGCATCTCAGCAAAGGCGCGCTCAGGCCTGTTCATCTTGCTCGGGAACACTCCATGCGAACCCTTCCGCGCTTCGGGTAAGTCCGGGTAATCGAAGATCGTCTCAGGGATTGGGATGGAGGCATCCAGTTTTGCCCGCTTGCCTTGCTCCATCTTGATTGCAGACATGAGAGCGTCCGGTTCGCGCATCACCGCTCGCTGAATGGTTCGCCTCAAATCCTGATCGGTAAACAGGTATCCGCCCTCTTCGGCTCGGGCGCGTAGCGACGAAATCAGCGCTCGCTCGAGGTGGCGTGGATCGATGGAGTCGTTCAATTGGAATGGCGCACATCCTGACCCATCCGACCGGCGACCTCGCTGCGATGGGTTTCCCGGAAGATTGGCAAGAGAAGCCATTATGGCGATGATCGATCTCGTCGGTTAGCCCGACCGTCTGAACACGATCATTCAACTGCTATGAAGCCGCTTCGCCCCGCCGGATCGTCCGATACACGGTCGGCCGCGAGACCTTAAACAGCTTGCCGAGGTCGCCGATCGAGTATTCTCCGGTGGCGTGCATCTTGAGGAGTTCGCGCTGCTGGTGGTCGGACAGCTTCGGCGGCTTGCCGCGAAGCTTGCCCTTGTCGCGGGCGATCTTCATGCCCTCGCGGGTGCGCAGGCGGATGAGGTCGCTCTCGAATTCGGCGAAGGTGGCGAGGATGTTGAAGAACATCCGGCCCATCGGGTCGTTGGGGTCGTAGACCTGCTTTCCCAGCGCGAGGCTCACACCGCGCTTCTCCAGTTTATCGGCGATCGCGCGGGCGTCGGGCACCGAACGGGCGAGGCGATCAAGCTTCGGCACCACCAGCGTCTCGCCGGCGCGGACCGCGGCGAGTGCCTGGGCGAGGCCGGGTCGATCGCGGTTGCGACCGGTCAGGCCGTGGTCGGTGTAGATGCGGTCTTCGGGCACGCCGAGCTCGATCAGCGCGCGCCGCTGGGCGGTGAGGTCCTGCTTGTCGGTCGAGCAGCGGGCATATCCGATGAGAGTGTTGGTCATTTGTAACGGATGAGGCCCCTCTATGAGAAAATAACACGTACCACCTTAATGAGAAAGCAGGCAAGCCGTAATTGCGGAGGGCAGGGGGGTCTGACCTCTGCTCCCTCAAAAGTGTCCGGTGAGCGATCCCTTTCGGACAAGCAGCAGCAAGCCGACGCTAGCCGGTGCTAGAATGTAGGGCAGCCTTTTGGGACAGTTTAGCGGGAGACTGAAAAGCAACCATATTGGCAATTGATCCTGCACTCTACGGTCGAAAATCGCCCAATCGGGCACGGCCCTCCAACCTTCGCGCGAGTGCCTCGACAAACCCCTGATACCGCTCTTTGCCCTGCGCTTGCGCTGCGGCAAGGCCACTGTCTGGCAGGGGCGGATTGGCAGTTAGCCAGAACCGCACGAACAATGCCAACGCCTCGGTGGTGATCTCGGTTTGCTGATCGAGCTGTCCAAGCCGCCGGTCGATGCGGTCGAGGCGGCGGCTGAGCGCTGCTTCGAGCTGCTCAGGATTGTCTGGTGACATGAATGACCTGAGAGCTGCCTCCACCACATCGGGCTGACCGACGCGCCTGCGCATTGCGAATACAGCAAGCTGGTCGATCACATCGGGTGGCAGCCGAAACGTGCGCTTCAGCTTCATAGTTCGATCCCGTCGCCGAGGTCGAGCGAGGCCTGACGCGCGCTGCGCTCCATCGTGCGCCGGAGGCGCTCGCTGGTAGCGGCGGATTGGTCAGCGTCTGCGCTGTCAGCTTCTGCAAAATTGAATTCCGCAGCAGCAGACTTGGGCCGCGCAACCACTTCGACATGCTGAGGCAGGTCAGGCTCGCGCCGCAAGCCGCCATTGGCAGGATCGATCCTGCGACCGCCGTCTTCGGATGATTTGGGGTCTGGTTCGATCGGGGGCTGGGCGCTCCAGTCATCAGTGGCGCGCGCCTCTGCATGTTGGCTGCACCTCTCGGGCACGGGTAACACTCGAGATTGCAGCCTCCGGTCGGCATAGTAGCGTGCCTTCTTGGCCTTGATCGGCGGCGCCCCTGACAGGAGCACAACCTCGTCGGTCTGCGGCAGTTGCAGAATCTCACCGGGCGTGAGGAGTGCGCGGGCGGTTTCAGAGCGCGAGATCATCAGGTGGCCAAGCCAGGGTGACAGCCGGTGCCCGGCATAATTCTTCATCGAGCGCTGCTCAGTGGTTGTGCCCAGCGCTTCGGAGACCCGCTTGGCTGTCCGTTCATCGTTGGTCGCAAAGGCAACGCGAACATGGCAATTGTCGAGGATGGCGTTGTTCTGCCCGTAGGCGCGCTCGATCTGGTTCAGGGACTGGGCGATCAGGAAGGCTTTGAGGCCGTAGCCCGCCATGAAGGCGAGGGCGCTCTCGAAGAAATCGAGCCGGCCCAGGGCAGGGAACTCATCAAGCATGAGCAGCACGCGCTGACGCTTGGTAGCAGGATCGAATTCTTCGGTGAGGCGGCGGCCGATCTGATTGAGGATCAGGCGGATCAGCGGCTTGGTGCGGCTGATGTCGGACGGCGGCACGACCAGATAGAGCGAGGTCGGTCGGCCGCTGACGATATCGGCAATGCGCCAATCCGAGCGACTTGTGACCTTGGCGATAACCGGATCGCGATAGAGGCCCAGAAAGGACATTGCGGTCGACAGCACGCCCGATCTCTCGTTGTCAGACTTGTTGAGCAGTTCGCGCGCAGCGCTGGCAACGACCGGGTGTGGGCCCGCTTCGCCCAGATGCGGGGTGTCCATCATCGCATAGAGCGTGTTCTCAATGGTCTCGTCGGGATTGGAGAGGAAAGCCGCAACCCCAGCGAGAGATTTGTCGGCGCCGGCGTAAAGCACGTGAAGGATTGCGCCGACCAGCAGCGCGTGGCTGGTCTTTTCCCAGTGATTGCGCTTCTCGAGACTGCCTTCGGGGTCGACCAGAATATCGGCGATGTTCTGCACATCGCGCACCTCGTTGAGGCCGCGGCGCACTTCGAGCAGCGGGTTGTAAGCGGACGATTCAAGACTGGTGGGATCGAAACGCAGGGTGCGGCTGAACGTGCTGCGAAAACCGGCAGTGACATCCCAGTTCTCGCCCTTGATGTCGTGGACAATCGCCGAGCCCGGCCAGGTCAGCAGGGTCGGGATCACCAGGCCGACGCCTTTGCCAGAGCGTGTCGGAGCAAAACACAGGACATGTTCAGCCCCGTCGTGTCGAAGATAGTTGTTCTGGAACTGTCCGAGCACAACCCCGGTGTCGGCCAATAATCCGGCTTTGCGGATGTCATCGCGGGTCGCCCACCGGGCAGTGCCATAGGTGTTGGCGTTGCGGTTCTCGCGGCCGCGCCAGACGGACATAGCGATGGCAACGACGATTGCGACGAACCCGCCCGAGGTGGCGATCATCCCCCCGGTATCGAAAATCTTTGGAGCGTAGGCGTCGAACGAGAACCACCACCAGAACAGGTCATAGGGGCGGTAGACTGGGTGGCCGAACAAGTGGAACCAAGGCACGCCGAGCTCTGGCTGGAAGCCAAGCACCGAGGCTGTCCATTGGGTTGCGGACCAGACGCTCGCAACAATGATGATCAACACCGCGAGGATTTGACCCCACAGGATTTTGGCAGCCGACATGGCGCAACTCCGCTTCGTTCACGCGTAGGTCGGTGAGCTTTGGAGAAGTTGGCAAGCGGGGAGTTGGGGTGTGCAGGCCTTGGCGTAAAAACGGGAACGTTGGCGCAGATCGTTAGATCGCCTCCCAAGTATAATCGGGCGTACCCGACCAGGTCAGCCGAACCATCGCGCCTTGCACCACCGATTGCACGACATTCGGCCAGAGCGCAGCGATGCAGGTTCCGCCTGCGTGGCGGACCGAGGGGTAGATGATGCCGTTGTGGCCCTCGACGCGTGCCTGTGCGGCAAGGATATTGCCAGCGGCATAACCGGTCGCGGGGTCGGAATCGAGCGCGGGATGATCCGCGGCGTCGCGCAGGTCGACGAACACGCCTGCCATGCTCGCGAGCATTTCGCCATATTCAACGACCGCGTTGAAGTCACCTGCGTCAGCGAGTGCCTTGGTCAGGTGGTGCCCGACTTCGGCAATACAGGTTTCAACCGCCAGCGCCGCATACCAGGCACCTCGGTCTGCAGGGCTAAAGCGCATCGGCTCACGCGGTTTGGCATAGGCGAAGCTGGCGTTGATGAAACGGGCATGGGGGACGCCGTGAACCAGTTCTTCGGGGCTGAGCGCACCGAGCCCGCGCTCCTCGGCAACCAAACGCCCGCTGGTCGCGCCTTCGATCTCGGCGAGCAGCGCCAACTCGTCGGGATCGTCGGCCAACGGTGCGAGCACGGCTTCGCGCAGCCGCGCGCTCGCGACCAGCCTGATGGTGCGCGGGAAGGCCTCACGCACCAGCGGTAGCGCAAACTGCGGTTCAGAGCCCGCCACGCAGCGCGTCGATATACTGCCGGGTCTCAAGCATACGAGGGATGCCTCCTTCGATCATCGCCTCGACCGGCGACTTTGCGCCGAACACTGGCGCCCGGTTGGGCAGACGCGGCCAGCGGTCGGCCATTCCGTCTGCGAACAGCAGATGCAGTCCCTTGAACACGCCGATTAGCGCCGAGGCGCGGGTCAGCTGGTCCTGGCTCAGGGTGCCGTCCCATTTGCCAGCCTTGATCCGGTCCCACGTGCTCTCGGACACGCCAAGCAGCGCGGCGCCTTCGGCATTGCTGCCACCCCAGGCATCGACGAGCCGCAACACGGCCTTGACGGCCGCGCCGGTCAGTCGCTTGCGGTCGCCGTCGCCCGAGAAGGTCTGCAGGCCTGCTGCTGCCGGGGCCGCTTGATGGGTGAGTGCTGTGCTTGCCATGGCCGTTTCTCCTGACGCGAATATACGCATCACATGGTGCGATTGTCAAGATTGGGGATAATGACGGTCGCCCCCGTCATATCTCGATCGAACGGCTTCGGCCCAGTGTCCATTCGATGCCACCACCAGGCCGAGGCTGGCCGCTCACATATTGCCCAAGATGCCGATCGAGTTGCTTTGACCAGGGGACAAGCGAAAACCCAAGGCCATCATCGATCATCGCAAACCGGCCCGACGCGAGTTGGATGCGCTGGCGATAAACGCCAGACACCTCACCGGATGATCGGCTTTGGCGGTGGGGCAGGTCGTGCTCACGCGAAAGTGCGGCACCGGCGTCGGCAAGGTCGCGCTCGCGCAAAGTGCCAAGCAGATTGCGGGACAGGGCGAAGCGGTCACTGCGGCGCTGAGCCAAGCCCTCGCCTTCCAGATATTCGAGTCGGCGCGTTTTCGCTGCCTCGACTTCGCTGCCGAACCCCGAACTGAGCGCCAACGGGTCTGAAGCGATCAATTGCTTGTCGAGCCAAGTGGCTCCGCGGCTGCGCTCCTGAGTGGCAAGATCGAGATCAGAATGGGTCAGCAGCGAGGATTGCTCGTGACCGCGCCGGTCAGTCCAGACGCGGAGCTCGACGATTGCCCCCGGTGCGGCATCACCCGTCATGTCGATGTCGGAGAATTTGCAATGATGGACCCGGCCATCCACGCCATCGACGACGGCATAGGCCTGACCTGTCAATTCATTGTGCAGGCCACGCTCGACCAGTCGCCCGATGACAGGCTCGCTTGCCCTTTCATTATGAAGGGCAAATCGACCCGCTTCCGCGGCAAGGCCGTGCCCGGTCATGGCGCGGTGCATCGTCTTGATGATATCACCTCTGGTGCCAAGCTCCCGCAAGGTCGGCTCGAGTGCTGGCTTTATCCGCCAGCAGCCAGGAGCAATCTTCTCTGCCAGTCCCATGCGTTCGAGTTTTGTGGCGCGGCCGATGAGATGCTGGTTGGCCGGGTTGGCGATCCGCTGCGGATCGGGGCGCAGGTCGACTACGCCGCCGAGGCCGTCACCAAGCGTTTGCAGCTGGCGATCAAGACCGGTCCAGCGATCGACCTGCACCTCGCGGGCCAAGCTTCGATCAATGTCCTGCTGGGTCCGTGCGCCCAGTTCCATGGTCACCAGCTGCGCGGCGCGAGCCCGCATGCCCTCGCTGATGTAGCTGCGGTCGATAACTAGGTCGCGGCCATCGTCGGCCTTGCCGCGTACCAGAATGTGGATGTGGGGATTGTCGGTGTTCCAATGGTCAACGGCGACCCAGTCGAGACCTGTGCCAAGATCCTTTTCCATCTGGGTCAGCAGGTTTCGGGTAAAGCTCCGCACATCGGCCAGTTCAGCCGTGTCTTCGGGCGAAACAATGAAGCGGAAATGGTGGCGGTCATCGGCGCAGCGCTCGGCGAAGGCTCCGCCGTCGACGGTCTCGTCGCCGCTACCGAACAGCGCCGCATCCTTCCCGTCGCGGGTCACGCCATCGCGTTTGAGATAGGTCAGGTGCTGTGCCAGCGGCGCGGCAGTGAAGCGAGCCCCGCGATGCCGCACGATCCTCGCCTTGACGATCACACGTCGCTGACTTGCGCGGGAGCTTGCCTGCAGGCTTGCGATGCGGCCTCGGGCAAGGCGACCTGTGCTACGCCGCGATGCGGAACCACCCGCCCGGCCGCCGCGGCCTGACCGGTTGGCAAGTGCCCGCAGTTGGGCTTTGAGTGTGCGCGCTTTGCTTTGGCCGGAACTGCGATCTCGAATGCGCCCGGGCCTGATTTCCAGATCGTCATCACTCATGAGGTCAAGCGATGCGATACAGCGGCTGGCTCATCGAACGGCGGAATTGCGGCAGTTATCGAGACTGGAGCCAGCCATGGGGCAGGGCGGCTGGCTGTCAAAATCCCGCGATTCTGCGGCCCCACACCCCGGCGGCGGGCTCCGCTTTCATCTTGCCATCCTCCTGACCCATCCGTTCCTGCAACCCTGCTTCCGCACAATTTTGCGCTAGTCCACGCCATGACGCGCCAGATAGGGAGGNAGTTATCGAGACTGGAGCCAGCCATGGGGCAGGGCGGCTGGCTGTCAAAATCCCGCGATTCTGCGGCCCCACACCCCGGCGGCGGGCTCCGCTTTCATCTTGCCATCCTCCTGACCCATCCGTTCCTGCAACCCTGCTTCCGCACAATTTTGCGCTAGTCCACGCCATGACGCGCCAGATAGGGAGGGGGGCAGTCACTGGTCGCGGTTCCCCGAGACGGGGATGAACAAGCCGCCGTGCGGACGCAGCGAAGCAGTCGGCGCAGCCGCCGTTGCTTCGCTTATGCCTGCGCTGGGCGCTGCCTCGGTCGCGGCAGTTCGCGCCGCGAACAGCCCGCTTTGAGTCCACGCAATGCGCACTTGCTGCACAGGCGACGTGCTGGCCACGACAGTGGCCGTGCTGTCCGATTGCAGCTTCGGTGCGATCTTTGCGACATAGGCCCGGGTTTCGGCAGGAAGCGGGCGGCCGCGATCGCGCCACTCCTGATAGCGCCCTGGGCCTGCATTATAGGCGGCGAGCATGCCATAGGCGCCGTAACTGTCATACATTTCGCGAAGATAGCTGGTCCCAGCCAAAATGTTGTCGCGCGGATCGAACGGGTCGCTGCCGAGACGGAAACGGGCGCGCTGGCGGGCCCAGGTTCCGGGCATGAGCTGCATCAGACCCATCGCTCCGGCCGACGATACTGCGGTGATCCGGCCAGCGCTCTCGGCCCGCATGACGGCATAGATCCATTGCTCCGGGATGCCGAAACGCAGCGAAGCCTCAGCAACGTGCGCTGCAATATCGACGGTGCGCGGCGCTGCTGGTTCGGCAGTGTCCTGCCCAAGGGCAGGCGCGGCTCCGAACATAGCGAGCGCAGCCAAAGCGGCGAAGCTGAGGCAGCGGAGCTCCATGGCTCAGTTGGCCTTTTCGCGCCGCGCGGGACGCGACCAAACCAGAACATGGCCATTGTCATCGCCCTTGAACAGGTTGGCGCGTAGCGGTTGCACGAACGAGGGGTCATCGATCTGCAAACTGACATAGTCGCCCGCCTTCTCCCCGACATGCTTCCAGCCTGCGCCGATTTCGCGCGCGTCTGCATCTTCGCCAGCAACCACACGGAAGTCCGGAGCGTTGTCACTGTCCGATGGGTCTGCCGGGACGAGTGAGATCTCAATGCTAAGCGACAGCGTCCGCAATTGCCCGTTGTAGCCGCCGTCGGCCGCACGAAAAGTTCCGATACGCATGGGTTCAATCTCCTTGGGTTGAGGGTGAGGAAGTGTCGGAGGCGCGCGGGTCGGCGAACCAGACATGGTCGCCATTGCCCGCTTCATCGGTCCAGACTGGGGTTGCGCGACCAATGACATGGGTCAGACGCAGCACGCCGAAATAGCGCCCATCGAAACTGTCGGGCGCTGCCGGGTTCATCACGAATAGCTCGCCAGTGAGAAGCACATGGCAGCCGGCCCAGGTCGGCAGTGCGCGCCCCAGACGGTCCCGCGGACGCGCTGCGCCGACATATTGGCCGTCGATCGTGATGCTCAATGCATCTCGGCAAACGCGCTGGCCGCGTACAGCGGCGATGCGCTTCAGCAGGGGGACGCCTGTCGGGAGGTAACGCCGCTCGGCGAGCAATCGGCGCAGTTCGGGCGGCGGCTCAATGGCGACCCGCTCGCCAACATGCAGACTAGCCTTGCCACGGATGGCGTAGAGCCCGGTGGGGACCGAGGCTGTCGCATTCCACACGGCGAAGCGCGCGACTGGCACGGCCAATGTCGTGAGCGTTGTGCAACCTACGATGGCCGCAAATATCATGCTGCGGCGTTTCATGGCAGAAGTGCCTTGCGCTGGAGCCAGGCTTGGTGCCGCGCGGGGGCGTAGTCACGCGGGGTGAGCCGGCCCGCCATCCTGTTGTGGATGTGTCGCCAATGTTCCGGAGCAACATCGCAGGGGTCTATGCCAGACGCTTCGATGGCATCGATCAGCCGGAAAACTTGCGCGACCTTGGGCCAGCCATGGATCGAAAGCAGCAGCGCGCCACCGGGGTCGACCTGCGGCACGGTTGCGCAATGCTCGCCTAAGCTGACAGCTTGTACGATGTCCAAGGTTGAACGGACGGTGCCATAATCGTTGGACGCCCAGCGGACCAAGGCGAACACCTGGCCCGCCATATAACTTTCGATCCGCTCGTTACGGCTGAGGATCCGTTCGGCAACGGGCTTACCGAATTTGATCCAGTCCTCATGCTGGCCTTCGCGCCAGACCAGCGTCACATGGGTCAGCTGCGGGTCATCACCGATCCTCGTATCGGCAGGCGTCTCGGGCGGCGCGCCGCTATTTGTCCACAGGCGCGTAGCCGTTAGCAAGAATCCGAAGGATTCTTTGTTAGGATAGTTAAGGGCGCAATTTGCTGAAGTTTTCCGGGGAGTTGGACGGCGTTTCGGTTCCTGATAGTCCGAACTTTCGGTTCCTGATGGTCCGAGCGGGGCGGTTCCTGATAGTCCGTGCTGCATCATAACATTTCCACAGGGTGATGGTTGCTAGAGCGCAGTCCGAGACGGCGCATTGCGGCGTCGAACGGATCGGGCCGGACAGCGACAAAGTTCAATCGTTCGCGGCCGAGTGCATGTTCGATGGTGAGCGTGTATCCCGGCAGCGCTTGGCGGCGGACAATGTCGCGCAGCTCGAATGCGAAACGATTGGGCGGCGAGATCGCACCTGACTTCATGTGCAGATGCTGGAAGTCGAAGCTCCAGCCTCCGCGCTGTTTGCCGCCATGCTTACGCACGAGACGGTAAAGCCAACGCTCCAGACCACCGGTCAGCGCGAAGTAATCGGGATCAATGGTGAGCACGAGCGACTGATTGATCACGCCTTCGTAGAACCAGTCAGGAATGATCATCTCGATCCCGAGCGCGCGACCCGAATGATCGAGACGCTCTTTCCACTCATTGATCCACGAAAAGCGGTGCCGCCGCCGCGCGTCATGCTGGCGGATAGAGGTCGCGATGGTGGTCGATTGCAGTCGATCCAGCCCGGCCTTCAGCCGCTCGTAGCTGGCCTTGCCAGTGCCCCGGCGGGTGAAGGCAAGGATCTCGTGCGGGGTCGCGGCGATCATGCGTCGAGATCTGTCACCGCATAGACGATCCGGCCACCGAGCTTGCGATAGACTGGCCCCGTTCCGAAACAGCGGTGCTTCTCGAGTGTGCGAGCCGAAAGCCCGAGGTGCACTGCAGCATCGGGCGTCCGCAAAAATCGTGCAGTCACGGGGGTGGGTCTGGTATCCATGGCAAGGCTCCGGCGAAGTTTGGCAGCAGCAGCGGGCTGTCGCTGGGGTTCGCAAGCTTTGGCGGAGGATTGGCATGGGCAGGGAGTGACCGAATGCAGGTGACGCAATATGTCACCCCCGAATGTCTCGGTCAGCGGTGTAAAAGAATATCGCGATATCCGCGGGAGACGAGGCTGCGCGCTTGGGCGATCAGCCGAAGAACCTGCCGCCGCTCACTCGAGGCTTTCCAGGTCGCTCCGATAAGAGGACGGTGGTTGGGGAAGATCAGGCCGTAGGCGAGGTCACGAGAAGACGCACCCGCCACAAGCGCATCGTGAATAGCAAGGAAGCGGCTCAACCGCAGCCGTTGATTGTGCGTGATGACGTTAGCGCCTTGGGATGTGGAGCTGGAGGCACGCGTTATCAGATGCATACGCGTGACAGCTGCGATGCGCAGTTCATAGGTCTCATCGCACGGTATCGAGACGGCGGGAACGGGCAGGGCGGCTCGGTATCGAACGCAAAGTCGCAGCCTGACACTGCCCCGACTGGAAACGAAATGCTTTCCGGTTGATGTCGAAACCTCTGTCAGCGTCTCACACCCGCTTACGCTCCCACTTATGCCGGGGGTGATGGCTGAGGAACGGCCCGGTAGCTTTCTGGTCGTGGCTCCGCACAACGATGATGAATTGTGGACGCTGCAATTGGTGCAGGCGTTCGGCACCCGGTCGCGGGCCCTGCTCGATACCTTCCTTGTCCAGCTATCGAAGCTTTGCCCGCAGGCATGGGACGAAACCGCCCGCACATGGAAAGTTGACGAAACCGAATGGAACGCGCTGCTTGCCCTAGTCGCCGATCACAGGCCAGAAAACTCTGCACAGGCGGCGCTCGCTGCGCAGATGGCCGCAACGCACATGATGATGATGCGGCTAAGCGCACAGGCCCTGAACCGGGGCCATTCGATCTATCAGGCGGATGCGGCGCTAGCCTCGAAGCTGGCCCGCACCTTCACCATGCAATGCGAGGCGATGCAGGCGCTCAAGGGCAAATCGCGCACGGCCAGCCAATCAATCCACGTTCATAAGGAAACGCATCAACATGTGCATCACCATGGGGGAGGGGGAGAAAATGGCGGACGTCCCCATGATCCGACGCGATCCGGTCGAACAATTGAGGAAGGCGAAGCGGTGTGGAGCGAAGAACCGTGCAGGCAATCCCTGCCAAGGCCCAGCCGAGAAGGGCAAGACTCGGTGCCGCTTCCACGGGGCAAGAGGCGGCGGACCAAGGGGTGAACGAAACGGCAATTACAAGCATGGTGGCGAGACACTGGAAGCGGTCGCACTCCGGGCTATGGCAAGGCACTTACTCAAGGAATTGCGAAGCGATGCGTGAGGGCGTCTTTGATGTCTATTTGGTTGCTAGTTGCCAGATAAAGCCCGATGCGCCGACGATCAGAAGTCCGATCCAAGCCCAATTGTGGGCTGCACCAAACGCGTCACTCACCCGCTTGGGGATACGACTAATGATACGCCCCCCTGAAACGGCGTCGGCGATTATGACCAACCATCCGATCACGAACATGGAGACGGCTGTAAAGGCTAATGCAGTGAGAATCATCCTGTCACCTCCATGCAAGCGATAGCAGCGCGACAAGCGTTATCCCGGCAAGCCAAAGAGTGATCTGCTGTGTCTTCTCTAGCCGAATGATATGCTCTTTCAATTCGCGCACGGCGGGCTCGTTTGCGATGCTTGCGACTACGCCTGAGATCGAGAACTCGCTGATTGGTCGCTCATCCGGTTCGGAATAACTATCGTCTGCGAACCAAGCCGGGTGCTTTTTGCGATATTGGCGTTCCCGGTCCGCATATTCCCAGCGGGGTTCCTCAGAGTCTGAACCGCGAAGTGTTGGGGACGAGGCCAATGTTTCGAGTGGCTTCACAATAGCCGTTGGATCAACCGTCATGCGGTCAGCGTAACACCGCCTGCAAGCGGGTAAAAGCCGCGCTTTCGAAAGGCTCGTGATAGCTAGGTGATTGCTAAGCCGGTTTTTGGCAACGCAATTTGGTGCGCCGGCTAACNGCACGAGCGACTGATTGATCACGCCTTCGTAGAACCAGTCAGGAATGATCATCTCGATCCCGAGCGCGCGTCCCGAATGGTCGAGACGCTCTTTCCACTCATTGATCCACGAAAAGCGGTGCCGCCGCCGCGCATCATGCTGGCGGATAGAGGTCGCGATGGTGGTCGATTGCAGTCGATCCAGCCCGGCCTTCAATCGCTCGTAGCTGGCCTTGCCAGTGCCACGCCGGGTGAAGGCAAGGATCTCGTGCGGGGTCGCGGCGATCAATCGCGACGTAGTCCGACCGGCATCGCGCGCTTCGACGATCTGGCTCGCTACCCAAATGAGGACATCAGCGTCCCAGATGGTCGCCATGCCATGCTCGGCAGTCGCCTCGACGAGGATCGAAACCTCGCCCATTCGGAAATCGATCGGACGGACCCGCTTCGATTTGGCGAGGCTGAAGAACGGCCAGGCCATCAGGTCCTGCGCGTCGCGCGCGGCAATATCTCGGCCCTGGGACACGAACAGGTCAAGCTGCGCAGGCTTGGATGGGAAGGCGGACAGGCGTCGCATTGCGTGGCTCAGCGCCGGACCGGCGGAGTATAGCCATCAAGACGCTTGGCTGGATGGACGATGCCCTTGCCGGGATCGCTGGTGGACCGCCGCAGCCCTTGCTCCGCCCACGCGTCCAGATCGCTCACGGCATAGACGATCCTGCCACCGAGCTTGCGATAGACCGGCCCCGTTCCGAAACAGCGGTGCTTTTCGAGTGTGCGAGCCGAAAGCCCGAGGTGTACTGCAGCATCAGGCGTCCGCAAAAATCGTGCAGTCACGGGGGTGGGTCTGGCATCCATGGCAAGGCTCCGGCGAAGGTTGGCAGCAGCAGCGGGCTGTCGCTGGGGTTCGCGACCATTGGCGGAGGATTGGCATGGGCAGGGAGTGACCGAATGCGGGTGCCGTAATTTGTCACCCCGAATGTCTCGGTCAGCGGTGTAAGAGGATATCGCGAAATCCGCCGGAGACGAGGCTGCGCGCTTGGGCGATCAGCCGAAGAACCTGCCGCCGCTCACTGGAGGCTTTCCAGGTTGCACCGACAAGTCGGTGGTGGTTGGGAAAGATCAGGCCGTAGGCGAGGTCCCGCGAAGAGGCGCCTCCTTCGAGCGCATCGTGGATGGCGAGGAAGCGGGTCAACCGTAGCCGTTGATTGCGTGTCATGACGTGAGCGCTCTGGGGTAAGGCGCTATTAGTGCGGGCTATCAGGTGCATGCGGGTGACAGCCGCGATGCGCAATTCATATGTCTCATCGCAGGGTATCGAGACGGCGGGAACGGGCAGGGCGGACCTGTAACGAACGCAAAGTCGCAGTCTGTAGCTGTCCCTAGCGTAAACAAGATGCTTGCCGTCGGATGTCGACACCTCTGCCAGCGGCTTGCAGCTGGACAGCCACATCAGCGGGGGGGCCGGGTTAGCAGTTTCGACGATGATCACGTCGGGCGATGCGCTGGGCGACCAATGGGCCGGGCGCTGGCGCGGGTTTGCTTGCGGATCGGTGGGGAAAGCTCAGGCCCCATCGCCGGGACAGGCCCTCCTTTTCATGGTTTTCGACCGATGGGAAGCGAGCAATGCGCTCTTCAGTTTCGGCATAATCACGGCGGTAATCAGCATTACGGTGCAGGAATTCCTGCGCGAAGTCCGCATAGTCGTAATCACGATATTGATCCGCGGTCGATGGTGACCGCCATGACGAACCACCGGGCATAAAGACCCCTGCAAAGCACAGGCAAAAAGGCCAAGCTTCAAGTCTTTGTTAACCAACGGTAAGCCGCAAGTAACAAAATCTGGGGATGCTTATGCCCGGAGGCGCAGAAATTTTGACTGAGCGCTTAGGGCAAGGCGTCCGATCTGTGCCCGAGAAATCAGCCTTTTTGTTGTTTCTCAAGCAGATGTCGGTAGCCGTGGGACGTCATCCAGCGTGCTCGGTCGAGGTGGGTCTCATGGACCTGACGCGCCCTGACCGGCTCCAGGGCAGGATCGATCCCAAAGACGATCTGCATAACTTCGGTCCATTCCGCACCTTCGTCTGCGGCGTCAAGTAGCCGTAAATACGTGACAAAATGGCGTTCGTCATACGGCGTTACCGTATCCGAGAGGGGCGGGTGGTCTTCAAAAGGAACGATCGTCATGGTCCGAGCCTTCAGTTTCGACTCGTTTCGGCATGCCCTCTCTCCTAGCATGAAGACCCTCCAAAATGGCGAAAACTAATCTTATCCCCTCATGCGGAGAGAGTTCTGCGCTCGTGAGGATAAGCTCTCACAGGGGTCGAAATCGAATTCGGCCCGAGCACCGCACCCCTCCGAGTATTATAATACGTAGCACGAGAATACGCGACCGGTTTCTAAGCTGCGGATGGACATCCGCAAACTGTTCGGTGCCAATGTGCGCTACTATCGCATCGCCGCTGGCTTGAGCCAGGAAGCGGTGGCCGAACGGATGGGTGTTGATCGCGCCTATGTCAGCATGATTGAACGCGGCAGTCAGAATGCCACGCTCCTCTCGATCCATGAGACTGCGCAGGCCCTTGATGTAAAGCCAGCTGACCTTCTCGCCGATCCCCCCGCTGGATTTGACCAATAAGGAAGCCGATGCCCCGCCCGGCAGGTGCCGGGCGGGGCTGGCTGTGCGGTCAGTCGCCGTTGGTGCGGCGGGCGCGCGACCAGATCAGATTGAAGCTCTTGCCGTCTTCGTCATCGAAGAGGTTGGCAAAGATGGGAGCGGTGAAGCTGGGATCGTCGAGCTTGACCGAGAGATACTCGCGGCCTTCGTTGGAGGTCTTGGTCCAGGCGGCGCCGATTTCCGCGCGGCCGACAAAAACCCGGTGCGACGGCGCATTTTCGTTGTCGCTGGTTTCGGGGACGATGCGGACGTTCTTCTGCTGCACCGACATGGTGACGATCTCGCCCTTGTATTCGTTGCCGGTCTTGGTGAAAGTTCCGATGTTGGCCATGATGCATTCCTTCAAGTTGGTCGAACCCGCGCCCATCGCGGTCTCGATGGCTGGTTGAAGGCAGGGGCTTGAGCCCGCTGCACCGGAACGGCCGAAACGCAGTGGAGGACGACGGCCAGACGGCTTTCTTGCCTCGCGAGGAATGGGCGGCACGCCCAGGGGAAGAAAGTTGGCGCAGACGGCGTTGCAGCAAGGGATCAAGCGGCGAAGCCATCCCCTGCCAACCACGGCCATTGACGAGGCAGCAGTGGGCTCGGGTCATACTTGACCGGGGGAAATGGCACTTCCCGGACTTCCAAGACCGAAATGCGATGAGAAAGGTGTCGTCACCGGTGTGCTGCCTAGTCGTCACCGCAATCGCAGATATCGGCAACGGCCATGCGCCAATCCGGGCCTGATTGAGATCAGCGCAATCGGCCCGCCACTGGCCAGCTCAAAACCGGCTGCGAATTCCCGGCCTCGCTCCGCCCCTGCAAACGCCCAGACCAACCTGACCCAAGACAAGGCAGGCAGAAACTGCCACTTGATCACACCGCCTGCCTCCTATCGGCTGAATTGACGGTGAGAGCTCCGCCTGGCACCTGTCGTGCGGGCTTGGAAAATGTCAAAGCTAAGGGCGGGCGCGGTTGCATTGCGTCCAGGATGCAGCCGCGATTATCGCAGCGCCAAGCAGTGATAAGGCGATTTGCCATGCGCTTGGCGGCATCGTCGCCGCCGCAATGCCATGGACTGCGTGATAGCCCGCAACAGCTGCGGGCGCGGCAAAAGCGACGCCGACCGCAGCACGTGTCAGGTCGGACTTAGCGAACGCCAGTGCTAACCGGGCAGCAGCAAGCAGGATGATCGCAGATATGGCTGCGGAGGCGAGCGCAGCAAGAATGCCGCTGTCGGTGCGATAAGTCGCCGAACCCGCAACAAACGCGACAAGTAGCGGAAGGGCGTAGATCGAAAGGCGGAACAGAAGCGCGCAGCACAGGAATACCGCAACGATTATTAGGGCAAAGCCGATCAGCATGGCGTCCTCCTTGGAACCAAGGGCAAGGGACGCGCTCTCCACCTCCACCGCAGCGCAATGTGCAGGAAATCCATAGCAAATATGCGCATCGGCTGGAATACCCGATGGGCATCCAGCCAAGTGGCGCAAATCGATGTGACGCGGTCAGGGATTGAACGGGTCATATTCGTGAATCACGCTGTCGGCATCGCTGTCGAATTCAGCCGTTGGAACGGCGGCGTAGCCGTTACCGGCGTGGAACAGGGTGACGCAGACCATCAGGGTACGGGAGAGGCTCCAGGCGTGACGCTGTGCGATGGTGAGTGACATGTACGAGCTCCTGTCTCGGAGCAGGGACCATCCCCGCTCGACAGGCCCCGGACAGACGGCGCAAAGCCGCAATCACCACGAAGGTGCAGCCGCAGTGGCCGCACGCAGAGCGTAGCGAACCCTTTACGGGTTGATTGAAGGAGGCTTGGGGTCGGCCAACGGATTGGCCTTAAAGAGCGGGGTGGTCACGGGAACTCAGGTCGAGATAGGCACCAGCCAGTTTTGCATTGGCTGACGGCAATGTTGCTCGCGAAATCACATGTTATGGTCGGTCGAAAGGGCGCAGATGCGCCTTTCAGAAAATGTGACCGAGGTAAGTGCTTCAGTTGGCGTCCAATCAGCTATGCTATGTCCAATCTTGAACCAAGGTAACCTTTCGCAACGCCTCCTGAACTTCGTTGGCAACGGGAAAGTGGCCCATGGGTTCTCGAATAGAACTAGCCCCTGCTCGAAACATACGATTGCAGCAGCGTAGTAGCTTTTGGAATTTCCACTCAGACGAAACCTACCGTCGTGTCCCATGTTTGTGATTTTCGGATTGCCTTCCTCCAGAACTGGCGCACCCTTCCAACCATAAAAGGCATGCCAAATCGCGCCGGACGTAAGTCCGATGTGGCCGGAAACCAGAGGAATAGTCTGCTCAAGTAGCGTCTGAGTCATTGGTCCGAAATAGCTAAGATCTAGCCATAGGACGGAAGGAACACCGGGGCGTCGCTGTTTTTCGCCCTGCTTAACTGCGCAGAGCTTGCTGATGACGTTTGCCTGCACTGAGTCGAATGCTTTATCGGGGTTCGGAGCGCCGCCAGGGTGAAGAACGGCTGTTGAAAAGCTGATTGAGCCTTTGACGAAATCTTTCGTTCTTCGCTCAACCCCCCGAACATCCTCACCGTTGGCAATTGATTGGCGAAGCTGTGTCTGGACGCCGTCCTCGTGCTTAGCGTGGACTTCGACCGTAACGGGTCCATCGCCAGCATCAGCTTCGAAATCGGGAGTAGCTCCGCGTTTACTGTGGGGAGCGAGCGGCTGGACGAGCAGCCCCGCTTCCATCAATCCGCTAAGCGCTCGTAGCTCCGCCAAGGCAGCTGCGGCGTCCGGAACATTGCTTGGGTCAACCGCGCGATCAAGCGTGCCGCGCATTCTAGATTGGAGGTCGGACGATCGAACTATCGCGTCAATTGCGCGACGTGTCAGAAAATCGACTGCGCTCTTTCCCTCGAACAGAACACTCCATGCGGGATGCCTGTCACCTGCAAAAAGTGGTGCGTTCTCAATTGCGCTCAGCTGTTCGGGAGTGAAGATCGGGTCGATGGTCATGTCGGGACAATACTCGGGGAAATGACCTTCCGCCAGAAGGAGTTGGCAGGCTAAAGGCTGATCTGAGTAACGGCGTCACTCGATCGCCCAAACTGACACCCCCAGCTTGCGTGCCTTGTCGACCAAATTGGCATTGATGCCATTGCCCGGGCAGGCGACCACGGCCTTGGGCAGCGCTTCCAGCATCTGATCGTTGCGCCGGAATGGTGCCGCCTTCTTGAACCGATTCCAGTCCGGCCGGAACGCGACATGTGTGATCTTGCGATTGCGCGCCCATAGCGAAGCGATGTGTTCGCCGCCGGTGGGATTGCCGCCGTGGAACAGGACCATGTCTGGATATTTGGCGAGCACCTTGTCCAGGACAGCCCATATCCGGTTGTGGTTCTGATAGTCAGGACCGGACGTAAACGCGATGCGCGTGCCCACCGGAAGCAGCGGCTCAGTCTCTGAGCGACGCTTCGCAGCTAGAAAATCCCGGCTGTCGATCATGGCGGCTGTCATAGTGCGATGATTTACGAGTGACCGGGTGCGCGGGGTCCAGGCCTTGCGGAAATGCAATTCGAACTGGTCTCCGGCGGCATCACGCATAAATTCCATGGCGTTGCGGCGTTCGATTAAGCCGGTGCCTTCGCGAAGCAGGCGTTCGAGTTCGACCGACATGACCTCGGAGCCATCCTGCTCGCGCTGGCTGCGCTTCTGGGCATCTTCATTGTCGTCGAGCTCGCGCTGGATCCGGCCTTCTGCGCGGTGGAAGAGGTTGGCAAGCGACCAGCACAGGTCCTCCAGATCGGGTTCGAGCCTGGTGTCGATCATGGTGGCGATGAGGGCATCGAACATGTCGGCGACGGCGCCAGCGGCGATGCGTTCTTCGGGGAGCGGTCGCGGGTCGGCTTCGTCTGAGAAGGGGCGATAGCCATAGAGCGCGATTTCATCGAGGAGATGGGCTGTGGCAGAGGTTTCGTGTTCGGGTTCTGAATCGGGCGTGATGGTCATTGCGTTGGTCCTTGGGGCCTTGGGACCGGGCACCTTGCCCGGCCTTCATGGGCGTCCCTCTGACCGGCTGCTGCGAGGCCGCACCCTTGTGGCCGAAGCGCAGCGGAGGATGGCGGGCGGGGGGCTATTTTGGTTCGCGATGGAAAGGCGCGGATGCGCCGCCGGAAAATAGCCGCATGACCGCCATTGCGGCCTCGCGGCCGCCGGTCTCTCGGACGCCGCTCGAAGGAGGCCGGGCTGGGCCAGGTCTTGGGTCAAGTCCAATGCACGCCGCCATCGCCCATCCTTCAACCCCGTATCGGCTCAGCCAATATCGACGGAAAAGCGTGTCTGATCCTGCTGTCGGAGATGATGGCGGACCCGTTCCGCCAGTGCAGCAACGCCATGCTGGCGGAGGTCGTCATTGAAGTCAGCGAGGTCCGGCATGAGTGATACGAGTTCGATTCCTCCTGCCTGTGTGCGCTCAGTCAGGACGCCAAACGCTGCGTCGCCGGCAGCATCCAAGTCACGTGCGACGTAGAGACGCCGAAGTGTTGGCGGAAACAGGATGGCGGCAAGGTGGGCTGACGAGGTTGCGGCTGCCATCGGCATGGTTGGCAGAACTTCGCGCAACGACAGCATGGTTTCGATGCCTTCGCCTGCGATGATGACATCATCCACAGCACCGAACCTTACGGCGTTGCCGAGGATGTTGCCCATCGCCCTGCGCGGCGATGCGACTTTGGCCTTCGCGCAGCCGGATGGATCGAGCCAGGTGCGATGGGTGCCGGTCTGCAAGCCGTCGCTGTCGGTAACTGCTGCGATCAGCGCCGGGAATGCGCCCGCAGTTACTGGATCATCGTTCTCGTTTGGTCTGTAGTAGCATCGCGGATGAAAGCGCAGGGCTGGCAGGTCGGATACGCGTGTGATGCCACGTGATCGCAGGTAGGCGCTCGCCATTGATCCAGTCAGTGGTTTCGAGGCGGCAAATAGGCGTATGGCAGCGGTCGTGGATCCTGCGCGCGCGGGCGTGGCGAATGACGCGGCACTGCGCTGATCGTCCGAAGCCGATGGTGGCAGGCTGAGGAAGCGTTCGGCTTCCTCAATGGTTTCGGACAGGCGCCCATGCCGCTGGTTGAGCCGGATGAGATCAACGAGATCGCCATACTCGCCGGTTGCGGCATCGACCCAGTTGCCGATCACGCCGCGTTCGGTTTCGAAGAGGCGGACATAGAGACTGCGCCCGGGCGTTCCCGCGACATCGCCAACCATCCAGTAGCGGCCTTCTCGCCTGCCTGCGGGCAGATAATGGCGGCAAACGGCCTGCACGTTCTGCGCAAGCCGTTCCGACATTTCTGCCGCGCGCGTGGAGAGCTTGGCCATGTCAGGCCGCTTTCCGGTCGGCGATGCGCGTCAAAGGGTGCCGTTCGAACAGCCGCTCGATCACCGCCGACCCTTTTACCATGTCATCAGGCACGAACAGACGCAGCTTCCAGCTGACGATCTCGGAGAACAGCCCCATGGCCTTGAGCCGGTCGACCGCCGTCGAACCAAACCCGGTGAGTTCGATCCGGTTCACCTGCATGAGCCGAGACCGGCGCAATTGCAGCCCATCGGCAAGGTCGAGCACCGCGTGCCCTTCACGCAGCAATGCGAGTGCCTGGGGTGGCGATAACACTGGCGCGTCTGGCTTGGCCGTCGCATTCGCTGCCCATGCTGCGGAAACCTTGCGCCCGACGATGCGGGTGCCATCGTCGGTCTGGAGCCGGTAGACACGGGTCGATTCTTCGGGAAGCTGCTTCCAGATGGGGAGTAGCAGGCCGGTGACGATGTGCAGTTCGCTTGTCGTGAATTCATCGACATGCGCCACCTCTTCTTGCCAGATTGTCGCGAATGTCCGCTCGTCCACCTCATCCCAGTGGGTCTCGGGCAGATGGCTATGGGCAAAGTTCAGCCGCTCCATCGGCCGGATCAGCCGGACGCGGCGTTCAACTTCGCCATCGTCGAGCATGACGCTGCGAGCCGGCAGCTGGACTGCAGCGCGCCGCGAGCGGGCATTGACCAACAGCCGCGCGGCGGGTTCACGCCGCAGTTCGAGCGCCCGCTCGAGCGAGACCGGCTGGTTGCGCTCCTTCATTGAAATCGTCAGCAACCGGGTCTCTGCGCCCGTGGCCGGATGGACGTAGATCGGCTCACTAGCTGTTACGGTGAAGCTGTCGGCGGTTAGCGTTTCCAGCCCGAGATCGTAACTGCCCGCCGCGATTGCGCTTTCAACTTTGGCGCTGAGCAACTGCTCGAACACCGTGAACAGCACATTCTGCATGTCGATGGTGAGTGCCAGCAGCCGGTTCAGGAAAGTCGTGATCGGCGGCAGTTCGTCCTTGAGGCACCCGCTACTGTCGGTCAGCGACAGGCCGGTCGTGCTTTCGAAGGTCGCGAGCGAGCATCGCTCGACCTTGCCCGCATAGAGCAGCACATAGAGCTGGCGCAGCGCATCGCGGGCATAGGGGCTTTCGAGATTGTCTTCGGGGCGGAACAGCCCCTGACCACCGGTCTGCCGCTGTCCGCGCGTGATTGCACCCAGAGTGTCGAGCCGCCGCGCGATTGTTGAGAGGAAGCGTTTCTCGGCCTGGACATTGGTGGCCACCGGCCGGAATAGCGGCGGCTGCGCTTGATTGGTGCGATTGGTGCGGCCCAGGCCCTGGATTGCGGCATCGGCCTTCCAGCCTGCTTCCAGCAGATAGTGATGGCGGAGCCGCTGGTTCCTCGCGCCCAGATCGGCATGGTAGCTGCGTCCAGTGCCTCCGGCATCGGAGAATACGAGGATTTGCTTGCGATCCTCCATGAATGCCTGCGCTTCGGCGAGGTTGGCATGGGTAGGCCGGTTCTCGACCGCGAGCCGGTCACTATTCGCGTCGACCCTGCGGACGATCCGCCGCGATCGACCAGTTACCTCGGCCACCATATCCGTCCCGAACCGCTGGACGATCTGGTCCAGTGCGCCTTGCACCGGCTCCATCGATGCCAATTGTTCGATCAGCCGGTCGCGCCGCTGACAAGCCTCGCGGCACTGCACGACATTGCCATCCTCGTCATAGGCTGGCCTCGACGCGAGATTGCCGTCGCCGTCGGTGAAGCTCTCGTGAAGCTGGGTCGGGAAGCTGTGGAGGAGGTAATCCAGAACATATTCGCGTGGCGTGATATCGACCTGAATGTCGTTCCACTCTCCCGGATCGATGTCGGCGAGGCGGCGCGACAGCAGCGCTTCCCCCGTCGAGACGATCTGCACCACAGCGGCGTGGCCATCGGCGAGGCCCTGCTCGATCGCGGCGATCAGCGTTGGCGTCTTCATCGCCGTAATCAGATGATTGAAGAAGCGCTGCTTGGCGGATTCAAACGCCGAGCGGGCCGCAGACTTGGCCTGTGCGTTGAGCGTGCCTTCGCAGCTCGTGACGTTGGCGGCCTCCAGCGCTGCGTCCAAGTTGTTGTGGATGACCTGAAACGCCCCGGCATAGGCATCATAGATGCGGACCTGGTCCGGTGTCAGCTGATGCTCGACCAGCTCATATTCGACGCCTTCGTAGGAAAGCGAACGGGCGGCATAGAGGCCGAGCGATTTCAGATCGCGGGCCAGCACTTCCATCGCTGCGACCCCGCCCGCTTCGATGGCCGCAACGAAATCGGTGCGCTTGTCGAAGGGAAAGTCTGCGCCGCCCCACAGGCCGAGCCGCTGAGCATAGGCAAGGTTCTCGACCGTGGTGGCCCCGGTTGCAGAGACATAGACGACCCGGGCATCGGGCAGTGCATGCTGCAGGCGCAGTCCGGCACGTCCCTGCTGCGAGGGGGCGCAATCGCCCCGTTCGGATTTGCCGCCGCCGGCATTCTGCATGGCATGGCTCTCGTCGAAGACAATGACCCCGTCGAAGTCGGTCCCCAGCCAATCGACAATCTGCTGGACCCGGGAAACACGGTTTTCGCGCGCGTCGGAGCGTAGCGTGGCATAGGTCGTGAAAAGGATGCCTTGCTCGAGCCGGATCGGCGTACCCTGGCGGAAGCGGGCGAGCGGCGTGACCAGCAAGGGCTCTTGCCCCAGAGCCTTCCAGTCGCGCTGCGCATCTTCTAGCAGCTTGTCGGATTTCGAAATCCAGACTGCGCGCGTTCGGCCCTTGAGCCAATTGTCGAGCAAGATCCCTGCAACCTGACGCCCTTTGCCAGCTCCGGTGCCATCACCGAGGAACCAGCCCTTGCGGAACCGGACGGCCGTGTCGCAATCATCGGGCGCGGCTTCCACCTTGTCCCAGGTCGCATTAACGGACCAGCTGCCGACGAGATGGTCGGCATGGGCTTCGCCCGCATAAATGACCGATTCGAGCTGGGCATCCGACAGCAGCCCCTGTTCGACTAGGCCAGCTGGCAGATGAGGACGATAGCTCGGCTTGGGCGGCGCGACCGAGGACATCGCGGCTGATTGCACCAGACGCGTCGGATGGGGCTGAGCGCCCGCGATGCGGATCGATTGAAGGGTGTAAGGCTCATAGAGCGTTTCGGAGAGCTTGCCGTCGGTCGGAGGACACCAGTCGATCACATCATAGTCGAGCGGCACGCCGGATGTCGCAGCGATAGGCGCTGCAGCCAGTCTCGGCTTTGAAATGGCTTTGATCGCTAGTGTATGACGGGCAGCGACCAGTGGCTGAAGAGCTGACGCGGCAATGGGCTGCCGCGGCGGGAGGCTGTCGGCCAACCAGCGCAGCAGGATCGCGAGATCGGGAGCCATGCCTCGCGATGCCGGAAATTGTGCTGGATTGTCTGCCGGGAGCTTGTCGATCACGGTCAGCCGGGTTTCGATCGTAGTGCCGTGCGGTGCAAACACGCTGCCTGCAATGGCCGCGCTGAACACGACCCGTGCCTTGTCCTGCATCCGGATGAAGCCATCCCGCCATGCCTTGTGATCCGGCGCGCAGTTTGCACCTGTGATCGCCACGAGCCGTCCACCGTCGGCAAGCCGCGCGACAGCCGATGACAGATGCCGGATGGCTGCGTCGGCCACACGGGCTTCAACATTCAGCGCCGCAGAGAATGGCGGGTTCATGATGATGCAACTCGGCACCACAGCTGTATCGAGCCGGTCGTGGATCTGTGCGGCGTCGTGCATGGACAGGAGCGAGCCTGCGAACAGGTTGCCAAGCAGGGCGGCACGCGCGTCGGCGACTTCGTTCATTGCCAATCTGCATCCTGCCAGTTCAGCTTGGATGGCCAGCAGTCCCGTGCCTGCAGAAGGTTCGAGCACCAGTTCGCCTGGCAGAAAGCCCGCAGCAAACCCGGCCACCCATGCTAGTCCCAGTGGCGTCGAGAATTGCTGGTAAGCCTGCATTTCCTCGCTGCGCCGAGTTTGCGTGGGGGCGAGCCGGGCAATCCGTTCGACAAGTTTCAGCCGTTCGAACGGATCGGCGGTCCTTGCGTGGATCGCCGGGCCGTAGCGGCGCATGAACAACAATTGCGCGACCTCGACGGCTTCATAGGCGGTCTTCCAGCTCCAGGCTCCGGTCGCATCGCTTGCGCCAAAGGCGGACTGCATGGCGGTGCGAATGGCAGGCGTGTCGATCCGGCGACCAGCGGCAAGGTGGCCGAGCAGGTCATGGGCTGCGGTGATGATCGCGGTAGCGGTTTGCTGCGGGCACACAGCGGCATGCGGGCGCGCGGAGGCCCCCGCCAAAGGCGAGTTGGTCATGTCGGAATTCCTTCAATGAAGTTGGGGAGGTGGTGCCGGATCAGGCGGGCGGAATGTAGGCCTCGTAGGGATTGCCCGGTGCGAGGTGCCCGAACGGTGTCATCACATAGTCGTCGGCATCGCGGCCAACGGCGCAAAGAACGTAGCGGGTTTCGCCGCTGGCAACCTCGGTGCATTCCATCAACGCGAGATCGCCCGCTTGTGCCGCTTGCAGCAGCGTCTCGAAATTGGCGCGGGCATGGTCAGGAATTGCCATGGCAAGGCTCCTTCATCGGTGAGGGGGGGAAAGACGCGCGGGGCGACCGGGGCCGCCCCGCGCGGGCGAAGTTCATTCGGCAGCGATCGCGAAAGCGTCGCCGGCGTCCGGCTGTCCGGCATCATCCGCGAGGAATTCGGGCAGGTCGGCGATTCCAGCTTCATCTGCTTCGATGACCGGCAACCGCAGGGGTTCCGGCAACCAACCGGTGCCGCCCAGCAGCCGTTCGGCCTCGCGTGCCATGTCACCCTTTTTGAGATGTTCGATCAGGGCGACGGTCGCATCGCCCTTGGCTTCGCGGACCGCTTCGATGATCCGGGGCTTGGTCACCCGCCCGAGGTAGTTGTCGACCGTTGGCGTCCAGCCAGCCTCGGCCATGTCGAGCCCGACTGCTGCTGCCAGAGCATCGGCGGCGGCAATGCGCTGCGCCACGCCATGCGCCGAGATGCGTCCCTCATAGCCCTTGCTCGGCTCAAACAGTGCGTTGACGCCGTGGCTGACACAGTGGGCGAGCAGTGCCATCTGCTCATCCTGCGGCATTGCGGCGAGGGTGTCCCACAGCGGCTGTGGTTCATCCGGCAGCTTTTCACCCCAATGGTCATGCCGCTCCTGGATCGACTGGCTCCAGGCACTCTCGCGCAAGTTCGATGCGACATTGCCGAGCCAGGCCTGGGTGACGCCGATTTGCACACAGCCATGAGTCCCGTGGGGACGGAACACCGATAGGACGAGCGCATGGAGAAGGGCGAGGAACGCCGCCTGCGGAGCGTTGGCCAGTGCATCGCGTAGCGCGAGGGTGCGTTCAGCAGTGAGTTCGGAAACGAGCCTGTCAGGTAGCGGCTTGATCGCCTCATCTTCGTCGTCGTCACCACCGATTGGCGCCGCTTGCCCTGCCACGGTGACTGTCGCGCCGGCGGACACGTCTGCGTTGGCACCGTTCGTACCGTCATTCTGGCCTTCAGCGACGGGTTCATCTTCAGGACGGACATAGCCGCGGTCGATCCGCAGGCGACCATCGTGGGTCAGCGAAATGAACACGCCGGCGCGGGCCATGTCGTCCGGATCGTAAACCGTGGGACGACTGTCCAGGGCGGTCAGTTCGGCATCGATTGCGGTCAGCCGGGCATCGACTTCGTCAGGAAGGTCGCTGCCATCGCCGTAGTCGTCGCCAATGCGGTCATATTCCTCGACCAGCACATCGCGCCGTGCCTGCTCGTCGTTGGTTAACGGAACGGTCGTGCCGACGATCCGGAGTTTGCCGCGCTCGCAGCCATAGGGCAGGTCGACGGCGGCCTCGACCCATTTCCAGCCTTCTGCACCGATTTCCTGTGCGAGTTCCGACAGCTTTTCGCTCACCAGCAATTCGACCAGTGCGGGATCCTGCAACCATCCATCCTCGTCCGACGAAAACAGGTCGCGCAACACATAGCCGCCAGCCTCGGTGTAGGCGCCAATGCCGATGAACCGGACACGGCGGTCACTTGCGGAAATCGCATCTTCGGTCAGCAAGCGGCGGATGTGGTAGGCGGGCACATGGTGTCCCTGGTTAACCTGGTCCCAGACCTGCTCCTGGCGCACATGGTTGTCGGTGACCGAGAAGGCCATGAGCTGTTCGAGCGTCATGCCGTCCTCGCCATAGGCCTCAAGCAGGGTGGGCGAGACTGAGGCGAGCCGGAGGCGCTGGCGTACGGTCGAGACAGAGACGAAGAACCGCGCGGCGATGTCCTCCTCGGACAGGCCGGCTTCGATCAGCGCGGTGAAGGCACGGAACTGATCGAGCGGATGCAGCGCAACGCGCATGACGTTTTCAGCGAGCGAATCCTCTTCAGCGATCCCCGCTTCGCGCACGACGCAGGGGACCGGCTGATCCTTGGCCATCCGCTTGGTCTTCACCAGCAGTTCGAGGGCCCGGAAACGGCGGCCACCGGCCGGCACTTCGAACATGCCGGTTTCCTTGCCGTCGGCGTCAAGCACGGGGCGGACGTTGATGCTCTGGAGCAGGGTCCGGCGATAAATGTCCTCGGCCAGATCCTCGATTGAAAGGCCGGCTTTCACGCGCCGCACATTCTTCTGGCTCAGCATCAGCTGCGAAAACGGGATGTCGCGCGAGGCGCTGAGCACGAGCTTGGGCAGTGTCTTGGTCATGGGGTTTCTCCATGACGGGCCGCCCGAAAGACTCTCTCTCAGGCCCGAACCCGTCACGAAGCGAAGCGCCGCCCTCTCACTCTGAGAAGGCAGCGCAACGCATCAGTAACGGGCTGAGCCCTGCAGGCTTAGTGCATCCGGTCGAGCAGCTTCTTTGCCTTGCCCTCCATGTCGAGCCGGGCGTCCTGATGGGCCTTGGACCGCGCCAATGCGGTAATGCCCTGCACGAAATCGAAGATCGATTCCGGCGGGCGGCCTTCCTCGGCCAGCACGGTCTCGATGATCCGGCCGGTTTCAGCCTTGGAGAACCCGCGCGCCCGGAGGAAATCCTGCCGGTCTTCGTCGCTGCGGGCGACAATTCGCTCTCGGGCAGTCTTGATGCCGTTGACGAACGGCTGCGGCGAGGAATTGGCAAAGTTCACCAGCGCCGGTTCGGCTTCGTGGGAAAAGCGGTTCGCGGCATATTTGCTGTGGCGGATGCTGATCTCTTCGAAGTCCTCCACGCCCCACAGGTTCCGGTTCTGGCAGACCGCGCGCAGGTAGAAGCTCGCCATGCCGAGCGTCTTGGCGCCGACCTCGGAGTTCCAGCAATAGAACCCGCGGAAGTAGAGATCGGGCGATCCGTCGGGCAGCCGCCCGGCTTCGATCGGGTTGCAATCATCGACCAGAAACAGGAAGACGTCGCGATCCGACGCATAGAGCGTGGTCGTATCCTTCGAGATGTCGACGTTAGGGTTGTAGACCCCGGTCGACCAGTCGAGCACGCCCGGGACCTTCCAGCGTGTGTCGCCGGTGCCGTTGCCAGCGATCTTCTGCACCGCTTCGACAAGCTCATGGTCGTAGATCCGGCCGTAGTCGGGGCCGGTCACGGCGCGCAGTTCGAGGCGGCCATTGTCGGTTTCGAGCGTCTTGATCTGCTCGGCCCGGTGGGAGGTCAGCCCATATTGCAGATTGATCGCGGCGAGCGGGGCCGGAAGTTGGCGCAGATAGGCAGCAGGAGCGCCGACCTGGCTGGCCAGTTGCCCAAAGCTCCAGTGGGTTGGCGTCACCGGTGCCTCGGCACCCGGCAACATGAGAGCCAAGCGTTCCGGATCATTGCGGTTTGCTTCGACATGGATCAGCGCCGTCTCGACCACGCGCGTCCGGCTCCGGTCAGACCGACCGCGCACTGATCGGGCCAGATCGTCAAGTGACAGAAACCGCTCATCATCTGGGCGCGAGAACCACTCCGACGACACCCGACCCACGCGCGAGCCGCGCGAGACATCCACCTTGTAACCGCCGGTTGGGTCGCGGCGCGTATCGAGAACCTGCATATCCATGGGAAATCTCCATGACGGCTGGCCGGGAGCCTCTCTCTCCTCCCTCATCCCGTCACGGCGTAGCCCGCCAGACTCTCACTCTCTCCCCTCAACGCTTACAACCGCGCGAGCTGCCAGCGAGATCGCCAAAGCAAGAAACTGCACCCTGAAAGAGGCGGAGCATCGTGTCATCGCTCGCGCAGGCCGAAAGGCGGGGCCTGTCGGCTTTCCCGGCCTGCGCTTTGGGCCATTTCCGCCAGATCAGAGTGCGTGCGGGGCCCCATGGGTCAGACACCGCGCACTCAGGAGAAGGGCAGGCAGCCCTGCGGGACAGAGCGCGTCAGCAGCCCCGCTCTTCGTTTCGGGGCGTTGCGGGGTGTCCCCGCAGAGGTGGGTGTGAAGAAGACGCGCAGCGGCTTCGACTAGGGAGGAAACGTCCTCCCGCACATCGAAAATCAGGCCTCTACGCCAGGCTACGAAACACGTTGATTACGTGGCGATTACGTGGCTCTCGACAGCCCCTTGGGAGGGGTGTATATTTGCACCTAAGCCGTTGAGAAGTTTGGTGGACGCACTAGGGCTCGAACCTAGGACCCGCTGATTAAGAGTCAGCTGCTCTACCAACTGAGCTATGCGTCCATCGGGCGGTGTTTGACCGCTCGGCTTTGGTCTGGTGGCCAAAGCGAGGCGCGCCGCTATCATGGCTGGCGCGGCTTTGCAACGGCTTTTCGTGCACTCAACCAAAGGGCCGCCGCGCGCCGCTCTTGTCGCGCTGGACCGCCAATATGATGCCGACGCACAGCATGATCGTCAGCATCGACGAGCCGCCGTGCGAGAAGAGGGGCAGGGGGATGCCCACGACGGGCGCCAAGCCCATCACCATCATCAGATTGACGGCGATGTAGAAAAATATGGTCATGGTCAGCCCTGCCGCCGTCAACTGGCCAAAGCGGGTCGACGCCCCCAGCGCGACCCGTGTGGACCAGCGCAGCAGCAGGAAATAGGCAAAGCCGAGTGCCAGGCCGCCAATCAGTCCCCATTCTTCGGCCATGGTGGCAAAGATGAAGTCGGTGTGCCCTTCGGGCAGATAATCAAGGTGGCTTTGCGAGCCGTTCAAAAAGCCTTTGCCATCGAGCCCGCCCGAACCGATGGCGATTTTCGACTGGGTGATGTGATAGCCTGCGCCGAGGGGATCTTCCTCTGGATTAAGGAAAATCAGCACCCGTTTCTGCTGATAATCGTGCAGCAGGCTGAACAGGATCGGCAGCGCGGCAATTCCGGCAACGCCAACGCTGACAAACCACCACAGCGGCAGACCGGCAAGGAACATGACCACGACCCCGCTGGCGATGATCGACAGCGCCGTGCCAAGGTCGGGTTGCAACATCACCAACGCGGCCGGAATGCCGATCAGCACCAATGCCGGGCCAAGAGCACGGACCCGCGGCGTTTCCGCAGGTGGCAACATGCTGTAAAAGCGTGCCAGCGCCAGCACAATGGCAACCTTCATCAACTCCGAAGGCTGCAGGTTCATAAAGCCGATGTTGAGCCAGCGCTGGCTGCCGCCGCGCACCGCGCCGGCTACTTCCACGCCGAGCAGCAGGACGGCCACGCCGGCATAGGCCATGAAGGACAGCCGCGCCATCAACTCCAGCGGGATGAAAAAGCCGATGATCAGCGCCATTGTCAGAAAAATGGCAAAGCGCATGCCATGGGTCAGCGCCCAGGGCGTGAAGCTGCCCCCCGCCGCCGAATAGAGCACGATCATGCCGAAGCAGGCGATGAACAGCAACGTCGCGATCAATCCCCAAGGGTAGCGGCGCAAGGTTTGCGGCACCGGGATCATGGTGTTTCGACCTCGCTGGTGTCGATCGACAGGCCCTGAAAACCTGCAAAATCGCGCGCCATGCGCGTCGGAATATCGCCGCCCCAACCCTCTTCCAGCGTCGCCAGCGATGCCATCGCCTGCTCGCGGTCATAAAGGAAAGTGAAAATATCCTTGGCGACCGGCGCCGCAGCGCGCGCGCCGCCCATCCCATGTTCGATAATCACCGCCGCAGCGTACCGCGGGTTGTCGGTCGGAGCAAAGCAGACAAACAGGCCATGGTCGCGGTAACGATAGGTTCCGCCCTGGCCCCGTGAACCCGAAGCCAGCCCGCGCACCTGCGCCGTTCCGGTCTTGCCCGCCAGCTTGATGCCGTCGAGATCGAGCCGGCTGCGCACCGCCGTGCCATTGCCATTGACCACGCGGTCCATGCCCGAGTGGACAATGGCCAGATGTTCAGCTGAATAGGGCAGGGATTTGACCAGTTCGGGTTTGCGCGCGACCAGACTGGGGTAAAGCGCCTTGCCCGATGCGATGCGCGCGGTGCTGACCGCCAGTTGCAGCGGATTGACGATAACATAGCCCTGGCCAATCACCGCGTTCAGCGAGTCCGACGCGGTCCAGGCTGAATCATATTTGCGCTGCTTCCACGCGCTGTCGGGGATGGTGCCATAGCGCTGGTTCGCCCCGCTGATGCGGAAATCCTCTCCCAGCCCCAGCGTGCGGGCAACCGGCGCAATGCGGTCATAACCCAGCCGGTGCGCCATGGTGTAGAAATAGGTGTTGCAGCTCTTTTCGATCGCGGTCGGCATGTCCACCGGACCGTGGCGCCCGAGACAGCGGAAAAAGCGGCTGCCCAGCCGATATCCGCCAGGGCAGGTGATGCGTTCGGCGGGATCGACACCCGCCTCTAGAATTGCCAGCGCGGCCATCGGCTTGAGCGTCGATCCGGGCGGATACAGCCCGCGCGTCGCCTTATTCAGCAATGGCTTGCGGTCGGTATCGCCATTCAGCCAGGCCCATTCCTTTTGCCCGATACCATCGGAAAAGCTGTTGGGGTCGAAACAGGGCATGGAAACAAAGGCGATGATGTCGCCGGTCAGGCAGTCGATGACCACGGCCGCGCCCGATTCGCGGCCCATGCGCCGCGCCGCATAATCCTGAAGGTCGCCATCAATCGCGAGGTGCAGCGTATCGCCCTGCGTGTCGGGCTGGGTGTCGAGTTCGCGGACGACTTTGCCGCCTGCGGTCACTTCGACGCGCTTGGCCCCGGGCTTGCCGCGCAAAAATGGTTCAAAATAGCGCTCCAGACCATCTTTGCCGGTTTTGAAGCCAGGCGTGACATACAGGGGATCGCGGGCCTTTTGATATTCCTCGGCGGTCGGCGCGCCGACATAGCCGAGCAAGTGGCCCACGGCCGCCCCGGCGGGATAGTTGCGCGCAAAACCGCGCGCCGGGGCAACGCCGGGCAGGTCGGTAATGCGCACGAGGATCGAGGCAAAGCGGGCTTCGTCCAAATTCTCGGCAACCGGAACGGGCTGAAAGCCTTCCGCCTTGTCCAGATCGCGCCGAATGCGCTGCACCGTGTCGGCATCCAGCCCCAGAAGTTGCTGGAGATCGGCGATAATTTTCGCTTTGTCCCGCACCCGGTCGGGGATCAGGTCGATCCGCAGGCTGACGCGGTTGTTGGCGAGCGCCTTGCCGCGCTTGTCGACGATCCAGCCGCGTCTCGGCGGGATCAGCGTCAGGTTCAGGCGGTTGCTTTCGGACTCAAGAACATAGCGCTCGCTGTCGATGATCGAGATATAGGCCATGCGGGCTGCCAGCGCGCCGCCGATCGCCATCTGGATGCCGCCCACCAGCATGGTGCGCCGGGTGAAGGTGAACCCGCGCCATGCCTCGGTAACCGGGGGGGCTTTGCCAAATTTGCCGAACATCGCCGTGCTATCGCCGGAACAACCGGATCCTGTCCAGCCATGCCGCGACGCGGACCATCATGGGGAAGAGCAGGATGCTGGCGGCAATCTGAAGTCCGACCAGACCGAGGAGCAGCGATATCTGGGCACCGGGATGCGCCAGTGCCGCGCCAGCAACGATAATGATGCTGGTCGCCACCGCAGCAATCATCCAGTCTTGCCAATATCCGCGCCAATAGGTGCGCTGGTCGATGAAATCGATGACCAGCAGCGCGATGGTCCACAACCCCATCGCGGCACCGACTGGCTGGCCCGACATCAGATCATCCCACAGCCCGAGCGGCAACCCGATCCACACCGGCCACAGGCTGGGGTGCAGCAGCCGCCATGCGAGGAACAACAGCAGGCCAAGCGGCGGCAAATAGGCCCATGCCGCTATCAGCGGCAACATCATTGGCAGCGCCGAGGCAAGCAGGACCGAGACGATCGGAATCGCCTGGAGTCGCAATTGCGATGGCGGTTCGCCAATGCGTTGCGGGGCCAGGCTGCTCATGGCGCGATTTCGCTGGCGCCGCTGGTGGCGGCATAGGCGGGCAGGACCGCGACAATGTCGACCTTAGCCGGGTCGGCGAGGGGGCGCGCCACCGCGCCATCATTCTGCAGCCGCACCACCAGTGCGACAGGGATGTTGGGACGGTAAATCCCTCCGGTGCCCGACGTCACCAATATGTCGCCGGGCTTGAATGGATTGTCGGCCAGATTGAGCGTGCGGATATCCAGCTCGCCATTGCCGCGCCCGCTTGCCAGCGCGGGCAGACCGTCGCTGGCGCGGCGCAGCGGCACGATATTGTCGCTGTCGGTCAGCAACAGCACGCGCGCGGTGGTTGGTCCGCTATCGAGCACGCGGCCAATCAGCCCGTCCGCCGCGCGTACCGGCATCCCGGGCCGCACACCGCGGTTGCGCCCGATGCTCAGAATGGCAAGGCGTCGGCTGCTGGTCGGGTTGGACGTTAGCAAATAGCCGTTGGCAATGCCGCCGCTGCCTTGTTCACCGAGTTTCAGCAAAATACGCAGCTGGCGGTTTTCCTCGGCCAATGTGCTGGCTTCAACCAGATCGCGTTGCTGTTCCTCGACCTGACGGCGCAGCCGCTGGTTCTGGCTGCCGGCTGCGAAATAGGCGGTAATGCTGTCGCTGAGCCCCGACGCTGTCCCGGTCACCGATCGCGTCAGGCGCGCGACCGGGCTGACCGCTTCCTGCGCGGCTGTACGCAGCGCGGCAAAACCAACCGGGTCGGCAATCGACAAAATTGCAAGCAACAACCCCACGACCGCGCCGACCATCGCCACGACATAGGCGATGAACAGCCGGACTTGGGCTTTGCGGGATTGCCCCGGTCGAAGCTGAGCCGGGCGGAGCATGGCGGCAGGCGGGCTCCGTTCAGGCTTGCAGCAACACGCCGCGGAACGCCGGGTCTTCCATCGCCCGGCCCGTGCCGATGGCGACGCAGGTTAGCGGGTCTTCGGCGACGGTCACGGGCAGGCCGGTTGCATCGCGCAGCATTTCATCCAGCTCACGGATCAGCGCGCCGCCGCCGGTCAGGACAATACCCTGGTCGACGATATCGGCGGCGAGCTCGGGTGCCGTGTTTTCCAGCGCGATACGCACACCTTCGATAATTGTCCCGATGGGTTCGGACAGCGCGTCAGCAATTTGCGCCTGGTTGATCGAAATTTCCTTGGGCACACCGTTGACGAGGTCGCGGCCCTTGATCTGGATAATCAGCCCGGTGCCGTCGGCGGGGGTGCGGGCAATGCCGAAATCCTTCTTGATCCGCTCGGCGGTGGCTTCGCCGATCAGCAGATTGTGGTGGCGGCGGACATAAGAGACGATGGCTTCGTCCATTTTGTCGCCGCCGGCACGCACCGAGGTGGAATACGCAACGCCGCGCAGCGAGAGCACCGCAACTTCCGTGGTGCCGCCGCCAATATCGACGACCATCGACCCGATGGGTTCGGTCACGGGCATGTCGGCACCGATGGCAGCAGCCATGGGTTCCTCAATCAGCCACACCTGGCTGGCGCCGGCATTGCTCGCGGCGTCGCGGATGGCGCGGCGTTCGACGCTGGTTGACCCCGACGGCACGCAGATGACGATTTCGGGATGGCTGATCAAACTGGGCTTGCCGCCATGCACTTTGGTAATGAAGTGTTTGATCATCTGTTCAGCGACATCGATGTCGGCGATCACGCCATCGCGCAGCGGCCGGATGGCCTCGATACTGTCGGGCGTCTTGCCCATCATCAGCTTGGCGTCATCACCCACGGCCTTCACGCGCTTGATGCCGTTGATCGTTTCGACCGCAACGACCGAAGGTTCGTTAAGCACAATGCCGCGCCCGCGCACATAAACGACGGTGTTGGCGGTGCCGAGGTCGATGGCCATGTCTTGTGAGGAAAATTTGAACCAGCGCGAAAAAAACGACATTTTTGTTTCTGCTTTCCTGTCCGGGCGGTGGCGGGATGGGCCGCGCTCCGATGCTGTTTGACGCTGCGTGACGGTCCGTCAACCGGACTGACCGGTGTAACTGCCCGAAAATAGCGGTCTAGCGCCAGTCAGAGGGGCATTTGCGGTCAAAGTTTGCGGGTGGGTCGCGCTTGGGGTGCGACTGCGCTAGGGCAGGGCGCATGTCAATACGCCGCTTGCCGGAATCGCTGGTGAATCGCATCGCTGCGGGCGAAGTGGTCGAACGTCCGGCGGCTGCGCTCAAAGAAGTTGTGGAAAACGCGATTGACGCAGGGGCGAGCCGCATCGCAGTCCGGCTCAGCGAGGGCGGAATCGCGCAGATGGTGGTCGAGGATGACGGGTGCGGGATGTCGCCCGCTGACCTCGCACTCGCGCTGGAACGCCACGCCACCTCAAAACTGCCTGACGAGGCGATTGAGAATGTCGTCACCTTGGGCTTTCGCGGTGAGGCGCTGCCCAGCATCGCCAGCGTGGCGCGGCTGACCATCGAGAGCCGCCCTGCTGGTGCAAGCGGCTGGCGCCGTGTTGTCGACAATGGCGTTGTGGTTGACGAAGGCCCAGCGGCGCTGCCCCCCGGCACGCGCGTGACCATTGCCGACCTGTTCGCCCGCGTGCCGGCCCGCCGCAAATTTCTGCGCAGCGCGCGCGGCGAATATGCCGCCGCGCTCGATGTGATGCGGCGGCTCGCCATGGCGCGGCCCGACATCGCTTTTGCGCTCGAGCATGACGGGCGCCGCATATTTGATTTACAGGCAAGCCAAGCGCGCGAGGAGCGCGTCGCGCTGCTGGTCGACCGTGCGCTGGCAGACAATGCCATTTTGGTTGATCTGGTGCGCGAGCATGTCCGCATCAGCGGCGTTGCCAGCCTGCCAACCTTTAATCGCGGCGTCGCTGACCACCAATATCTGTTCGTCAACGGTCGGCCGGTGAAGGACCGCCTGCTGGTCGGCGCATTGCGCGCTGCCTATGCCGACTTGCTTGCGCGCGACCGGCATCCGGTGGTGGCGCTGTTCATCGATCTGCCTGGCAGCGAGGTCGATGTGAACGTCCATCCCGCCAAGACCGAGGTGCGCTTCCGCGATCCGGCGCTGGTGCGTGGGTTGATTGTAGGTGGTCTGCGCCGGACGCTGAACGAGCAGGGAATTCGCAGCGTCCAGCGCCCGGCGGCGGGGATGGAGGCGGCGTGGCAGGCTGAACCCGTGGCGCCAACCCCAGCCTTCGGTGCATTGTTTGCCCGGCCGTTTGATCGCGAAGCGGGTGAGCTGCATGTCGCCGAAGCGCGCCGCGACTGGGCCGCAGCCGACGTGCTGCCGCAGGGTCGTGCCGAGGTGGCAACAGCGCCGCCCCCGGTCAGCACCGACCACCCGCTGGGCATCGCGCGCGGGCAGATTGCCAACACCTATATTGTTGCCGAGGCCGAGGATGGGCTGGTGCTGGTCGACCAGCACGCCGCGCATGAGCGGCTTGTCCTTGAAGGGCTGCGCGCCGGCCTCGCGGGGCAGGGGGTCGCTGTCCAAGGTCTGCTGCTGCCCGAGGTGGTCGAGCTTGATGAGCCTGCCTGCGACCGGCTGGAGAGCGCGGCGGGTGAGTTAGCGAAGCTGGGGGTCGAGATCGAACGCTTCGGACCCGGCGCGGTCGTTGTGCGCGGGACGCCGGCGCTGCTCGGCAATCCTGATGCGCAGCGGCTGGTGCGCGATATTGCCGACGATCTGGCGGGGTTTGACTCCGCGCTGGGACTTGCCGAGCGGATCGACCATGTCGCCGCAACCATGGCCTGCCACGGCTCTGTCCGCGCCGGGCGTGTGCTGAACGTCGCCGAAATGAACGCGCTGCTGCGCCAGATGGAGGTCACACCGCGCTCGGGCCAGTGCAACCATGGGAGACCGACGTGGGTGAAGCTGTCGATGGGCGATGTCGAGCGGTTGTTCGGGCGACGCTAAGCTAAGTCGCTCAAAAAAATTATCATCGCCGCAGTTTGGTGCAGTTGAAGTGTGGCCAGCGCTTTCGGCACTTGAATGACTTCAGGACCTTGCCCATGGCCTGCAACCTTATTCCGTGTTGTCGGCACGCTGCTCTCAAGCAGCGTCCGTAGGCCGTCAAACTGACTCTGCATGTAGGGTGGAACCAGCTCGTTCTCGAAAAGCGACGCGATCAATATCTTTGCATTGGGGTTGGGCGGCAGTTGCCAGCCTTTTCGCTCAGCAATTGTTTTGATTACACTCTCAAAAGACTTGAGGCAGTCGATCAAACAATCCTTGTATGACCCATCGCGGTAAGCTTGATGCGCTTCTCTAAATTCTTGATTAGCACCAGAAAAACGACTTTCGGATAAAATCCGTAGTGCAGGTAGCACAATTTCTGAATGCGCAAATTCGTTCGCCTTTTCTACGATCTGCCCATTGACTAACTCGAATCCAATGCCGTTTTCAAAGAGTCTTGCGTTCAATATGGCAATCGAATCCGTAAGATTTTGGCTTGTACGATGGATCGAATTTTTTCTGATCCAATTCACGGTGAAGAAATTCCAAAATTCAATCGTGTCTAAAATTCTATCAATCGAAGCAAGATGATTAAAGTAAAGTTGCAATTCATCGTGTGGGTCATGATGATTTATTTCTGCAAGTTTATATACTCCTAATTCCTCACGCAAAGAATCGACAACTTTATCCCATATCTTATAAGATGATCCCGACGTGTAATAATCTGCTGCTCTATCCATTATCATGAACAGAGAAATTTTTAGATTGTTTGGAATGGCGTCGTACGTGAATACGTCCGGCGAGGCTGTGTCGAGAATGCGTTTACGGCGACTATATACGGGTGGAAGAGTCATCTGGCCAACTCACAAGATCTCGGCAATAATTTGGATTCACATTGGTTCGATTGAAATTACGAACACAATGGCAACATTGCAAGATCAAGCTAAGCCGACAGCTTAACCCCCGCCTCATCGCGCGCCACCACCGCCGTCATCCGCCGTGATAGGGCATTTTCGCGCGTGCGCACTTGATCGACCACCATGAAATGCGTCTGCCACGCCTCAGGCGTCACTTCGCATACCAGATAGCCGCGCTGGTCGTTGGCGAATTTGAGTTCGGGGTTGAACTTCATCCATTCATCGGTGCCGGGGCGGACGTCCTGGCCATTGCCGCCGCTGCTGATCGAGGTGGCGACAAATTCGCCGCCGACGATTTTGTCGCGGTGCACCAGATTGCCGCAGAAATTCTGGTGCTCGTCGCCCGTCAGCACGATGACATTCTGTCGGCCCGCCATGCGCGCGAGCAAGCGCTGGCGCGGCGCTTCATAGCCCGCCCAGCTGTCCATGTTCAGTATGCGCGCGGGTTCCTCCGGGCGGCGGCGGCGGTCGAGGCTCATCATCGTGACCTGCTGCGCCAGCGCGTTCCAAACATGGTCGCGGTTCGCCAGGTTGCGTGCCACCCACGCCTCCTGCTCGGCACCCAGCACCTGCGCATTCTTGCCATCCACCTCGGCGCAATGCGGCTTGAACCCGTCGCCGCACGGCTGATCGGTGCGATAGAGGCGCGTGTCGCAGATATCGACATGAGCAAGACGGCCATATTTTAGGTCGCGGTACATTTGCACCACGCCGCCGCGCGGCAGCTGTGATTTGCGCACCGGCATATGTTCATACCAGGCCTGAAACGCCGCCGCGCGGCGCAGCGCGAACAATTCGGGCGGGGTGCCATCCTCGTCGATATCGGTCACCCAATTGTTATCGACTTCATGATCGTCATAGCTCGACACAAAGGCATGCGCGGCGTGCGCGCGGATCAAATCGGGGTCCGATTTCACCTGCGCATAGCGCTGACGATAGTCGCTCAGGCTGTAGGTGGACTGGCCGAGCGGGCGGCGCACGGGCTCCACCAATGCGCCGCTGAAGAAATTCGACGACACTGCCCCCACGGCATATTCGTAGATATAGTCGCCATAATGATAGACGAAGGCGAGGTCGGCCTCATTCGACAGGTGGCGGAACGCGCCATAGTAACCGTCCTCGAACCGCTGGCATCCGGCGACGCCGAATTTCAGGCGGGCAACATCGGCGCTGGCGAGTGGCAAAGTGCGCGCTTGTCCCCGGAAGCTGCGCTCGCCGCCTGCGGTGAAGCGGTAAAAATAGGGCCGGTCGGGCTGCAACCCCGCCACCTCGACATGCACTGCATGCGCCAGCTCGGGTCGCGCGATGGCCTCGCCCGATTGCACGATGGTCTCAAAGCGCGGGTCGCTTGCGACTTCCCACTGCACCGGCATCGGGAACATGGCCATGCCGCCATCGGGTGTCAGTGGCTCGGGCGCAAGGCGCGTCCAAATGACGAAACCATCGGGGGCAGGATCGCCCGCCGCCACCCCGAGCGCAAAAGGATAGCTGCGCCAGCGGTTCTGTGCGTGGAGGATAGCGGGTGCGGCGATGCCGCTCGCGGCGGCCCCGGCGATGAACAGACGGCGGTTGAACATGGCGCTTCCTTCGCTCCCCGGCGAATCGGGTTCGGAAGCCTTTAGCCTATCGGCGGCATGCGACAATGACAGCCGCTCGCGTGTCAGAAATCGGTGGCGATCGCCATCGTCGAGGACAGGCCGTCGAGCGGCACAATGCAGCCAAGACAGCTACGGCCGGATCCCGAGCGCTTCTTTTCGCGGGTCTCGGCGGGCTTGCGCTCCTTTGCCTTGGGTGGCGCGGGATTGGCCGCCTGACAGCCATTGTCCATCGCTGGTGACGCAACAGCTATTGGCACGCTCAACGCGCCGATCAGAGTGGTTCCCGCAGCAGCAAGGATCAATCGTTTCCCCATGGCGTGAAACTGCCCTGAATTAACGCCCCTTGTCAACCACATGGTCAAACGTTGAATTTGAAATGCAGCACATCGCCATCAGCGACCACATACTCCTTGCCTTCCTGCCGCAATTTGCCCGCCTCGCGCGCCGGGCTTTCGCCGCCCAATGCGACATAGTCGGTGAAAGCAATGGTTTCGGCGCGGATGAAGCCGCGCTGCATATCGCTGTGAATCTCCCCTGCCGCCTCGGGGGCCTTTGCGCCCTTGTGCACGGTCCACGCCCGGGCTTCTTTTGGTCCGACGGTGAAGAAGGTGATAAGGTCGAGCAACGCGTATCCCGCACGAATGATGCGCGCGAGGCCCGCTTCGCTGAGCCCCAGCGCTTCCAGAAACTCGCCGCGCTCTTCGGCAGGCATGGTAACGATTTCGGCTTCAATCGCCGCCGACACGACGACCGCTTGCGCGCCCTCGGCAGCCGCCTTGGCGAACACGCGCGCGCTATGCACATTGCCCTCGGCTGCTGCAGATTCTTCGACGTTGCAGACATAAAGCACGGGTTTGGACGTCAGCAACTGCGCCTGTTTGAAGATGCGTGTCTCGTCATCGCCCTCGGGCACGGTCAGTCGCGCCGGTTTGCCCTCGCGCAGCAATTCCAGGGCGCGCCCCAGCACGGCGGCCGCAGCCTTGGCCTCCTTGTCGCCCTGCGCGGCCTTTTTCTGGAAGGCGGGCACGCGCTTTTCCAGGCTCTCCATATCGGCGAGCAGCAATTCGGTTTCGACCGTTTCGGCGTCGGCGATGGGATCGACCTTGTTTTCGACATGCTGGATGTCGTCATCCTCGAAACAGCGCAGCACATGGACGATGGCATCGACCTCGCGGATATTGCCAAGGAACTGGTTGCCGAGGCCTTCGCCCTTGGACGCGCCGCGCACCAAGCCTGCGATGTCCACAAACGCCAACTGAGTAGGGATGATCTTCTGGCTTGAAGCGATCGCCGCCAGCTGGTCGAGCCGCGGATCGGGCACCGCGACATTGCCGACGTTGGGTTCAATCGTGCAAAACGGATAATTGGCCGCCTGCGCCGCCTGCGTCTCGGTCAGCGCATTGAACAGGGTCGACTTGCCGACATTGGGCAGACCGACGATGCCGCATTTGAAACCCATATACCCAATCCTTTCGCGGAATGGCCCACTAGGCGGCTGCGGCGCGAAAGGCCAGTCCAACTTATTCTGCGAAGGCGTCCACGCGGAAGGTCATGGCAAAAGGGAACTGATCTTGGGGGCTAACAAGGAAAAAACTGCGCTCGCTTTGGAATATCGCAGCGCAAAATCCGTCAAATCGTGGGTCCAGATTGTTGGTCACTGTTGTGCAGTTTCGGCCAACGCCGTTCGCATCGACCTCAAAGGAAAAATCAAGGAAGTTGAATGGCTTTGCTCCGGTGGGAAACCCGGCACTGCCAAATTCCTTGTCACCCGATGGACCCAGCGCCGCTCGGATATGCAAAATTTGTCGGCCTTTACGCGCTTGCCCAAACATCAGCGCCAACGTCTCAGACCTACCAAACAGATCACAAATCGGGAATTCCTCAATCATTTCGCCGATCTTGGTGCTGACGCATTGGTTGACGTTGCCGTCTGTGCCTAAATCGACACGCGCCGTAACACCCTGGAATGTCAGTGGGATTTGCGATGTGACATCATTTGCGGATTCTGTGTCAGGCTGCCCCAACATTAGGAGTATCGGAAGGATCATTCGGTTCGCTCCTTGGGCCCCACAGGAGTCAGTCGTGCACGGCCTTCACCAGCGGGCCCAGCGCCGTTCCGCCCAACCACGCCACTTGCACCTCGGCGCTGACCTTGTTGATCGGCTCCTGCGGCTTGTTGCCCGGATGCACCGCCCGGCGTAGCGGGCGCTTGCCCGGTGGCATCGCGATGATTTCGGCGATCGCACGCGGTACATCGAGCGGGTCGGCGCTGCGGCCCGACCCATCCTCGCGGCCCATGCCTGTGGTGAAGGCGGGGTAAGCATCGAGCCGCCCGTTTTCGGTACGGTCCTTCAGCGCAGCGGTCAGCGCGTTGCGGTTGACCCACACGCGCGTCGGATAGCCGCCGGGCTGAATAATCGTCACATCGATATTGTGCGGCACCAGCTCATAGGCCAACTGCTCGCCCATCGCCTCCAGCGCGAATTTGGTCGCCGAATAATGGCCGCCGCCGGGCACGATGACGCGGCCCAGCTGCGACGAAATCTGGAAAATCTGCCCCGCTTTCTGATCGCGCATGATCGGCAGCACATTGCGCACCAGCCGGTGGCAGCCAAACACATTGGTGTCGAAGATCAGCTGGGTGGCGGCCATGTCCTGCACCTCGACCGGCCCGGTGATGCCGATACCGGCATTGTTGACCAGCACGTCGATGCGCCCACCGCCCAGCCGCAATGCTTCTTCCACCCCCTTCGCGACCGATGCGTCTGAAGTCACGTCGATTTCGACCACCTGGATGTCCAGATCTTCCTTCTTGGCTTCTTCCAGCAATTGGGCGGCCTCGCGCCGGGGCAGGCCGCGCATCGAGGCAATCACCCTTGCCCCGCGCCGCGCATAGTAAAGCGCACCGACATAACCGAAACCGCTCGACGCGCCGGTGATCAGGATGGTCTTGTCACTCAGCTGCGGCTCTTCGGCCAGCGCGGCCGAAGTAAAGGCGGGAGCAGTGGCCATGGCGGCGGTCGCGCCCAGCATTTGGCGACGGTTCAGGCGGCGATTGTCGGTCATGCGAATTCTCCTCGGCGGAATATATGCCGCCCTTGCTCCGTTCAACGCAAGCAGGTTGCGGGCAGGTAAGTTATTCTTAACCTTCGCCCCACAGACTTGCAGTCATATGCAAGCGGGGTCGCGTCGATGAGCATTGCACACTTCGGCAAATTGGCGTTGTTGCTGGCGCTGGCGTTTGCTCCGCCGGCGACCGCGCAAACGGACGATTTTGAAAGCGCCGTGCTGGCCGAAATCAATCGGCTGCGCGCCGACCCGGCAGGTTATGCCCAAGACTTGCGCGAATATCGCACCCGTATCCGCGGCAAGGTGGTGTTCGATGCTGACGACAATGTCGTTGAAATGAGCATCGAAGGCGTGCGCGCGGTAGACGACGCCATCGCCGCGCTGGAACGTGCAGCGCCGGTAGCGCGGCTGCGCGGCGGCGAAATTCTCGATGCCGCGGCCGCCGATCATGCCCGCTGGCAGGCATCGAGCGGCGAAATCGGCCATATCGCGCGCGGGCAGGGCCCGGGTGAACGCGTCATGGCGCGCGGCGGCGGGCGCTTTGTCAGTGAGGTTATCAGCTATGGCCAGCGCAGCCCGCGCGATGTGGTGCGCCAGTTGGTGGTTGACGACGGCGTTGCCTCGCGCGGGCATCGCCACCTGTTGTTGACCGGCCATTATCGTTTTGCCGGTGTCGGCTGCGACAGCCACCTGCGCTGGGGCACAATGTGCGCGATCAAGCTTGCCGACCAGCCTGATGGCGCGCCGCCGCCGCCGCCGATGCGCTACGCGCAGTCGGGGCAGTAAATTATCCCTGCAAGCGCAGCGCCAAATCCGTCAGAAACCGGGCATCGTCTTCGGCCGCCAGCCATCGCGCCTCGGCGGCCACCGCGCCCAGCATATCGGTCAGCGGCTCGATCTCGCTTTTGGCAAAATTGCCCAGCACATGCGGGGTGACCCGGTCCCTGTGCCCGGGGTGGCCGATCCCCAGCCGGACCCGGCGGAAATCATCGCCGATGTGCGCGATCATGCTGCGGATGCCATTGTGCCCCGCCGCGCCGCCGCCACGCTTCACTTTGACCTTGAACGGGGCAAGGTCGAGTTCATCGTAAAAAGCGGTGACCGCTGAAACATCCAGTTTATAGAAATCGAGCGCGGCACGCACGCTCTGTCCGCTTTCATTCATGAAAGTCTGCGGTTTGAGGATCAGGACGCGGGTCGAGCCAATCCGCCCTTCGCGCAGCAGCCCTTTGAATTTCTTGGCTTCGGATCCGAAGCCGTGGGTTTCAGCGATCGCATCGGCAGCCATGAAGCCGACATTGTGCCGGTGCAGCGCATATTGCGTGCCCGGATTGCCAAGGCCGACCCAAAGCTGCATTGATTTTCAAACCCCTGAAAAAGCGAAAGCCCCGCCCGCCGTCTGTCTGGCAGAGGGCGGGCGGGGCTTCAATGCCGATAAGGTTGCGGAATTAGCCTTCTGCGGCCTCATCCTTGGTCGTGTCGCCATCGCTCGACTTCAGCGCCGACGGTGCGACGATGGTGGCGATGGTGAAGTCGCGGTCGGTGATCGCGCTCGTCGACCCTTCGGGCAACGTTACATGGCTGATGTGGATCGAATCGCCCACGTCAAAGCCGGTCACATCGATAATGATGTCGTCGGGGATGCGGTTGGCGTCGCACACCAGTTCCAGCTCGTGGCGCACGATGTTCAGCACGCCGCCGCGCTTCAGGCCGGGCGAGGCTTCCTCATTGATGAACTTCACCGGCACTTCGACATGCACCGTCGAATCCTTCGTCAGGCGCAGGAAATCGACATGCAGCGGGCGGTCGTTCACGGGGTGAAAAGCGACGTCCTTGGGCAGGGTGCGCAGGGCCTTTCCGCCGACAGTGATCTCGACCACCGAGTTCATGAAGTGGCCGGTCATCAGCTGCTTCATGAGCAGCTTTTCTTCGACGTGGATTGCCAGGGGTTCTTCTTTGCCGCCATAAATTACGGCGGGGACGCGGCCTTCACGACGCAGGGCACGGGAGGCTCCCTTGCCTGCCCGTTCGCGCGTCTCGGCCGTCAGCGTCAGCTGATCGCTCATGATATTTCTCCGAGATGATGTTTCACTGTCCGCCACGCCTCCAGGGATGACCATAGCGGAAGCGCGGGCCGTTAGCGGCAGACGCGCCGAAATGCAAGCCTATTGGAGTCGTTCGGCCTTGAACCCGCGGGCAGCCAACAACTCAAGCAGCGATTCGGGTCCGGCAAAATGCCCCGCGCCTACCGCCACCAGCACCGTGCCGGGCTGGTCCAGCCGCCGTTCGATCCAGTCAGTCCATTGGCGATTGCGGTCGGTCAACAGCAACCGGTGCGCCGTCGGCGCATTGCCCGCATCCCGCGCGATAATGTCGGCCAGTGCTTCCATATCGCCGCGCGACCAGGCGCCGACAGTCGCACGCAGCCGGTCGTCTGCGCGTCCTTCGGCGATATCGCGCATCAACCGGTTCAGCATGATGCGCTGTTCGGGCAGGGGGATAGCATCGAACGCGCCGAACTGATCCTCAGCGGTTTCCAGCCCCAGCCGCGGTTTACCAGCGGCTGCAAAGGTTTCAATCAGCGCAGCGTCCACGCCATTGGCAGCGCGCAACCCTGCCTTGTCGGCGTTCACCCGCGCCAGCATCAGCGCCAGCGCCCAGTCATCGAGCGCGGCCATCCCCGGAACCACGCTCAATTCCTGACCTTCCAATGCGATATAGTCGTCGCGCAGGTCGATATCAAAGCGCTCGCGGGGCTGGATCGGGCCGTCGCCATAGCTGAAAAGCCGCATCACCTTGGCTGCCCTCGCCAGCTCGTCCGGGGCCAGCTCGGTCACCAGCTCGTCGGCATCGGCGATCGCGGCGGTGATCGGCCCGTTACGCCAGTTCGTCCCGTCAGGCAGCAAATGTACAGTGCCGGTCAGATAGATTGTCGTTCCCGGGCTGCGCACCGCCCAAACCGCTGGCGTGGCGTCCTGCCGGATCGATTCCGAGCAGGCACCCACCAGCAGCACCGCCAGCATCGCAAGGAGCCAGCGGTGCAGCATCATCGGCTTAATAGGCAATGCGCTCGGCATTCAAGCCGTGCTTGGTCAGATAATCCTGCACGCTTTTTTCGCCCGCCAGATGGCCGGCGCCGACCGCAACAAAGACGCTGCCAGGCTGGTCCAGCCGCGACTTGATCCAGCTCGCCCACCGTTCGTTCCGCTTGAACAGCAGGGCATCAGCCAACTCTTCGGAACCCAGCATCGCACGGTTCATGCGTGCGCCCAATTCGTCGGGCTTGCCCTGCTTCCAGGCCAGCAAAATGTCAGCGAATTCGCCGCCAGCCGTGGGCAGCTGGGCCACCGTCGCGTTGAGGAACTTGACCTGCACGTCGCGCGGCAAAGTATCGAAAAAGCCCATCTGCTCTTCCAACGTCTCCAGCCCTTCGACCGGCTTGCCAGCCGCTTTCGCTGCCCCGGTCAGGGTTTTCTCCGACCCTTGGTTAGGATCATAGCCATCCGCGGTCAAAGCCACCGCGGACAGTGTCAGCCCCGAAAACCAGGGTTCGAACATTTCAAACTGCGCCACCGGCAGGCCAAATTTTGCCATGGCGGCTTCATAGGCAGCCCGCTCGCTTTCGGATAACAGGCTCGACAGCGGCGTGCCCGTCTGGTCGATGGCAAAGGGCAGGGTGCGCGACACCAACTCGCCTTGGTCCTCGGGCAGAACGACTTCGATTTTCAGGCTGTCCGATTTGTCGAACGCATCCTTCACCGCTTCATCAAACCAGCTAAGGCCGGGTTTCAGCATGTGGACAGTGCCGAACAGATAGATGGTGGTGTCGGCGTCCTTGACCACCCACAGCGCGGGGTCGGCATCTTCACCCGCTGCGGCTGCCGGAGCGGACTGCGCCAACGCCGAGCCCACCGGCGCCAGATTGGCGCACTGGGCCAGCGGTATCATCGCGGCGGTGAACATCAGTGTTTTGAAAAAGCGGTTCATGTTCATTCCTTTAGGATGAAAGTGATAGGAAGGGGAGGGGGTTCAACGATATTTCAGCCACATATAAACAATAGCATTGGCGGTGACGGCAAAGAGGAACAGGATCATCGCATCTACCGGCGGCACAATCTGGGCGCGTGCAAGCAGCCACCACACCGGTGCCGGAAAGACGACCGCATAGAAACCGGCCAGCCCGCCCCACAGATAGGCCTGCTTTTCATGATCATCGACGCTGCGGTGATAGATGAGAATCGACAGCGTCATGCCGCCTAGCCACAGGGCCGAAAGGATCATGGCAACGCCTGGGTCGAACCGCCCGTTCCCGAACAAATCGCTGGTGGGACCGTCGCCAACACCGAAGCGCAATGCCAAAGTGGTGATAAAGCCTAGCAGCGCTGCAATCGACAGGCTGACAGCGTAGAGCTGCTTGCGGCGGGACCAGTTTTCCCAAAAACGTCCGAAGCGTGAGAGATAGGCGACGAGTATTGACACGCCCAGCGCAATCACAACGAGCTGAGCGATTAAGCTGCCTGACCGTGGAGCTTCGCCATATTCGGCCATTTTGTCGAAATAGCCTGCCACTGCGCCGGTCAAGAAGGCCGTGGCGATGATGATGGTGCTAGTCCAGACGAAGCTGGGGCGGCGCGGTGCGTCCAGCGGTTCATTCTCCGTCACTGAAAATCTCCTCGATGGGCATGTTGAACAGCCGCGCCAGTTTGAAGGCGAGGGGGAGCGAGGGGTCATACTTGCCCGTTTCAATGGCGTTGACCGCCTGACGCGACACATCAAGCCGGTCGGCAAGCTCCGCCTGGCTCCAATTGTGCATCGCGCGCAGCACCTTCAGCTTGTTGTGCATTGGCCAGTCCATTGTCGCTGTCGCATGACATTGTGTCATGGACACATGACATATGGACATGATTCGCTGACATGTCAACAAGACATGACAAAATGACTTGCACGGCTGACATTGGACAGGCGCGGTGCGCGTGCTAGTCTGCTTGCGAAAGAGGGAGAATTTTCATGTCCGTGCACGCGCGCACCTGCCACATCTGCGAGGCCAATTGCGGCATTTTGGTGGAACTTGATGGGCGCAAGATACTGTCGATCAAGGGCAATCCTGATCATGTGCTGAGCCGCGGGCACATTTGTCCCAAGGCAACTGCCATCGCCGATTTGCAGGATGACCCTGACCGGTTGCGAACCCCGATCAAGCGCACCGCCAGAGGTTGGGAAGCCATCGACTGGGCCACCGCCTATGCCGAAATCGCTGCGCACGTCGTTGCACTTCAGGCCGAAAAGGCGCGCCCCGCTTTCTATGTCGGCAACCCCAACGCGCATGACTATGCCATATCGGGCCAGATGGGCGCGCTGCGCCGTGCGGTGGGGTCGAAGGGAACCTTCTCGGCCTCCACGCTCGACCAGATTCCGCACCATTATGTCCAACATCAAATGTATGGGCACGTCAGCCTCGCCGCCGTGCCCGACATTGATCGCACGCAGGCGTTGGTAATTGTCGGCGGCAATCCGGCCGCATCGAATGGCAGCATGTGGACGGTCCCCGATTTCAAGCGCCGCGTTGCCGAAATGCAGTCGCGCGGCGGCACGCTGGTGGTCGTCGATCCGCGCCGGACGGAGACGGCGAAGCTTGCCGATCGCTGGGTGCCGGTGCGGCCGGGGACCGACACGGCACTGCTGCTGGCCATTCTGCGCGCAGTTCGCCAGCGCCAACCAGACCTTACCTCACCAATTGCAGCCCTGGTCGATGACAGCTGGGCAACAATCGATGATCAGCTTTCCGCGTTTGATGATGCCGAGCTTGCCGATCATTGCGGGGTCGCAGTGGAGGAGATTGCGGCGACTGCCGCCCTAATGACCAGCGGCCAGCCCGCCGCCATCTATGGCCGGATGGGCGTGTCGGTGACCGAATATGGCACGCTCAACCAGTGGCTGATCCAGCTGATCAACCTCGCCAGCGGCAATCTTGACCGCGTCGGCGGCACCATGTTCCCCGAACCGCTGCTCGACACCATCGCGCTGGTGGGCAAGGGCAGTATCAAGACTGTCGAAACGGCGCGCGGCCCCATGCCGTCGGTGATGGGCGAAATCCCGATGGTCGCCTTTGCCGACGAACTGCTGCGCGATGATGACCAGCGGGTGCGGATGCTGTTCGTTGCGGCGGGAAATCCTGTCCTGTCGGCCCCTGACGGTGGACGCACCGACGAAGCGCTCGCGGGGCTCGACTTGATGGTGAGTTTCGACATGTACATCACCGAAACCAGCCGCCACGCGCATTATATCTTGCCGCCGTGCGGTCCGCTGGAAAAGGACCATTATCCGCTGTTCTTCGGCCCGCTGGCGATCCGCAACTTCGGGGCTTATTCGCCCGCGTTGCTGGAAAAGCAGCCGGACAGCAAGGCTGACTGGGAAATTGTGACCGAACTTGCCGCCGCCATCCACGCCGCGCGGGGTGAGGCGATGCCGAATATCCCGACACCGCGCGAACAGCTCGATTCAATGCTGCGCGCCAGCCCCATGGGCATGAGCCTGGCCGAAGTCGAGGCGCAGCCCAACGGCGTCGACCTCGGCCCGCTGCGCGCCAATCTGGCAGAGCGTATCCGTACGCCGGACAAGCGCATCCACGCCGTCCCAGCCACTTTGGTCGAGGAATTGGATCGCTTCCGCGCCGACATGACAACGACGCCCGGCGACAGCCTGCGTTTGATCGGGCGGCGGCATGTGCGGTCGAACAACAGCTGGCTGCATAACAGCAAGCGGCTGGTGAAGGGCCCTGACCGCTGCACATTGATGATTCACCCCGATGATGCCGCCGCGCGCGCCATTGCCGATGGCGACTTGATCGACGTCGCCAGCCGCGTCGGCCGCGTCACCGTCGCCGCCGAGGTCACCGATGACATGATGCCCGGGGCGGTGTCGCTGCCGCACGGCTGGGGGCATGGTCGCAAGGGGGTTGGGTGGCAGACAGCGGCTGCCCACGCCGGGGTGTCGATCAACGATTTGACCGATCCCGAACGCTATTGCCGGCTGACGGGCAACGCTGTGCTCAATGCAACGCCGGTAACCGTCGTGCGCGCAGCGGTCGAAGTCGCCGCAGAGTAGCTTGACCCTTCCGTCACTCTCCGCCAAGGCGGCGGAAATTGTTGCACCTGCGAAATATGGGGACTTTGCCGCCGTGGCCGACACCAAGGGCCTAAGTTTTCAGGACATCATCCTGACGCTGCACGCCTATTGGGGCGCGCGCGGCTGTGCGATTCTCCAGCCCTATGACATGCGGGTAGGGGCGGGGACCTTTCATCCTGCGACCACATTGCGCAGCCTGGGGCCCGACCCGTGGAATGTCGCCTATGTTCAGCCCAGCCGTCGTCCTACCGACGGCCGCTATGGCGAAAACCCCAACCGGCTGCAGCATTATTACCAATATCAGGTGATCATGAAGCCGTCGCCGGCCGACTTGCAGGCGCTTTATCTCGGCAGCCTTGACGCCATCGGCATCGACCCGCTCGCGCACGACATCCGCTTTGTCGAGGACGACTGGGAATCGCCGACGCTCGGCGCATGGGGCCTCGGCTGGGAAGTGTGGTGCGATGGCATGGAGGTGACCCAGTTCACCTATTTCCAGCAAATGGGCGGATTCGATTGCAAACCCGTAGCGGGCGAGCTGACCTATGGTCTCGAACGGCTGGCCATGTACATTCAGGGCGTCGACAATGTGTACGACCTGCGGTTCAACGACGCAGGGGTCAACTACGGCGACGTCTTCCTCGAAAATGAAAAACAGTTCTCGAAATGGAATTTCGAGGTCGCCGATACCGCCGTGCTGCTGAAAGGGTTCGAGGCCGCCGAGTCCGAATGCCAGCGCGCCATTGCGGCGGGCGTCCCGCTCGCCGCCTATGACCAGGCGATCGAGGCGTCGCATCTGTTCAATCTTTTACAAGCGCGCGGCGTGATCAGTGTGCAGGAACGCGCCAATTACATCGCCCGCGTCCGCGACCTTGCGAAGGGCAGCTGCGCGGCATGGATGGAAAAGAACGGGTGGGCGGCGTGACAACCGACTTCCTGCTCGAACTCCTCTCGGAGGAAATTCCTGCGCGGATGCAGGTGAAGGCCAAGGCCGATCTGGAACGCCTGTTCGGCGAAGCGTTGGCCAAGGCGGGCCTTGCGGCAAGTGCCATCGAAACTTTCGCGACCCCCCGCCGCCTCGCGCTGATCGCCCGCGACCTGCCGCTGGCGACCGAAGCCGTCAGCGAAGAGACCAAAGGCCCAAAGGTCGGCGCCCCGCCGCAAGCGATCGAGGGCTTTCTGCGCAAGACCGCGCTGACGCAGGACCAGCTCGTTGAACGCGACGGCACCTATTTCGCCGTGATCGACAAACCGGGCCGGCCCACCGCCGAGGTGCTCGCCGAAGCCATCCCCGCCATCATCCGCGCCTTTCCCTGGCCCAAATCGATGCGCTGGGGGACGGCCTCAATCAGCACCGAAAGCCTGCGCTGGGTCCGTCCGCTCCAGGGCATCGTCGCGCTGCTCGGCGATGATGTTGTGGCGTGCGAAATTGACGGAATAGCCAGCGGGCGCACGACAATGGGCCACCGTTTCCTGTCGTCGGGGCCGGTGTCCGTCGCCAACGCTGGTGCCTATGTCGAAGCGCTGCGCGCCGCGCATGTCATCGTCCATTTCTCCGAACGCTGCGCGCGCATCCGCGACGGTGCAGCCAAAGCGGCGGCGGACGCGGGCCTCGTGCTGGTGGAGGACGAGGCGCTGGTCGTGGAGAATGCGGGCCTGACCGAATGGCCGGTGCCGCTGCTCGGGCGCTTTGACGAGGCCTTTCTGGAAGTGCCGCCCGAAGTCATCCAGCTGACCGCGCGGGTGAACCAGAAATATTTCGTGTGCGAGGATGCGCATGGCAAACTCGCCAACGCCTTCATCTGCACCGCCAACATTACCCCCAGCGACGGTGGCGCCGCCATTGTCGACGGCAACCGCAAGGTGCTGGCGGCGCGATTGAGCGACGCGCGCTTTTTCTGGGAACAGGACCAGAAGAAAACGCTGGCGCAGCATGCGGAGAAGCTGGGCAACATCGTGTTCCACGAAAAGCTGGGCACGGTCGCCGACAAGGTCGACCGCGTGGCGAAGCTGGCGCGGTGGCTCTGCGAAGAGGGGATTGTCACGGACCGTTCCCCGGCGAAAGCCGGGGCCCAGGGCGATCATGACCTACCGTCGGCGCAGTCAAGCTCTGGACCCCGGCTTTCGCCGGGGAACAGCGACCTTGCCAACCTCGCCGAACAAGCCGCGCGCCTGTGCAAGGCCGATCTGGTCACCGAAATGGTCGGCGAATTCCCCGAATTGCAGGGCATCATGGGCGGCTATTACGCCGCGCGCGAAGGCCTCGACCCCCAAGTCGCCGCCGCGATCCGCGACCATTACAAGCCGGTCGGGCAGGGCGATGACGTGCCCACCGCGCCGGTGACGGTGGCGGTGAGTTTGGCGGATAAGCTGGATACGCTGTTGGCTTTCTTTGCAATCAATGAACCTCCAACAGGCTCAAAGGATCCGTTTGCACTGCGTCGCGCGGCTATCAGCGCGATGAGCCTGATGTTTAGGAGCGAGATAAGGCTCTCATTGAATGGGGTCATAGATTGTCTGCTATCCAATCGAGGCCCGCTTCACTGGTCACTGCTCGCTCAAGTGCTACGAGAAAGTCCGAACGAGGGTCGATGGGTCGATACTGAATCGCATACAGAGGTTGCAGATGGTCTTGAGAGAACGCGATCGCAATTTCTCGACTTCTTCGCCGATCGCCTCAAAGTCCAGCAACGCGAAGCTGGCGTCCGCCACGACCTGATCGACGCGGTTTTCGCGCTCGGCGGGGAGGATGACCTTGTTCGCCTGCTCGCGCGCGTGAAGGCTTTGCAGGCGTTTATGGACACCGCCGATGGGGCGGATTTGCTGGCCGCATATAAGCGCGCGGCGAATTTGCTGAAGCAGGCGGGGGCTAATGCTCCCCTCCCGCTTGCGGGAGGGGCTGGGGGTGGGCCTGTGACTGCATCGGACTCACCCACCCCTAACCCCTCCCGCGAGCGGGAGGGGAACCTCACGGCGCACGACACAGCCCTCCAAACCGCCCTCGACACCGCCGAACCCGCCGCTGCCGCTGCCGTCGTCGAAGAACGCTTCACGGACGCCATGGCCGCGCTTGCCTCGCTCCGCGCGCCGATCGATGCTTTTTTCGCCGGTGTGATGGTGAACGACCCCGATCATCAAGTTCGTGCGTTTCGCCTTGGTCTGCTCGCGCGGTTCCGCGATGCCGTGCACAGTGTCGCCGATTTTTCGAAAATTGAGGGATGATGATGAATCAGGTTCACCTGTTCGGCGGCGCGGCCACCACCAAAGAGCGGTCCAAGGAACTGCTCGGCGGCAAGGGCTCGAACCTTGCCGAAATGGCCAGCATCGGCCTGCCGGTGCCGCCGGGTTTCACCATCACCACCGAAGTTTGCACGGCCTATTACGCGAACGGCCAGGCTTTCCCCGCCACCCTCGCCGCCGAAGTCGACGCCGGTATCGCGCATATCGAGGGGATTACGGGTAAGACCTTTGGCAACCCCGCTGATCCCTTGCTCGTTTCGGTGCGCTCGGGCGCGCGCGTTTCGATGCCGGGGATGATGGACACGGTGCTCAACCTCGGCCTTAACGATGCGACGGTTGAGGGGCTCGCCGCCACCTCGGGCGACGCGCGCTTTGCGTGGGACAGCTATCGCCGCTTTATCCAGATGTACGCCGATGTCGTCATGGGACTGGACCATGCCGCCTTTGAAGAAGCGCTGGAAATCGCCAAGGAAGATCGCGGCTATTTCCTCGACACCGAGCTAGAGGCCGAAGACCTCAAAGCGCTGGTCGCCGAATATAATGTGCTCGTCGAAGCCCAATCGGGCGCGCCATTCCCGCAGGACCCGCGCGACCAGCTGTGGGGTGCGATTGGTGCGGTGTTCACCAGCTGGGAAAGCGAGCGCGCGAAGGTCTATCGCCGCCTCAACGCCATCCCCGCCGAATGGGGCACCGCAGTGAATGTGCAGGCGATGGTGTTCGGCAATATGGGCGAAACATCGGCGACGGGCGTCGCTTTTACCCGCGACCCTGCGACTGGCGCGCACGCCTATTATGGCGAATGGCTGATCAATGCGCAGGGCGAGGATGTCGTCGCGGGCATCCGCACCCCGCAGTATCTGACCCGTGCCGCGCGCGAGGCCGCCAACGCCAAGCCGCTGAGCATGGAAGAGGCAATGCCCGAAACCTTCGCCGAGCTGGCGCAGGTGTTCGACACGCTGGAACGTCATTACCGCGACATGCAGGATATCGAATTCACGGTTGAACGCGGCAAATTGTGGATGTTGCAAACCCGTTCGGGCAAGCGCACGGCCAAGGCGGCGCTGAAAATCGCCGTCGATATGGCCGCCGAGGGGCTGATTACCGAGGACGAAGCGGTGCAGCGGGTTGACCCTGGCGCGCTCGACCAATTGCTCCATCCGACGCTCGACCCCGACGCGCCGCGCGATGTGTTGACCAAAGGGCTGCCCGCCAGCCCCGGCGCGGCGTCGGGCAAGATCATGTTCACCGCCGATAGCGCCGAACACGCCGCCGAAATGGGCGAGGCGGTCATTTTGGTGCGCGTCGAAACCAGCCCTGAGGACATTCACGGCATGCACGCGGCGCGCGGCATCCTGACCGCGCGCGGCGGGATGACCAGCCACGCTGCGGTTGTGGCGCGGGGCATGGGCCGCCCCTGCGTGTCGGGCGCGGGCGGGCTCAGCATCGACAGCGCCGCACGCATCCTGCGCGTGGGCGGGCGCGAATTCCACGAAGGCCAGATCATCACCCTCGATGGCTCGACCGGCGAAGTGATGGCGGGCGAGGTCAAGACGCTGCAACCCGAACTGGTCGGCGATTTCGGCACGTTGATGGTGTGGGCCGACAAAGGTCGCCGCATGAAGGTGCGCGCCAACGCCGAAACCCCCCACGATGCGCAGGTCGCGCGCGATTTCGGGGCCGAGGGGATCGGCCTATGCCGGACCGAACATATGTTCTTCGACGCGAGCCGCATCACCGCGGTGCGCCAGATGATCCTGGCCGATGACGAAGCGGGGCGGCGCAAGGCGCTCGCCAAGTTGCTGCCCGAACAGCGCAGCGATTTCGCGGGAATTTTCGAAGTGATGGCGGGGCTGCCCGTCACCATCCGCCTGCTCGACCCGCCGCTCCACGAATTTCTGCCGACGCGCGAGGAGGAATTTGCCGAAGTGGCCGAGGCCGCCGGGGTCGGCATCGAGAAACTCAAGGCGCGCGCCAACGAGCTTCACGAGTTTAACCCGATGCTGGGCCATCGCGGCTGCCGCCTGGGCGTGACCTATCCAGAGATTTACGAGATGCAGGCGCGCGCGATTTTTGAAGCCGCGCTCGACGTTGCGGCGGCGAGCGGCGCGGCCCCCATTCCCGAAGTGATGGTGCCATTGGTGGCCACCAAGCGCGAGCTTGACCTGATGAAGGCCGTCATCGACCGCATGGCCGAGGCGGTGTTCGCTGAGCGCGGCGCGCGCATCGACTATCTGGTCGGCACGATGATCGAGCTCCCCCGCGCTGCGCTGATGGCGGGCGAAATTGCCGAAAGTGCCGAATTTTTCAGCTTCGGCACCAACGACCTTACCCAGACGACTATCGGCATCAGCCGCGACGACGCGGGCCGTTTCCTGACCCATTATGTCGACAAGGGCATTTTCCTGGCCGATCCGTTCGTGAGCATCGATACCGCGGGCGTCGGCCAGCTGATCGAGATCGCCGCCGAACGTGGGCGCAAAACCCGCGACGGCATCAAGCTGGGCATTTGCGGCGAACATGGCGGCGATGCGCCATCCATCTTCTTCTGCGAGAGCGTTGGGCTGGATTACGTCAGCGCGTCGCCCTACCGCGTCCCCATCGCGCGATTGGCGGCGGCGCAGGCGGCGCTGAAGCGTTAATGTCGCTCAAAGGACAGCCGCAAACCGACCCGCTCGATCAGAGCTACCTCGATATGATCGAGAACCACGGCCACGCAGTGATGTCGGTCTCCGACCGCGTTGACGAGCCAACCGGGACACCCAACTTTTCGTATTCAACTGGCGCGTTTGAAAGTTACGGAGCTCCAGAACTTATCGTGTTCGGCCTCTCCTCGAAGCTGCATCTGTGGATGGTCAACGAATTTTATCGTCGATTAAATGAAGGTGATCAACTCGGCACGGGCGAGCAGATCGAAGGATTTCTTGAAGGCTTTCCCGTTGTATTTGTCGAAGCCGGCGAGCGCGCTGCCGACGATTATATGAATTTCACGCGCTGGTACTACGAGAACAAGGCCTTTCCGGTGTGGCAGCTGGTTTGGCCGTGTGCGAACAGCGGTAACTTTCCGTGGGACTCTGGTTGTCCGCAAGACGTCATCGATGCCCAGCCTGACCTCAGTCGTTTGGGTTTCGCAGCCATCGGCAGGGGCATTGCCGATCAGTCAAATTAGCGCCGAAAAGGGCTTGCGCCCCATGGGCCTTCGCCCTATTGGCGCTCCTCCACGCACCCGTAGCTCAGCTGGATAGAGCACCAGACTACGAATCTGGGGGTCGGACGTTCGAATCGTTCCGGGTGCGCCATTTCCCCAAAAGCACTGACCTCTGCCCTGCGCGCAGTCGTATGCGGCTTGTCTTCGCGCGTGCCATGCGGCACGCTGGCTGCGGGAGAATTGCACGTATGGCCGCCACACAGCAACTCGTCGCAGTCGATATCGGCGGGACTCACGCTCGCTTTGCCCTGGCGCAAGTCGCGGGCGGGCGCGTGGTGGCGCTCGGCGAAGCGGTCACGCTACAAACCGCCGACCATGCCAGTTTCCAGACGGCGTGGGAGGATTTTGGTCGGATCACCGGCACCGATTTGCCGCGCGCGACGGCCATCGCCATTGCGGGGCCAGCCAAGGGCGATGTCATCCGCTTCACCAACAATCCCTGGATTATCCGTCCCGCGCTGATCGGCGAAAAGCTGAACGTCGATGATCATCTGCTGATCAATGATTTTGAAGCGGTGGGACATGCGGTCGCTGCCGCCGATGCCGGTGCGTTTGACCATCTGTGTGGCCCCGATGAACCGTTGCCCGTCAGCGGAACAATCAGTGTCATCGGCCCGGGCACCGGGCTGGGCGTCGCGCATGTCTGGCGCGATGAAGATACCTACCGCGTGCAGGCGACCGAGGGCGGGCATATCGACTTCGCTCCGCTCGACAGCATCGAGGACGCCATCTTGGCGCGCTTGCGCAAGCGTCACCGCCGTGTCTCGGTCGAGCGCATTGTCTCGGGTCCGGGCATCGTCGACATTTACGAGGCGCTGGCAGGGATCGAGGGCCGGGCGATCGCCCCGCTAGACGACCGTACCATCTGGAAACTGGCGATGAGCGGAGAGGACAGTCTGGCTGCCGCCGCTGCTGACCGTTTCTGCCTGTCGCTGGGCAGCGTCGCCGGGGACATTGCTTTGGCGCAGGGTGCGTCAGGGGTGGTGATCGCCGGCGGCCTTGGCCAACGCATCCGCGACACGCTGGTCCGCTCGGGCTTTCCCGAGCGCTTTCGTGCCAAGGGGCGGTTCGAAGGCTATATGAGCGCCATCCCGGTCAAGCTGATCACGCTCGCGCAGCCCGGCCTGTATGGCGCGGCGGCCGCCTTTGCGCAAAAGGATGCAGCCAAGCATTGATCTGTCGCACTTCTAGCCGCCAATTCGGGTCAGGGTGGTGCGATTGCGGGTCAGCCATTCGGCCCTGTTGTCATCCTGAAAATCAACTTCTTTCAGTGTGATAACTGAGTCACCTTTGCGGGTGGTGGTCAAGCGGATGATTGCAGGTCGATTGTCATCACGGCCCTGAGCCTCTTCGATCATCGTCCAGTTGCGCAAATCGGCGGGCTTTCCCTCAACCCGTACGCTGTAAATACTAAGGTCAACCGAGCGGCCTTTGCGAAACCCAGCGACCGTGATGGTCGACTGCGCCGTATCCAGCATATCGATCGTAGTGATGCGGACATTGCCCACCGCCGGACCATCATCAAAATCTGCCTTGCGGATGATGGTAACGCCATCGCCTTGATCCTCGATCCGGACCGACACGGGGATGCCAAACCAACGATTGGCCGAATAATCGAGGTATTCCAGCTTGCCCGACCATTGCCCAGCCATGGCGAGGCGTGCGGCAGCAGCACTAAATGCTGTTTCGTCTGTCGCTTGGGCGGCGGGCGCAATGAAGAAAACGGCGACAGCTGCAATGAACGCTACCCGCATGAAATTCTCCTTATGACCTTTACCTGCAGATACGTTGCTGCAGCCCGCTTTGGATGACGGCAATGGAAAATTATTGTGTGGCAGTCGCGCTTGACCTGCGCTCGCTAGTCCGAAACAAGGGGCCATGAGCACACGCCCTGTACTCGGCATCATCGCTTGCAACCGCATCGTCGGGACAGAAATCGCGCAAGCGGTGATGAACCGCTATATTGTCAGCGCCATGCGTTATGCCGATGTAGCAGCGCTCATCGTTCCATCACTGCCTGACCTGATGACTGCGGCCGAAGTCGCCCCGCGCCTCGATGGCATTTTGCTCACTGGCACGCCCTCCAACGTTGCCCCCGGACGCTATGGTGAGGCGGCAGAGGGAGAGGGGCCGTTCGACCCCGACCGCGACGAAATTGCGCTGGGACTGGTGGACCGGATGATTGATGCCGCCAAGCCGGTGTTTGGGATTTGCCGCGGTTTTCAGGAAATCAATGTCGCGCTCGGCGGCACCTTGCGCCGCGACACCAGCGCCAGCGACGAATTGATCCAGCACCACGCCCCTGACGGTGTAAGCTTTGACGCGATGTTTGACCATCGCCACCCGGTCCAGTTGGAGCATGGCGGCATGCTCGCGGCGGCCTATGCGAGGGCTGCGATCGAGGTGAATTCGGTGCATTACCAAGGTATCGGACGGCTCGCTGACGGCCTGACCATAGAGGCGCGCGCGCCCGACGGATTGGTCGAAGCCTATAGCGCCCGGCCCAATGGTGCGCCTTTGCTGGCAGTGCAATGGCATCCCGAATGGGGCACCGAAAACGACCCCGACAGCCAGACCTATTTTCGCCTGCTGGGAAGAGCGCTAAGAGGAGAGGCATGAACCGCTGCATCACCCGCTATAACCGCTACCAGGCGCGGATTGGGTTCTCGCCCTGACATTCCGTCGCCCCTGCGAAAGCAGGGGCCCGCTAGAGGCTTGCTCCCGCGCCATTGTGGACAGGCCGCGACGGCCCCTGCTTTTGCAGGGGCGACCCAATCGTTCAGGAGTCCACCATGCCCCGCAACTATGACATCGCCGAACTCAAGCGCCTCGACATCGCCCACCACCTGCCGGCGCAGGCCGACTGGCAAGAGATTGAGGATCTGGGTGGCAGCCGCATCATCACGCATGCCGAGGGTTGCTATATTCACGACGGTGACGGCAACCGCATTCTGGATGGCATGGCGGGGCTGTGGTGCGTCAATGTCGGTTACGGCCGAACCGAGCTCGCCGATGTCGCCAAAGAGCAGATGCTCGAGCTGCCCTATTACAACAGCTTCTTCAAAACCGCGAACCCGCCCGCCGTCATGCTGGCGGACAAGATTGCCAGCCTGACCGGCGGCCGCCTGCCGCATGTTTTTTTCAACAGTTCGGGCAGCGAGGCCAACGACACAATCCTGCGCCTCGTCCGCCATTATTGGCAGGTGAAGGGCGAGGCGAGCCGTACCATCTTCATCAGCCGCCACAACGCCTATCATGGCTCCACCGTTGCCGGGGTCAGCATGGGCGGGATGAAGGCGATGCACGGGCAGGGCTTTCCGGCACCGGGCGTGCTGCCGCTCGCCGGGATTGAACATGTCCGCCAGCCCTATTGGTTTAATGAAGGCCGCGACATGTCGCCCGAGGCCTTTGGCACGGCCTGCGCCGAGGCAATTGAGGCGAAAATCATCGAAGTCGGCCCGGAAAATGTTGCAGCTTTCATCGGCGAACCGGTGCAGGGCGCGGGCGGCGTGATCATCCCGCCCGCCAACTATTGGCCGCAGGTCGAGGCAATCTGCCGCAAATATGGCATCTTGCTGGTGTGCGACGAGGTGATTTGCGGCTTTGGACGCACGGGCAATATGTGGGGTCATGAAACGATGGGGGTGCAGCCCGACATCATCGCCATGGCCAAGGGGCTGTCGTCAGGCTACCTGCCCATCTCTGCCGTCGCGGTTAGCGCCGACATCATCAAGGTAATGAAAACCGGCGGTGATTTTGTGCACGGCTATACTTATTCGGGCCATCCGGTGGCCTCGGCGGTGGCGCTGCGCAATATCGAGATTTTGGAGCGCGAACATCTGGTCGACCGGGTGCGGAACGAGACCGGGCCCTATCTGGCCAAGGCGCTGGCCACGTTGAACGACCATCCGCTGGTGGGCGAGGCCCGCTCGATCGGCCTGCTCGGCGCGGTCGAGATCGTCGCCGATAAGTCCAGCGGCGCGCGCTTCGGCGGCAAGGAAGGCACGGCCGGACCGATGGTGCGCGACCTGTGCATTGCCGGCGGCCTGATGGTGCGGGGCATCCGCGACAGCATCGTCATGTGCCCGCCGTTAATCATCACGCCCGCACAAATCGATGAAATGGTGCGGATCATTCGCGGCGCGCTCGATGCCGCGGAGCCGAAGTTGCGGGCGCTCTGATTGATTTTTTCCCGCTCGCCCTGAGCTTGTCGAATGTCGGCCCTCTGCCTGCCACCGCAGAAAGGAAGAACAGCCCTTCGACAAGCTCAGGGCAGACGGTAAAGGGAGGATAGAATCGCTGTAGAGAGCTTTAGCCCATGCCATCCGGAATATTCGCGCTGCTCGACGATGTCGCCACCATCGCCAAAGTCGCGGCTGCCAGCATCGATGACATCGGCGCTGCCGCAACAAAGGCCGGAGTGAAGGCCGCCGGGGTCGTCGTCGACGATGCCGCCGTCACACCGCGCTACGTCACTGGCTTTACCCCCGACCGCGAATTGCCGATCATCTGGCGCATTGCGCGGGGGTCGCTTCGGAACAAGCTGGTTTTCATCCTGCCCGTCGCGCTGTTGCTGTCGGTTTTTGCCAAATGGGCGATTACGCCCATCTTGATGATCGGCGGCGCCTATCTCTGTTTTGAGGGCGCCGAAAAGGTCTGGCATGCACTCACCGCCAAAGATAAACCGCTCAACGAAGCGGTGGAGGAAGTCTGCGACACATCGCACGAAGAAGCGATGGTCGCCGGCGCAATCCGCACCGATTTTATCCTGTCGGCCGAAATCATGGTTATTGCCCTCTATGAGGTCATGGACGATGGGCTGTGGACGCGCGCGGCGACGCTGGCGGTGATTGCGGTGGCAATTACCGCCATCGTTTATGGTGTAGTCGGATTGATCGTAAAGATGGACGATATCGGCCTGCACATGGCGAAAGAGGGGCATAGCGCGCGCCGTGCCATTGGTCGCGGGCTCGTCAACGTCATGCCGAAGCTATTGGCAGCGCTGGCGCTGATTGGCACAGCGGCCATGCTGTGGGTGGGGGGACAAATTGTGCTCCACGGCCTCGATGAATTTCACATCGGCGGGCTGGGCCATGCCTTGCATGATTTTGCCCATGCTGTTGCGGGTGGCTTGCCTGGTGCTGGTCTGTGGGAATGGATCATCAATGCCGCGGGGTCGGGGGTGTTCGGGCTGCTGCTGGGCGGGCTGATTGTTGCGGCGCTGCATCTGGTGCCGGGAAAGAAGCAGAGCCACTAACCCCGCCTCTCGTCGTCCTGAACTTGTTTCAGGACAACAAAGACACGGAGGTGTTGTCCTGAAACAAGTTCAGGACGACGATATGGTTGGCTTCACCCCAACAGCACCACCGGGCTGTCCGCTCGCCAGTGCATACTCACTCGGTCATCCCAGGTGAAATCTTCCTGGTCGTGGCGCGATAGGTTTGGGCGTGAAGCGCGGATCATCGCGCCGCTGTCCAGCTTGACCTCGAACAGGGTGATGTCGCCCAAATAGCTCATCCCTTTGATCACGCCGCGCGCGAAATTATAGCCTTCGGGTGCATCCTGCGCCGCTGCGCGGACCGCTCGGCCCTCACCGGGCACGTGCAGATACATTTTCTCGGGCCGCAGCGCGACCCACACATCAGCACCGTGCGGGCCGGTCACGCCATGGTTCAGATATACCTTGCCCAGTCCCGGACAATCGACCGCCGCCTTGTCGGGCTCGTCGAGGATCAACTTGCCCTCAAAGATGTTCACCGACCCTACAAAATCGGCAACAAATCGGTTGGCGGGAAATTCATACAGGTCCGATGGCGTCGCCAGCTGCGCCACTTCGCCCTTGTTGATCACCGCGATGCGGCTCGCCATCGACAGGGCCTCGTCCTGGTCGTGCGTCACGGTAACAAAGGTGATGCCGACCTGGTCCTGCAAATCCGCAAGTTCGAACTGCATCTGTGCGCGCAGCTTGGCATCGAGCGCCGACAGCGGTTCGTCGAGCAACAACACCTTGGGCCGCATCACCAGACTGCGCGCCAGCGCAACGCGCTGGCGCTGCCCGCCCGACATCTGGTCGGGCCGCCGCTCTTCGAACCCGTCCAGTTTGACCAGCCCCAGCGCCTCGCGCACGCGCTCGTCGCGCTCGGCACGGCCGACGCCGGCGATTTTCAGGCCGTAGCCAACATTGTCGGCCACGCTCATGTGCGGGAACACGGCATAGCTTTGAAAGACCATATTCACCGGGCGCTTGTTGGGCGGGATTCCGGCCATATCCTGCCCATCGATGATGATTTGGCCCGATGTCGGCACCTCGAACCCGGCGATCATGCGCAGCAGGGTTGTTTTGCCGCACCCCGACGGGCCGAGCAGCACGAAAAATTCGCCGCTGCGAATGTCCAGGCTGACATTGTCGACCGCCGCCACCTTGCCAAAGCGTTTGGACACATTGCGGATTTCGATGATGGGCGCTTTGTCGGTCATGAATGGCTTCCGGCGATGGCCTTGACGCCCTGCACCTTCAGCGCAAGCGCAGTCAGCGCGATGGTCAGGATGATAAGGATGGTCGACGCCGCGTTGACTTCGGGGGTCAGCGCGAAACGCACCATGGAATAAACTTTGACCGGGAAGGTCACCGTGTCGGGTCCGCTGGTGAAATAGGTGATCACGAAATCATCAAGGCTGAGTGTAAAGGACAGCAGCGCACCCGCGACCAGCCCGGGCTTCATGTGTGGCACCAGAACATCCCGGAAAACCGCCCATTCGCTCGCTCCCAGATCCTTGGCCGCTTCTTCGAGCTCGCGGTTGAAGCTGGCCAGCCGCGAGCGCACCACCATGGTTACAAAGGGAAAGCAAAAGGTGATGTGCGCGATGGTGATCGCCCCAAGATTGAGCGGCCACACCAGATTGTTGGGCCAGTCAATCGCGGCAAAGAACATCAGGAATGCGACGCCGAGGCAAATTTCCGGCACGATGATGGGAAGCGAGATCACCCCGTCAACCGCGCCCTTCAGCGGAAAGCGGAACCGCCACAGCAGCACGGCGGCCACCGCCCCCAGCAACAGACTGAATAAAGTCGCCAGCGCAGCGATGGTCAGCGAATTGGCCATCGCCTCGATCAGCGAATCATTGGCCAGCGCCTTTTCATAATATTTGGTCGTGAACCCGCGCCACACGACGTTGCGCTTGCTGTCGTTAAAGCTGAAAATCATCAGGATCAGCAGCGGTGCATAGAGGAAGAACAGCACCGACCCGACCCACAGCCGCATCCACAACGTGCGGCTATACTCCAGCGGCGCGCGGGGGGTGCGGGCAAGCAGCGCCATCAGCGTGCCTCTGCCGGCTTGCGCCGCAGTGCCTGCAATGCAATGAGCGCAAACATCACGTAAATCAGCAGGAACGACAGCGCCGCACCGAATGGCCAATCGTTCGCACGCTTGAACTGGCGCTCGATAACATTGGCGATCATCTGGCTGTCGGTCCCGCCCATGAGATCGGGGGTCAGATAGGCGCCGAGCGCGGGAATCAGCGTGATCATTACGCCGGCGATAATGCCCGGTGCGGCCAGCGGCACGACGATGCGCATAATGGTGCGGAAATGCCCCGCGCCCAGATCAAGGCTCGCCTCGATCAGGCTGCGGTCCAGCCGGTCGAGCGCGGCATAGAGTGGCAGCACCATAAACGGCAGGTGGACATAGACCAGCCCGAATACGACCGCGAAATTATTGTAGAGCAGCGGCAATGGCTCCCACGTCGGCAGCGGCTGCATCCCAACCAATGTCTGCAGCCAGCTCGCCCCCTCCCACAGCACACCCAGCGTCTTGTTAGCGAACCCCTGCGTCCCCAGCAGCATCATCAGCGCATAGGTGCGGATGAGAAGATTGGTCCAGAAAGGCAGCATGATGCCCAGCAGCAACCAGGGTCGCCATTTTTCCGACGCGAACGTAATCGCCATCGCCACCGGAAAACCGATGATCAGACAGATCAAAGTCACCAGCGCCGCGACGGCGAAACTCTTGGCGAAGATGGTAAGATAAAGCCACTCGGTCGCGCGCTTGTAATTGTCGAGCGTGCCAACGAATTCGATCTCGTTCAGCCCGGCGTTGCGGCCGAAACTGTACATCCACACAATGCCCATAGGGACCAGAAAAAACAGGAACACCCACAACAGTGTCGGTACCGACACCGCTGCAAATGCGCTCTTGCTGGCCTTCCAGTCCTGTTCGGCCATCGCCGCTGCCGATGCTTATGCCGCGCGAACGCGGGTGAATGCCTCTTCGTACAGCGGCTGCAGCGTCTCGTTGAACTTGGCATATTCGCATTTGGCGAGCACGTCGGCGGGCGGAAAAATCACCGGATTATTCTTATACTCATTGGGCATCAGCGCTTTCGCCGCCGAATTGGGCGTGGGATAAAGAATAGTCTCTGAAATCTTCTTCCCCGCCTCGGCGTCCAGCAGATAGTTGATGAACGCATGTGCATTCTTGGGGTGCTTCGCGCCCTTGGGAATACACAGGCAATCGCTGTTCAGCTGACTGCCTTCCTTGGGAATAACGAAGCCGACGTCGTCATCCTCGGCCATCAGCTGGGCAATGTCGCCGTTATATTCCAGCACCAGATCAACCTCGCCCTTGGCCAGCAGGTCCTGTCCATCATCCTCATGGAATTTCTGGATATTGGGCTTCTGCTTGATCATCATTTTTTCGATGGTGGCAAGATCGGCGGGGGTCAGCGCATTGACCGACTTGCCCATATATTTGCCATAGAGGCGGAACATGTCGCCGGCTTCGGACAACACGGCGATGCGGCCCTTATACTGGTCGCTGTCGAACAGCACCTTCCAGCTGTCGGGGGGGGTCGGCACCTTCGACTTGCGATAGCCGATGCCCAACGTCAGCCAGGTATAGGGCATCGAAAATTTGCGCTGGGGATCAAAGGCGACGTCGATATAGGCGCCATCGATATTCTTCTTGTTGGGGATCAGGCTCTGGTCGAGCTCCATCAGCATGTCGGCGGCAATCATGCGCTCAACAAAGTCGTTTGACGGCACAATAACGTCGAAGCCGGGGTTGCCCGCTTTAAACTTGGCGAACAATTCGTCGTTGCTGGCAAATTCGGTCATGCTGACCGTGATGCCGCTCGCTTCCTTGAAATCGTCGAAGGTGGTTTCGCCGATATAGGTCGCCCAGTTGTAGAAGTTCAACTCGCCCGGTTCGCCAGTCGACACTTTGGCGCTTTCCTCGGTGGTGCAACCGGCGAGACCGCCAAAGCTGATGCCAACAGCGGCAACGCCCATGCCCTTTAGCAGTGACCGACGGCCGCGACCGGCTTTCAGAAATTCATTGATGTCCATGGCGTGACGACTCCCCTTTGTGCAGTGCAGCGATGCTGTCGCAAATTTGTCGCTTTGCAAAGCGGTAAATGCGTAATTTTTGTTCAGGCGTTCCGCAAATACCATTCATAATCGATGGGAGGAACCTGCGCGAAGTAATTATCCTGTTCAACGCGCTTTACGATCGTGAACATGTCGACGAAGCGGTCGCCCAGATAATCGCGCATCAATGCCGATCCGTGAAAGCGGTCCACCGCGGCAAACCAGTTCGACGGTGGCTTGTCATCACCGCTGCTATCGCGGTCATAGCCGTTGCCTGTCACCGGTGGTCCGGGATCAATCTTGTTGGTCATCCCATGGTGCATCCCCGCCAAAATTGCCGCCACGGCCAGATAGGGGTTGGCATCGGCCCCGCAGGCGCGGTGCTCGACATGGCGGCTTGCTGGCGGCCCTGCCGGGATGCGGAATGAAACGGTGCGGTTGTTGACGCCCCAGGTTGGTGCAACCGGCGCATAGCTGTTGGCGCGGAAACGGCGGAAACTGTTCGCATGCGGCGCAAACAGCGCAAAGGCATCACCGATGCTGCCGATCATCCCGCCGATGGCGTGACGCAGCGCATCGGTGCCCTCAGGCGCATCGCTGGCAAAAATGTTGCGGCCGTCGCCATCGTTGACCGACACATGAATGTGCATGCCAGACCCCGCCTGCTCGGCAAAGGGTTTGGCCATGAAGGTCGCTTCCATACCGTGGCGCTGCGCGACCGCCTTCACCAGCCGCTTGTACATGATGCCGTCGTCAACCGCGCGCAGCGCATCGGGCTTGTGGCGCAGCGTCAGTTCAAACTGCCCCGGTGCGAATTCGGATATCGCACTTTCCAGCGGCAAGCCCTGCACGTCGCACGCAGCGTAAAGTTCGTCGAAAAAGGGCCGGAAATCATCAAGTTCGCGCAGGCCATAGACTTCCACTCCGGTCGGCGTGCGACCGCCATCGGGCCGCGCCGGACGATAACCGCCGTCACGCGTACGGCGCGGGCTGAGCAAATAAAACTCCAGCTCCACCGCCAGCACCGGGGTCAGCCCGTCATCGGCAAAGCGATCGATCACGCGTCCCAGCACATGGCGCGGGTCCAGATCATGCGGCGTGCCGTCGAGCTCATAGAAATCGACCAGAAATTGCGCAGCATTGTCGCCGCCCCACGGCGTCTTCACGAGCGTGCCAGGGATCGGCTTCATCGACCGGTCCGCGTCGCCATCCTCCCACACCAGCCCGGTTTCGACCGTATCCTGCCCGCGAATGTCGACCACAGTAATCGAGCCCGGAAACATCCGCCCGCTCTCGTACACCGCGATCACCTCATGCTGGCGCAGCCGCTTACCGCGCGGCACCCCGCCCAGATCGGTGTAAATCATCTCGATGGAATCGATTTCGGGGTTGGCAGCGAAAAAGGCCTTGGCTTCTTCCGCCCCGGCGATGGTGGCCGACGAACGGGCACGCGACATAGTGTTACTCCAGCAATTCAACTGCCAGTGCATCGACCGACGTGACCAATTGGTCAATCTGCTTATCGCTGGTGACGGGGCTGACCAGCATCATATTGTGAAACGGGGCGAGCAAGCTGCCGCGATTGGTCAGATAGAGGTGGATCAGCGCCTCAAGCGCCGGCTGCATCGCTGCCTTGGCTTCGCCGCCATTGCGCGGCGGCACCGGCGAGCACAGCAATTCGACCCGCGCGCCGACCTGGGTGATGTGCCAGCTGAGCCCGAGGCGTTCGATCACCTCCCTGACCCCGGCCACAAGCCGCTCGGCCCCCGCCAGCATCACTGCATAATTTTCGCGCGTAATGACGTCCGACAGCATCGCCCGCATTGCACTGATCGCCAGTGCATTGGCTGACAGGGTGGTCCCGATCCCGCTATGCCCGGCTGGCCGCGCTGCATTCAGCGCAGCCATCTGCGTTGCCACTGCCTCGGTAAAGCCATAAACCGCCGTCGGGACCCCGCCGCCAATGGATTTGCCGATCACCATGATGTCGGGCATCGGGCCATGGGTGTTGCTATGCCCGCCAAAGCCCGACGAGATGGTGTGGGTTTCGTCGAACACCAGCAATGTCCCGGTCGCATCACACAGCCCACGCAGCCGGTGCAAAAAGCCGGGTGCGTCGCGTACCATCCCGACATTGGTCATCACCGGCTCGGCCAGCACGCAGGCGATGTCACCGCCCGCCAGCGCGGCTTCGAGCGCATCTTCGTCGTTGAACTCGACCACCACGCTGGTGCCGCGCAGGTCGTGAACCTGCCCGACCAGGCTGGCGCGCATCGTCGGCTCACCGTTCTTCAGGTCAACAAAAGCATCGTCGACCGCGCCATGATAGCAGCCGTTGAACAGCAAGACTTTGCGTCGTCCCGTAATCCCCCGGCACCAGCGGATGACCGCGCGATTGGCCTCGCTTGCGGTCGTCGTCACCTGCCAGCGCGGCAGGCCAAAGGTGTCGGCCAGCAACGCCGAAACCGCGTCCGACCTCTCGGTCGGCAGCATATAGCTCAGTCCCTGCATTGCCTGCGCGGCTATGGCGGCGGCAAGGGCAGGGGGCGAATGGCCAAACATGCTGGCGGTATCGCCCAGGCAAAAGTCGTTCAGCGTCTGGCCGTCAATCGTGGTCAGCGTTGCCCCCTGCGCTGATGCCGCGACCAGCGGCACCGGCGAAGGCCAGTCGAGCATCCAATGGAATGGCACTTGCCCGAACCAGTTGTTGCCTCGTCCCGCTGCCGCAACCGCGCGTGGATTGGCGGCGACGAACAGGTCGCGCTCGCGTGCCATCAACGCCGCAATGCGCTCCGCCGGAATCACAGCCGATCCCGCAGCGCCATATACATCATCGCAGCGGTATAGATGGGGCTGCGCAGCAGCTTGCCACCGGGAAAGGGCAGGTGCGCAACGGCCGCAAACTGCTCGAAACCATCTGGCTTGCCCGTAATGGCATCGGCCATCAGTTCACCGGCTAGGGTCGCGAGGAGCACGCCTTGCCCTGAATAGCCGTGGACAAACAGCCTGTTCCCGCGCCACCCGAACTGCGGCAACCGGTTGACGGTGATCCCCACCGCGCCCCCCCAGGCAAAATCGATCGCTGCATCGGCCAACGATGGGAACAGCTTCAGCATGAACGGGCGGACAAAGGCTGCAATGTCGCGTGGCGGTTTCGCGGTGTATTTCTCGCCGCCCGCGAACAGCATGCGATTGTCGGCCGACAAGCGAAAATAGTTGAGCACGAACCGGCTGTCCGACACCGCTGCCCCGCTCGGGATCAGCGCGGCGGCGCGCTCCGCAGCCAGCGGTTCGGTGGCGATAATATAGTTGAGGACGGGCATGGTATATTTGCCGGCTGCCGGATCGACGCTGCCCATGTCGGCATCGCAGGCCAGCAGCACATGCTTTGCGGTAACCTCGCCCTGTGCCGTCGTGACCCGTGACAGCGCACCATCGGCTATGCCAGTGACCCGGCTCTGTTCGAAAATCCGCACGCCGGCGGCCAGCGCCGCGCGCGCCAAACCATGCGCATATTTCATCGGATGCATATGCCCACCGCCCGGTGTCAGCAGCGCACCATGATAGCCCTCGACCGCAACATGCTGGCCAACATCCGCTGCACCGACCACCTGCGCGCTGCCATCGCCCAGCAGCGCATCGGCAAACTCGGCCTCGCGCTCGAACTCCGCCATATCACCCTTGCGTGCCGCCAGATGGACATGGCCGGGGCGCAGGTCGCAATCGATGCTATGCTGGGCGATCCGTGCATGCACCCGCTCGCGGGCCGATGCAGCCAGCCGGTATAGTGCTGCGGCATTATCACGCCCGAGCAGGCCAACCAGTTCATGGGCATAAACATTCAGCCCAGGGATCATCTGGCCGCCGTTTCGCCCCGACGCGCCATTGGCGATGCGGTCGCCTTCGAGCAATATGGTGGCGAGACCCTTTTCCGCGCAGGCCAATGCCGCGGCCAGCCCCGTAAAGCCGCCGCCAACAACGCAAACATCGGCTTGGATCGATTCGAGCAGTTGAGGCTGCGCTGGAAACGGCGTCACCGACGCCGCGTAATAGCTGCTGTTGGGCAGATGGTGGATCATACCCGCATCAAAAGATGTTCGCGCTCCCAGCTCGAAACGACCGACTGGTAATTGTACAGTTCCTGGTCCTTCACTGCGAAGAAGATATCAAAGAAGTCCTCGCCAAGCAGCGTCTTGACCTTCTTGCACGAGGCAAAACGGTCCAGCGCGGCTTCCAGCGTGCGCGGCAAGGTGCGCGCGCGGTTATAGGCGCTGCCTTCAATCTCTTTCGGCGGTATCATGCGCTCGACCATGCCGATATAGCCACAAACCAGCGACGCAGCGATGGCGAGATAGGGGTTGCTGTCGGCACCCGGCAGACGGTTTTCGACGCGGCGGTTGTGGCGGTCGGATACCGGCACGCGGAAACCGCACGACCGGTTGTCAACGCCCCAGTGCACGTTGATGGGCGCGGCGCTATCGGGGCGCATCCGGCGGAAACTGTTGACATTGGGAGCCCACAGCGGAGCGATTTGCGGCATCAGGCGAACGAGGCCCGCGACATGACTGCGAAACAGCGCGCTGTCTTTCCCATTGCTCGCAGCGAACAGGTTTCTGCCCGTTTCCAGGTCGACCACCGACTGGTGGATGTGCATCGCACTGCCCGGCTGGCCCGCCATCGGATTGGCCATGAAGGTGGCGTAAACGCCGTGGCTGCGCGCCACGCTGCGCACCACACGCTTGAACAGGAAAACTTCATCGGCCAGCCGCAACGGGTCACCGTGAATGAAATTCACCTCCAGCTGCGCCGCGCCCATTTCGTGAATCATCGTATCGATATCGAGCCCCATCAGCTCGCAATCGTCATAGATATGATCGATGATTTCCTCATATTCGTTCATCGCCTCCAGCCCATAGGGCTGGCTCGCGGTTTCGGCGCGGCCCGACTGGCCGGTGGGCGGCACCAGCGGGAAATCGGGGTCAACATTCTGGCTGACGAGGTAAAATTCCACCTCGGGCGCGATAATCGGCTTCCAGCCCTTTTTCGCGTAAAGCCCCAGCACCTTCTTCAAGATTGCCCGAGGCGCGAGTGCCACTTCGCTGCCATCGCGGTTGAACGCATCGGCGATGACAAAGGCCGTCGGCGATTTGAACCCCGGCGCGATGCAGATAGTGTCGGGATCTGCAATCAGGATTTTGTCAGGGTCCTTATCCCAGATGTCCTCGATATCTTCGGGATAATGACCGTCGATGGTGCAGATAAAAATGCTGCCCGGAATGCGCAGCGATTTGTCACGTACCGACGACAAAAACTTGTTGGCTGGCAGCACCTTGCCGCGCTGGACGCCATTGATGTCGGGGACGATGCATTCGACTTCTTCGATTTTGTTCTCGGCGATCCAGCTCGCCAGATTGATACTCATAAATCCTCATCTTTCCCCGGACGGGCGCGGGGGAGGGGTGGGTGCGCGGCCAAGCAACCACCAAATGCGGCATTTGGCAAGCGTGCTTGCAGCTTTGTGTCGCGCTGGGCTAGGTTTCAGGTAACAAACGGAAGGACGGCCCTGATGCTGCGCGAAAATGACCCTCTGGCCGCCTTCTGGATGCCTTTCACGGCGAACCGCAGTTACAAAGAAACGCCGCGCCAGCTCGTTTCGGCCAAAGGCATGTATTACCAGAGCGCCGATGGCCGCGATATCCTCGACGGCACCGCCGGGCTCTGGTGCTCAAACGCCGGGCATTGCCGCGATGAAATTGCCGCTGCGATCGCCCGGACCGCTGCAACGATGGATTTCGGGCCGACCTTCCAGCTCGGCCATCCCCTGGCGTTCGAATTTTCCAGCCGCCTCGCGGCGCTTATGCCCGAAGGACTCGACCGCATCTTCTTTACCAACAGCGGGTCGGAATCGGTCGACACGGCGCTCAAGATTGCTCTCGCGGCCCAGCGCGCCCGCGGGCAGGGAACACGCACGCGGCTGATCGGGCGCGAGCGCGGCTATCATGGCACCGGCTTTGGCGGTATTTCGGTTGGCGGCATCGTCAACAACCGCCGTGTCTGGCAGGGTCTGCTCGGGGTCGACCATCTGCGGCACACCCATGATATTTCGCGCAACGCCTTTTCGCGCGGCTTTCCGGCGAATGGGTCTGAACTGGCCGACGATCTTGAGCGACTGGTTACCCTCCACGGTGCCGAAACCATCGCCGCCGTCATCGTCGAGCCGATGGCTGGATCGACCGGCGTATTGATACCGCCGGTCGGTTATCTCGAGCGCCTGCGCGACATCTGCACGCGCCATGGCATCCTGCTGATCTTCGACGAGGTCATCACCGCCTTCGGCCGTGTCGGCGGGGCAACGGCAGCCGAAACCTGGGGCATCACCCCGGACATTTTGACCATGGCCAAGGGGTTGACCAACGCCGCTGTCCCCATGGGCGCGGTTGCGGTCAGCCGCGCTGTTCACGACGATGTCGTCAACAATGCGCCCGACGGCATCGAACTGTTCCACGGCTACACCTATTCGGGTCACCCGCTCGCTAGCGCTGCCGGCCTGGCCACGCTGGACCTTTATGCGCGCGAAGGCCTGTTCGACCGTGCTGCGGAGCTGGGCGACTATTGGGCCGAGGCTGCGCACAGCCTGAAGGGTTTACCGAACGTCATCGATGTTCGGACAATCGGCCTTGTTGCCGGCATCGAATTCGAACCGCGCCCGGGTGCGCCAACCAAGCGCGCGATGGAGCTTTTCCACGGCTGTTTCGACAATGGCCTGCTCGTTCGCGCAACGGGCGATATCATCGCGCTGTCCCCGCCGCTGATCCTGGAAAGATCGCACATTGATGCCATGTTCGCGATGTTGGCGGAACAAATTAAGCGGGTAAGTTAGAGAAAGTCCCGTAAATCTGCCATAAATCGGTCAAACTGGTCATGGTGTAACCAGTGCCCCGCTCGCTCATATTCCTTCACCGTCGCGGTTGAAAAATGGGCCATCCGCCCGTCGTGCTCGGGGTTCGAGGCCCAGCTGTCCGCTCCATACAGCAGCAATGTCGGGCACGTAATCGCCCGCCACAAAGCCTCAATCTCAGCCACCGGCAGGTCGAATACCGGCCAGACATTCAGGTGGTTGTCGAACTTCCAGCTCCATGTCCCATCCTCGTTGCGGTTCACGCCGTGGATGGTCAGATGGCGGGCCTGTTCGGCGGTCAGATAGCTGTTCTCGCTTTGCATCCGTTCAAGCGCATCGTCCAGCGTGGCATAGCGCTTCGGCAGCCTCCCGGCGGCAACGCGCTTGTCGGCGATCCACTTGCGCCAGCGCTCGGCAAAGGGAGCCGCCTCCCGCTCGGCGCGCGATTTCGGTGAGGGACCGAGCCCTTCGATCGCCACCAGCTTGCGCACCTTTTCGGGGTACAGCCCGGCGTAGCGCACGCACACATTGCCGCCGAGCGAGTGCGCCACAATCGTCACCGGCGCGGCATCCATTTGGTGGATCAGCTGCGCCAGATCATAGACCAGCGCATCGATGCCGTAATTGCCATCGGGCGACCAAGCGCTGTCGCCGTGACCCCGCAAATCAGGGGCAATAACATGCCAGTCGGCGCGAAGTTCCTCGGCCACCCAGTCCCAGCTGCGGCAATGGTCGCGCCCGCCGTGGACCAGCAGCAGCGGCGGTGCATCGCGATTGCCCCAATCGGCATAATGCAGCTTCAGCCGCTGCGAGATGAAATAGTGTGACGTGGGTCCGGATTGCATGGCGGGAGACTCTTGCTTGTTCTGGCTGTCATCGTGAAAGGGCAAGTTGACGTTCACGTCAACCCGCCGACTCATTCGGCGTCATTGCGAGCGCAGCGAAGCAATCCAGGGCGGCTTTGCACAGCTCTAGATTGCTTCGCTTCGCTTGCAATGACAGGATGGGGCTAAGGGAGAGATAGATGACTACATTTCGCGATGGCCTGCTGACGGGCAAGACTGCCTTTGTCGCGGGCGGCACCAGCGGCATCAATCTGGGCATTGCACGCCGCTTTGCTGAGCTGGGCGCGCGCGTGGCGGTCGCAGGGCGCGATCCAGACAAGGCGCAGCGTGCGGCTGAGCATATCGGCCATGACGCCATCGGCCTGTCGGGCGACGTGCGCGATTATGGCGCGATCCGCAGTGTGATGGAAAACGTCGTCGACCGCTTCGGGCCCATGGACATTGTTGTATCGGGCGCGGCGGGCAATTTCCTCGCGCCCTCGCTGGGGATGTCGGCCAATGCCTTCCGCACCGTGGTCGATATCGACCTTAATGGCACCTTCAACGTCTTTCGCGGCTGCCACGATTTGCTCAACACCCCTGGTGCGTCGCTGATCGCCATAACGGCGGGGCAGGCCGTCAACGCCATGGCGATGCAGGCCCATGCCTGTGCGGCGAAAGCCGGTATCAATCAACTCGTCCGCGTGCTTGCGCTCGAATGGGGGCCCGATGTGCGTGTCACCGGCATTTCGCCGGGTCCGATTGCCGGTACCGAGGGCATGGCGCGGCTGGCTCCCGATGCGGGTACGCGCGAAAAACATTATGCCCGCATCGCCATGAAACGTTGGGGCGAGATTGCCGAAATTGCCGAAGCGGCCGTCTTCCTCTGTTCGCCTGCTGCGGCCTATATCACGGGCACCATCCTCGACGTCGACGGCGGCTCGGGCGTCGGTGACGCCTCCCGCATGGACGTGGGAAAAGGGCTGGCTTGATTGAGGAAATGGTGGGCGTGGCAAGGATTGAACTTGCGACCCCTGCGATGTCAACACAGTGCTCTACCACTGAGCTACACGCCCACACGTTATTCGGGGTAGCGCGCCATTAGTGCGACTTAGGCCCTCACGCAACCCCAGAATTACGCAGTTTGCGACTGGTGCCCGAACAGGCTGTCGACCTCGCGCACCAGATCTTTTAGGTGGAAGGGCTTGGACAGCAATTTGGCCTGCGGGACATTTTCCTCTGCCCGCAAGCACACGGCAGCAAAGCCGGTGATGAACATTACCTGCATCTGCGGCGCGGCCTTGGCAGCATATTGTGCCAGCTCGATTCCATCCATTTCGGGCATAACAATGTCCGACAGCAACAGGTCGAATGTACCCGATTCGACCAGCGGCAGCGCCGCCGTGCCGCGATCGACGCTGGTGACGTGATAGCCCGCTGCGACCAGCGCACGGGCCAGATACTCGCGCATCACATCATCATCTTCGGCCAGCAGGATGCGGATCATGGTTACTCTCGTTGTGTGTTTTCGGACGCGACGACCCTCCGACGCGTGACTTGTGTAGCATAGCGGCACATGCTTAACAAAATGGCGATGCCGACCCGGTCTGAAAGGCGATTCTATAGGTGAAGCCGCGCGCAGCTGTCTCGATTTGGCAAATGCCGGGCGTACAGCTGCCCGTGTTGCTCTCTATCCCGCACGCGGGGCGCGATTTGCCACAATGGGTTGAACGCGCGGCGCGGGTGCCGGTTTCCCAGCTGCAGCGCCTGTCCGATCCGTGGTGCGATGTGATCGCAGCACCCATGCTGCAAGCAGGGGCACGGGTGGTAAAGGCCAATTTGCTGCGCGCGGTGGCCGACTGCAACCGTCACGAGGCCGATATGGACGGCGCCGATGTCGCCGTTCCGCTGCGCCCGCGTTTCGCACCGCCGGGGCGCAAGGCCAGAGCAGGGCTCGGGGTCGTGCCCGCGCGCCTGCCCGGGTGCGGCCCATTATGGCGCGCACCGATCAGCGAACTGGACTATGAGCGGCGGCTGGACGCGGCGCATCGGCCTTTTCACCAGGCAATGGCGTCGGAGCGCAATCAGATGCTGCGCGATCACGGCGAATTGCTGCTGATTGATCTGCACAGCATGCCCCCGCTGCCACGCGGCTCTGGCGCAGCCTCGCTATGCCGGATTGTCGTTGGCAATCGTCATGGACGCTCGGCGGCGGCCATATTGGCGGCCGAAGTCGCGGCGCACGCAGCCGATCATGGGTTTGCGGCGGCGATCAATGCGCCTTATCCCGGTGGCCACATCGCCGCGACCTATGGGGCGCCGTCAACCGGTGTGCACGCGCTGCAGATTGAATTTGACCGCAGCCTCTATCTCGATCCGGACGGTCGCCCCGATGCCGATCGTGCGCTGCGCCTTGGGGACTGGCTCGTATCGGTGGTCCGACGCTGTTTGCCGTTCATCGGTGCGGGCGAATCGTGGCCGCTTGCGGCTGAATAAAAAGCCACCTCGTGCGCGTGGCACGAGGTGGCCAGGGTCCAGGGAGGACGCGTTCCAGCACGTCGTGCGGGAACGCTAGCCAGCACAGCAAGGGGGGAGCTGAACTGGCGTACTGGCAATGTAAGGCGAAGGCGCGGTCGTTGCAAGGTGCGCAAGAAATTGGTCGGGGAGAGAGGATTCGAACCTCCGGCCCCTGCCTCCCGAAGACAGTGCTCTACCAGGCTGAGCTACTCCCCGACCGTGCCGCGTGACCGGGGTCAGCGCGAAGGCAGGTGCGCCCCCTAGCGGCCAATGCGCCCTTGTTCAAGCGCCAACTTGGAGCGGCGCAATTGGCGCTACACCAGCCCCGCTGCACGAAAGCTGAAATGGCCATCGGCCGACAGGATGAGGTGGTCCCCCAGCCTGATCGCGGCGAGCTCACACAGCATGGCGATCTTGCGGGTCAGGGCGATATCCTCGGGGCTTGGCGTCAGGTCGCCCGAGGGGTGATTGTGCGCGACCAGAACAAACCCGCCGGGCGGCGTGCTAACCGCCGTACGCACCATGGCCGGCGTCATGGTGGCGCGGGCCCGATGGGCCTCGCGGTTCTCGCTCGCCGCCATCAACCGGTCCGTGCCGTCAAAGCTCAGCAGGAGCAGCGTTTCGTGCTGCCCACTGCAATGCGGACGAACCAACGCCGTCACCAGCAGGTTTTCGTCACAGCAGGCCACAAATGCCGGATCCGCGAATCGACTTTGGGAAAGCGCTTTCATCCCTAGGATTCTGATGCGCTTCCATGGCCGCGAACAACCGCAGAACGCTCCAATTCGCGGTCGAACTGGATGCTTGCCGCCCGGCCATATCGCCCGTAGCAGGGACTAAGCCAGCCGGATTGAGTCTCCCCATCGATGCCCCATTATGAAAAACAATATCTCGATTTGATGCGGCGCATCTGGACAGAGGGCGACGAACGGGTTGACCGCACGGGGGTCGGCACGCGGTCACTATTCGGCGAAACTATGCGCTTTTCGCTGGTCGACGATGCCATACCGCTGCTCACCACCAAGCGTGTTTATTGGAAAACCGCGGTGCGCGAACTGTTGTGGTTCCTCACCGGCAACACCAACATCCGTCCCTTGCTGGAACAGGGCGTGCGCATCTGGACCGATTGGCCGCTGGACCGCTACCGCAGCCAGACCGGCGAGGCTATTGATGCAGCGGCCTTCGAAGCTCGCATCGTCGAGGATGCGGACTTTGCGGCGCGATGGGGCGATCTTGGACCGGTTTACGGGCAGCAATGGGTCAATTGGCCGCGTTATGAGGATGCAGGCGACGGACTGTTCCGCCGCGCCGGGGACGGGCACAATCAGATTGCGTCGCTGGTAAATTCGTTGCGGACCAACCCGGCCTCGCGGCGTCATATCTTCACGGGCTGGAATGTCGCCGATCTGGACCGGATGGCGCTGCCTCCCTGTCATATGACCTACCAATTCCACGTCCGCAGCGATGGCGGTTTGTCTTGCCTGTTGTTCCAGCGCTCGTGCGACCTGGGACTGGGATTTGCCTTCAATATTTTCGAAGCCGCGCTGCTCACCAGGATGCTCGCCGATCAATGTGATCTTCGCGCGCGCGAGGTGGTGTGGACCGGCGGCGATGTGCATCTCTATCTGAATCACGCCGAACTGGTCGAACAACAACTGTCCCGCACGCCTGCCGGCGCGCCGACGCTGCACATTCTGCGCAAGGCAGCGGATATTTTTGCCTATCGGTTCGAAGATTTCGCGGTTCATGACTATCACCCGCAGGCGCATATCGCGGCCCCCGTCGCGGTTTAGGGTGGGTGATTGCTATTCGATGGCTTTTGAAATAATGTGTCGCCCGGTTGAAAGATAACTAAACCGCTTGGGAAGCACCGGCGGAACCAGAGGATGCCGAATGTCCGATAAAACTGCGCGGCCCACCACCAATTTGCAGCCGCTGTCACTGCACGTGCCCGAGCCGAAATTCCGGCCCGGCGATACCGCGGATTTTTCGGACATCAACGTGCCACCGGTCGACGCCATTGCCCGCCCGGGTGAAGATGTCGCCCCGCAATTGATGCGCGATCTGTCCTATGGTCTTGTACGCGTGCTCGACTTTGATGGTACCGCGCGCGGCTCGTGGGATCCGAAACTGTCGACCGAGCGCAAGCTTGCCATGCTGCGCACAATGATGCTGGTGCGCGCCTTTGATGATCGCATGTTTCGCGCCCAGCGACAGGGCAAGACCAGCTTCTACATGAAATCGACCGGTGAAGAGGCAACGTCAGTGGCGACCGCAATGGCGCTGAACCGCGACGATATGTGTTTCCCCAGCTATCGCCAGCAAGGCATCCTCATTTCGCGCGGCTATTCGCTCGTCCAGATGATGAACCAGATTTATTCGAACCGCGGCGACCATCTGATGGGCCGTCAATTGCCCATCATGTATTCGGCGCCTGACTATGGTTTTTTCAGCGTCTCCGGCAACTTGGCGACACAATATCCGCAGGCCGTCGGTTGGGCGATGGCCTCGGCGGCCAAAGGCGACAGCCGCATTGCCGCGACCTGGTGCGGCGAAGGCTCGACCGCTGAAGGTGATTTCCACAGCGCGCTCACTTTTGCTGCCGTCTATAATGCGCCCGTCATCTTCAATGTCGTCAACAACCAATGGGCGATTTCGTCTTTCTCGGGTTTTGCCGGCGGCGAGCGCACAACTTTTGCGGCACGCGCCGTGGGTTATGGCATCGCTGGCCTGCGCGTCGACGGCAATGACCCGCTCGCCGTCTATGCCGCGATGGAGTGGGCGGCGAACCGCGCGCGCACCAATAACGGTCCAACGCTGATCGAATATTTCACCTACCGCGCCGAAGGCCACTCGACCTCGGACGATCCCAGCGCCTACCGGGCCGCGCAGGAATTTGCCGCGTGGCCGTTGGGCGACCCCGTGCTGCGGCTGCGCGACCATTTGATTGCGGAGGGCAACTGGGATTTGACGCGGCATGACGCACAGGCCGCCGAGCTGGATGCCGAGGTGAAAGTTGCGCAAAAGGAAGCCGAAAAGAACGGCATCCTCGGTCACGGTATGCACCAGCCATTTGAGACCATGTTTCAGGATGTGTTTGAAGACATGCCCTGGCACCTTAAAGAACAATGCGAGCAGATGCTGGCCGAGCAGCGCGCCAAATTCGGCCCCGACTGGAGCCCGCGCTGATGACCACCGAAACCATGAACATGATCGAGGCGATCAACAGCGCGATGGACGTTATGCTGGCGCGCGACCCCAGCGTCGTCGTGATGGGCGAAGATGTCGGTTATTTCGGCGGCGTGTTCCGCGCGACCGCAGGCCTGCAGCGCAAATATGGCAAAACCCGTGTCTTCGATACGCCGATCAACGAATGCGGCATCATCGGGGTTGCGGTGGGCATGGGGGCCTATGGCCTGCGTCCCGTACCCGAAATCCAGTTTGCCGACTATATCTACCCCGGTCTGGACCAGCTGGTGAGCGAAGCGGCGCGGCTGCGTTACCGGTCGGCCGGCGACTTCATCGCGCCGATGACGGTGCGCTCGCCCTTTGGCGGCGGTATTTTCGGCGGCCAGACGCACAGCCAGTCGCCCGAAAGCATGTTCACCCATGTTTGCGGGCTGAAAACGGTGATTCCATCGAACCCTTATGATGCCAAGGGGCTCTTGATCGCTGCGATCGAGGATAATGACCCGGTTATCTTCTTTGAGCCCAAACGTATCTATAATGGCCCGTTCAGCGGTTATTACGACCGCCCGGTCGAGCCTTGGGCCAAACATGCGGCCAGCGCGGTCCCGGAGGGTTATTACCGCATCGACCTTGGCAAGGCCGCCATCGCGCGCGAAGGCGAGGCGCTGACGGTGCTGACCTATGGCACCATGGTGCATGTCGCGCTGACCGTGGTGGAAGAGCAGGGGATCGATGCCGAAGTCATCGACCTGCGCTCGTTGATGCCCATCGATATCGACACCATTGCCGCATCAGTGGCAAAGACCGGGCGCTGCCTTGTCATCCATGAAGCCACGCGGACATCGGGCTTTGGCGCCGAACTGGCGGCACTAGTGCAGGAACGCTGCTTTTATCATCTCGAGGCCCCGGTCGAGCGCGTGACCGGCTTTGACACCCCCTATCCGCATAGTTTGGAGTGGGCCTATTTCCCCGGGCCGGTGCGCATCGCCACTGCGCTCGAAAAAATCTTGAAGGACTGACGCCATGGCCCGCTTTTCATTCCGCTTGCCCGATATTGGCGAAGGCATTGCCGAGGCCGAGATTGTCGCCTGGCACGTCAAGGTCGGCGACCGGATCGAGGAAGATTCGCAACTCGCCGATATGATGACCGACAAGGCGACCGTCGAAATGGAATCGCCAGTGACGGGCGTGGTGGTCGAGCTGGCAGGCGAAGTCGGTGACATGGTCGCCATCGGCTCGACGCTGGCGGTGATCGAGGTTGAGGGGGAAGGACAGATTGAGGAGCCTGCGTCACCGACCAAAGTGGTCGAAGCAGAAACACCCTCTTCTCCCCCCCAAACCGCCCGCCCTGAGCTTGTCGAAGCGCCATCCTCCTCTTCAGCACCGGAGCAAAAAAAGGACAGTCCTTCGACATCGCCCCATCGGGAGACAGGGCAGACGGAGTTTGAAAATGGGTTGAGCCCATCGGGACCAGCGGAGAAAGGCGCCAAAACCCTCGCATCCCCCGCCGTTCGCGCCCGCGCTGCTGACCTCGGTATCGATCTTGCCCAGGTTCACCCCGCCGATGGCGAACGCGTGCGCCATGCCGACCTTGATGCCTATCTGCGTTACAGCACCGGACAGGGCTATCATGCGCCGCACAGCCGCCGCGCACGCGCTGACGAAGCCATCAAGGTTGTTGGCATGCGCCGCCGAATTGCAGAGAATATGAGCGCGTCGAAACGCGCCATTCCGCATTTTGCTTATGTTGAGGAAATCGACGTCACCGCGCTCGAAGCGATGCGTGCCGACCTCAACGGAGCGCGCGGCAACCGTCCCAAACTGACCATGCTGCCGCTGCTGATCGTCGCCATCTGCCGCACGGTGCCGCAGTTTCCGATGATCAACGCGCGCTATGATGACGATGCCGGTGTCGTAACGCGTCACGGCGCAGTCCATCTGGGCATGGCAACCCAAACCGACGCCGGGCTGATGGTACCGGTGATCCGCGACGCGCAGGACAAGAATGTCTGGCAATTGGCAAGCGAGATCAGTCGCTTGGCTGACGCTGCCCGCAGCGGCAAGGCGAAGCCGGAGGAATTGTCCGGCTCAACGCTGACCATCACTTCGCTCGGTCCGCTGGGCGGCATCGCGACGACGCCGGTCATCAACAAGCCCGAAGTCGCCATTATCGGCCCGAACAAGATTGTCGAACGGCCAATTTTTGTCGGCGACGACATCGTCCGCGCCAAGCTGATGAACCTGTCGATCAGCTGCGACCACCGCGTCGTCGACGGCTGGGATGCGGCGAGTTTCGTGCAGGCCCTGAAAAAATTGCTGGAAACCCCGGTGCTGCTGTTTGCGGATTGATTTTCACCGTAGGGCTGAGCTTGTCGAAGCCCGTGGCGCGTGGATGCGTCACGCCCTTCGACAGGCTCAGGGCTGCGGTGCATAATCGCAGCGTTTAAAGCCCCAACCCCTGAAACGTCGTCTGGTCGAACTTCAGCTTAAACGTCGCATAGACGCCCGACCGGGAGAAGCGCTCGCTTTCAAAGTCATAGTCGCGGAAGCCCGCGAAATTATAGCCGAGGGTCAGATTGGCGTTCTTGAACGGGGCAAGCGTCAGCGTCGGGCCCCCGGCATAGCTTACCGTATCGCCGCCGGTGCTGATCCGCACGCTGCCCGATGCGCCAATGTCCGCGATATCCGAAATGGTGAAGCGTGCGTCGACGCCCAGCAGATTTGACCAGCCTTTGACGTCATCTACACCGAACTTGTCCGAGCTGAACCGCGTTCCCCAGAAGAAACCAAATTCGCCCGCCTCGACCCAGCTTTGCACGTCGCTGCCCGGCAAGCGCCGCTGTTCGCGGTCCGCCAGCGGCGTCCAGTTGACCGACAGGCTGTTGATTGCGCGCACCGATGTGACATTACCACTGACCGACAGGGCAGGGCCGCCGATCGGGCCGGGCTGGCCCAGCACGGCGTCGGTCACCGCATCGCGGCGGAACTCCAGCTTGTTGAGCCAGCCGATGCGCGAATCCGCGGGGCGGTGCGCCCAGCTGAGTTCGATTTGCATCGATTCGGTGCTGGCGCTGCCCGGTGCCCCATTGGCCTTGGTCCAGCTGGCCAGCCCGCCAACCGCGCGGCCCTCGCCCAACTGGCGCAGCGCCCCCACTTGCACGCCAAAACGGTTCGCCAGCTCGCCATCGCGATATTCGGCGCGGCTGGTGATCGTCCACCAATCGTCGCGATAGGTCGCGCCGCTGCTGATTGCCACGAAATCCTCGGTAATTTGCCCGGCGTTGCCCAGAAAGCCGCCCGATGCGACCGGTTGCCCTGGATTGACAATATCGCCCGCGCTGATCCCGCCCAGCGTCTTGTTGCCATCAACGGACAAGTCCACCGTCCAGCGCTCGCCCAGCTTCAGCGATTGCGCGAGGCCATAGGCGGCAAAGCTGCGCGGGCCATATTCGCTGATATCCTGTTGGTTCGCCGTTGCGAGCAAGCGGCCACCTGCCCACGGCGCCAGATCAAACCCCAGCCGCGCGGTGCGCGCCTTCACTGTGTCGCCATCGGCGATCTCATAGCTGCCGATCAGATTGACGTCCTGTGTCAATTTCCAGCGGGCCCCGAAGCGGTGCGTCGTGGGGAAATCGACGCTGGCGTCATCGCCGCCGAGAGCGAATTCGGTCTGCGCGTCGAGTTCCAGCTTTTGGCCAAACAATTGCTGGGTTAGCCCCAGTTGCAGCAGCGTAGAACGGTTGCGGTCGCCCGTTGCCAGCCGGTCGTCAGCATGGGTCAGTCCAACGCGTCCACGGGTTGAGCCCGCATTATACTCGGCCAAAAGGCGCGCCGCGCGCCGCCGTGCGCCGCTGCCCAGCTGTTCCTGCTGCCATGCGCTGCCAGTCACAGCGAGGCGCTTGCCCGCGCGCAGGCGGGCATCAACCCCGAACTTGCGCGTGCCATTTTCGGCGCCATTCTGCTGTCCCACGCCAAAGCCGCTCTTTTGCTCGCGCGCATAGGCCAGCAAATCGAGCGCGCTATTGTGGTGCTCGGCTTCGACCAGCCAAGCCGTCGCATCGGTCTTGGCCGCACTGGCGGCTTTGCTTTCCGTCTCGCTACCGGCGAATTCGGCGCGGATCTCGGTATCCACCGCCGGGCGATAGCGCACATCGACGCCCGCCAGCGTACTTTCTGACGTGCCATTGTCATCGCGGATCAGCGTCGCGCCAACGCGCAGGCTCTCGTCATCGCTCGTGAAACTAACTCGTCCCCCTGCATTCAACACGCGCTGGCCGACGCCCTCGACCTCATATTCAGCCACGATGAATTGCGGGTCGAGCGCTGACGAGCGGCTCAGGACGGGTTCGCGGAAACGCAGCGTGCCCAGCGAATAATCAATGTCATAATCGACATGCCGCGTCAGCTGCTTGCGGTCGACGATGATTTCGCTGCGCAGGCGACTGCGGGTTTCGATGATGATCCGCTCGCTGTTGGGGATGACCACCTGCGCGCCCAGCTGGTAGGGTCCGGTCAGGCCATTGCCCTGAATCTCGTCGCGGCGAAAGCGATAGGGGGTATCGGCGGCAAAGGCGGTGGCCGCCAGATTGCGCCCGCGATACTCGGCTTTGCCGCCGTTGAGCGAACGGTTGTAGCGCGTCAGCTGCGCTTCGTTCAGCCCGGTTTCGAAATCGCCGAACAGCGCATAAAATTGCGGGCGTTCGAGCCGCAGATACAGCTTGCGGACGCTGGCGGCATCGTGCCGCTGCTCGGCGCGGTCGGCATAGATGGTGTAATAGGCGCCCGGGTCGATGACGCCACCAAAGCGCGCATCATCCTCGTCCTTGTCGCTGTCATAGGCCAGCGTCATCAGCCATTTGCCCTTAACGCGGCCCTTGGCATAGAGCGCGAGGCGGGCATCGGCGTTCCAGTCGTCCAGCGTCTCGGCGACGGGCTCCATCCGGTCGTCCAGCGTGTTGTAGCCGACGGTGCCCGCGGCAAAGCCGACGACTGTCCATGGCTGGTTGCCGGGCTCCAGCCACATCTGCAGCGTCTGGCGGCGTTCGGTCTGGTCCTCGCGGAAACGGAAATCGACCGACAGCGTGCCCGAAGCCGTGGTCGGCTCCAGCTCGATATAGGCCATCCCGTCATCGCCCTCGACACGCCAAACTGTTGCCGCGCGTTCAAGTCCGGCAAGCTGCCGTACCTGCTGTGCCTCAACCTCAACAGCGGCCAGATAGGGCGGGGGAACGCTGAAATCGCCGGTCAGCCCGTGCTTGACCGGTCGGCCGTCGCGATCGGTCAGGCGAATGGCAATCACCGGGCGGGTGATGCCGTCGGCCACCAGCACCGATTGCGCGCGCACCAATTCGGCGCGCGCTGGCGTGATCGAATAATGGACCGAGCGGCGCAGCGTTTCCACCACGCTGCCATCCGCCGCCAATACTTCGGCGACCAGCGCGTTGGCGCCGTCCTCGATGGGCACGCCGCGCCACAGGCTGACGCTCACGCCGCCGCCAGGCGACTTCTGTGTCCCGTCGGACTGCAGGCCATCAACCGCCTTGCCATTGACGGTCAGGCGCACGCGCTGGTCGGGCAGGTGCCGCACGGCGATGCGAATGGCCTTTGTCCGCGGATTATGGCCCTCGGCAGGGAAGACCCAGGCGGGCAGGGGCGTTTCATCGGCGAACCAGTTGGTGCCCGCGCCCGCTGCGGCGGCTTCACTAGCCACTTCGGGCCGGGCTGGACGCGCGATGCTGGTATCGGCGCGCACCGTGGTTGCTTTTTGGGCCCGGAAATCGGCGCGTAGCAGCGATCCGCCGCGCCCTTCCACGAAGCGCGAAATGGCGCTGCCCGCGCTGCGTGTCGATTGCGCACAGTCAACCGGCGTCTGGTCCAGCGGCAGCGTTGACGGATCAATCTGGACCACATGGGTGCCCGGGCGCACGCCTTCGAAATGGTAGCGGCCATCGGCGTCAGTCACGGCGTAGCTGCCATCCTGCAGCATTACGCGCACGCCGCCTATGCCTTTGGCTGTGGCCGGATTGGTCGGGCAGCCGCCTTCGGTAATGCGGCCGATGATCGTCATGCGATCGCCCAGCTGGTCGCGCTTGATCGCCAATATGGCCTCGGCGACATTGCTCGACGCGCCGCGGCTGTCGGTCGCAGTTGCAATATTGAGCGCGCTGCCCGGCTGCGCTGTGGTCACCACCTCGGCCAGATACGTCAGCGAACGCCGCTCACCGGGTGCAAGGGCAGGCACGGTGACCTCGAAGGAACGGCCATCGGGCGCGATGACGGGACTTGCGGCTGTGCCGTCCACCCGGACGGTGCCCGGCCGCAGGCGCATCGCCGCAGGCAGTTGGTCGCGTACCGTTACCACGCCAGTGGTGCGGCGGGCGTCGGCGTTGGCGACTTCAATGCGATATTGCACCACGTCGCCCGGCACAGCGGTTTGCGTGGACGTCGTCTTACGCAGCGTGACGGGCGTTCCCGGCTGGTCAATGGGAATATCGACGCGTACCGGTTCGGGGGTGCTCAGCGTAAAGGGCTGACCATAGCTCGATCCGTTGATAACAAAGGGCAATCCATCGTCGGGACGCGCGAAGCCCGCCAGGTCGGCGGGCGGGACGACCGAGGGCGCGGTAAAGGGCGCAGGCGGCGTAACCACCAAGCGGTAAGTCCCGGGCGCCACAAAGGGAAAGCGGTAATCACCCGGCGGGAAGTTATACACCGTGCCCGAACTGTCCGTCACGCTCTGACCCGTGACCATCGTCGATGGGTATGTGGAAACGCCATCATCGCCAAAGACTTGCGCGGGCTGTCCGGTCGCAGCGTCAACGATGGTTATCTGGACGCCAGGCACCGGAGTGCCGTCGCCGCTGTCAAACACAATGCCAAAGGGATCGACCAGAAAATCTATCACGGCTGTGGCCGCGAGCGATCCATTGCCGACCTCGGCCACAGTGACGGTGATGGCCGACCCCGGTGTCACTGAAAGCGTGCAATCATTGGCGGCAATCGCGGGCGGAACCCCTTGGCTGTTGATCATGCCAACAAACCGTCCGCTGTTCGCAGCATCTTCGATCAGGCGGATTTCTTCCGCGTCGCCATTGGCCAGCGTGATGTTGACATCAATCGTCTCGCGCGCACCCGGATCGGCATTGGCACCGGGCAGCAACAGCCCGATGACGATGACGTCGCCGGCGTGAAACTGGCTTGATTGCAGCAATTGCGCCGGGTTTGTGGGCAAAGCCGCGTAAACACCCTCGGGCTGCAGCAGAATCGGCCCGGCGGTGCTGGCACATCGCGTCGGCGGCAAATCTGCCACCAGATTTCCGCCATTGGCGACCAGTCGATAGGTCGAAATGACCGGCCGGTTGGGCGGCGTTGAGCTGACAATGGTGTCAACACGGTTGCTGGCCGTGGTAAAGCTGTTGCTGCCAATCTGCCAGTCCGCGGTGGCGGTGTTGCTGATCGTTGTCTGGGCAGCCGCCGGGGCCGCCAGCAGCAGGGCTGCGGCACCAAATGCGGTGCATATCGCACCAAAGGACTTGGTTAACAGACGCATCTGTCAGAAAAGGGCGAAGGCATCATCCTGCTGGACGATGCCTTCGCCCCCTTCCATGTCCTCAATTGACCGTTGCGCGGAAAACCAGCGTGCGCGTGGCGCCAGCAGCGATGGTCGCAATCGTTCCCGACACGTTCGGCGCAGTATAGCTGCCCCCCGAGACGCCGTCGGCATTGCAGGCCGCGCCGGTTACTGTGCCGTTCAGCAGGATCGTGCCCGCGCTGAACGTCAGCTGGCCCGGGACCGGGTCGTTAATCGCCACGTTGGTCGCTGCCGCGCTGCCGGTGTTGGCCACGGCGATGCAATATTCGATGACGGCACCGGGGATCATCTTCGGATTGGTCGTATTGTTGACGGGATCCGAAATGACGCGGCTGGTTTTGGTCACATTCAGTGTCGCCGTGACCACGGTAAAGTCGTCATCGTCTGAATGCGCGCCATCGCGTGCTGCGTCGGTGACGCCTGCCGCGTCGGCAAACACGGTGTCGACCCCGGCGGTATTGGCTCCGACCGTTTCCGTTATGGCGGCGCCCAGCGAACTAGCGGTCCCTGCCTCGCGCGCGGTAGCGAGCAGCCGGACGCCGGCGACATCGCCATTCAACCGCGTGCCCGGAATGTTGCCGACAACCAAAAGCGTGATCGATGCATCGGCCGCCAGCTCATCGGCGAAGGTAATCGCCGTGTCGGTGCCCGCGTCATAGCTGTTGTTGCCATTCACATCGCGGAACAGCGACAGGCCGGTGACGTCGAAATTGTCGGTTCCACCATGGGCTGCAGTGCCCCCGGCCTGCTGCGATACCGCAAGGGAAAAATCGAGCGGCGCGTTCGACGTGTTGGTCAACGTAAATGCAACCGAAGCTCCGTTCTGGCCCGGCACCACGGAAGTCGTCACCGCACCCACTTCGGCAACTGTCAAGTTAATCCGGCGGTCAACGGTGAAATTGTCCGAAGCCGTGCGCTGCGTTTGCGCAACACCGCCGACCTGATAATCGACGGTAACATTGTTGGTAATCACCGTGCCGGCGGTGGTCCCGGCGGCAAAGGCAGGCGCCGCAGACGCCAGAAGCGCTGCGGCCATGCTGCCGGTGGAAAGTAATTTCAGCTTGCTGGTCATCGCTGAACTCCTTTAGAAAAATGCCTAATTTCAATCCGCTGGCATCGTGCGGCGGCTGTTGCGGATCATTTGACGATGCCCCGGAACATCAGCTTGCCGGAACCTCCGGCGGGGATCGGGGCATTCAGTGCCCAGCGAATATGCGTGACGTCTTCCGCGCGGGCGGGGCGTTGGCTGCCATTGCTGTCTGGAACACGAAGCGACGAAAGCACGCCCCAACTCTTGCCGCCGTCGACTGAGACGACAGCATTGCCATCGCCTGCCTCGGCATATTGCACCGCAGCGGGCATCGGATTGGTCACAACAAATTTTTCGGCCGGTTTGGCGCTCGCGTTGCGGTAATTCAGCACGAATACCAGTCGGTCGCCGGGGGTCACCACTTTGGGTTCTTCCAGAACGACCTTGCGGTTGCCATTGGCGTCGGTCGAGACGCGCTCGACAAATACACTGTTTGACAGGGCGACCGGGTTGGCGGCGGCCGGAGCCGCCATCAGGCCCAGAATAGCAAGCAGAAACAGGCGCATCATCTGCATCCTCAGTTGATGGTGGCTTGAAAGGTGACGACCCGGGTGTTTCCGCCGCTGACCGTCCCGAGCGTGACGGTGACCTGGTTGCTGCCAAAGCTGCTGGCATCGGCGTCAACCGCGTCGGTCTGGGCCACGCCGCCCAAAGTGATGGAGCCGGGGACGTAGGTCGTATTGCTCGGAACAGCATCGGTGATGGCCAGGCCGTTGACGCTACCCGAACCGGTGATGGTGGCGGTGATGGTATAGGTGATGGTTGCGCCCGGAATGGGCTCGCTGCCGCCCAGTGGATCGCTGATCGCCGCTGCTTTGGTCAGGGCCACCGTTGCGGCCGCCACGACAAAGGCCCCATCGTCCTGACCCTGCGCGCCGGTTGCTCCAACGACCGCGTCGCCGCCGCCTTCGCCTTGTCCGGCGAAAGAGGTGCCGGGCGCGCCGGTGCCGGTGCGGGCCGCTGCGGTCAGCGCGACAATGCCGCGATCGCCATCGGTCACGGTTCCGGGAGTGGAATTGATAACGAAAATCGTCACCGATGCGTCGGGCTGCAGCGCCGGGTCATTGGTTCCGGCGACATAGACCGTATCGATGGCGGGCTCATAAATTCCGTTGCCATTGTCGATTACGATCGACGTCACCGAGGGATCATAATCATCGCCGCCGCCGTTGGCGATCGGGGTCAACCCAAAGCTTTCCACACCGTTGCCGGTATTGGTAACGGTAAAGCTCAGCACCTGACTGGTTGCGCCGGGCGTGGTGGGGACGTCGGAAGGGTTGTTCGATGCAACGGTGACGTTCAGCAGTTCATCGACCAGCAGATCGACCGTATTCGAATTGATGTTTTGCGGACCGCCGCCAGCATCGTACGTTGCTGTTGCCGTGTTGCTGATGGTCGTTCCGGCGCGTGTTCCCGCGGCCAATGCGGACTGGCTGGAGATTGCGGCGAATGCTGCACCGCTCAACATTGCCCAACGGCAAGCGCGCGAGACGGCGAGCCTTGAAGACTGACGTTGCATCAAAAATTCCTGAATTCTGGTCCAATTCGGAACTGAAATGGCAAAAATAGGATAATTTCCGGTTAACGCGCCGCTGCATAAGGTACGAATTCCGCCGATAAGGTTGTTCGGCGAGGCGCGCTCCGGTCGCTCCGTTTTGGTGCTAGTATCTGGGCGGGGTTTTGAATAAACTGGGATGGTTTTCAGGGTATTGACGGCGATGAAACAGGTTGGGGCAGCGCAGGGGGACGGACCCGCGGCCGACGAGGATGCCCTCGCCGCGCAGCGCACCCTTGCGCGCATCGCGCAGGACGATTTGCGCCGCGATCGCCTGCTGGCGGCGCTTACATTGATATTGGGCGGCGGTTTTTGCTTGCTTATGCCCTTTGCTTTAAAGGCCGGTGCGGAATTTTTTCTGCCGCTGACCGCCGCTGTGGTCACCGCAATTGCCTTGGTGCCGGTGCTCGAATGGCTCGAGCGACGCGGCCTGCCATCGATGATGGCGGCGCTGGTTTCGCTGCTCGGCTTCGTGATGATCGTGAATGCGGCGCTGGCAATCGTCATATTGCCCGCCGCCGGCTGGTTCGCCCGGCTGCCCGATGCATTGCCCAGAATTCAGGCAAATATTGCACCGCTTATTGATTTTTATAAATCATTTCAGCACTTTGTTGACCGAACTTTGCAATCCGTAGCATCCGGTACCGAGGCGACGGCACAGGCCATGGCGGCGCAGGCGCCGACCTCGGTCGTTGATTACTTCATTTCCTCCGCCCCGGCTGCGGCGATCCAGCTGTTTTTCGCCCTGCTGGTCGTGTTCTTTTTCCTGAGCAGCTGGACGCGGCTGCGGCGCGGCACAATCCGCCGCCGGGGCAGTTTTGACGGTGCGCTGCGCACGGCGCGGCTGATCCAGAATGTGGTCGATGCCACCGCCGATTATCTGGGCACGATCACGCTGATCAACGTGATGTTGGGCGTACTGGTCGCCATCTTGCTGTGGGCCATCGGCATGCCATCGCCGCTGATGTGGGGCGGGCTGGTCGCGCTGTGCAATTACATTCCCTATCTGGGGCCGATTGTCGCCGCATTCCTGCTGGGCCTGGGCGGGCTGATGACGTTCGATGTTATCTTATGGGCGCTGATGCCCGCGCTGATTTTCATTATCGCGCATCTGGTGGAGGCGAATATATTGACGCCATTGGTGCTGGGGCGTCGGTTGACCATCAATCCGCTGCTGATCCTGGTGTCTTTGAGCTTCTGGGGCTGGGTGTGGGGCGCGCCCGGGGCGCTGCTCGCAGTGCCCTTGTTGCTGATTTTCCAGACGGTTTTGGCGACCACCGGCACCCCCGATCTGGCGGGGTTCCTGTTTGAACGTGGCACGCTGACCCACGACCCCGACGACGACCCGCCGTCCCCGCGCTGATTTTTTGTGGGGCACAGGCAACAGCGGTTGACAGGGTGGCTGCCCCGCAATAATGGCGCTGCTCCCAAGCACACGCGGGTGTAGCTCAGTTGGTTAGAGTGCCGGCCTGTCACGCCGGAGGTCGCGGGTTCGAGCCCCGTCACTCGCGCCATTCTCCGCTTCGGAAGAATGGCCCCGCGCTTGGATGAACTGTTTCAGGGTTCGCGCCATTTCCCGGTCTCCATCCATAGGAGCAATGGGCGCAGCGGAAAAATCCAGACAATTCCGGCGATCAGATAGACGCCCGACTGCACGGCAATCGGCCAGGTGCCGATCAGCGGCGATGCCGCCAGCACCAGCCCCGCCCACAGCGCAATAAGGAGCAGGATCAGCGCCATGCCAGCGGGCTTGCGCCAGCTGGGCTCAGGCGGCGGGTTTACAATCACAGCCGGTCTCCGGTCACAATCCATTCCTGTTCGGTCAGCACAGCGTCAAGCGCAAGATCGTGGGGCTCCAGCGGAATGGCGTCAACCTCCTGCACCGACCAGCCCACGCCAATGCGCAGTGCATCGGGGTAATCAGCAAAATAGCGGTCATAATGACCGCCGCCTTGGCCGATGCGCCCGCCCGCACGGTCAAAGCCCAACAGCGGGCACAACAGCAAGTCGGGGAACACAACCGATTGGCAATTGGCAGGTTGCCCGACGCGCCATGGCCCGGGCACGATGGCGTCGCCTGGCTGCCAGGCCGCGAATGCCATCCGGTCATGGCGCCCGGCAAAATAGGGCAGCGCTGCCGCAGTACCAGCGTCACATGCCGATGTGAGCAGCGCTTCTACCGTCACCTCGCTGCTCGCGGCAACATAACCGCCAACGCAGCGCGCTGATGTGAGGACGGTTCGGAGTGGTGACGGCGGCGCACGAAAGGCGATGGCGTGGACCAGATCGGGCAGGTTCCGGACATATTGATCGCGCCGGAAACGCAATTTGGCGCGCAATTCAGCCTTCAGCGCGGCGATTTGGTCGGCCATTTTGGCGTCCTGCAGATTCGACCCATTTTGCCCATTGCTTCGTTGGCAGGGCTGGAAATATCGACATATTCCTGTGCCCCGCCGCCGCGCACTGAGAACAATGGCCTCAAACCTCGAACGGGCATTTCATGGGTCCTGACCTTAGCCTGCAACAGGTTGGCGGGACCGCCAGTGTCGTTTGCCCGAAGATCCTCTGACGCCAGTAACGTCAGGTGGGAACCATGTGCGTCGGACCAGGGTCCGGGCAGGGACAGCCCCCTTGGATGATGTATCGCCTCAGGGATTTTCGCAAAGGCTCGTGCAGGGCAGTACCCGCCAGAGCCTATGTAGGCGCGGCGGCGCCGATGCTCAACCCCCAGGGTCCCGACTCTACGGAACCAGCTTGGCGGCGAGCGCTTCAATCCGGTCGGCAATTTGTTCCAGCGCGCGCGTGGCAGGCGCGGATGCGCCGGTGGCCCCCGCCGCACTGCTCTCTAGCAATTTGATCCGCGCCTCGGCCAGTTGCAATGCCTCGCGGGCCGCCGCCTCGGCCGCTTTGGCCGCATCAGCCTCGCTGCGCAGCGCTGCCGCTATGGTCTCGCCTGATTTGGCGCGCGCCTCGAAAGCGTCATCTGCCAGCATCAGTGCGGCATAAAGCAACTGCCGTGTCTCGGTGCCGCCGCCGACGCTGCGCGCCTTTTCGTCCACCAGTGCAGCCAGCTTTTCCAGCTGCGCTTCCTGCCCGTCGGCGCAATTCACGTCATATTGGCGACCGCAGATGGTCAGGCGCACATCAGCCACGGCCCGCCTCCGCAATCAATTTGTCGAGCTCGGCGATGACAGCGCGAACCTCGCTGCGCAGCGCATCGTTGGCCGGCGGGGCGGGTGGAGCCAGCAAATCGCCCTGGCGCGGCACATTGCCAGAGGGCAGATTCGCCCGCTCCAGGCGGGACAGCGCCCGTTCGATACGCCCGATGGCCAGGCTGGCTGCGTCAAGTTCCATGGCCTTGCGAATAGCAGCGCCGATGGCCATCGGCAATTGTGCAGCGCCGTCTATTTTTCCGATGCGGGCGGTTGACTCTGCGGGGCAGTGTCGCAATGGGGCGGTGCATCGCGGCGGGGTCACTGCTTTACCCGCACCCGGCCAAAAATGGAGGTTCCATGACGCTCGCCGACCGTTCGCTGGCGAATGCCATTCGCGCACTGGCGATGGACGCGGTGCAGGCGGCGAACAGCGGCCACCCGGGCATGCCGATGGGCATGGCCGATGTGGCGACCGTCCTCTACCGCGATTTCCTGAAATTCGACGCGGCCGACCCCAGATGGCCTGACCGCGACCGCTTCGTGCTATCGGCCGGCCATGGCTCGATGCTGGCTTATGCGACCCTGCACCTGGCAGGCTACGCCCGCCCGACCATCGAAGACATTCGCAATTTCCGCCAGCTGCATAGCCCCTGCGCGGGGCATCCCGAAAATTTCGAGCTAGAAGGCGTTGAAACGACGACCGGGCCGTTGGGGCAGGGGATTGCCACTGCCGTCGGCATGGCGATCGCCGAACGTCACCTCAACGCCCATTTCGGCGATGAACTCGTCGATCACCGCACCTGGGTGATTGCCGGCGATGGCTGCCTGATGGAAGGCATCAACCACGAAGCCATCGGTCTGGCGGGGCATCTGGGGCTGGGGCGGCTGATCGTCCTGTGGGACGACAATCGCATTACCATCGACGGCAGCACCGATCTGTCGACCAGCGAAGATGTAAAGGCCCGTTATGCTGCCACCGGCTGGCATGTGACAAGCTGCGACGGCCACGACGAAGCCGATATTGCCCGCGTGCTGGCTGCGGCCGTCGCCGATCCGCGCCCGTCGCTGGTCGCCTGCCGCACGTTGATCGGTTATGGCGCGCCCAACAAGCAGGGGACGTCGGCGACGCACGGCTCGCCACTGGGCGCGGACGAAGTCGCGGCGACGCGCGAAGCGCTGGGCTGGACTGCGGGCCCGTTCGAAATTCCGGCCGACATCGCGGCCACGTGGCGCTCCTTTGGCGCGCGCGGGGCCGAAGCCAACAAGGCCTGGCAGGCTCGCATGGCCGTCAACGCCAAGGGTGCCGAATTGACTGCGCGCCTCGCGGGACAGGCAAAGCCCGGCGCCGCCTTCGCCGATTATCTTCAGTCGCTGGCAGACAAACCGCCCCTTGTGGCAACCCGCAAAGCGTCCGAAAATGCGCTCACTGCCCTGACCGCGGATATCCCCATGATGATCGGCGGCAGCGCCGACCTCACCGGCTCGAACAACACCAAAACCGCCGCGACCGGGCCGCTCACCAAAGGCAATTATGGCGGGCGTTACATTTACTACGGCATCCGCGAATTCGGCATGGCGGCGGCGATGAACGGGATGGCGCTGCACGGCGGGATCATCCCCTATGGCGGCACTTTTCTGGTCTTCGCCGATTATTGCCGCGCCGCGATCCGCCTGTCGGCGCTTCAACAGCAGCGCGTTGTCTATGTCATGACGCACGACAGCATCGGGCTGGGCGAGGACGGACCAACGCACCAGCCCATCGAGCATCTGCAATCGCTGCGCGCCATGCCCAACTTGCTGGTGATGCGCCCCGCCGACGCGGTGGAAACCGCCGAATGCTGGGCGCTGGCGCTGGCGCAAACCGATCGGCCCAGCTTGCTGGCGCTAACGCGGCAGAATCTGCCGCCGCTGCGCACCGATATCGCCGAGAATCGCTCGGCCAAGGGCGGATATCGTTTGAAAGCTGCCGAAAATGCCCGCCGCGTCGTGCTGATCGCCACGGGCTCGGAAGTGTCGCTGGCGCTTGACGTTGCCAAATCTTTGGAAGCGCAAAGTGTCGGTGCCGATGTTGTGTCGATGGTTTCGACCGAGCTGTTCGACGAACAACCCGCCGCCTATCAGGCTGATATTTTGGGTGACGGCGGCGATCCCACATTGCGGGTTTCAATCGAGGCCGGAACGACATTTGGCTGGGAACGCTACACCGGGCGCGGCGGCTTGCGCTTTGGCATTGACGGTTTCGGTGCATCTGCCCCCATTGATGCGCTATATGATCATTTTGGCCTTACCGAGGCCAAAATCACCCCGCAAATTCTCGCCGCCCTCGGCTAAGACAAACAAGAAGCAGGAGTTTTTCGCTATGGCTATCAAGGTTGCCATCAACGGTTTCGGGCGCATTGGCCGCAACGTGGCGCGCGCCATTCTCGAGCGCAGTGACCATGATCTCGAACTGGTGTCGATCAACGATCTCGCCTCGGCGAAGGCCAACGCGATGCTCTTCAAGCGCGATTCGGTGCACGGCGCTTTTGCGGGCACGGTCGATGTCCACGGCGACGACCTCGTCATCAACGGCAAGCGTATCAAGGTGACCGCTGAGCGCGATCCCGCCAACCTGCCGCATGCCGCCAATGGCGTGGATATTGCGCTGGAATGCACCGGGTTCTTCACCGACCGCGCAAGTTGCGAAAAGCATCTCGCTGCCGGGGCCAAGCGCGTGCTGATTTCAGCACCGGGCAAGAATGTTGATTTGACTGTCGTGTTTGGTGTCAATCATGACAAGCTGTCGGCCGATCATGTCATTGTGTCGAACGCGTCATGCACCACCAATTGCCTCGCGCCTTTTGCCAAAGTGCTGAATGACAGTGTCGGCATCGAACGCGGGCTGATGACCACGGTTCACGCCTACACCAACGACCAGAAAATCCTCGATCAGATCCACGACGACCCGCGTCGCGCGCGCGCCGCTGCTATGTCGATGATCCCGACCACCACCGGCGCTGCCCGCGCAGTGGGCGAAGTGCTGCCCGAGCTAAAGGGCAAGCTCGACGGCTCGGCGATCCGCGTGCCGACGCCCAACGTGTCGGTGGTCGATCTGACTTTCGAGCCCAAGCGCGACACCACGAAGGACGAGATTAACGCGCTGCTCAAGGCTGCCTCCGAAGGCGCGCTCAAGGGCGTTCTTGCTTATTCGGACGAACCTTTGGTGTCGACCGATTACAACCATTGCCCGGCCAGCTCGACCATCGACAGCCTGGAAACCAGCGTCATCGATGGCAAGCTGGTGCGCGTGCTGAGCTGGTACGACAATGAATGGGGCTTTTCGAACCGCATGGTTGATACCGCAGGAGCGATGGGCAAGCTGCTCTGACCCACACTTCAGGAGTGATGGCAATGACGCGCTTCAAAACATTGGACGATATGGGCGATGTCGCGGGCAGGCACGTGCTGGTCCGTGTCGATCTTAATGTGCCGATGGCGGACGGCGCGGTTACAGACACGACGCGGCTGTCCGCCGCGGTGCCGACCATCAGCGAATTGGCCGATCGCGGCGCGATTGTTCTACTGCTGGCGCATTTCGGGCGGCCCAAGGGCGCGAAAAACCCCACCCAATCGCTGTCGCTGGTCATCGATGCGCTGGCCGACGTGCTCGGGCGCGGGGTGATGTTCATCTCCGACTGCGTGGGCGAGGGGGCCAAGGCGGGGCTGACGGTGCTCGCGCCGGGCGATGTCGCGGTGCTGGAAAACACCCGGTTCCACCCCGGCGAGGAAAAGAATGATCCTGCCTTTGCCGCCGCGCTTGCGGAAATTGGCGATCTTTATGTCAACGACGCCTTTTCTGCGGCGCATCGCGCGCATGGCTCGACCGAGGGCATCACGCACCATCTGCCCAGCTTTGCGGGCCGCGCGATGGAGGCCGAACTCAAGGCACTCGACGTCGCGCTCGGCAATCCGGCGCATCCGGTCGCCGCCGTGGTCGGCGGTGCCAAAGTGTCGAGCAAGATTGATGTGCTGACCAATTTGGTGGGTAAGGTCGACCATCTGATTATCGGCGGCGGGATGGCCAACACTTTCCTCGCAGCGCGCGGAATAAATGTCGGTAAGTCCCTGTGCGAACATGATTTAATCCCAACCGCCGAGGCCATCTTTGATGCCGCTGATACGGCGGGCTGCACCATCCATCTGCCCTATGACGTCATGGTGGCACGCGAATTCGCCGCCAATCCTCTCAGCCTGCGCACCTGCAATGTGCACGAAGTTGGTGAAGATGAAATGATCCTCGACATCGGCCCCGCCGCCGTCGAGGCGCTCGCCGATGTGCTCAAAATCTGTCGCACCCTGGTCTGGAACGGCCCTCTGGGCGCATTTGAACTGCCGCCGTTCGACACCGCCACCGTTGCGCTTGCGCGCACCGCCGCTGCGCTCACCCGCGATGGATCATTGGTTTCGGTGGCTGGGGGAGGCGACACGGTCGCCGCACTCAATCATGCACGCGCAGCGGGCGATTTCAGCTTCGTTTCTACCGCAGGGGGCGCCTTCCTCGAATGGATGGAAGGCAAGCCGCTGCCCGGCGTCATCGCGCTCGAAAAGGCGTCCTGATTTTCGTTGTTAACGCTGGTTGCGCCGTCATTTCGTGCCGGTTATGGCGCGGTCAGCATACGTATGCACCGCAACAGGGGTCCCCATGAATATCGCCGAAATGACTGCCAAAATCGCTGACGGAAAGGGCTTTATAGCCGCGCTTGACCAATCTGGCGGTTCAACGCCGAAGGCGCTGAAGGGATATGGCATCGGTGAGGATGCATGGTCGGATGAGGCAGGCATGTATGATCTCATCCACGAGATGCGCTGCCGTATCATCCGCTCGCCAGCCTTCAATGGCGACAAGGTCATTGGCGCAATCCTGTTCGAACGCACGATGGACGGCATGGTCGATGGGCAAAGCGTTCCGGCGGCGTTGATCGCCAAGGGCGTAGTCCCTTTCATCAAGATCGATAAGGGGTTGGAAGACGAGGCTGATGGCGTCCAGCTGCTCAAGCCCATGCCCGACCTCGACGCGTTGCTGACCAAAGCGAAAGCACTCGGCGTTTTCGGCACCAAAGAGCGTTCGGTTATCCATTCGGCCAACAGCGCTGGAATCGCAGCGGTGGTCGCACAGCAATTTGCCGTCGCACAGCAGGTCATGGCGCATGGAATGATGCCGATCATCGAGCCAGAGGTGAACATCAAAAGCGCGACGCGCGCACTTTGTGACACGATGCTGCGCGAAGAAATCCTGAAGCAGGTGAATGCCTTGCCGGATACGGTGAAGGTGATGCTGAAGCTGTCATTGCCGGTGGTCCCGGGCCATTTCGACGAGCTGGTGGCGCATCCTGCGGTGCTGCGGGTGGTCGCGCTGTCTGGCGGCTACAACCGGCCCGAGGCTTGCGCCGCACTTGCCAAAAACCAAGGCGTCATCGCCAGTTTCAGCCGTGCGCTGCTGGAAGATTTGCGGGCGCAAATGAGCGAGGCAGAATTTGACGCGGCTTTGGGTGTTGCCGTTGATGACATTTACGCCGCATCGGTGGCATAGTTGGTCATCATGCCGCGTCCCGATTGCCAACTTTATCTGGTATCCCCGCTCGAAACGGGCGGCAGCTTTCCTGACCAGCTGCGCAGCGCGCTTGGGGCCGGGCCGGTCGCCGCATTCCAGTTTCGCGTCAAGGGCCTAGACCAACATGAAGCTGCAAGGCTTGCTGAACCGTTGCAGTCAATCTGCGCTGACCATGACGTGGCGTTCATCGTCAATGATAGCATTGCGCTGGCCAAGCGTCTTGGGGCAGACGGCGTTCATCTTGGCCAGGGCGATGGCGAGCCCGGCGAGGCGCGGCGCGTGCTCGGGCCCGACGCCCAGATCGGCGTTACCTGTCACAACAGCCGCCATTTGGCCATGGAGGCCGGTGAGGCAGGGGCGAACTATGTCGCGTTCGGAGCCTTTTTCCCGACAACAACCAAGCATGTCGATCATGTTGCCGAGCCTGAGATTTTGACTTGGTGGCAAGGGCTATTCGAGTTGCCTTGCGTTGCCATAGGCGGGATCACGGCCGCCAATGCGCGCGCGCTAGCTAATGCAGGGGCCGACTTTCTCGCTGTTTCCGGCGCTGTCTGGGCCCATGATGCCGGGCCGGACGTCGCTGTGCGCGAACTGCTCGCCGCGGTGCGCGGCTGACGCCTTTTCCTCGGTCCGGCCAAAAAGCCCTGCTGCCGGCGGCAGGCATTGCGGTTTCTTCAGTTGAGCCGTTTCCATAACCACCCTTGTATCTGGCGACGGTCTAATCGCCATAGGATAAAGTCGCCAAAATCGCCAGCGCTTGCGCTTTTGCGAGTGCGAGGCTAGGGGCCAGCGCCACGGAGCGCGCGGGCATGCGACGCCTCCATGCTCTTTCTTCCTTATTCAGACGAGTGTGCACACATGAAAATCAGCGGCGTTGAAATCCGTCCCGGCAATATCCTTGAGTATGAGGGCGGTATCTGGAAGGTCGCCAAAATTCAGCACACCCAGCCGGGCAAGGGCGGCGCCTATATGCAGGTCGAGATGAAGAATCTGATCGATGGGCGCAAAACCAACGTGCGCTTTCGTAGCGCCGACACGGTCGAGAAAGTCCGTCTCGACACCAAGGATTTCCAGTATCTGTACGCCGAAGGCAGCGATCTGGTCTTTATGGACAAGGATACGTACGAGCAGATCACCATTGCCACCGACATTGTCGGGGAAGCTGCCGAATTCCTGCAGGATGGCATGGATGTGGTGCTGGAACTGTGGGAAGAACGCCCCATTTCAGTCGAGCTGCCCGAACAGGTCGAAGCCACGATTGTCGAGGCCGATGCTGTGGTGAAAGGTCAGACCGCGTCGTCGTCCTACAAACCCGCGCTGCTCGACAATGGCGTGCGCGTCATGGTTCCGCCGCATATTACCAGTGGCACCCGCATTGTGGTCAACGTCTATGACCGCGAATATGTGCGGCGAGCGGATTAAGGCTGACTCATGGCCGTTTCCGGCATCATCACCGTCATGGAGCGCGCCGCGCGGAAGGCCGGCACGAAGCTGCGCCGCGATTTCGGCGAGATCGAACATTTGCAGGTGTCGCAAAAGGGGCCCGCCGATTTCGTGTCAAAGGCCGATCAGGCCGCCGAACGCACGCTTTACGACGAACTCACTTACGCGCGCCCCGGCTGGGGCTTCGTGATGGAAGAAGCTGGGGTGATTGAAGGGGAGCCGGGCAAGCCGCGCTTCATCGTCGATCCGCTCGACGGCACGTCCAACTTCCTCCACGCCATCCCGCATTTTGCCATTTCCATTGCGGTGCAGGAACCAAAGCCGGGCGGCGGCTGGGGAGACGTGACTGCGGCGCTGGTGTATCAGCCCGTGACCGACGAAAGCTATTGGGCCGAGCGCGGGCGTGGCGCCTGGCTGCACGATCGGCGGCTGCGCGTCGGTGCGCGCCGGCAGTTGAACGAATGTCTGGTTGCCACCGGCATTCCATATATGGGCCATGGCGATTTTGCCCAGTGGAGCCGGATTTTTGGGGCCGTTGCTCCGGAAGTTGCAGGTATCCGCCGTTTCGGAGCAGCTAGCCTTGATCTCGCCTGGGTTGCGGCGGGACGTTTCGACGGTTTCTGGGAGAGCGACCTTGCGATTTGGGACGTCGCCGCCGGCATGTTGCTAGTGCGTGAGGCCGGCGGCTTCGTCAGCGATTTTCGTGGCGGCGAGAGGGCGATTGAGCGCAGCGAATACCTCGCCGGCAGCGCGGCGGTCCACAGCAAGCTGCAGAAGCTGGTCGCGGGTGCACTGCGGGGAGCTTAGCTGCTGCTGGATTTGGTGGCGCTGCTCTCGTCACCGTGGATGTGCGTTTGGAACGCCTCCATCAATGCCTTCCACGTGTTTAGTGCCTCGCCGACATTTTCGCGCGGGATGCCATTGAAATCGAGATCGAGATCCATTTCCAGTACCGGGTCGCCTTCGTCATCGCGATAGGCGCGTGCGAAGCGCTTCTCGCGATTCCACACGTTCAATTCGTCGAGTGTCGTGTCCTTCGCATCATTATAACCCATGTAGAACTGGATGGTCTTGCAGTTGCGCTGACTGTCATCGCAATTCATAAAGAGGATCAGGTATTTCAGCCCCTCATGGCTGCTCTCGATATAGTCGGGCTCACCCGTGGTCTGCTTGATGTCGGCCTTCATCCCTTGCGCCTTGACGATGTCGGCAATCACCGAAGCCCGACCCGCGCCAACCAGTTCGGCGTGTGCGGGGACAGCGTAGGCCGACATGGCTGCCGCCAGAACTGCCATGAAAGCAAAATTGCGCATCAACCATTCTCCCCCAAACGCTATGTCTAGCCTGCTTTCTCATCATTGACGGCGCGATGCCGCATGGCAAGCGGCGATCACGCTTGCCATGCAAAATTCCCCGATTCATCGGCTTGCGACCCTGTGCTGCGTCGCCTAAAGCGCCCATTGACCGGGTCCACCGGACTCGCCAGCCAACGAGAAAAAGAGCCGGAAATGCCCGACCTTTTGCAATATCTCCCCATCCTCCTGTTTTTGGGGGTCGCGCTCGGGATTTCGTGCCTGTTCGTCTTCCTGCCGATGGCGGTATCGCGTTTGACCGGGGCGCATGAACCCGACCCTGCCAAGCTGACTGAGTATGAATGCGGCTTTCCGGCATTTGAGGATGCACGCAGCCAGTTTGATGTGCGATTTTATCTGGTCGCAATTTTGTTCATCATCTTCGACCTGGAGGCGGCTTATTTGTTTCCCTGGGCGGTCAGCCTTGAGGAAATCGGCTGGGCCGGCTGGGTCACGATGATGGTGTTCCTGGCCGAACTGGGTCTGGGCCTGGTCTATGCCTGGAAAAAGGGAGCGCTGGATTGGGAATGAGCAATTCAACCATTCTTGCGCCCGGCACCCAGCCCGATCCGGCCTTCTTCAACGACTTGACCGCCGAGATTGGCGACAAGGGCTTTCTGGTCACGTCGGTCGAGGACCTGACCACCTGGGCGCGCACTGGCAGCTTGTGGCCCATGACCTTCGGCCTGGCCTGCTGCGCGGTCGAGATGATCCACGGCTATATGCCGCGTTATGATTTTGAACGCTTCGGCATCGCGCCCCGCGCCAGCCCGCGCCAGTCGGACGTGATGATCGTTGCGGGTACGCTGTGCAACAAGATGGCCCCGGCGCTGCGCCGCGTGTACGATCAAATGTCCAACCCCAAATATGTGATTTCGATGGGCAGCTGCGCCAATGGCGGCGGCTATTATCATTACAGCTATTCGGTGGTGCGCGGCTGCGACCGTATCGTTCCGGTCGACATTTATGTCCCGGGGTGTCCGCCGACCGCCGAAGCGTTGCTCTATGGCATCATGCAGCTCCAGCGCAAAATCCGCCGCGTCGGGACGGTGGAGCGGTAATGCGCGCAGGGCTTATCATATTTTCAGCGCTGACTGCGATCGGCGCGGTTTGTGCGTCTGCTTCTGCGCAGGAATCTGCGCCTGCCAAGGTCGATTCCAAGCCTCTTTGCGCACTTCATGGCGATGGCTGCGACGCGCCGCCGGCGCAGTGGGCCTGGCAGCGGTTTGAACCGCGGGTGGGCGGATTTTCAGTTGAAATTCCGTGTAATGGCAAGCAGGCCGATGCTTTCGGCCAATTGCTAGCCATGTCCAGAGCGAAATTTCCGGCCAGCAATACTCGCTCTTGCATGAAGGCCGCGGCTGGTTTCAGTGCCACCTTGGTTGGTTTCTCTGCTTTGCCGGATGATGCAACGCCCCCGGATGACCTCCTTAGGGGGGTGCCAGACATGTTCACGGCCTTTGTGCAGCAAGGTGTGAATAAGGGCATTCCCGAGACGACCTTCAAAGGGCGCCGAGCGATTACCAACACCATCGAAAAGGCGGATCGCCGCAGCAAGGTTGTTGTGGTTGAGGCCGGGCGATACGGGATCATTTTGCTGACAGCAGACATTCTGGAAGATTTCCCTGGCACGCGTGAGGAGGCCGACACTGCAGCCGATCGCTTTCTTTCTTCGCTGGAGTTTGTGGAATGAGCATCCTCCACGCCGCCCCTGCCATCGCCCCGCGCAAGGACCTTGCTAAAGCGCTCAAGGGCGCGCTGGGCAAGGATTTGCTCGCACACGTCTTTGCCAACGACGAAGACAGCATCACCGTGAAGCGTGATGCGCTCGACGGCGTGATGATCGCGCTGCGTGACCGGCTGGACTATCAGCAGCTGATGGAAATCGCCGGGGTGGATTATCCTGACCGGCCCGAGCGGTTCGAGGTGGTCTATCACTTGCTCAGCGTGACGCACAACCACCGGCTGCGTGTGCGGGTTACTGCCAGCGAAGCCACACCGGTGCCCAGCGTGACGGGCATCTGGCCCGTCGCAGGTTGGCTCGAGCGCGAGGTGTTCGATATGTACGGCGTGCTGTTCAGCGGCAACACCGACTTGCGCCGGATCCTCACTGACTATGGTTTTGAAGGCCATCCGTTCCGTAAGGATTTCCCGCTGACTGGGTATACCGAAATGCGCTATTCCGAGGAACAGAAGCGCGTCGTGTATGAGCCCGTCAAGCTGGCTCAGGATTTCCGGCAGTTCGACTTCCTTAGCCCTTGGGAGGGTGCCGATTATGTGCTGCCCGGCGATGAGAAGGCAGGCGGCACAGGCGAGGCACCCGGCAAGGGCGCGCCGACGCCGCAGACCGCCGACAAGGCCCGCAAGGATGAGGCGCCAGTCAAAGCTTCGCCGCCGCCGACGCCCAAGGTAACCGAGAAGCCGTCGGAAACCGGTGCGGGCAAGGCAGCGAACAAGGCTGCGGCCAAGCGTAGTGGTGGCGCTGCTGCCAAGCCAGCGGCGAAACCCCGCAGCCCTCGTAAACCCAAGGGTGATGCATGACCGACAGCCAAACCGTCAAAAATCATGGCAGCGACATGTTCGAAGGCTATCCGGTCGATACGGCCGAAACGCCCGGCGATCTGCAGGTCACCAACTACACCATCAATTTCGGCCCGCAACACCCGGCGGCGCACGGCGTGCTGCGCCTGGTTATGGAACTGGACGGCGAGATTATCGAGCGGCTCGACCCGCATATCGGCCTGCTCCACCGTGGCACTGAGAAGCTGATCGAGCATAAAACCTATTTGCAGGCGCTCCCTTATTTCGACCGGCTCGATTATGCCTCGCCGCTGGCGATGGAGCATAGCTATGTGCTCGCCATCGAAAAGCTGCTGAACCTCGAAGTGCCACTGCGCGCGCAGTTTCTGCGGGTGTTGTTCGCCGAGCTGACGCGCGTTTCCAATCACCTGCTCAACATCGCGCACCACATCCTTGACGTCGGCGCGCTGACGCCCGGCTTGTGGCTCTATGAAGCGCGCGAAGATTGTCTGTCCTTCTTTGAACGCGCATCGGGCGCGCGGATGCACTGTGCCTGGTTCCGCCCCGGCGGGGTGCATCAGGATGTGCCGCTGAAGCTGCTCACCGACATCGGCGACTGGCTCGATGACCGGTTGCCGCGGTTGTTCGAGGATGGCCTCGCCCTCGTGCTCGACAACCGCATCTTCAAACAGCGCAATGTCGATATAGCCTATGTCAGCAAAGAAGACGCACTGGCGTGGGGCTTTTCGGGGCCGATGATCCGCGGCGCGGGGCTAGCATGGGACCTCCGCAAATCGCAGCCGTACGACGTTTACGCAAAGATGGACTTCGACATTCCCGTCGGCACGCGCGGCGATTGCTACGACCGTTTCATGGTCCGCGTCGAGGAAGTGCGCCAATCGATCCGCATCATGAAGCAGTGCCTGCAACAAATGCCCGAAGGCCCGGTGTGCAGTGATGACCGCAAGGTGGTGCCGCCCAAGCGCGCCGAAATGAAGCAGTCGATGGAATCGCTGATCCACCACTTCAAACTGTATACCGAGGGTTTCCATGTCCCCGCTGGCGAAGTCTATGTCGCGACCGAAAGCCCCAAGGGCGAATTCGGCGTCTATCTGGTCAGCGATGGCACCAACAAACCCTATCGCTGCAAAATCCGCCCGACGGCGTTTTCGCATCTGCAGGCAATGGATATGATGTCGAAGGGTCACATGCTGGCGGATACGACGGCCATCATCGGTGCGCTGGATATTGTGTTCGGGGAGTGTGACCGGTGAATTGGCGACGAGCTATTGGTGCGTTCGTTGGGTTGCTTTGCCTAACATATCTGGTTTTGAAGTACGCTTTTGGCTTCAGTTTTGTGCAGCCCTATTGGGATTTAATCGTGCCTTTTCTTGCACTTTATATTCTAATTGATTGGTTCTCGGCCCGTCGGGAAATGAATGTTAACAATGGCTGACGCACCCACCATCCCCGATGAAGCCGAAGTCCGCGCGCGCTGGGGCGATTTTGCGTGGACGAAGGCCCATGCCGCGCAGGCCGCGACCATCATCGCGCGCTACCCCGCCGGGCGGCAGCGCAGCGCTGTCATGCCGCTGCTCGACCTCGCCCAGCGCCAGGTGGGGGCGGAAACGCAGACGCAGGGCTGGTTGCCCGTCCCGGTGATCGAATATGTCGCGGCACAGCTCGATATGCCGTTCATGCGCGCCTATGAGGTCGCGACCTTTTATACCATGTACAACCTTGCCCCCGTGGGCCGTTTCCATGTGCAGGTGTGCGGTACCACGCCGTGCCTGCTGCGCGGGTCGGACGATGTGATGGCGGCGTGCAAGAATCGCGGCATGGCCAAGGGCAGGACGACACCCGACGGGCTGTTCACGCTGACCGAGGTCGAATGCATGGGCAATTGCGCCAACGCGCCGATGGTTCAGATCAACGATGATAATTATGAAGACCTCGACTACGACAGCATGACGCACATCCTTGACGCGCTGGCGGCAGGTGAAACGCCTAAGCCGGGGACACAAAACCCGAACCGCCACACCAGCGATCCCGAGGGCGGGCCGACGACGCTAAAAGAAATGGTGTCGGCAAACCATGATTACCGGAAGAGCTGGTGATGGAAACGAACAAGATCCTGCAACTCATCGGCCTGATCGTCGCGATCATCGTTGTGTTGGTGATTGTCCGGCTGGTGTTGGGCCTCGCCATCGGCATCGCCCAAATTGCGCTGGTCATCGCGATGATTGCGGGTCTCTATTTCTTGGCCGAACGCGTCTTCGGAAAGGGCCGCTGACATGCTCGCCGACAAAGACCGCATCTTCACCAACGTCTACGGCTTTCAGGACTGGGGCCTGAAAGCAGCGCAGGCGCGCGGCGATTGGGACAAAACCGCGGCGCTGATGAAGCGCGGGCAGGACGCGATTATTGAGGAAATCAAGGCGTCAGGCCTGCGCGGCCGCGGTGGGGCAGGGTTCCCGACCGGCCTCAAATGGTCGTTCATGCCCAAGAACCCGACGCCCGACCGCCCCAGCTTTCTGGTTATCAATGCAGACGAATCTGAACCCGGCAGCTGCAAGGATCGCGAAATCATCCGCCACGATCCGCACAAGCTGATCGAAGGCGCGCTGATCGCCGGGTTCGCGATGCGCGCGCGCGCCGCCTATATTTATATCCGCGGCGAATATATTCGTGAGGCCGAAACGCTGTTTGCCGCTGTCCAGCAGGCCTATGACGCCGGGCTGCTCGGCAAGAACGCCGCCAAGTCGGGCTATGATTTTGACGTCTTCGTCCATCGCGGCGCGGGCGCCTATATCTGCGGCGAAGAAACTGCGATGATCGAAAGCCTGGAGGGCAAAAAGGGCCAGCCGCGCCTAAAGCCCCCATTCCCGGCAGGTGCGGGGCTTTATGGCTGCCCGACCACGGTAAACAATGTGGAATCCATCGCGGTCGTGCCGACCATCCTGCGGCGCGGCGCCCCGTGGTTTGCGTCGTTCGGTCGTCCCAACAATGCCGGGACCAAGCTGTTCCAGATTGCGGGCCATGTCGAAAAGCCGTGCGTTGTCGAAGAGGCGATGAGCATCCCCTTCCGCGAGCTGATCGAAAAACATTGCGGCGGCATAAGGGGTGGCTGGGACAATCTGCTTGCGGTCATTCCGGGCGGATCGTCCGTGCCGCTGGTCCCCGCAAAGGACATTATCGATTGTCCGATGGATTTTGACGGGTTGAAGGAACAGGGTTCAGGCCTCGGCACCGCCGCGATCATCGTCATGGACAAATCGACCGACATTGTTCAGGCGATCAGCCGCATCAGTTACTTCTACAAGCATGAAAGCTGCGGCCAATGCACCCCGTGCCGCGAAGGTACTGGCTGGATGTGGCGCGTGATGGAGCGGCTACGCACCGGCGACGCCGACATTGGCGAAATCGACACGCTATATGATGTCACCAAACAGGTCGAAGGCCATACCATCTGCGCGCTGGGCGACGCGGCGGCATGGCCGATCCAGGGCCTGATCCGGCATTTCCGGCCTGAACTGGAACGGCGCATCCGCGACAATGGCCTGATGGAGGCAGCGGAGTGAAGCGTTTTGCGCTCATTCTGGCGGCGGCCGCTACCGCGTTGGGGACTTTGGTTCCCGCTGACGCACTCGCGCAACGCACCGGCACTCGCATGGGCCGCAACGCCGTAAAGGCCGACGCCGAAACCGTTAGTGCCATGATTGCCGCCTGCATGGTCAAACGGCGCGGCGCCATCGTCGAACGTATCCTTGCGACTTTGCCGGGCAGCAATGAAGAAGACCGACTGATGATTTCAAATGAAGGCACGTTTGGAATCTGCATGTCGGATGACAAACTCGTCGCCGATGGCCGCACGCTCTATTTCGATCCGCAAGGGTTACGGCTCCATTTGGGCGTTGCGGCGGCGCGCGCCCGCGTTGCGGCTAGCACTGGCCCTGATGCAGTGGCTGCCGCCAGTGCCCCATGGTTCGTTGCCCCGATGGCCAAAGTGAAGGCCGATGAGCGCAAGCGCATCGACCAATCGATGCTGGCTCTTATGGAAATGGGCGATTGCTTGCTCACCAGAGAAACGGCGGGGGCAGTCGAGCTCGTCCAATCCGAAACCAGCACCCCTGACCAGGGCAAGGCCATGCGCAAGCTGGTTCCTCATCTTTCCGCCTGCCTCAGCGCGGGGCAGGAAATTGAAATCACCCCCGATGTCGTGCGCTTTGCCATAGCCGAGCCGCTGTACAACCGTCTGTCCCCCCAGAAGGAGCCTGTGTGATGAAATATCTGCTGATTGCTTCGAGCCTGCTTGTGACGCTTGCACCGCCGGTAATGGCGCAGGGGGCGACGACAACCACGACGACACCGCCCAGCAGCATGGGCCGTTGGGGCGAATTTCGGGCGCGGCAGGACGAGCAGCGGCGGCTGGATGGCGAGCGCCAGCTGAACGCTGCCGAGCCGAAGCAAGGCACGCCCGCGCCGGGTTATGAGGACAAGCAGGCAACGCTGGCCGATTTTGCCGATTGTGCAGTGGCCCAAGCACCGGAGCGGACCGCCGAATTGCTCGCCACCACGCCAAATACGCGCGAAGAGGGGCAGGTACTGCGCAAGTTCGTCGGCCTCGACAGCTGCACCCGCGGGCGCGCCTTTGTCAGCGCGCGCAGCGGTGAGATGCGCGGCGCGCTGGCCGAAGCGGCGCTGCTGCGCGACGCGGCACGGCTGGCATCGTTGGCGGCACGCGTTGGTGCGACACCCGCGCGTATCAGCGAAACGGCGGCGGGCACGCGCCCCTTCGTCATCGCCTATGGCCAGTGCATAGCCGGTGCGGCCCCGTCGCAGTCGGTGGCGCTGATTGCTACGCCGCACGGCAGCGACGATGAAAAGCGCGCGATGCTGGCAATCGGCGAGCCACTAAAGGCGTGCATGCCCGAAGGCGTCGCTTATTCCTTGAACATCCGCGACGTCCGCAACCATGTGGCCGACGCGCTTTACCGGATGAGTGCGGGGGTGTGATGACTATTGTCATCTACTATCGGGGAGAGATGTGATGGGTGCTTTTTCTATCTGGCACTGGCTTGTCCTGCTTATTTTCTTCATTCCAAATTTCTTCATCGTGAAGAAGGCTGGTTTTTCGCCAGCATGGGCGCTGCTCATGTTCGTACCCATAGTGAACCTTATCGCCTATTGGGTGTTTGCATTTATCGACTGGCCTGCCACCCGCTCGCCAGCTGCGACATTTGAGTAACTCAATTGCCTAACGTCACCATCGACGGAACCGAGATTGAGGTTCCCGCAGGCGCGACCGTCCTGCAGGCGTGCGAGCTTGCCGGGAAGGAAATCCCGCGCTTCTGCTATCACGAACGGCTGTCGATTGCCGGCAATTGCCGCATGTGCCTGGTCGAGGTATCGCCCGGCCCGCCGAAGCCGCAGGCGTCGTGCGCGCTGCCCGCGACCGAGGGGCAGGTGATCAAGACTGACTCGCCGATGGTCAAAAAGGCGCGCGAAGGGGTGATGGAGTTTCTGCTCATCAACCACCCGCTCGATTGCCCGATCTGCGATCAGGGCGGCGAGTGCGATTTGCAGGATCAGAGCATTGCCTATGGCCGCGGAGCGTCGCGCTATGACGAGAATAAGCGCGCGGTGACCGAGAAATATATGGGTCCCATCGTCAAGACGGTGATGACGCGCTGCATCCAGTGCACTCGCTGCGTTCGCTTTGCCGAGGAAGTCGCGGGCGTTGAGGATATCGGTGCCATATATCGCGGCGAAAATATGCAGATCACCAGCTATCTGGAGCATGCGGTCAAAAGCGAGCTCAGCGGCAATGTCATTGACCTGTGTCCCGTCGGCGCGCTGACCAGCAAACCCTATGCGTTCGAAGCGCGGCCGTGGGAGCTGACCAAAACGCTGGGCATCGACATGATGGACGCGGTCGGCACCAATGTGCGTATCGACAGTCGCGGGCGGCAGGTGCTGCGCGTGCTGCCGCGCGTCAATGATGACGTGAACGAGGAATGGGCAAGCGACAAGACGCGCCACCATGTCGACGGCCTTACCCGTCGCCGGCTCGACCAGCCGTTTGTGCGCAAGGATGGCAAGCTGGAACCCGCGAGCTGGCAGGAGGCCTTTGCTGCCATTGCCGCCGTTAATGCCGGATCATCGGTCGCCGCCATCGCAGGCGATCTGGTCGATTGCGAAACGATGTTCGCGGCGAAGGCGCTGGTGAACGCGCTCGGCTCCACGATGCTTGAGGGCCGCCAGACCGGCCTAAGCTATGACGTCACCAGCCTGGCGGCGGTCAATTTCAACACGACCATCGCCGACGCGGAGAGCGCTGACGTCATCTTGCTCGTCGGCACCAATTTGCGCTGGGAAGCGCCGCTGATCAACACGCGCTTGCGCAAGGCGGTGTGGAAGAAGCGCGCCAAGGTGTTCGCCATCGGCGCAGAGGTTGACCTCACCTACCGCCACGAATGGCTGGGCAATGATGCCGCGCTGGTCACCAAGCTGCCCAAGGCGGTGATCGAAGCGCTGACCAAGGCCGAACGCCCGATGATCATCCTCGGCGGCGGCGCGCTCGCGGTTCCGGGCGTGCATGGCGCGGCGCTGGCGCTTGTGGAAAAGATTGGTGCGGTCAAAGACGGCTGGAACGGCTTCAACGTCGTACACATGGCGGCCAGCCGCATGGGCGGGCTGATGCTCGGCTATGCACAAGCTGGCGGAATCGCGGATATTGTGACGGCAAAGCCCAAGCTCGCCTTCTTCCTGGGCGCGGATGAAGTTGATTTCACCGCGTTCAAGAAAACACTCAACGTCTACGTCGGCCATCATGGCGACAAGGGCGCGCACGCCGCCGATGTCATTCTGCCCGCCGCTGCCTGGACCGAAAAGGCCTTTACGACGGTCAACACCGAAGGCCGGGTGCAGCGCAGCGAAAAGGCCGTCTTCGCCCCTGGCGACGCGCGCGAGGATTGGAGCATTTTCCGAGCGCTCGCCGATGCGTTGGGGGTGACGGTTGGCTTTGACAGTTTCGAAGAATGCCGCGCGGCGATGATCGCGGCGGTGCCTGCGCTCGGCGTTGAGGGGCTGGCCGATTATGGCTGGGCTGCACCCAAGCTGCCCGCCAAGGTTGAAAGCGGCCCAATTCCGTCGCCGATCAAGGATTTCTACCTCACCAACGCCATCTGCCGCGCTTCGCCGACGATGACGCGTTGCTCGGAAGAGATATTGCACGGCGTTACGTTTGCGGAGGCGGCGGAATGACCGCTTTTTTCCAAAGCCTTGGCATGTCGTTCGAAGCCGCATGGTTTACCGCGACCATCGCGGGCATCCTCCTTATCGCGCTGCCCGTCATGCTTGCAGTCGCGCTGATCATTTATGCCGACCGCAAAATCTGGGCGGCGATGGCGCTGCGGCGCGGGCCCAACGTGGTGGGACCTTTCGGCATTCTCCAGTCTTTCGCCGATGGCCTGAAGGTCTTCCTTCAGGAAACCATTATCCCGTCGAGCGCCAACCGCGGCTTGTTTCTGATTGCGCCGATCATCACTTTCACCGTTGCGTTGCTTGCATGGGCTGTGATCCCTTTCAATTCGGGCGCGGTGCTGGCCGACATTAATGTCGGGCTGCTCTACATCCTCGCTATCAGTTCGCTTGGGGTCTATGGCGTCATCCTGTCGGGTTGGTCTTCCAACTCGAAATATCCGTTTTTCAGCGCGATGCGCGCGTCGGCGCAGATGATCAGCTATGAGGTCTCGATCGGCTTCATCCTGATTTCGGTCGTTCTGTTCGCCGACAGTTTCAACATGAACGAAATTGTGAAACAGCAGCAGGGCCACGGCCTGGGCTTTGTCAACGCCTTCGGCTTCAACCTGCTGCTCTTTCCGATGGCGGTGATGTTCCTGATCTCCAGCCTCGCCGAAACCGCGCGCGCGCCGTTCGACCTGACCGAGGCGGAAAGCGAGCTCGTTGCTGGTTACCAGACTGAATATAGCTCGATGGCCTTCGCGCTCTTCTGGCTCGGCGAATATGCCAATGTCATCCTGATGTGCACATTGAACGCCATCCTTTTCTGGGGTGGTTGGCTGCCGCCAGTCGATTGGGCACCGCTCTATGCTGTGCCGGGCGTGATCTGGCTGTTTGCCAAAATCCTGTTCTTCTTCTTCGTCTTCAGCTGGGTGAAGGCGACCGTGCCGCGCTATCGCTATGACCAGCTGATGCGGCTGGGGTGGAAGGTGTTCCTGCCTATTTCGCTGCTCTGGGTGTTCTTAGTGAGTGGCTATCTGATGTTGACGAGATATTCATGACCACCATCGCGCACCTCATCAAAACCTTCACCCTGTGGGAATTCGTCAAGGCGCACGCTCTGACGCTGAAATATTTCTTCAAGCCCAAGGCGACGGTCAATTATCCGTTCGAAAAGAACCCGATTTCACCGCGCTTTCGCGGCGAACATGCGCTGCGCCGCTATCCCAATGGCGAAGAACGTTGCATTGCGTGCAAGCTGTGCGAGGCGGTTTGCCCGGCGCAGGCGATCACCATCGAGGCTGAGCCGCGCGAAGACGGGTCGCGGCGCACCACGCGCTACGACATCGACATGACCAAATGCATCTACTGCGGCTTCTGTCAGGAAGCCTGCCCGGTCGATGCGATTGTCGAGGGGCCCAATTTCGAATTCGCCACCGAAACGCGCGAAGAATTGCTCTACGATAAGGCGAAATTGCTCGCCAACGGCGATAAATGGGAACGCGCCATTGCCGCGAACCTTGCCGCCGATGCGCCGTATCGATAGGGGGCGCGCAACGTGATTCAGCTGGTTGCCTTTTACCTCTTCTCCACCATCGTGATCGCCTCGGCGTTGATGGTGATTGCCGCGCGCAATCCGGTGCACAGCGTGATGTGGTTGATCCTCGCATTTTTCAACGCGGCGGGGCTGATGCTGCTCGCGGGAGCCGAGTTTATCGCGATGCTGCTGGTGATCGTCTATGTCGGCGCGGTCGCGGTGCTGTTCCTGTTTGTCGTGATGATGCTCGACATTGATTTTGCTGAGCTACGCAGCGGCTTTGTCAAATATTTGCCGGTCGGCCTGTTGGTCGCCGTCGTGCTGGCGGCCGAACTGGTGTTCGCGCTGGGGGCGTGGCAGGCTGGCGGGATCGATTTGGCTCAGCGCGCTGCGCCGATTGTCGATAACAAGAGCAACATCGAACAGGTCGGTGAGCTGCTTTACACCCGCTACATCTTCCTGTTCGAAGCGGCGGGTATTATCCTGCTGGTCGCGATGATCGGCGCGATCGTGCTCACCCACCGGCAGCGCGGCGGCGTGCGGCTGCAAGACATCAACCAGCAGAACCAGCGGCGTCCGGAGGACGCGACGCGCCTCGTCAACCAGCCGGTCGGGCAGGGGGTTGAGCTGTGATTGGTGTTGGCCATTATCTCGCGGTTTCGGCGGTGCTGTTCACACTGGGCGTGCTCGGCATTTTCATCAACCGCAAGAATGTGATCGTCATTCTGATGTCGATCGAGCTGATTTTGCTGGCGGTGAACATCAACCTAATCGCGTTCAGCCAGGCGCTGGGCGATCTGGTGGGGCAAGTATTTGCAATGTTCGTGCTGACCGTCGCGGCAGGTGAGGCGGCCATCGGGCTGGCGATTCTCGTGATCTATTTCCGTGGCCGTGGGACCATCGCGGTCGATGACGCCAACCGGATGAAGGGGTAACCGGTGCTTCAGGCGATTGTTTTCCTGCCGCTGCTCGCGGCGCTGGTTGCTGGCCTTGGCCAGCGCTGGATTGGCGTTACGGCGGCAAAGCTGGTTACTACCGGCGCGCTATTCGCCAGCTGTGCGCTCAGCTGGCCCATCTTCCTGTCCTTTGTTGCGGGCACGGGCGAGGCGGGCGTGGTGCCGGTGCTGCAGTGGGTACAATCGGGCGCGCTGTCGTTCGACTGGGAACTCAGGATCGACACGCTGACGGCCGTCATGTTGGTCGTGATCACGACCGTGTCGGCGCTCGTCCACCTCTATAGCTGGGGCTATATGGAGGAGGATCCGGACCAGCCGCGCTTCTTTGCCTATCTGTCGCTCTTCACCTTCGCCATGCTGATGCTCGTGACGGCGAACAATCTGGTGCAGATGTTCTTCGGCTGGGAAGGGGTCGGCCTTGCGTCCTATCTGCTCATTGGTTTCTGGTACAAAAAACCCAGTGCCAACGCCGCCGCAATCAAGGCTTTCGTCGTCAATCGCGTGGGCGATCTGGGCTTCATGCTCGGAATTTTCGGCACCTTCCTGGTGTTTGGCACCGTCTCGATCCCTGAGATTCTTGAGGCCGCACCGGGCATGGCGGGGTCGACCATCACCTTCCTCGGCATGCGCCTCGACACCATGACCATATTGTGCCTGCTGCTGTTCATCGGCGCGATGGGCAAATCAGCGCAATTGGGCCTGCACACTTGGTTGCCCGACGCGATGGAGGGCCCGACGCCGGTCAGCGCGCTGATCCATGCCGCGACCATGGTGACGGCGGGCGTGTTCATGGTGTGCCGCCTGTCGCCAATGTTTGAAACCAGTGATATCGCGCTGGGCGTTGTCACCTTCGTTGGCGCTGCGACCTGCCTGTTCGCGGCCACCGTTGGAACAACGCAGTGGGACATCAAGCGCGTCATCGCTTATTCGACGTGTTCACAGCTGGGCTATATGTTCTTTGCGGCGGGTGTTGGTGCCTATGGCGCTGCCATGTTCCACCTTTTCACCCACGCATTTTTCAAGGCGTTGCTGTTCTTGGGTGCAGGCAGTGTCATCCACGCGATGCACCATGAACAGGACATGCGCTATTACGGTGCCCTCAGGAAACATATCCCGCTCACCTATTGGGCCATGATGATGGGGACACTCGCGATCACCGGTGTCGGAATCTATGGCGTGTTTGGCTTCGCTGGCTTTTACTCAAAGGACGGAATTCTCGAGGCAGCTTTCGCCAGCGGCGGCAGCGGCGTCGTGGTGTTCTGGACGGGCATTTTTGTGGCCCTGCTCACCAGCTTCTATTCGTGGCGACTGGTTTTCCTAACCTTTTTCGGCAAGGCCCGTTGGGAAGCAAGCGAGCATATCCAGCATGCGGTGCACGATGATCATCATCATGGCGACGCGCACCATGCCGTCCCCGGCGATGGCACTGCAGGTTACCACCCCCACGAAAGCCCGTGGACCATGCTGGTTCCGCTCGGCGTCTTGTCGGTCGGTGCATTGCTAGCGGGTTTCCTGTTCTACAAGCCCTTCATCTATGCCGAGGAAGGCACGGCCTTTTGGGCCGGCAGCATCGCGTTTGACGCGCATCTCATGCATCTCGCGCACGAAGTACCGCTGTGGGTCAAATGGACGCCCTTCGCGGTCATGGCCATTGGTCTCGCCATAGCATGGTATGCCTATATCCGCCGTCCCGACTTCCCGGCCAAATTTGTCGAACAATTCGGTGTGGTACACAACTTCGCCTACCGTAAATGGTATTTCGATGAGCTATACGACCTCCTCTTCGTAAAGCCGTCGTTCGCCATCGGTCGCTTTTTCTGGAAGCGCGGCGATGAAGGCACCATCGACCGGTTCGGTCCAGACGGTGCCGCGGCGCTGGTGCAGGGTGGCACGCGCCTCGCGATCAAATTTCAGTCGGGCTATGTCTATGGCTATGCCTTTGTAATGCTGCTGGGCCTTGTGGGCATCCTCAGCTGGGCGATGGTGAAGTTTCAGTGATGTCCATTCCCATGCTTTCCCTTATGCTGCTCGTGCCGCTGGTCGCGGCCATCGCCTGCTTGTTCGTTGATGCTCGCGCCGCGCGCTGGACCGCGCTGGCAGCGACGCTAGTCAACCTCGTGCTCGGCATCCAGCTGTGGTTCGGCTTCGATATCGGCGGCGCGCAATGGCAATATGTCGAGCGGGCCGAGCTGTTCGGACGCTTCGCCTGGGCGCTTGGTATCGACGGCATGGCATTGATGCTGATCCTGCTCAGCGTATTCCTGATGCCGCTCTGCATCCTCGCCAGCTGGGAGGCGATCTCGAAGCGCGTACCGCTCTACATGAGCATGTTTTTGCTCATGGAAGTGATCATGATCGGCGTGTTTGCCGCGCAGGACTTGATCCTTTTCTATCTTTTCTTCGAAGCCGGCTTGATCCCGATGTATTTCATCATTGGCATCTGGGGCGGGGCGAACCGCAAATATGCAGCATTCAAATTCTTCCTCTACACTTTGCTTGGTTCGGTCCTGATGCTCGTCGCGATGATCGCGATGATCGGACAGGCGGGAACGACCGACATTCCGACGCTGCTCAATTACGACTTCCCGAAGGACATGCAGACCTGGCTGTGGTTGGCCTTCTTCGCCAGCTTTGCGGTCAAAATGCCGATGTGGCCGGTGCACACCTGGCTTCCCGATGCGCATGTGCAGGCGCCGACGGCCGGGTCGATGATTCTGGCGGGCGTGCTCCTCAAAATGGGCGGTTACGGCTTTCTGCGCTTCAGCATCCCGATGTTCCCCGATGCCTCGGCGCAGCTGATGTGGTTGGTGTTCGGCCTGTCGATGACTGCCGTGGTTTACACCAGCCTGGTCGCGCTGGTGCAGGGCGATATGAAGAAGCTGATCGCCTACAGCTCGGTCGCGCACATGGGCATCGTTACCGCCGGTCTGTTCGCGATGAACCAGCAAGGCATCGAAGGCGCGCTGATCGTCATGCTCAGCCACGGCTTTGTCTCCGCCGCACTCTTCTTTTGCGTTGGCGTCATTTACGACCGGCTGCATACGCGCGAGATTGACCGCTATGGCGGCCTTGCCATCAACATGCCGGGCTATGCGATGCTTTTCATGCTCTTCACCATGGCGTCGATTGGCTTGCCGGGCACTAGCGGCTTCGTCGGCGAATTTTTGAGCCTTGCCGGCATTTACGAGGCATCGAGCTGGGCGGCCTTTGTCTGCACAACCGGCATCATCCTGGGCGCGGCCTATATGCTCTACCTCTACCGCCGCGTCGTTTTCGGCGAGCTAACCAAAGATGATGTCCGCGCCATGCCCGACCTTAACGCGCGTGAATGGGCAATCATGGCCCCACTAGCTGCTGTTACCTTATGGATGGGCGTCTATCCTGAAAGCTTCCTCGCGCCGATGCGGGGTGACGTGGCGACGCTGGTGGCGCGGGTCGCCGACAGTCGCGCCCCTAGCGATGCTGATCTGACCGCCGGCAAACCGACACCAAAGCCCGCCAAAGCGCATGCGGGAGAAGCCCATTGAACGCCGACCTCGCCCTTGTGTTGCCCGAAATTCTGCTGACCGTCGGCGGCCTTGTCACGCTGATGATTGCTACCTTTGCCAGCGACCGTGCTGTCGCCCTCTATCAGGGTGCAGCGGTGCTGACGCTGGCTGCCGCGATTGCGGCGGTAACCGCAACTATCGGCCACGCGCCTGCAACTGCCTTTATGGGCACAGTAACCGTCGATGCATTCGGCAGCTTCGCCAAACTGCTGATTTATGGCGCCAGCATCCTCTGCATCCTAATTGCGCCGCGCTTTTTCGGGCCTGGGATGCGCGGTGAATATCCGGTGCTGATTGTCTTTGCGGCGCTCGGAATGGGGATGATGGCGTCTGCGCGCGACATGCTGACGCTTTATATCGGGCTCGAACTCAACAGCCTCGCTGCTTATGTTCTTGCCAGCTTCATGCGTACCGATGGCCGCTCGGCCGAAGCGGGGTTGAAGTATTTCGTCCTCGGCGCGCTCGCTAGCGGGATGCTACTTTACGGCATTTCACTGCTTTATGGCTTTAGTGGCACCACCAGTTTTGACGGAGTTGCAGGGGCCTTTGCCAGCGGGACCAATATGGGCCTGATCCTGGGCCTGGTCTTCGTCTTGGCTGGCATGGCGTTCAAGATCAGCGCGGTGCCGTTTCATATGTGGACGCCCGACGTCTATGAAGGTGCGCCTACGCCGGTCACCGCTTTCTTCGCCAGTGCTCCCAAGGTTGCGGCCATGGCACTTACCACGCGGTTGGTCGTTGAGGCGATGGGCCCGGGTACTGCCGCTTGGCAGCAGATCATTATCTTTTTGGCGCTCGCCTCAATCCTTCTTGGGGCGGTTGGCGCCATTGGACAGACGAATGTCAAACGGCTTCTGGCCTACAGTTCGATCAACAATATCGGTTTCATGTTGATCGGCCTCGCTGCGGGAACACCGGCGGGCGTTCAGGCGGTGCTGACCTATTTGCTGGTCTATGTCGTGACTACGCTCGGGGCCTTTTTGGTCGTGCTCAATCTGCGCGACAGCGACGGCCAGCCGGTCGAGGAAATCAGCGCGCTTGCCGGTCTTTCCGAACGCAAGGCAGGTCTAGCCGCGGCGCTGGCGGTGTTCCTGTTCAGCATTGCAGGCATTCCGCCATTGTTCGGTTTCTGGCCCAAATATCTGGTGTTCGAGGCCGCCGTACTGGCCGATCTGGTGCCGCTGGCAGTGGTCGGGATTGTCGCTTCGGTCATCAGCGCCTTTTATTATCTCGCTATCATCAAGACGATGTATTTCGACGATGTCGCCGATGTGCAGTGGGGCGGGCAGGGGCCCTGGCTAGAGCGCGGCTTGATTACGGGCAGCGCACTTTGGCTGTCGGTTGTGGGCTATTTGTTCATCCAGCCTCTTGCCGGGGCCACGGCCCATGCTGCGGCGGTGCTATTCTGAACAGCGCGTTTACTGTCGTCGCGGCGACCGGATCTACCAACGCTGATTTGCTGGCGGCGGTCGCGTCAGAAGCGCCATGGCCCGAAGGCCACTGGTTGGTCGCCGACCGCCAGTCGGCGGGCCGGGGACGCTTGGGACGATCGTGGAGCGACGGTGCTGGCAATTTCATGGGGTCAGTCACCGTAGCCTTGCGTGCCGACGACCCGCCGCCGCTTGGCCTGGCGTTGCTCACGGCGCTGGTGGTGCATGATGCGCTGCGCAGCCTCGGTGCGCCTGAGGGGCTGGTAATCAAATGGCCAAATGATTTGCTCGTCGACGGGGCCAAGCTGGCCGGCATTCTGCTCGAACGCGCCGGCGACCATGTCGTTGTCGGTGTCGGCGTCAATCTGGTCAGCGCCCCCGACATTGCCGGACGAATGACGACGCATCTTGCTGCCCTGGGTTGCGCAATCGATCGCGACACAGTCGCCGCAACGCTGGCTTCCTATTTCACACAGGCCCTTGCCGACTGGCGGGGTGGCGGCTGGCCCGATGGTATATTGGCGCGGTGGCATGCCGCCGCGCTACCGCGCGGAACCGCGCTGACGCTCAGCGAAGGCGAGCATGCTGGATTGACGGGCCGTTTCGATGGCCTAGAGCGGGACGGCAGTTTAGCACTGGTGCTTGCTGACGGGCGGCGGTTAATCGTCCACGCGGGCGATGTGTCACTTGCCAAATAGGAAAAAGGGGGAGGGCGGCCATGTTGCTCGCTGTTGATGTCGGCAACACCAACGCCAAATTTGCTCTGTTTGAGGGTGACAGACTGGTTGCGCGCTGGCGTATCGCGACTGATGATCGCCGGACGGCAGACGAATATGCGGTGTGGCTTCACCAGCTGTTACGCATGGAAGGGCATGAGCGCAGCGATATCACCGACGTCATCATTGCCACGGTCGTTCCGCGGGCACTTCACAATCTGCAATTGCTTGCCAGCAAATATTTTGGTGTCGAGCCGCTGGTCGCCGGGCGCGGTAACGTCAGTTGGGGTATCCAGCTGAAAGTCGATGAACCGCACGCCGTTGGCGCCGACCGCGCCGTTAACGCCATCGCGGCGCAGGCGCTGGTACCGGGCAAGGACAAGTTGGTGATCAGCTTCGGCACTGCAACCACTTATGACCATATTGGTCCCGACGGCAGCTATCGCGGCGGCATCATTGCGCCTGGGGTCAATTTGTCGCTCGAGGCCCTTGTTGCTGCTGCTGCCAAATTGCCACGCATCGCCATCGAAGCCCCCGCAACCGATACCGTCATCGGTCGCACCACCGAAAGCCAGATGCTGATCGGCATTTACTGGGGCTATGTCGCCATGGTGGAGGGGCTAAGCGCACGGATGAAGGCAGAAATCGGCGCACCCTTGATCGTGATTGCTACCGGCGGCCTTGCCGGATTGTTTCAGGAGCATAGCCACTTGTTTGATATTGTTGATACCGATCTGACGCTCAACGGCCTTGCGCGCCTCTATGCGCAGCGGACCCTGTCAGCATGAGCGGTGCTGCCAAGGAATTGCTGTTCCTCGCGCTCGGCGGCTCGGGCGAAATTGGTATGAATGCCAATCTTTATGGGTGCGATGGCAAGTTCATTTTGCTCGATCTGGGGGTTTCTTTTGGGTCACAGGAATATCCTGGCATCGATCTGATCATGCCTGACATGGAATGGATTGAGGACAGGATCGACGATTTGCTCGCCATCGTCCTGACCCACGGGCACGAGGACCACATCGGGGCGCTTCCTTATCTCGCCGCCGACCTAGGCGTCCCGCTCTATGCCAACCGCTTTACCGCCGGGCTGATCGCGGGCAAACTGGCCGAACAGGGCATCGCCGATGCGGTAAAGCTCAATGCTGTCGATATCGACGCGGCATTCAAAATCGGCCCATTCGGCCTGCGCTTCACCCCGCTGGCCCATTCGATCCCGGAAATGAGCGCGGTTGTCATCGACACGCCCTATGGCCGCATTTTTCACAGCGGTGACTGGAAACTCGACGATGATCCAGTCCTTGGCAAGCCAACCGCAGAGGCTGCGCTGCGCAAATTGGGCGACGAGGGCATTGATGTATTGGTCTGCGATTCCACCAACGCCTTCAACCCGCAGGTCTCGGGCAGCGAAGGCAGTGTCCGCGCTGGGCTGATGAAGGCCGTGGGTGAAGCACCTGGCCGCGCGATCGTCACCACCTTCGCCAGCAATGCCGCGCGATTGCAAACGCTAGGCGACGTAGCGCGCGAATGTGGGCGTACCTTGTGCGTTGCCGGGCGCTCGCTCGATCGGATCCTGGGCGTGGCGCAGGCCAATGGTTTCCTCACCGATTTTCCTGAAACGGTTGATTTCGACACTGCGATGACCTTGCCCCGCGGCGACCTCATGGTCATTGCCACAGGCGGGCAGGGTGAACCGCGGGCGGCGCTGGCCCGCATGGCCGACGACAACCACCCGATCAAACTGCAAGAGGGCGACAGCGTCATTTTTTCCTCAAAGCAGATCCCGGGGAACGAACTCGCCATTGGCCGCATCATGAACCAGCTTGCGGCGAAAGGCGTGCTGACGGTCACCGAAAAACAGGCGCATATCCACGTCAGCGGCCATCCCGGCCAACCCGAACTCGCCGCACTCTATGATTGGCTCCGACCGAAGCTGCTGGTGCCGGTGCATGGCGAAATCCGCCATATGCACGAACAGGCGCGTTTTGCGCTGGCGCATGGAGTGCCCGCGGCGCTCAACCAGACCAATGGTGACCTGATCCGGCTCGCCCCGGGCAAAGCCAAGCGCATCGACCGGGTTCGCTCAGGGCGACTCGCGCTCGACGGCAATGTGTTGTTGCCTGCTGATGGCGAAACCATCACCGAGCGTCGTCGGCTGGGTCTTTATGGCATGATTTCGGTGGCGGTATCGCTCAGCAAGGGCAGGGCGCGCGATGCCGACGTGCGCTATCGTGGCGTGCCGGTGGAAGACGACCGTGACGACTTCATCGGCGAAATGAGCACCGCCGCACTCGATGCCGCCAATGACGGACCGGCCGACCGCGAAAAGCTGCGCGAAGCCATTCGCCTGGCGGTGCGCCGCGTCGCAACCCAATGGACCGGGAAGAAGCCGATGGTCGATGTTCTGATTTTGGGCAGTTGACCCTGTGGCCTGGACGTCTGCCCTCGCCATCTATTTGCTATTTTGGGTGCTCTGCGCCTTCTTCGTGCTGCCTTTTCACGGGCGGCCAGCGGAGCAGCCCGATCATGACGTTGCGGGCGCGGAGCGCGGCGCTCCAGCGACATTTCGTGTTGGAGCGATCATGCGCCAGACGACCGTCGTTGCGACCATCTTCTTTGCAGCCTATTATGTGATTTACACGCAAGGCTGGGTCGATGCCCGCGCGCTCAGCGAAGCAGTTTCAGGACTTTAGGTCCGCAACCGGTCAATCGCTTGAGCGAGCGCGACATATAGCTTGCCTACATCCGACGACAACAGGATCACGCTCATCGCCGAACCGTCCCGCGTTCCCATCAGTGCGCGGAGCATGGCTTCAAAGTCATGGATATATTGGTTCACATGGCGCTGGAACGCGGCATCGTCCTGATAGCGGCGCAGGATTTCTTTTGCTTCGCTGTTGTCAATCAGCTTGATGGCACGGCGCGAAAATACGCCGCGGTCTCCCTTAAGATAGGCTTCCCACGCAGCATCGCTCACTTCGGTCGACAAAATCTTGGTGATGTCGATGGCCGAGGATTTGAGCGAATCGGTGAGCACCACGACCTGCTTTGCAAGCGTATCGCGATCCGTCGCAGCGATGGCTGATTCGGCTTCGGCAATGCGTCGCTCGACCTGCGCGCTAGTATCCATGATTGTGATCAATTGGCGCATCAGTTTGTCTGCGGCGCCATTGGCGGCGGTTACGGCGCGGTCGGCGGCGGCTTCAATTGCGCTCAACTGCGCATCAATTTCGCTCTTAAGTGATGCATCAAGTGCCTCGGCGGCCCGCTCGCGCAGTGCGCCGCTTGCCTCGCTTACGGCCGTTTCAATCAGCCGCCTGGCCTCGCCCGCCGCGCTCGCTGCTGCATCACGCACTTCGGACATAGTGGCGATAACTTCCGCTCCGCCGTTGCGGGTGAACTGGCCGGTCTCCAGCGCCAGCGCCTTCAACTGTACCTCGGCTTCACGCAGTGCAGCCTGCAAGTCCTCCAGCTGTCCACTTTCTTCGTGCACCCCGCCCAGCATCGCCTGAACCCTGGCGGCCTGTTCGCCAGTGCGTTCAAGGCCGGCTTCAACCTTGGCAGTCAATTCGGCGCTCGATGACAATGGTTCCGACAGCCCGGCAACCAGCCCGCGTGCCAAGTCGGCTTGCTCGCTGACCCGCGCAAAGGCAGCGGGCAAGCCGTCGTCCAGCTCGCGCGTAACTGCGTCGAGCGCGACTAGCAGGGACTCGCTGCCTTCCAGCAATTTGCGGACCTCGTCCTGACCGCGCTCGCTGCGTGAACCAAAGCTGTCCACGGCCGATCCGAGTCCAGCGAGTGCATCGCTGATCGCGTCCGAACGGACCTTTACTGCCGCGTCAAGGGCGCCGAGCCGGTTGTCCACATCAACAACCGCATTCTCAAGTCCCCTAACAAGGCGTTCTGCTACGCCGGCATGGTCGGCCAATTGGGCTGCAAGCGCGTTGCTGGTTGCGGTGGCGGCTGCCAGTCGGGCTTCCAGTTGTGTAACGCTCTCTTCGGTCCCGGCAGCAAGCCGCTCGCGCGCCTCGGTTGTCACACTTTGCAGCGATGCCAGCGCCTCCGCCACACGCGCCTCGATGGCTTCCTGTTCCTTGGCGATCAGGCCAAGCGCGCGCTTTTGCACCGCCGCAGCGGCGTCCGACCGCAGGCTGACCGTGTTGCACAGTTTCTCGACCTGACCTTCCATGGACCGGAAACCGCCGCCAAGCTGTTCCATTAGCGCCTGCACTGCAGTGTCCGCTGCAACCGCGCGCTCGGTGAGCAATGCGAGCTGCGCTTCAAGATTGGCGCCATGTTGATGGGCCTCAAGCCCGGCGCGGGCAAAATTCTCGGTCAGCCGTTGAGCTACGTCATCGACGCGCGGCAATCCGGCCAGCAGCCCGTCCATGCGCTGCATCGCCGTTTCGCCCGACTGCGCCAGGTTGGCATTAGCAGTAACGATACGGTCAACACTTGCCGACAATTTGACGCTGCTATCCTGCATCCGCTTGGCGGCATCCAGGCCATGCTGCTGCAAACTCTGGCCCTGATCGCGCATTGCATTGCGCGCGCCTTCCAGCTGTTCGGCCAGCGCCGCTACTGATTGTTGCAACGCGGCATTTTCGGCACGCAGCGCCGCCGCTACGCGGGCAAATTGTTTGGTGCGAACCCGCCCAGACAGCAGCCGCATGATCCACAGCAACAAGAGAATGGTAAGCGGCCCAGCAAGCGAGAGCACGAGCATTGGCAGCTCTGATAGCGGGGGCACCCGCACGCCGCCGCCGCTGGCCATCCAGCCAATAAATGCGGTCCAGGCCAGGCCGAGCAGCATCAACACCGCAGCATACAAACCGTCAGTTCCGCCGCTGGCCTCACTGTCCGCAATTTCAAAAGGCGTGTCGTCAGTTGCTGCCGGTAACGGATCAAGCCAGCCCCGCTCTGTCGCCGTTGTATTGATAGCGCTTGGGGCCGACTCGGCGTCCACCGCGACAGGCGGTGCCACTGCGGCTTCGCTAATATCTTCTGTTGTGCGGCCTTGCCACAATCCGACGATTTTCTTTTCCCCAGCCATTGTCACACTCTAGCAGCTTTTGCCGCTTGGGGAACGAAAAGTTAACGCGGCGACGGGCATACGGGGGCATGTCTTTTGATAGTGGCCCCCTCGACCGATATTTGCATAGCGCGGTCGGTGACGACCCTGCACTTGCGGCAGAGCTGCATGCTACCTTTGTTGCAAGTGTCGAACATCTGCTCGACCTGCTGCAACGCTCGCGCTGCGACGCCAACTGGACCATGGCCGCGCTGCGTCTAAAAAGCCTGGCAGCTACCTTCGGGGTGGTCCCACTTATTCAGCTTGCCGAACAGGCCATGGCCGGAGTGCCCGGCGACCCCGCCATTATGCGCGACATACGCGCGCTAATAAACGACCTGAACATTAACCAGTTCGACAGTTAAATTCCCGTTCAGCTGCACTTGGCCATTGGCCTCGCTCGTCGCATCGGGCGAGCGCGCTGCTTGTTTTTCGGACGGGCAGACGCTAGCCGTTTTTGCGTGGTGTAATCCCCGGTAGCGCAGCTTGGTTCGCGCGAATCGGAGACAGGAGAGACAAGATGCGGGTCATTCCGTTGGTTTCGCGCGCGACGCTCGCGCTGGTTCTTGGTGCGGTGGCGATGACGTCATCGCCCGCGCTCGCGCAAAAGAAAAAGAAGGAAAAGGAAGCAGAAGCAGCGGCTGCGGCTCCGGCTATTGCGCCCAGCAAGGAATATCTGCCCGAAGCANCCCCCCCCGCGCTCGCGCAAAAGAAAAAGAAGGAAAAGGAAGCAGAAGCAGCGGCTGCGGCTCCGGCTATTGCGCCCAGCAAGGAATATCTGCCCGAAGCACGCAAGGTGCAGACAGCGTTCCAGGCCAAAGATGCCGTGGCGCTCGAAGCGGCGCTCGCTGCTGCAGATGCGTTCGCAACGACTCCGCAGGACAAATATCTCCAATCGCAATTCCGGCTTCAGCTGGGCATTATGAAATCGGACCAGGCGCTCCAGTCCGCCGCGCTGGACGGCATGATTGATTCGGGGCTGGCACCTGCAGCCGACATTGCCAAGTTCAACTTTTTTTCAGGCCAGTTCGCTTACAATGGCAAAGACTATGAAAAGGCGATCCGGCGGCTGACAGCAGCGCAGGCGGCTGGCGGCAAGGAACGCGATCTGCCGTTGCTGTTGATGGACAGCTATTTGCGCACCAACCGGATTGACGAAGCGCTCGCCGTTGCGCGCGCCGAAATTGCGGCACAGCGTGCCGCGGGGGCCCGGCCGGCAGAGGATTATTATGTGCGGCCAGCGAAATCGTTGCAGACCGCCGGTCGCCGCGAAGATTTGCTCGACCTGCTGACAATGCGCGTGCAGGATTATCCCCAGCCCGCGATCTGGCGGAACACGCTGTTCATAGTCATGCAGGGCGCCGACAAGGATATGACGCTCGATACGCTACGGCTGATGCGGCACGCAGGTGCGATGAGCGAAAAGGGTGAAGTTCTTGAATATGCCGCCATTGCCACCGAAGGTGGCCTGCCGGGCGAAGTGTTGGCGCTGATCGACGAAGCGCGCGCCAAAGGCATTGTTCCGGCCAGTGATGCGAAATTCAATGAAATCTATGCCGGCCAAAAGGCTCGCACGGTCGGGGACAAGGCTGCGCTCGATAAAGACGCAGCGACCGGCGCCGCGCTGCCCTCGGCCCGCCGCGCACGCAGTACTGCCGATGCGCTGTTTGGCTATGGCGATTATGCCAAGGCTGCCGCGCTGTACCAGATAGCGCTCGACAAGGGCGACGCTGAGCCCGACTTGGTCAAGCTTCGCCTTGGCGTGTCGCAACACTTGGCGGGAATGACCGACTTGGGCAAAACAACGCTGGCTGGCGTGGCTGGCCCGCGTCAGCGACTCGCCAAATTGTGGCTCGTCAACATTGATACAAAGGCCGCCGCGGCGGCTGCGCCGGTAACTACCGGACGGTAGGCAAGGCCAAGGGTCATGATTGGGGTCGGCGCATCCGTTGCTCCGGCCCCTTTTCCGTTGCTGTTGCGGTCAACCTTCGACTGGTACGCCGGCCAGTTGTTTGGCGGTGCGAATGGTCAGCGAGGTTTTTACACTCGATACATTGGGTGCAGCGGTCAGGTGGGTCGTCAAAAAGCTTTGGAAGGATTGCAGGTCGCGCGCGACAACCTTCAGGATGAAATCAATCTCGCCGTTCAGCATATAGCATTCCCGCACTTCGGGGAGCGTGCCAACATAATCCTCGAACTGCCGCAAATCGCTCTCGGCCTGGCTGCGCAGGCTCACCATGGCGAAAACAGTGATGCTATATCCCAGTTTCGATGCATCCAGATCGGCATGATAAGATTTGATGACCCCGGCATCCTCTAGCGCGCGCACTCGGCGTAGGCATGGAGGTGCGGTCAGTCCGACTCGCTCGGCCAGATCGACATTGGTCATTCGTCCATTTTCTTGCAGCTCGCGCAAGATTTGCAGGTCGATGATATCAAATTTACTGGGTGCCATTCGGGGCAACTTCCTTTGGTTTCAATGGCCATCACGCATAATATTATTTCAGGCTAATGCAATTGTCCCACATTGCAACGCCAGTTTTGCGATGGCTTTCATGACCGCTAGATTCACGCTAGCCGGTAACAAGTCCGTAACCAATTTATCTGGCGGAGCCTGCTGGCGTGCATAACGACATGATGATCGCCACGATAATGCGCCAGAAGCCGGCCGACGACAGGACGCGAAGCGCGGCGTGGCGGCAGCTATCCGATATCCTTGCCCAACGTGGGAATCAACTTGCTGAATCCGACGTCCGTCGCGCGTTGCATGCACTTGCACTGCTTCGTCCGAAAGTGGGTGAGGGCGTCCGCCGCGACACCGCTGCAACGCTGGCCGGGCAATGCCGCTATGCACCGCTTGTTGCGCTCTATTCAGCTGATACCCCCCCGGTGGCTGCGGCTATGCTCTCCGAGGCCCAGTTAGGCGATGACGACTGGCTGGCTCTACTTCCCTCGACGAATGCGGTCGCGCGCAACATCTTGGCGCAGCGTCGGGATTTGTCGCCCGCCGTTCGCCGTGCCCTTGGCAGCATGGGATCGGCGCAGCCGGCTCTGCCCGCGGCACCGTCTGGCATTGACAGCATGCCAGTCCCGCCGGTCGCCAATGATCATCAACCGGTTGCCGCGGCAGGCAATGACCAGATCCGCGACCTCGTGCGCCGTATCGACACGTTTCGCAGCCGCCACCAGCGCGAGGCCTCACCTGCCGCCTCGTCCAGTTTTATCTTTGAAACCGGGGCGGACGGGCTGATCCGCTGGACCGAGGGCATCGCGCGCGGCGCCGTTATTGGCATTACGCTGGCGCAGCCCGCGATTGGGGATGAGCCGGGCGTTGATGGCGCCGTCGCGGGGGCTTTTCGTCGTCGCAGCGAAATAATCAATGCGCGACTCAGCCTAGGGCATGATGCCGGCATCGGTCGCGACTGGCGGTTGTCCGCTTGGCCGTGCTTCGACCGATCGACCGGCCAGTTTCGTGGTTATCGCGGTAGCGCGCGCCGCCCGCGCCGCAACGAGGTTGCTTATGGCACTCCGGTCGGAACATCGGGTGGGGACACGGTGCGCCAGCTGATTCATGAACTGCGCTCGCCGCTCAATGCCATTTCGGGCTTCAGTCAGATTATCGCTGAGCAGATGTTCGGGCCGGTCAACCAGCGCTACCGTGCGATGGCGAGTGCCATTGTGGACGATGCTGCCATATTGCAGCAAATTATCGATGATCTCGATACGTCGGCTCGCGGCGTGGTTGCGGTGGACACCAGCACCAGCGCGCGCTTAGACCTTGGCCAATTGCTGACCTCCATTGAGGCCGAACTGGCGCCAGTCATCGCGGAACGCGCGATCAGCTGGTCGGTTACCCGCGTTGGCTCTTCCTTCCTCGCGCAATTGCCGCATGCAGAAGCCAAACGGATGATCGGCCGGTTGCTGACGGCCATTATCGATGTCGCAGAAGATGGCGAAACGGTGATGGCCCAACTGATCGATCCGGGCGAAAATGCACACAGCAAAGAATTGCGGGTCGTGCGGCCGCGCGCCATCCGGCATAGTCAGGTCAGCGAGCTGCTTGACCCCGGCTTCGACCCGCATGGTGACGCTCCGGCGGCAGCGCTGCTCAGCCTCGGGTTCTCGCTGCGGCTGGTCGATAACCTGGCGCGTGGTTGCGGTGGTGCGCTCAACATTGGTGCGAACGCCTTGACCTTGCATTTGCCCGCTAGGCATGTCCAAATGCAAGGCGACGTTCAGGAAGGCTGAGCGCAGCGGGGGGATAAGGTGTGACAGCAACGGGGGCGGACATTTTGGTCCCGCCAGCTGCCGACCAGCTTGCGCATTTTCCTGCCGATTTTGGCACCCGCTTTTGGGTTACGATCGATACCGAAGAGGACTTCGACTGGGATAAGCCCTTTTCGCGGGTCCATCATGGGCTGTCTTCTTTGTCGCGGCTGGCTGATTGCCAGACTTACTTCGAAACGCGCGGAGTTTCGCCAATCTATCTGGTCGACTGGCCGGTGCTGAGCAAATCAGCGGCAACAGCATTGTTGCGCGACGCCGTCGCGCGCGGCGTGGCCGAGGTGGGCGCGCAGCTTCACCCATGGGTCACGCCGCCATTTGAAGAGGTAGTAAATTCCCGCAACAGTTATACAGGAAACCTCCCGGAACCGCTGCAATTGGCCAAGACACGTGCGCTGCGCGATCGCATTGCCGAAGCAATAGGGGTGGCGCCGCTGGTCTATCGTGCCGGTCGCTATGGTCTCGGCCAGGCAACGGCGGGCATTTTGGCCGATCTGGGGTTCCGCTGTGACACGTCGGTGCGCCCGGGCTTTGACTATCGCGCCGGCCATGGCCCCAATTACCGCCAATTTCCTCTGCGGCCATGGTGGGTGGACGCAGCGCTGCTTGAAGTCCCGTTGACCAGCTTGTTCCTCGGACCATTGGGGGAGAGGGCTTACCACCGCCTAGCGCGGCTGGGCGGGACCAGTCTGTCACTTGCGACGCGACTCGGGTTGGTTGAGCGGATTGCTTTGACGCCCGAGGGCATCCCGGCTGCGCGTGCTTGCGCCGCGATTGACTCGGCGCTTGATCAGGGACTGCCCCTCCTGAATTTTTCCTTTCATTCGCCATCGCTGGCGCCGGGCCACACGCCCTATGTCCGCACAGATGCCGACCTTGAGGCTTTCTATGGCTGGTGGGAACAGATACTGGCGCACCTTCAACGGCGCAGCGTGCGGGCCACCTCAGTTGCCGAGGTGCTGGCAGTGACAGGGCACAGCCCGGACTTGCCAAGCGCCGCCGCTGTCCGCTAACGCGCGCTTGACCTGGTGACGGGGGCCTGTAGCTCAATTGGTTAGAGCTGACCGCTCATAACGGTTAGGTTGGGGGTTCGAGTCCCTCCGGGCCCACCACACTTTTTGACTGGCGCCACGTCGGCCCGCACAACCAAACAACCGTCCAAACCAGCATACTCCGTGGGCGGACGGGTAGGCTTGCGGATCGGTGTCGCTTCTCCGCAGGTGGAATAGAAAAATGGTCGGGGAGACAGGATTCGAACCTGCGACCCTCTGCTCCCAAAGCAGATGCGCTACCAGGCTGCGCTACTCCCCGACGCGGGCGGCCTTAGCCAAGGCATAGCGCGCTGTCTATGCCGGTCCTCACGATATCGTTCATGAAAAAAGGCGGCCAACCCTAGGGTCGACCGCCTCTTTTTCTAGACCCGAATGGGCCGAAGAAGAATTACTTCTTTTCTTCGGTCATCGCGCCTTCAGCGGCCGGAGCTTCGGCAGCGCCTTCAGCAGCCGGAGCAGCTTCGGTCATCGCGCCTTCAGCAGCCGGAGCAGCTTCGGTCATCGCGCCTTCAGCAGCCGGAGCGGCTTCTTCAGCAACAGCTTCGGTGGCCGGAGCTTCGGTGGTGGCTTCTTCAGCAGCCTTTTCACCGCAAGCGGCGAGGGCGAACATGCCGGCAGCAGCGGCAATAACAGCAAACTTCTTCATGGCTCTTGGCTCCCTAAGAGACTTAAACTCCGCATCAGAAGAAACTCTCCCTTAGCGAGCCGCGGGATTTAGAGAATCGCATCCAAAGGTCAACAAAAATAATTGAGTTGCCTGCAACGCGCAGGATTTGGCTCATTATTCGTGCAAGGTGAGACAAGCCCTTAAGCCATTAGCGCCGCAAGAATCGCGCCTGAACCCAGAAAAAACCAGTTGTTCGCCGATTGCACTTGGCCAGCGCCTTCGCTAACCGGCGCGCAGTCCGGTACCCTTTCGGGTCCACCGCAAATCCTTTTCCGCCCGGAGACCGCACCATGGCCGCGCAATATAGTTTTGTAATGAAGGGGCTGACCAAGACCTTTCCAGGCGCGCAAAAGCCAGTGCTCAATGGCATCCACCTTCAATTCTATCCTGATGCGAAAATCGGCATCGTTGGCCCGAACGGTACCGGCAAATCGACGCTAATGAAGATCATGGCCGGCATCGATACCGAATTTTCGGGTGAGGCCTGGCCGGGCGACGGGGTTTCGGTGGGCTATCTGCCGCAAGAGCCCGAACTCGATCCGGCCAAAACGGTGCTCGAAAATGTGAAGGACGGCGTGCGCGGCGTTGCCGACATGATCGACCGTTTCAATGAAATCAGCACCATAATGGGCGATCCGCCCGAGGATACCGATTTCGACGCGCTAATGGAGGAAATGGGCACGCTGCAGGAAAAGATCGACGCGGTCGATGGCTGGACGCTCGACAACCAGCTGGAAATCGCGATGGAGGCACTGCGCTGCCCTCCAGGGGACTGGAGCGTGGAGAATCTGTCGGGCGGTGAAAAGCGCCGCATCGCGCTCACCCGGCTGCTGCTGGAAAAACCCTCGATCCTGCTGCTTGACGAGCCCACCAACCATTTGGACGCGGAAAGCGTCGCTTGGCTTGAAAAGCACCTGGTCGACTACGCCGGCAACGTCATTCTGGTGACCCACGACCGCTATTTCCTCGACAATGTGGTCGGCTGGATCCTCGAACTCGATCGCGGTCGCTATTTTGTCTATGAAGGCAATTATTCGACCTATCTGGACAAGAAAGCCAAGCGCCTCGAACAGGAATCGCGCGAAGATCAGGGCCGCCAGAAAGCGATCCGCGACGAGCTCGAATGGATCCGGCAAAGCCCCAAGGCGCGGCAGGCCAAATCCAAGGCGCGCATCAAGAGCTTTGACCAGCTGGTCGAGGCACAGGAAAACCGCACCCCAGGCAAGGCCCAGATTGTCATTCAGGTCCCCGAACGCCTCGGCGGCAAGGTGATTGAGGTCAACAATATCTCTAAGGCCTATGGCGACAAATTGTTGTTCGAGGATCTGTCCTTCACGCTACCGCCTGGCGGCATTGTCGGGGTCATCGGACCCAACGGCGCGGGTAAGTCGACGCTGTTCAAGCTGATCACGGGTAAAGAAGAGCCCGATAGCGGAACCGTCAGCATCGGCGACACCGTGCGCCTCGGTTATGTCGACCAGAGCCGCGACGCGCTCGATCCCAATAAGAATGTGTGGGAGGAAATTTCGGGCGGCCACGACATGATGTCGATCGGCAAGCACGAGATGCAGACCCGCGCCTATGTCGGTGCCTTTAATTTCAAGGGCGTCGACCAGCAGAAAAAAGTTGGCCAGCTTTCAGGTGGCGAACGCAACCGCGTGCATATGGCGAAAATGCTGAAAGCGGGGGGTAACGTCCTGCTGCTCGACGAACCGACCAACGACCTCGACACCGAAACGCTGGCGGCACTCGAAGAGGCACTCGAAAACTTCGCGGGCTGCGCGGTGGTCATCAGCCACGACCGCTTTTTCCTCGATCGCCTGGCCACCCATATCCTCGCCTTTGAAGGCAATAGCCATGTTGAATGGTTTGAAGGCAATTTCGAGGCCTATGAAGAGGACAAGCGTCGCCGCCTTGGCGATGCCGCCGACCGACCGACTGCGCTCGCCTATAAGAAACTGACGCGCTGAGCCGTGGCGGGGGAGGGGAGTCCCAGCGCCGATGCATTGCGCATGGACGCAGCTGCCCTCAATGGATTCCTCGATGCCGCCTTTCCAGGCAGCACGGCACAGGGTCGCGGCACCATCACTCACGTCGCGCCGGGCGAGGTTCGGTTGGAATTGATCAGCCGGGATAGCCATCTGCGTCCCGGCGGGCTGGTGTCTGGGCCGACACAGATGGCGCTCGCGGACACAGCGGCCTATGCGATGGTGCTGGCGCACATAGGGCCGGTGGCCATGGCGGTCACCAGTGCGCTCAATTATCACTTCCTGCGACCATGCCTGCCGGGCACCATTGCCGCTGAAGCGCGCTTGTTGCGGCTCGGCAAGCGGCTCGCGGTCATCGATGTGCGCCTGTTCGGTGGCGGCGACCCCCGTCCGGCGGGGCAGGCGACGGTGACTTACGCCATCCCTTGACCCGAGGTGGCTTTGCATGGTCGCTATCCCCTGCTAATTCTCAGAGCGGGAATTTGGGGGAGAGCCGACATGCGGACATTGATCGTCGCAGTTGCCTTGCTGGGTGCTGCGCCTGTGGCAGTGGCGCAGGGCATGGACAATAGCGCGGCCGTGGCGGAGCAAAAGGCCGCCATGGCGAAGCTGGCCTTTCTGCAAGGCGAATGGCGCGGCACGGCAACGGTCAGGGGCCCCGGTGGCGGCGCCGAGCTCATCCAGACCGAGCGTGCAGGGCCGATGCTGGATGGTACCGTGCTGGTAATTGAGGGTGGGGGATATGCTGCAGATGGCAAACAAGCGTTCAATGCCTTTGCTGTCATTTCCTATGACAGCGACGCCGATCGCTACTGGATTACCAGCTGGAGCAACAGCAGAACGGGCAAATTTCCACTGGTTCCACGCGCCGACGGATTTGACTGGGAAACACCGGGACCCGGCGGTGCAACGATTAAGTATAAGGCCGATGTTTCAGGCGGCGCATGGCGCGAAACGGGGACGTTCGAACGGCCCGGCGCGCCCGGCTTTACCTTCATCGACCTGCAGGTAAAGCGCTTCGGTGACACCAGCTGGCCCGCCGCCGGGGCGGTTTCACCAAAGCCCTAGCTGGTTCCCGCAGGCTTGGCCGTTAACAGGCTAACTGCCACAATCGCCACCACTGCCGCGCCAAAACCAGGCACAATTTCGTAAAGCCAACCGCTCCATCCGGCGGCGATCCACGCCACCACGACCACAGCACCCGTCACCATTCCCGCCAACGCCCCCGGCAGCGTCATGCGCTGCCATGTCAGTGCGAGCAGGATGACCGGGCCAAACGCCGCGCCGAAACCGGCCCAGGCGTTCGACACCAAGCTCAGCACCGATCCTTCTGGGTTTTGCGCCAGCAGCATCGCCACCGCGGCTACCGCGACAACGGAAAGGCGCCCGACCGTCACCACCTCGCGCTCGCTGGCCGAACGGCGCACGAAAAGCCGATAGAAGTCCTCCGTCAGCGATGCGCCGGTGACCAGCAATTGTGCTGACAGCGTGCTCATGACCGCCGCCAATATCGCCGCCAGCAACAGACCAAAAACCAGCGGGTGCAACAGCAATGCGCCAAGCGCAATCAACACCGTTTCGGGGTCAGCCAACCCCTTGCCGTTATAGGCGATATAAGCTTTGCCGATCAGCCCGACCGCGCACGCCCCAATCAGCGAAATCGCCATCCAGCTGAGACCGATGCGCCGCGCCGTTGGAATATCCTCCACCCGCCGAATCGCCATGAACCGCACGATAATGTGCGGCTGGCCAAAATAGCCCAAACCCCATGCCATGGTTGAAACGATGCCCAGCGCCGTCGTGCCCGCGAGGAAACTGGTCAAATTGGGATCAATCCGTTGCAAAATTGTCCATGGCCCAACATCGGCATCGAGCGCGCCCCATGCGACCACGGGCACAATCACGAGTGCCAGCATCATGATCATGCCCTGCACAAAGTCCGTCAGGCTAACCGCCAAGAACCCGCCCAGCACGACATAGGCGACCACCACGCCGGCGGTGACCCACAGCCCGGTCTGGTAACTTGCCCCGAACGCACTCTCAAACAACTTGCCGCCGGCAACCAGCCCCGACGCGCTGTACAGCGCGAAGAAGACCACGATCACCACACTTGCCGTCAGCCGCAACACATGACGCTTGTCATTGAACCGGTTGCCCAAAAATTCGGGAATGGTCAGCGCATTGCCAAAGCGCTCGGTTTGCTCGCGCAGCCGCGGCGCGACAATCACCCAATTGGCCCACGCGCCCAGAAACAGTCCGATGGCAATCCAGCTTTGCGACAGCCCCGACACGAACAGCGCGCCAGGAAGGCCCAGCATCAGCCAGCCCGACATGTCCGACGCCCCGGCGGCCAGCGCCGTCACCGCTGGACCGAGCTGCCGCCCACCCAGCTGATATTCGGCACTGCTCTGTGTCGCCTTACGCCACGCATATATCCCTATGCCGATCATCAGCACAAAATAAGCCGCGACGGCGGTCAGGGTGTAAGAGTTCATGGGACGTGGTGCTTAAAAAATGGCGGATTCTTCACAAAGTATACGCCTACCCCCCATGGTGTCTGGCGATCTGCCCGATCGTTCTTGCCCGCGTTTGGCGACGACAGACCATCCAACAAGACGAACCAGATTTAGGCCGTGTAGGAAAGCGATTTCTGCAGGGGTGGCTCGGCCTTCTTCACCCCGCCACTACAAAATCCCCGGTCGCTTCGTCCAGCACATGTAACTCGCCTTCGCCAATAGCAAACCACGCCCCGTGCAGCTTCAGCATTCCCGCCGTCTCGCGCTCGGCAATGAAGGGGAAACTACGCAGATTGGCTAGGCTGACCTTGATCGCCTCCCGTTCCAGTTCGCGCTGCGGATGCGCGCATTTGCGTGCCACCACCGCATCGCGCGCGTCGGCAATGATGGTCATCCAATCATCGACGAAACTGGTGCCGGACAGGCCTAGGTCAGCTCCGGTCAGCGCCGCGCCAATGCCGCCGCACTGGCCGTGGCCCAATACCACGATATGCTTCACATTGAGCCCGCAAACGCCAAATTCAATCGCCGCCGATGCCCCGTGCAACCCGCCGCCTACTTCGAAAGGCGGCACCAGATTGGCGACATTGCGCAGCGCGAATAGCTGACCCGGGCCGGTATCGAAAATCGTCGCTGGATCGACGCGGCTGTCGCAGCAGCTGATCACCATCACGGGCGGCGCCTGTCCATCGCTCGCCAGCATGTCATACCGCGCCTTCTGTTGGCGATAGCCGGCGGCACGGAACCGCTGGTAACCGCGGATCAGCTCGCCAAATTCGGGCATCAGAAACGCTCCCCGCGCACCACGGCAACGTCCCCAATTGTGAGCAGCAAGCGATGGCTGTCGAGCAGCGGCGCAATCCGTTCGGTCATCGCTGCTGCCCTTTCGTCCGAGGCTATCGCAATCACGATGGTTTTGGCAGCCGCGCCGGTGAGCTCGTCATGCTGCCATGCGCCGCCACGCCCTTCGCCCGCATCGACGCGGATCAGGCTCCAACCGCTAATTCCCACCTCGCGCATGATCGCAATCACGCGCGGTAGCAGGGGGGTGTCTGCCAAAATCTCGATGCGCTTGCGCTGGACGGTCTCAATCATGGTCAGGCTATCCCGGTGGCAAGCGCGGCAAATATGCTGATGCCGAAAATGATGTTGAACGGAAAGGTAATCCCCAGCGACATTGCCAGATAAATCCCGGGGTCAGCCTCGGGCAGCGCCAGCCGCATCGCGGCAGGCACGGCGATATAGGAAGCGCTGGCCGCGAGCACCCCCAGCGCCGCCGCTGACCCGGCATCAAGGCCGATTGCCGTGCCTGCGACCGTGCCCAGCGCCCCGTTCATCAGCGGCAGCAATATGGCAATGAACACCAGTTGCGGGTTGAGCTTGCGCGACTGGGTAAGCCGCCGTGCCGCAATCAGCCCCATGTCGAGCAGGAACAGGCACAGAACCCCGCGAAAACCGGTATCAAACAGGGGTTTGACCGCCGCAAACCCGTCGCTGCCCGCAACCAGGCCGATGATGAAGCTGCCAACCAACAGGACGACGGATGCGTTGGTGAACACCTCATGCAGCATCGTGTTGCCGCCGCCCGCACCGGTCTGCGCCGCCGCGCCGCGCTTTGCCAGCAACAGCCCGCTGATAATTGCTGGCGTTTCCATCAGCGCCAGCACCGCGACCATATAGCCCGCCGGACCAAGGCCCTGATTGGTCAACAGCTCTTGTGCGGTCACATAGGTGACGACGCTGACCGAGCCATAATGCGCCGCCACCGCACCGGCATCAATACGCGACAACCCGCCGAAGCGCGTCAGCAGGAAAAAGGCCGGCAAGGGGAGAAGGAAACTCAGCGCCACGCCCGCCAGCGCCGCCCACAGCAGATCAGGGGTAAAGCCGCTGTCGGCGACCGATACCCCGCCTTTGAGGCCAATGGCCGCCATCAGATAGATGGACATCGCCTTCGCAAAGGCTTCTGGAATATTAAGGTCCGACTTGGCGAGCGCCGCCGCAAAACCCAGCACAAAAAACAGGATGACGGGCGAGGTGAGCGTTTCGACGATCATACCCGGCGGATAAGCAGCATGGTGCCGGTTGGCAAGTGACCTGCCAAACGCTATCTGGCGGCGATGAACGCTCCTGCCACGCCATTGCCTCGTCCGCGCAAACCCGACTGGATCCGCGTCAAGGCACCGACCAGCCCCGGTTACAATGAAACGCGCAAGCTGATGCGCGAACTGGGTCTGGCGACCGTGTGCGAAGAAGCGGCTTGCCCCAACATCGGTGAATGCTGGACCAAGAAGCACGCGACCGTGATGATATTGGGCGACACCTGCACCCGCGCCTGCGCCTTTTGCAACGTTAAGACCGGCATGCCCCGCGCCGTCGATGCGATGGAGCCGACCAACGTCGCCATTGCCGCGGCACAAATGGGCCTGAGCCATATCGTCATCACGTCGGTCGACCGCGACGACCTGCCCGAGGGCGGGGCGAGCCAATTTGTGAAAGTGATCGAAGCACTGCGCCGCGAAACGCCTGCGACCACGATCGAAATCCTCACCCCCGATTTCCGCAACAAGCCCGACAGTGCGGTGGCGAGCATCGTCGATGCGCGCCCCGATGTATACAACCACAATCTCGAAACCGTCCCCCGGCTTTATCCCACTATCCGCCCCGGCGCGCGCTATTACGCCTCGCTGCGCCTGCTCGAGAGCGTGAAACGGCGCGACCCGTCGATCTTCACCAAATCGGGCATCATGCTGGGCCTCGGGGAGGAACGGATGGAGGTGCATCAGGTGATGGACGATATGCGCAGCGCCGACATCGATTTCCTGACCATGGGCCAATATCTGCAGCCCACACCGCGCCATGCCAAGGTGGTCGACTTCGTGACGCCACAGGCGTTCGATGCCTATGGCCAGATTGCGCGCGCCAAAGGCTTCCTTCAGGTGGCCGCAACGCCGCTGACCCGCTCCAGCTATCATGCGGGTGAGGATTTCGAAGCCATGCGTGCAGCCCGCGAAGCCAAGCTCGCGCGCGCTGGAGCGGCATAGCCAAACGCATGCCACGCCACAGTGAAATACGGATGCTCCCGCACAGCGCCGAGCAAATGTATGCCTTGGTCGCCGACGTCGGGCGCTACGCCGAATTTCTCCCATGGGTTGTCGCGATGCGGGTGCGCAGCGACACAGCGGCTGAAACCATCGCCGATATGATTGTCGGCATCAAAGGCTTTCGCGAGAGTTTTTCCTCGCGCGTCATCAAAGAGCCGACGCGCAAAATCACGGTCGACTATCTCGACGGGCCAATGCGCCATCTCCACAATGAATGGCGCTTCACCCCGCGCCCGGAGGGCGGCTGCCGCGTCGACTTCATGGTCGACTTCGCCTTCAAATCCAGCCTGTTCGAACGCATGGCGGGACAAATGTTCGATCGCGCGCTGCGCAAGATGATCGCCGCCTTCGAAGCGCGCGCCGATGCACTTTACGGCGCGGGCAGTTCGATATCGGGTGCCGCCGTCAACGCATCGGCACCGGGCTGAAGCAGGTCAAGCGCGAAGGCGGTTGCGGCGCGGCGGATCGCCGTTCGGTCGCGCGATTGGAAAAAAATGCGCTGGACGAAATGCGCCGCTCCTGCGCCCCGGCGCGCTCGGGCAAAGACCACGAGCCCCACCGGTTTGTCGGGGCTACCGCCGCCCGGTCCGGCAATGCCAGTGATGGAGACGGCCACATCGGCGTCGCTGTTGGCCAGCGCACCAATTGCCATTGCCATCGCACATTCGCGCGAAACCGCCCCATGGGCGTCGAAAATCGCCGGGTCAACGCCCAGCATCCGGCTCTTGGCCGCATTGCTATAGGTGACAAAGCCCGCGCCAAACACATCGGAAGATCCCGACACCGACGTCAGCGCCGCGGCCACCAGCCCGCCGGTGCAGCTTTCGGCCAGTACCACCGTCCGTCCGGCGGCACGGTTGGCCGCCAGCACTTCGGCCGCTTCCTCAAAGCTGTCGTCCGGCAGGATCATTTCGGCAGCCGCAGTGTCGCGGTCGCCTGCGCCGCAATGCCTTCGCGCCGCCCGGCAAAACCCAAGCCTTCGGTGGTGGTCGCCTTCACACTCACACAGTCACTGGGAATCCCCAGCATGTCGGCGATGGCCGTGCGCATTGCCTCGCGGTGCGGGCCAACCTTTGGTGCTTCGGCAATGATGGTGACATCGACATGGTCGATACGCGCCCCGCGCGTTCTGACGCGCTCGGCGGCAAAGCGCACGAAACGATGTGATTCCGCACCGCGCCATTGCGGATCGGACGGCGGGAAATGCGCGCCGATATCGCCATCGCCCAGCGCGCCCAAAATAGCATCGGTCAGGGCATGAAGCGCGACATCGGCATCGCTGTGTCCAGATAAGCCGTGGCTATGGGCAATCTGGACTCCGCCAAGCCACAGCGGTTTGTCTGCTACCAGACGGTGCACATCATAGCCATTGCCCACCGCCATCCGGTAATCACCCATCATCCCATCCTTTGGCGTCAACAAGGCTTCCAGCATCGCGAGATCATCTGTCCAGGTCAATTTATGCAACCGCGCCGAGCCGGGCACTACGGCTACCGTGCCGCCGCTGGCCCGAACCATTTGGGCATCATCGGTCGGCTCGGGGCCGTTCCACTGCTGGTGCGCACGGCGCAGTGCGCCCAGCCGGAATGCTTGCGGTGTTTGCACTCGCGCCATTGTTGAGCGGTCAATGATGTCCCCTGCCTCGCCGGCATCAACCATCATCAGCGTGTCGGCAACGGGCAGGGCAGGGGTCGTGGCAACAGCGCCCCGCGCCAGCGCCTCGAGCAGGTGGACGACCACTTCAGAATCCACGCCCGGCCTAGCACTGTCATGCACCAAGACAATGGCGTCGTCGGCCAGATCGGTCAGAGCTGCCATCCCGGCGGCGACCGACGCGCGCCGGGTCGTACCCGCCTCCGCGCGGCGCAACACCGGCGCATCGGGCACCAATGCTTGCGTTTGCGCATCGCCGACCAGAACCAAGGCCCCGACGCCCGCATGTGCGGAAAACGCTTCAAAGCTCCACAGCAACACCGGCTTGCCGCCAAGCAGCGCGCGTTGTTTGGGTTGCCCCAGTGCCGCCCTTTCACCTGACCCGCCAGCAAGCAAAATGACAGCAATCGAAGGCAGGGACGGCGGATGTTGAACCATGGCCGCGCGGCGTAGCGCAGCGCGCTCTTGCAGGAAAGCGTGGATTTGTGTAGCGGCGCTGCTTAATTTTTAGGCATAGGATATCTTCGTGGCCGCGTTGCAGCCCATTTCCATTGGTCCGATTACCATTGCAGAGCCTGTCATCCTAGCACCGATGACGGGCGTAACTGACATGCCCTTCCGCACGCTGGTGCGGCGCTATGGTTCGGGCCTGAATGTGACCGAAATGATTGCGTCAGCAGCGATGATCCGCGAAACCCGCCAGTCGCTGCAAAAGGCCGCGTGGCACCGCGTTGAGGAACCGGTGTCGATGCAGCTTGCCGGCTGCAGCCCTTTCGAAATGGCCGAAGCCGCGAAACTCAATGAAGATCGCGGCGCGGCCATTATCGACATCAACATGGGCTGCCCGGTGAAAAAGGTCGTCAATGGCGATGCCGGATCGGCGCTGATGCGCGACCTGCCGCTCGCTGCGGCGCTCATCAAAGCGACGGTTGATGCCGTTTCGGTGCCCGTCACCGTCAAGATGCGCATGGGCTGGTGCCATGATAGCCTGAATGCCCCCGAACTGGCGCATATCGCCGAGGACCTGGGCGCAAAGCTGATCACCGTGCATGGCCGCACGCGCAACCAGATGTATCGCGGCAACGCCGACTGGGCCTTCGTCCGCCGGGTGAAGGATGCGGTGTCAGTGCCGGTAATCGTCAACGGCGATATCTGCTCGGTCGAAGATGCACGTACCGCGCTGGCGCAAAGCGGCGCTGATGGGGTGATGATCGGGCGCGGGGCCTATGGCCGCCCCTGGCTGTTAGGGCAGGTGATGGATGCGCTTGCGGGACGCAGCATCCGCCCCGATCCTTCGATTGCCGAACAATATTACCTGATTACCGACCATTATCGCGCGATGCTCGACCATTATGGTGAAATGACCGGGGTCAACATGGCGCGCAAACATTTGGGTTGGTACACCAAAGGGCTTCACGGATCGGCCGAATTCCGCAACCGCGTCAACCAGATCCCGGACAGCGCCAGTGTGCTCGCGGCGCTGGCGGAATTCTATGATCCGTTCCTCGACCGCGCGGCGGCCTAGAGCCTGTCGCGATGCCATCGTCGGACCAGCCCGGTTTTCCCTTGCTTGCCGATGATTTGCTGCAGGCCCATCCGGTCGCTACCTTTCTGCTTACTGCCACCGACGCGATCGCCTTCGTCAACCAGGCCGCAGAACAGCTTGCCAACATGGGGCGCTCGGCGATGCTGGGTCGGGCGCTATATGACGTTGTGCAGTTTGATGCGGCGCAGGAGCAACGTTTGCGCTCGCTGGAAACGCTTGGCTATCTCGCGCACGGGGTTCGGCTCAAAGTGGGGCAGACTGCGGCTATGGTGGCCGATGTCCAAATCGTTGCGCTTGGCGACGCGGGGCACCGCTTGCTGACGCTTAACCCTATCATCGGGGCGGGTGAGCTGCTGGCCATCGGCAACAGCGGCAGTGGGCGTTCGGCTGGAGCTGCAGCGGCGATACTCGCGCATGAAATCAAAAACCCGTTGGCGGGCATTCGCGGTGCGGCGCAACTCATAGCCCGTCAGCCAGAGGGGAATGTGGGCCGCTTCACCGACCTGATTTGCGCCGAAGTTGACCGCATTGCCGCATTGATCGACCGGATGCAGCCCTTCTCGCACGGCCAGCCAATGGCCTGCGATACCATCAATATCTATCCAGCCTTGCAGCAAGTGACCGACAGTTTGCGTGCCGCCCATGGCGATCGTATCCGCATCATCGAACAGTTTGATCCGTCGATCCCGCATGCAACTGGCAATCATGACGCCATCGTCCAGATACTGATGAACCTGGCCAATAATGCGGTCGATGCACTGGCCGATCGGCCCATGGCGATCATTCGGTTCAGTACCAGCTATCGCCATGGGCTGCTCATCGAGCATGGCGGAGGCCGCGTTGCCGTGCCCATCGAGATTTGCGTATCCGACAATGGCCCCGGTATTGATCCCGAACTGGGCGACGCCATTTTCGAACCCTTTGTCACCAGCAAACGCGACGGACAGGGGCTTGGGTTGGCGCTGGTCGCCCGGTTGGCGCGCGACATGGGCGGGGCGGTGCAATATCGGCGCAAAGACGAATGGACCCAGTTCCGGTTGCACCTTCCCGGTCCCGATCGCAGGACAGGAATGAAATATGGCTAGGGCAAAGCGCGTTCTGATCGTCGAAGACGATCCTGCCATCGCGTTGATCGTGGCAGAGGCGCTGCGCGGCGAAGCGGCCGATATTGCGGTCGCCGCCACTTTGGCGGCGCGCGATGCTGCATTGGCGGTTCTTATGCCCGACTTGCTGATCACCGACGTGGTCCTGCCCGACGGCGACGGATTGGCTTCCTTGCCCCCGTCGGTGCAGCAAGCCCAGATACCGGTTATCGTCCTGTCGGCACAAAATACGCTCGATACTGCGGTCCGGGCCGCTGACCTTGGCAGTTACGACTATCTGCCCAAACCCTTTGACCTGACCGAATTGATTGCCAGTGTCCGCGCGGCTTTGGCGCGGCGCGGCGATGCGGCGGCCGTCGCAGGCGTTGACGATAGCCCGTCGAGCCATGGGCTGATCGGCCGCGCTCCGGCTATGCAAGCCGTCTATCGCACCATCGCGCGGCTGGCGTCCAACGATCTTGCTGTGCTCGTGCTCGGCGAATCGGGCACGGGTAAAGAGCTTGCTGCGCGGGCGATCCACGCAACCGGGCTGCGCCGCAACGGGCCATTTGTGGCGATAAACATGGCAGCCATTCCGCGTGATTTGATTGAAGCCGAGCTGTTCGGCCACGAAAAGGGTGCTTTTACCGGTGCTGTTGCCCGCAAGGCCGGACGCTTTGAGCAGGCTGCGGGCGGAACCTTGTTCCTCGACGAGATTGGCGACATGCCGGTCGAGGCGCAGACACGGTTGCTGCGCGTGCTGCAAAGCAATGAATATAGCCGGGTGGGCGGCCATGACTTGCTGCGTGCCGATGTCCGTGTAATTGCCGCCACGCACCGCGACATTGCCGCCTTGGTCCGCGAAGGGCTGTTCCGCGAGGACCTTTACTATCGCCTAAATGTCATTCCCGTGGAAATGCCTCCTCTGCGCGAGCGGCGGAGCGACATTGCCGCCTTGGTTGGCCATTTCGCCGCGCAAGGGCAGGCCGCGGGCTTGCCAGTGCGCCACTTCACATCCGAAGCCATCGGATTGCTGGAGCGACATGATTGGCCAGGGAACATCCGCGAGCTTGCCAATGTCGTCCAACGACTGACGCTGCTCGCCCGCGACACCAGCGTTTCGGCCGAAGAGGTTCGCAACATTTTTGGCGCTGGTCCGGAATCAGTCGTCGATCAAGCTGCTGGCTGGGACAACCGGGTCGCCGACGCCATTGAACTTTGGTGTGAAAATGCGCTGGCCACGACCGAAGACTTGGAACTGGCTGGCAAATTCTACGATGTTGCCGACCGCGCTCTGTTTGGAAAGGTCATGGCGCATTGCGGTGGTAATCAGCTTGCCGCGGCGCGGCTGTTGGGCATTAACCGCAATACGTTGCGCAAGCGGCTGACCGAATTGGGAATGCTACATTCGCGTAAGGGTAACTAGGGCCACGGCAGCAAGCGGGGAATTTGCTGGCACGCCACGATGCAATGTGCTTTCTAGGCAACAGCCATGTCGCTTCGCTGCAACAATTTCCATGTCATTCGCTGACGCACCGGCTGCCGATGGACAGCAGGGGCGGTTTTGGCGCTTTGGCGCCCCTGAATATTATGCACTTGCGGCCATGGCGAGTGTGGGCCTTGCCACCTATCTTTATGTGACGGGTGACCGGCAAAGCGAACAGTTGCTCAGCCCGGCTGTCGTCGCCGCAATCATGGTAGCCAATCTGGTGCCGGCGTTGGCGCTGATCGTGCTGATCGGCAGCCGCGTGGCCCGCGCGCGCGCCATGCGGACGATGATCGGGGGCAATGGGCGCTTACACGTCCGGCTGGTTGCATTGTTCTCATTGATAGCCGCTGCGCCGACCCTGCTGGTCGCCATTTTCGCTTCGCTGTTGTTCCAGTTCGGCGTCGATTTCTGGTTCTCGGACCGATCGCGCGGCATGTTTGAGAATGCCGCCAGCCTCGCCGAGGGCTATTATCAAGAAAACCAACGCGAAGTGGGCGCCAATACCATCGCAATGGCCAAGGATTTGGGCAATTTCCTTGGCCGAGCGCCTATCGATGATCCGGCATTTTCCGACTATTATTTCCAGCAGGTGGTCGTCCGCAATCTCAACGAATCCGCCATCATCGAAATTGGCACCGATGGCGTAGCCCGTACGGCCGCGGCAATCGACCCTGACAATCGGGCCGCCGACAACCGGTTGCAGCCCGACATGGTCAAACGGCTGGATGCGGGCGAGGCGGTGGTCATCGTTCGCGAATCGGACCGGATCGAAGCAGCAACGCGTCTGCCGGGGTCGCGCCGCGCCTATCTTTATGCGTCGCGCGACTTCAATGTGCCGGGATTTCAGCAGTCGGTACGCGCCAATTCGGTGCTGGCTGACTATAACGCCTTGTTCCAGCGCTCGCGCCAGTTGCAGTTACAGTTCAACGGCGCGCTTTATCTGGGCGCCATCCTGTTGCTCGCGCTGGCGGTGGTCGCTGCCATTGTCGTGGCCGACCGGATTGTGCGACCGCTCGGTGTGCTGGTGGGCGCCGCGCGGACTGCCGCGGGTGGGGATCTATCGGTGCGCGTCGAACCATCTTGGCGCGATGACGAAATCGCCGTCCTCGCCCGCGCCTTCAACAGCATGACCGAGCAGTTGCAGGGGCAGACCGGCGCGTTGCTGCGCGCCAATGAACAGCTTGAAACGCGCCGGGCCTTTATCGAAACCGTTTTGTCGCGCGTATCGTCGGCAGTGATATCGCTCGATTCGCTTGGACGGATCCGCCTGGCCAACGCAACCGCGGAAGCCATGTTGGGGCACAGCGCTGCGGAATTGACCGGGCGCCCGCTGGTCGCCGTGTCGCCAGAGCTGGCCCGGCTGGTTGACGGTGGCCAGCCTGACGCCGTTTTGACGTTGACGCTGCCCGGACGTGAACAGGTCACGATCGCGGCCAAGGCAGTCGCCTTGAATGACGGTCATGTGCTCAGCTTTGAGGACATAACCCAGCAATTGCACGATCAGCGGCGCGCTGCTTGGTCCGATGTGGCGCGGCGCATCGCGCACGAAATCAAGAATCCGCTTACCCCGATCCAGCTTGCCGCCGAGCGTTTGCAGCGGCGTTTTGGCAAAAAGCTGGATGAGGATGCCGGCGTCTTCACCAAGCTCACCGAAACTATCGTGCGCCAGGTCGCTGACGTGCGCCGCATGGTCGACGAGTTTTCCAGCTTTGCCCGCATGCCCGCACCGACCTTTGGGCTCGAAGACGTACGCGATATTGTGCGCCAGTCGGTGTTCCTGTTCGAAGTCGCGCGGCCCGACATCGCATTCGCGCTGGATGCGCCCGACGATGTAACGCCATTGGTGTGCGATCGCCATCTGCTGTCGCAGGCCGTGACGAATGTGGTCAAAAACGCTGTTGAGGCGATTGATGAAAAGCGGCTTCGTGATCGCGATGTCTCGGGCGCGGAGCATGGGTCGGACCGCATAGCGGTGAGCGTCCTTAAGCAAGACAACGTCCTGCAGATCAGCGTGGCTGACACCGGCGTCGGGCTGCCGCCCGAGCGCGACCGTATCGCCGAGCCGTATATCACGACGCGGCAGACGGGCACCGGCCTTGGCCTCGCCATCGTCAAGAAGATTATCGACGACCATCTCGGCGAGATTGATTTTGCCGATGCGCCGGGGGGTGGGGCGCGCGTGACCATGACCCTTTTTGCCGACAAGTTGCAAAACCTTGTTGGCCGGTCTGGGGAAGTCATTGAGGCAGCGGCCGAGACCGTTCCTGGCCGCACCCGGGTAATTCAAGCAAGAGATTGAAATGGCGCTAGATATTCTGATTGTCGACGATGAACGTGATATTTGCGAGCTTGTGGCCGGCGTCATGGAAGACGAAGGCTATGAAGCGCGCACGGCCGCAAACAGCGACGCAGCGCTCGACGCCATCCGCCAGCGTCGTCCCTCGCTGGTGCTGATCGATGTCTGGTTGCAGGGGTCACGGCTGGATGGACTGGGGTTGGTCGAAGCGGTGAAAGCGATGGATGCCACCATCCCGATCATCGTCATTTCCGGGCATGGCGGGATTGATACCGCGGTTGCAGCCATTCGGCGCGGGGCGTTCGACTTTATCGAAAAACCGTTTGAAGCCAGTCGCTTGCTGCACCTTGTTGCGCGCGCGACCGAGACCGAACGATTGCGGTCAGAGGTAGAGGCGCTGCGCGAACGGGCAGGGCAGGCCGATGAATTAACCGGCACCAGCGCCGCCATTAATCAGGTCCGCGCAACGTTGAAACGGGTCGCCAATACCGGAAGCAGGGTGCTGATCACCGGCGCACCGGGCACCGGAAAAGAGGTGGCTGCGCGCGTGCTGCACCAATGGAGCAACCGCTCGAACGGCCCGTTCCGGGTGATCTCCTCGGCGCGCATGGACCCCGAAACGGTCGAGCAGGAATTGTTCGGCATCGAACTGCCCGACGGCAGCATTCGCCCCGGCCTGCTCGAACAGGCGCATGGCGGCACGCTGTTTCTGGACGAAGTGGCCGATATGCCGCTGACAACGCAAGGAAAAATTCTGCGGGTGCTGACCGATCAGAGTTTCATGCGGGTCGGCGGTTCGACGCAGATCCGGGTCGATGTGCGGATTGTGTCGGGCAGCGCCCGAAACCTGTTGGCCGCAATTGCTGATCGATCATTTCGCGAAGATCTTTACTACCGGCTGAATGTGGTCCCGGTGCATATCCCGCCACTGCGCGAGCGGCGCGACGACATTGCGCCGCTGTGTGAGCATTTTGCTATGCGCTATGCCGCCGAGCGCCGCGTGCCCCCACCGGTCATCGCGCTGGAAACGATGGCCGCGCTGCAGGCGCATGAGTGGCCGGGCAATGTGCGCGAGCTTCGCAATGTCATAGAGCGGGTCATGATCCTGGCACCCAGCGAACGGTTGCAACGCATCGAACTTGACTTGTTGCCCGGCGAGATTCTGCGGTCCGGTAGCGACAGCCTGCCATCAGGCGAAGCGATTATGTCGACGCCGCTCAAGGAAGCCCGTGAGAATTTTGAGCGCGAATATCTGCGCATTCAGATCAGGCGGTTTTCGGGCAATGTTTCGCGCACCGCGACTTTTGTCGGGATGGAAAGATCGGCGCTGCACCGCAAGTTGAAGCTGCTTGGCCTGACCGACGTGCGCGAGGATGAGATCTGACCTAGTTGGCGGCATTGGAAAAAGCATGCTGGACGATCGCGGCAGCTTTGCTACCACAGCGCCACCGTTCACGCTGGCGGCCCAAAGCAATGCAGGGAAACCCTGCCAAAAATAGGAACAAGCCAATGTCCGACAAGCAGCAAAATCTCCAGGATCTCTTCCTGAATAGCCTGCGACGCAGCAAAACGCCCGTCACCATGTTCCTGGTAAAGGGCGTTAAATTACAGGGCATTATCACTTGGTTTGACAATTTTTCGCTGTTGCTTCGCCGCGATGGCCAATCGCAGCTGGTGTACAAGCACGCTATTTCCACGGTGATGCCGGGCCATGGCTATGAAGTCGATCAATTGCGTGCGCTGTTGCCAGCACCGACCGGCAAGTCAAAGACTCTGCAAGAGATTTTCTTGGGCGCCGTCCACAAATCGGGGGAATCGGCAACGATGTTCCTGGTGAATGGAGTGATGCTGCAGGGCGACATCGCAGCCTTCGACCTGTTTTGCGTGCTGTTGGAGCGCGACCGGCAGGTACAGCTGGTTTACAAACACGCCATTTCCACGGTTCAGCCCAACGGCCCCATCAATCTGAGTGACGATGAAGAGGGCGGGGAAGGCGAGGCCTGACCCAACGCCAATCCCCCGGCACAGCAACGCTGCTGGTCGTGCCCGAATGGCGCGGGCAGGGGGTCAGGCGCGATCTCGACGCGCGTGCGGAAGAGGCCGCCGGGCTGGCGCGCGCGATTGCGCTCGATATCCGTCATGTCCAGTTGCTGCGTTTGCGCCAGACCCGCGCGGCAACGCTGATCGGCGTGGGGCAAATCGAAGCGCTGGTCCCGATAATCGCGCAAAATGCCGTAGAGCTGGTGGTGATCGATGCCGCCCTCACGGCCATTCAACAACGCAATCTGGAAACGGCGCTGGGCACCAAGGTGATCGACCGCACGGGCTTGATCCTTGAAATTTTTGGCGAGCGCGCCGCAACCGCCGAAGGGCGCTTGCAGGTCGAACTGGCGCACCTCGACTATCAATCGGGGCGGCTAGTCCGCAGTTGGACCCACCTTGAACGTCAACGCGGTGGCTTCGGCTTTCTCGGCGGCCCCGGCGAAACGCAGATCGAAGCCGATCGCCGCATGATCCGCGACCGCATGGCGCGGATCCGCAAACAGCTTGACGAGGCGCGCCGGACGCGCGGGCTGCAGCGCGGGCGGCGACAAAAGGCGCCGTGGCCGGTAATCGCTTTGGTCGGCTATACCAACGCTGGAAAATCGACACTTTTTAATCGGTTGACGCACAGTGACGTCATGGCTGCGGACATGCTGTTTGCAACGCTGGACCCCACCATGCGCGAAATCCGCTTGCCGGAAATCGACAAGGCGATTCTGTCCGATACGGTGGGCTTTGTCTCCGACCTGCCGACCCAGTTAATCGCCGCCTTTCGCGCCACATTGGAAGAGGTCACGACCGCCGATTTGATCGCCCATGTTCGCGACATGTCGCACCCTGACAGCGAAGCGCAATATGAAGATGTGCGCACGATCCTGGCCGATTTGGGCGTGACCGGGCAGGTGAACCATGACGATGGGGAAGGGGCCGACCCCATTCCGCAGATCGAGCTTTGGAACAAGATTGACCGGTGCGATCCCGATCTGCGCGCGCTTTTGGAACAGCGGGCCGCAGCGCGCGACGATGTGGTGATTGTATCAGCGCTGACCGGGGAAGGTGTGCAGCGTGCGCTGCGCGCAGTCAGTAGCCGGTTGACCCGCGATCATCAGGGGCGTCGATTGTCGTTAGCGGCGGAGCAGGGTGATGCGCTGGCTTGGCTGCACGCGCATGGCAGGGTCGTGAAGCAAACAAGCGACGCTGCTGGGACGGCAGAGGTTGAGGCGCGCCTGTCGCCCAGCGATTGGGCACGTTTTGCCCAGCACTGGCCGGAAGTCAGCCTCCAGCCACTTTAACCTGCTGCCACAGCGCTTCTTGGGCTTCGAGGTCAAGGCCTTCGATGCTGCCGTCCGCCAGCGCTTCCATCGCTGCGAAGCGGGCCTCGAACTTGCGATTAGCAGCAGCCAGCGCGGTTTCGGGATCGATGCCCAGTTTGCGAGCAATATTGGCGGCGGCGAAGAGGAGGTCGCCCATTTCTTCGAACCGCGCAGCATCGTCGGGCGCGGCAGCAAGTTCGGCGAGCTCTTCTTGCACCTTGGCGACCGGTCCGGCCACATCTGGCCAGTCGAAACCTACCCGGGCTGCACGTGCCTGGAGTTTGTCGGCGCGCTTCAACGCCGGCAATGCCAGCGCGACGCCCGCCAACGCGCTTGCGTTGCCCGGCTGCTTGTTCTGGCGCTCTTCTGCCTTGATTGCCTCCCACGCCGCGCGCTGGGGCAAATTATGGCCGTCGCCAAAAATATGCGGGTGGCGGCGGATCATTTTGTCGGAAATGGTGTCGGCGACCGCATCGAAATCGAACAAGCCTTCATCGGCGGCAATTTGTGCGTGGAAGACCACCTGTAACAGCAGATCGCCCAATTCTTCGAGAATATGTCCCGCATCGCCCGCCGCAATGGCATCGGCAAGTTCATAGGCTTCCTCGATTGTATAGGGTGCGATTGATGCGAAATTCTGGGCCAAATCCCATTCGCAGCCGCCAACAGGGTTTCGCAGTTGGCGCATGACGCCCAGCAGACGATCGATCGGGTGAGGGGCAGCGTTAGCATCGGCCGGTTCAGTTGACATCAAGTTATCCGATAATAAGTATTATGTTAAATAAACGATGTTATCGGTCAGCGGATCAGCTGCCACCCCCAAGCCAATAACGTCACCGCACCGAAAATCACGACCCACACCAGGATCATTTTCAGCATCGTGCCGGCTGGAATCCGGTGCGCAACGACGGCGCTGATTACCAGTGTCAGTGCACCAACAAACCAGATGATCTGAACCCATTGGCCTCCGTTCATGCCCACAGCTCCAGCCCGTCAAACCCGGGTTCTACGCCGTCAGGAAGTTCGCCCATAAGGTCGTCATAGTCCATGGTATTGTCCATATGCACCAGCGCAGCGCGCTTGACACCGCATCGCTCGAGCCCGGCGAGCGTCATGGCCAAATGCGGATGGGTCGGATGCGGATGCCGCCGCAGTGCATCGATAACAAACAGATCAACGCCGCGAAAGAATTCGACCATCGCGTCGGTAAATTCAGAAAAATCGGTGGCATAACCGATACTCTTATTCCCATCACTGAAACGCAATCCGCTTGCCTGAACCGGGCCATGGGGCATTTCTATGGCCGAAACCTCCAGCTTTCCCATGCGCTGGCGATCGAGCAGCGGCTGCGCCTCGATCAGCGGCGGATAACCGAAATTGCCATCGAAGGCATAAGTGAAGCGGCGGTGCAGCCGGTCGAGCACGCTTTGCCGAGCATAAGCCAAAACCGGCATACGTTTGATATGCGAAATCTGGCGCAGATCATCAAGGCCATGACAATGGTCTGCATGGTCATGGGTCCAGATCACGGCATCAACGCTCGAAATTTGAGCATCCAGCAGCTGCTGCCTTATGTCCGGGCTGGTATCGACCAATAGCTTGTAATCATCGAGCGATACCATTACCGACGCTCGGGTGCGGGCGTTGCGCGGATTGGCCGGATCGCACTGGCCCCAATCATTGCCGATGCGCGGCACGCCCGATGACGTGCCGCAGCCCAATATGCGGATTTTCAGCATGGTGGCGATGAAGGCGGAACGGCTTTGGCGAACAGGCGATAGAAATTGGCGGTGGTTACTGCGGCAATGTCATCAGCACTTTCGTCGCGCAAATTCGCAATGAAACGCAGCGTATCGGCCACGAATGACGGCTCACCCGGTTTTCCACGATGCGGAACGGGTGCCAGAAAGGGTGCATCGGTCTCCACCAGCAGCCGGTCTCCGGGCAACCACCGGGCCACGGCCTGCAAATCATGCGCATTTTTGAAGGTAACAATGCCTGACAGCGAAATATAAAAGCCCAGATCCAGCGCAACCCGGGCAAAATCGGCACTGGCGGTGAAACAGTGGATCACCCCCGGGAAAGCCCCCTGCTCCATCTCCTCGCGCAGGATAGCTGCCGTATCTTCCTCGGCATCGCGGGTGTGCACGATCAGCGGCAAACCGGTGGTGCGCGATGCCGCAATATGTTCGCGGAAGCTGGCGCGTTGCTGCGCCCGGTCGCTGTGGTCATAATAATAGTCGAGCCCGCTCTCGCCGATGCCAATCACGCGCGGATGCGCGGCGCGGTCAATCAGCCGCGCTGCATCGACACCGACGTGTCCGTCCGCCTCGTGCGGGTGGATGCCTACCGAGGCCCAGACGTCGGGATGCGCCTCGGCAACGGCGAGTACATCGTCCCACTCGCTCTCACGCGTCGAAATGTTGAGCATCGCCCCCACCCCGGCCCCGCGTGCGCGGGCCAGCACCTCGCCCTGGCGTTCAACCAAGCCTTTGTAATTCAGGTGGCAATGCGAATCGACGATCATGCTGCCGTCTCTTCGGCGGGCAGCTCAAGGCGGGGAAAGAGCCCCTGGGGCGCCTCTAGCCGGAAACCGCCCTCGGCAAGGGGCGAATACCAGTGGCTCGCTATGGCTTCGGGGTTGCGCAGTGCGGGCGCGATGCCCATAGCGTCGAGCAAGCGTGTGGCACTGGCCGGGATGACCGGCTGCACCGCCACCGCAAGCTGCGCGATGCAGATGTAAAGGGTCGACAACACCGTTTCCATCCGCGCGGGATCCGTTTTGCGCAGGGACCACGGCGCTTGGGCGTCGATATAGGCGTTACACGCGAACACCGCCTGCATCCAAGCCTCCAGCGCCTGTGCCATCGCCAGATCGCTATAGGCCGAAGGCATGGTTTCGCGGATAATGGTATCGACGGTAGCGAACAGGGCTTCGTCGTCCGTCGTGTGCCCATGAATGGCAGGAAGATAGCCGTCCAGATTCTTGAAAATCTGTGACAAAGTGCGCTGCGCCAGATTGCCGAAGCCATTGGCCAGCTCGGCATTCACCCGTGTAACTATGGCCTCTGCACTATAGCTGCCATCCTGCCCGAAGCTCACTTCGCGCAGAAAGAAATAACGCAGTTGGTCGACCCCGAACAACGCCGCGAGTTCCATCGGATCGACCACATTGCCCAGCGACTTCGACATTTTCTCCCCGCGTGAGAGCAGGAAGCCGTGGCCGAACACCTGTTTGGGCAAGGGCAGATTTGCCGACATCAGAAAAGCTGGCCAGTAAACTGCATGAAAACGCACAATATCTTTGCCGATGATGTGCACATCGGCGGGCCAGAAGCGGTCAAATTCGCCGCCGCGTGTCGGATATCCGATGCCCGACAAATAGGTCGTCAGCGCATCGACCCAGACATACATGACATGCCCCGGCGACCCCGGGACTGGGACACCCCAGTCAAAGCTGGTCCGCGACACGCTAAGGTCCTTAAGGCCGCCCTCGACAAACCGGATGACCTCGTTGCGGCGACTTTCCGGACGAATGAAATCAGGTTGGTCAGCGTAAAGCGCGAGCAGTCGGTCCTGGTACGCCGACAGGCGAAAAAACCAGGTTTCCTCGGCGGTCCATTCGACGGGTGTGCCTTGCGGCGAAAGACGCGTGCCCCCTTCCCCATCCACCAATTCGCTTTCATCGTAAAAAGCTTCGTCGCGCACCGAATACCAGCCCTCATAGCGGTCGAGATACAGGTCACCCCTCGCCGCCATCGCTTCCCACAGCGCAACGCTCGCGGCATGGTGGCGCGGGTCACTGGTGCGCATGAAATTGTCATGGGCAATATTCAAACCGGCGCACATATCACGGAAATATCCCGACATTTCGTCAGCGAATTCCAGTGTCTCGCGCCCGGCAGCGCGCGCCGTCTGCACCATTTTTAGCCCATGTTCGTCGGTGCCGGTCACAAGCCGTACATCGCGGCCCATCATGCGGTGAAAGCGCGCGACGGCATCGGTGGCAATCGCCTCATAGGCGTGGCCGATATGCGGGCGCCCGTTGGGGTAGCTGATCGCGGTGGTGATATAGAAAGGCTCGCTCATTCGCGTGCCTCTAACGCCTATGCCCGCGCAGGGGAAGCGCTGGTCCCTGCCAGTGCGGCAAAACTATTGCCAATGTCGAAGGCGATCATTGCAGGATCATAACTGCCCGAAATGGCATTGCGGCTAATGGTCTGTACCTGGTCCCAGCTTGCGAGCGTCTCTGTCGCGCCTGTCGTCCCCCGCTCGCGCGCCAACCGCAACAGCAGGCGTGGTGCCAGGTCCAGAAGCAAGCGAAAGCGGGCCTTGCCTGCCACCCCGGCCACATCGCGCGCCAATGCGTCGCGTAACCGGTTACCCGGATCGCCGTGCGCCGCGATGGCCAGCAGGCGCTGTTCCATCTGGGCGGTTTCGCCGTCGACCAGTTCCAGCGCGCGGCCCGGAATGCCGCCAGCCGCCGTTATCGCCGCGTCGATCTGACGCATATCGGCAATGGGCCGCTGCTCGATCAGCCAGCTGCGCAGCACCGCAGGTTCGAGCGGCTGGAACCGTAGCAAACGGCAGCGCGACCGGATGGTCGGCAGCAGCCTTCCAGGCGAATGGCTGACAAGCAAAAACAGTGTTTTGGCTGGCGGCTCTTCAAGCGTTTTGAGCAGTGCATTGGCCGCGCCCGCTTCCAGATCATCGATCGCATCGACGATGATGACGCGCCAATGACCAATAGCAATGGTATATTGCAACCGCGAAATCAGCGCGCGCACCTGATCGACGGTAATGTTGCGCGCGGCATCCTTGCCCGCTTCTTTGGTCAGCCGTTCAAGCAGGTGGAGTTCGGGATGATTGCCCGCGTCGAGCAGCTTTGCAGCGGCAAAATCACCCTCACTGCGCAATCCGTCTGGGGTGTCGGCCGGCGCACCGTTCGTGCGCGTCAGCAGAAAGCGCGCAATTCGGTGGGAAAAGGCCGCCTTCCCCAGCCCCTGCGGCCCGGCTAGCAGCCATGCATGGTGCAGCCGCCCGCTTTGCCAGCTTTCCAAAAAAATGCGCTCGGCGGGGTCAAGTCCGATCAGCATGGCAATAAATCGGCAAGCGCGGCCAGCAAATGATTGGTTACCATATTCGCGTCGCCGCTTGCATCAACGATGCGCCAACGCGCGGGCTCGGCTGCGGCCAGTTCGGCAAAACGCGCCGCCAGCCGTGCATGATATGCAGCGGGCTTGGCCCCCATGCGGTCGGGCCGGTCGCCATCGCGTGCGTGCAGGCGCGTCGCGGCAACGTCGCTTGCCAGCTGCAGCAGAAAGGTTCGGTCGGGCAATAGCGCGCCCGATCCGATGCGGTGCAAGGTCAGGATGTCGGCGTCAGCCATGCCGCCGCCTCCGCCTTGGTAGGCGCGCGTTGAATCAACGAAACGATCGCACAGCACCCACTCGCCCCGCGCAAGCGCAGGTTCGATCAGTTTGGCAACATGATCCCCGCGTGCCGCTGCAAACAGCAATGCTTCGCTGGCGCTGTTCCAACGGTCGGCCCCGCCCTCGAGCAGCAAGCGGCGGATGGCCTCGGCCCCTTCGGTCCCGCCGGGCTCGCGGGTCGTTACGACCTTTATGCCGCGCGCGGTTAGGTCCGCGGCGAGCGCGGCAAGCTGGGTGGACTTACCAACCCCCTCCCCGCCTTCCAATGTGATGAATTTCCCCCGCAATCTATTTGTCCCGCAGGATGCGAGCGTCGTCATAGCCCTTGGCCTTGGCAGCCGTCAGCGCATTTTGGGCAGCGGCGGCATCGGTGAATGGCCCCATGCGCACGCGCCATAAATTGCCGGCCACGCTGACGTTGCCGCCAACACTCGCTGCCGCCGCATCAGCCCGCGCGCGGGTGCTGAATGCAGCGACTTGCACAACATAGCTTCCTGAAGCCACGGGCTTTGCAGGCTCCGGCGCCGCCGCCGGATCGGGCGCTCTCGTGGCAGGCAGCGGCGTCGGTGCCGCCACGGCGACCGCCGGAACCTCCGACGCTGGCGGTAACGCTGCAGCCTTGGCCCGCAGAATTTTCAGCAGTGAATCGGGCGTTTCCAGCCGCTCAGACACCGCCTGACCCGCGCGCAGGGCGGCCCGTTCCGATTGCGGCGGGCTGACCCGGCGGACGCGCACGGCAGCAGGCGTGTCGGCGATGCCCAGTTGCTTTGCTGCGGCCTCGGACAAGTCGATCAGCCGGCGGTTATCCATTGGTCCACGGTCATTGACGCGCACCAATATGGTCCGTCCGCTATCAAGCGCGGTCACCTCGACATAGCTGGGCAGCGGCAATGTTTTGTGCGCCGCGCTGAAGGCAGCCGGATTAAAGGCCTCGCCATTGGCGGTCGCGCGCCCGGCAAATTCGTTGCCGTACCAGCTGGCATAGCCGACATCGTCATAGTCGATCACATCGCGCGGCGTGTAGGTAACACCGTCAATGACATAAGGATCCCCGATTTTAACGGGGCTGTCGCTGACCGGCGCGGCAGCGGGGACCGTGCTGCCGGTGGCCGGGCGTTTGGTCGGGCCATCGGTGGCACCATCGACGCTGCCGCACGCCGCCAACAGCAGCAGCGCGAAGGACACAGCGCAATTAGCGAGTGATTTCATCGGCCAGCAATCCCACCGACAGCGCGTAAAAGTTCGAGCAGTTATAATCCAATATCGCGCGATAGTTACCGGTCAGCAAATAGGCGGTGCGTCCCGGACCGTCGGGCTCCAACAGGACAGCTTGCACATTGTCGCGCGGCCAGTTGCCGTTTTCGGGCGTGATGCCCGTACGCCGCCATTCGGCCATGCTTTGCCAGCGGCTGTGGCGCGCGAACACCCGCGGGCAGCGCCCGGGCTGCAATCGGCTCGCCAGCGCGGCGCGGTTCAGGCTGTCGGGAACGCGCACTGCCACGCCCCATGGTTCGCTGCGCCGCCACCCGGCTTGGTGCAGATAATTGCCTATCGAGGCGATGGCATCGGCTTCGCTTGCCCAAATACGCGCCTGTCCGTCGCCATCGCCGTCGCGGGCCACGCGCAGATAAACCGAGGGCAGGAATTGCGGATAGCCGAACGCCCCGGCCCAGCTGCCTCGCAGCTCGCTGCGCGGTACGCCGCGCTCGACCATTTGCATCGTTGCGATCAATTCGGGTTCGAACAGGTTGCGGCGGCGCCCATCAAACGCCAGCGTCGCCAGCGCTTGCGGCAGATCAAAACTGCCCGTCACTTTGCCATAAGCCGTTTCGTGGCCGTATATGGCAATCATGATCTGCGCCGGCACGCCCGTGTCGCGCTCGATCCGGGCCAGCAGCGGCAACAGTCGCGCCTTGGCAGCGCGCCCGCCGTTGATCCGCGGCGCGTCCACATGGCGGGCGCGATAGGGGGCAAATGACGGAATTGGACTGGTCGCCGTGGCCCCGCTCGACAGATTGTCACGGTCAAGCGCAATGACCCGGGCGTTATAGGTAAGCCCGGCCGTCATACTGTCGAAGGTCGCGCGCGACACGCCCTTGGCCTGCGCCTTGGGCCACAGCGATTGGACATAGGCCGTAAAATCGCTGTCACGATTCTGCGCGGCGCTCGTCCCGGCCGTGCCTGACAAGCCGAGCAACACCAGCGCGCTGGCTACCCACATAGGCCAACGACGCAAGGGCAATTCAGAATGGAACCTCATCCCCTACCCTTGCCACGAAGCGGCAAAGCTTGACCAGCACACATTTTCGCTTGTCGCCACCGCGTGCGCCGTTATGCGCGAAAACAAGGACAGGTGGCCGAGTGGTTTAAGGCAGCGGTCTTGAAAACCGCCGTGGGTGCAAGCTCACCGTGGGTTCGAATCCCACCCTGTCCGCCACACATTCCATTGTCAGCGTCAACAAAACGCGTCAGACCACCACGGATGGGGGCGAGGACCGATGATGGGCGGCGCAGCGGGCCGATTTATCGGCCGCTGCCGGGCATGGCTTGGCCGTTGGTGCTGACGGGACACGCCGCCGCGCTTGAGGTGCTGCAGCACCAGTTTCGTACCAGCGAGCGCGCTGACCCCGCCGCCGTCCGCGTCCGTCAAATGGCGCAGATTGCCGAGTTGGCGGCGCATGCCCATGATCACTCAGCCTTCTGGCGCGCCAGGCTTGATGCGGCGGGCTATGCTCCCGGCGCGCCAACCGAACGCTGGTTTGCGGCGCTGCCAATCCTGGATCGGCCCCACGCCAAGGCTGCTGGGTCTGCACTGGCGGCAATGCCGGTCCCGGCGGGGCATGGCGAGATTTTTACGTTAAAGACATCGGGTTCGACCGGCACACCGCTGGAGATAGCGAAGACGGGGCTGTCCGACTTGTTCTGGCAAGCCATAGGCCTGCGCGATTCGCTGTGGCATTCCCGCGATCTGTCCGGGAAACTTGCGGCGATACGGGTTGGTGCTGCGGCTGGACAGTCGCCAGTCTGGGGCCCGGCCTATGCAGGATATGCGACCGGTCCCGCAGTCACCTTCGATGCAAGACAGACGGTGGATGCACAGATTGACTGGCTGCTGGAGCAACGCCCCCAATATCTGCTCTCGCATGCCTCAAATTTGCACGCGCTTGCCGTGCGGTGCCTTGCGCGTGGCGAACGGCTCACGGGGCTGATCGAAGTGCGCAGCTTTTCCGAACGCATGCCCGATGATCTGGCGGAAATGGTGAACGCGGCATGGGAAGTGCCGCTCGTCGACATCTATTCGGCCAACGAAGTTGGTTACATCGCGTTGCAATGCGAGCGCGGGTGCTATCATGTGCAGGCCGAGGATGTGCTCATCGAAATCATCGATGCGGCCGGCCAGATTTGTGCCCCCGGCGAAAGCGGCCGGGTGGTGGCGACCTCGCTGCATAACTTTGCGACGCCGCTGCTGCGCTACGACCTTGGGGACTATGCCACCTTGGGATCGGATTGCCTCTGTGGCCGAACTTTGCCCGTGCTTGAACGCATTTTGGGCCGCAAGCGCAATATGCTGCGCTTGCCGGGCGGCGAATCGGTGTGGCCCGGCTTTCCCATGAACATGCTGACACGCCTTGACGCCATCGAAGCGGTGCGGATGGTTCAGCATGATTTCGACACTATCGAGGTACAGATGGTCCTGTCGCGCGCGCTGACCGCCGCAGAGGAGGCCGCATTGGCGGATGCAGTGCGCGTCCGGCTTGGCCATCCCTTTGCCATCCGCTTGACCCGCGTGACAGCGATCGAGCGCGGCCCCGGCGGTAAGATGGAAGATTTTCTGTGTCTGATGGACTGACACCGTGGATCGCGCAGCTGCTACGCGATCCGGACATGCTCAAAATGGGGCATGCGCAGCGGGGCGAAGACCAGAATATTGGGCTGGGCTGGCTCTATTACGGTCTTGCCCGATTGTTGCGACCGCAGCGCATTGTGGTGATTGGCTCATACCGCGGGTTTGTGCCTATGCTGTTTGCACGCGGGCTGGCCGACAATGGTGAAGGCGGGCGCGTTTTGTTGATCGACCCGTCGTTAGTCGATGATTTCTGGACCGACCCAGCGCGGGTTACGGCGCATTTTGCTGGCTTTGACCTCTTTAACATCGACCATCTGCCGCTGACCACGCAGCAACTTGGGGATGCGCCACAGTGGCAAGCGCTGGGCGAAGTCGGGCTGGCGATGATCGACGGCTATCACAGCGCTGAACAGGCGGCGATCGACCATGCCGCGCTGCGGCCCAAGCTGACGCCTGATGCGTTGGTGTTGTTTCACGACAGCATTCGCGAGCGCGTGTCGCGCATTTACGGCGATGACCGGCCCTATACGCACACCGTTGCGCGCTATGTTGACGTGCTGCGCCGTGATCCGGCGTGGCAAGTGCTGGACTTTGCGAGTGGCGACGGGCTCAGCATTGTCCGGCATATCGGTGCGACAGATGGTTGATTTCTCCGGGGGCCTTTGGGCCATAACCAGCTATTTCAACCCGCTGGGCTATCGCCGGCGCAAAGCGAATTTTCATCGTTTTCGGGCGGCGCTTGATCTGCCGCTCGCCGTGGCCGAGCTGGGCTTTGACGGCCAATGGGATCTGAATCGCAGTGATGCGGAGCTATATCTGCGCATCGGCGACGGCGATCTGATGTGGCAGAAGGAACGGCTGCTCAACCTGATTGTCGCGCACCTGCCAGCCGAATGCACGCATGTCGCTTGGATTGACTGCGACCTGGTGGCGGAACGCGGGTGGGCGCAGCCGCTCCTCGCTGCGCTAGCGGCAGCGCCACTGGTGCAGGCTTATCGCCATGTGCAGTATCTGGGGCCGGATGGCGCCGTCGACCGCAGTGCTTCCAGCGCAGTCGCTCAGATCGAACAAGGGTCAGCGCCCACGACGGTGTTGGGGGGCGTTACCAACCGCACCGGTGGCGCTGCAACCCCGGGCATGGCCTGGGCAGCGCGTCGCGACCTAGTTGCTCGCTACGGCCTTTATGATGGCTGCATCATCGGCGGTGGCGATACGGCCTTGGCCAGTGCCGCCTATGGTTGTTTCGATGCGGTTATCGCCTTGCACCGGATGAACGCCTGCCAGCAGCGCCGTTATCTGGAATGGGCTCAGCCATTTCATGCTGCTGTGCAAGGCGAGGTCGGCGTCGCCGATTTGGAAATCCAGCATTTATGGCATGGCGCCTTGGCCGACCGTCAGGCTGGCGTGCGGCACCGTCATTTGATGGATCATGATTTTGATCCAGACAGCGATATTGCACTTGGCCGCGACGGGGCGTGGCGCTGGGCGAGCAACAAGCCCCAGCTCCATCAGCTGCTGGCTGATTATTTCCGTGCTCGGCGCGAGGATGAAGCTACGTCGCCAGTGCGGTGACCTTGGCTTCGGCTGCGGCAAAGGCCGGGCGCACAGCCAGTTCGGCATACCAGCGCGACAAATTCGGTCGCGTAGCGAGATCGATGCCGACAAAGGAAGCACGCCATAGCCAGCCCCAATGCGCAATGTCGGCAATGCTAAGGCTGTCACCGGCGGTATATCTATGGCTCGCGAGCAGCTTATCAAGCATGTCGACGAGCCGGTTGGCTTCGCCCAGAAAGCGATCGATCGCGTGCGGAATTGGCTCGGGCGCGGCCTTCTGGAAATAGCCGGCATTGCCGAAGTTCGGCGACAGCGCCGACGCATGGAAAAACAGCTGCTCGAACACGCGCGCGCGCGCCGCTCCGCTGGCAGGCAGAAGTTTGCCACTCTTTTCGGCAATATAAACCAGAATTGCCGCTGATTCCGTCAGCACAAGTTCGCCGTCTGGCCCATTGCTGTCGACCAGGACCGGCACCTTGCCGTTGGGGTTTAGCGCCTGAAACTCTGGCGCCTTTTGCTCGCCTGCCCGCACATTGATACGGCGCAAATCATAAGCCAGCCCTACCTCTTCCAGCGCCAGCGGCACCTTGATACTGTTGGGCGTCGAATAGGCAAAGACGGTCAGCATGGCGCGGTTCCCTGCAAAAAGTTGCTGTCGTGTCGTGCGCACATCTTGGTCAGTTGTATTGTGAAAGGTTGCGCTTCAGCCTGAGTGGCGGCCGAAAATCTGCCAACTCAGCCAGCTGCGCTGCATGACAGTCAGGAGGCAGAGTGCTGCATAAACATATGCAATCACGACAAAATATGCCGGAAGCAGGGTCATCACCACAAATACCGCTATCGTTTCTGCACCTTCGGCAATGCCGGTCGAATAGAAAAAACTCTTTTGCCCATGCGCGGTTGTTTCCAGCCCGCGTTTGGCGGCAATGGCGGCAAACGCAAGGAAACTAATGCCAGTGACGGTAAAGCTGGCGACCAGCAGCGCGGCCGGGAAGGCATTGACAGGTTCGGCTGCCGCAAATCCAAGCGGCACCGCGACGTAAAAGGCGAAATCGCACAGGCTGTCGAGATAGCCGCCAAAATCGCTTGGCCCAATGGAACGCGCAACTGCTCCGTCGAGGCCATCAATCAGGCGGTTAAGCAGAATGAGCGCGAGCGCAGGAACAAAAGCGCTTTGTGATATTGCAACAGCGGCAGCAAGGCCAACAAACATTCCCCCGATGGTTAACATATTAGCGCTGACGCCGCGCTCGCCAAGCCACTTCCCTGCGGCATTGAGCGGCGGATCAATCAATGGCCGGAGGCGCGCGTCGAACATCGCTAGACCGGTGTGACCAGCCCGACCATCGCGCCGGTGAGTGCCGATGCGGCGTTGCCCGCGATCCAGCTTTTGACGCCCAGCGCGGCCACTTCAGCGCGGCGCTGTGGTGCCAAGGTGGCGATGGTCGAAACCAGCAGGCCAACGCTGGCCAGATTGGCGACGCCGCACAGCGCGTAGGTGGTAATCAACAGCCCGCGCCCATCGAGGGCCTCTGCTGGAACATTGGACAGGTCCAGATACGCCACATACTCGTTGAGGATTGCCTTGGTTCCCATCAACGCGCCCGCCGCTGGTGCCTGATCCCATGACACCCCCAGCGTCCACATCAGCGGTGCCAGCAGCCAGCCAAAGGCACGGCGCAGCGTGACGGGTTGGCCCTCGACCAACGGCAGCACCGCCAGCAGCTGGTCCACCAGATTGACCAGCGCGAATACCACGATGATCACGCCAATCACCGCAAGGAACAATTGCATTCCGTCGGCCGTGCCGCGCACGATGGCATCGATGCTGCTTTCATAGCGCAATTCGCCTTCGTCCGATGCGCTGGATGCCGGTGGGCTGGATTCGCCGGGAACCATCAGCCGCGCCACCAATATCGCTGCGGGCAGCGAAATCAGCGATGCCGCAATCATATGGCCAATCGCATCGGGCAAAACCTTGCCCAGCGTCGTGGCGTAAAGGATCAGCAGCGCGCCCGAAATGGTCGCCATGATCAGCGACATGGCAGCAAACAGGTCAGCGCGCGACATGCGCGACAGCGCGCCGCGCAATACCAGCGGCGTTTCGACCACCCCCAGAAACATGGTCGCTCCGCCCGCCAGCCCGACTTCGCCGCTGACCCCCAGCGCGCGCCGTAACGCCCAGTCGATCCCCGCAATCGCCCGACGAAGCACGCCCCAATGCCACAGCAGCGCCGAGATCGCTGAAAACACAATGATCAGCGGCAGGATCTGGAACGCAATCACCAATGGCGGCTGTGTACCTTCGGGCAGAGCAAAAGGCAGGGGCGCACCGCCCAGATAGCCGAACATGTAGCTCGACCCGACCAGCGTTGCCCGCTCGATCGCGCTGACCACATGGTTGGCCAGGGTCATTGCATCCCAAACGACCGGGACCCGCACGATCAAAAGCGCAAGCAGCAATTGGGCCGAAAGCGCCACAGCGATCCAGCGCCAACCTGGCCGCTCACCCCTGTTTTCGCTGATGGCCCAGCACAGCAGCAAAATCAGCGCAACGCCGATCAGCCCCTGAAACTGCGTCAATACCGCCACAGCTCAGCCCCGCCGCCAGCCATGATAACGTTCGACCCAGTCCAGCAGCCGTTCGGGCTTGCGCGCCTGCTTCCATTGGCCAGCGACATATTTGTTTGCTTCCGCCCAGGTTGGATAGCTGTGAATGGTGGCCAATATCTTGTTCAAACCTATGTTAAATTTCATGGCGGTTACGAACTCGGCGAGCAGCTCTCCGGCGTGTTCGCCCACGATGGTCGCTCCCAATATCCGGTCTTTGCCTTTGGCGGTCAGCACCTTGACGAAACCCTGCGTAGCGCCGTCGGCAATGGCGCGGTCGAGGTCATCGAGGTGATAGGTGGTAAAGTCATAGGCGATGCCTTGCTCCTTGGCGTCACGCTCGGTCAGCCCGACACGCGCGACTTCAGGTTCGGTAAAGGTTACCGCCGGGATCACGCGATAATCGGCCTTGAAGCGCTTGAACTGCCCGAACAGCGCGTTGACCGTGGCAAACCATGCCTGGTGCGAGGCGACATGCGTCAGTTGATAAGGACCAGCGACGTCGCCCGCCGCAAATATGTTCGGGAACAAGGTCGCCAGATAATCATCGGTCACCACGGTTCGGGCGGTGTCGATTCCCAGCTCCTCCAAACCATAGCCTGTCAGCCGCGCCTGCCGGCCAACTGCGACCAGCAGCGCATCGAACGGCAGGGCGGTTTCGTCCTCTTCACAAGCCACAATGAGCCGCCGGTCGCCGTCGCTACCCTCGCAGCGCAGCGCCTTATGGGCCAAGCGCACATCCACCCCGGCGCTTCGTAGCCCCGCCAACACCGCTGCGCTGACCTCATCATCCTCGCGCAGCAGCAGCCGCCCCGCCATTTCGACCAAAGTCACCGCCGCGCCGAGCTGGGCAAAGGCCTGCGCCAACTCGCAACCAATCGGCCCGCCACCCATGATGATGATGCGTTCTGGCAGCCGGGCGAGTTCGCCAAAGCGTTCCCACAGCGTGTCGCTGGTCACATAACCGCTCTCGGCAAGCCCCGGCAGATCGGGCACAAAGGGCGCAGCTCCCGCTGCAATGACGATTGAGCGTGTGGTCAGCACCTGTTCGGTGGCGTCATGACGGCGGATTCTGACCGTCCAGGGATCGACGATGGTGGCATAACCCGCAACGCAATCCACGCCGACTCCGGTGAAGCGTTCAACGCTGTCGTGCGGTTCGATGGCCTTGATAACCTCTTCGACGCGGCGCATGACCGCCGGAAAATCGACAGTAGGCGCTTGCGCCTGCACGCCATAGGCGGCGGCATCGCGCACCGTTTTCGCCACCCGCGCGCTCTTGATCAGTGCCTTGGACGGGACGCAGCCGAAATTAAGGCAGTCGCCGCCCATCTTGCCATCTTCGACCAGTGTCACCTTCGCGCGCACCGTCGCGGCAATATAGCTTGATACCAGCCCCGCTGCGCCGGCGCCGATGACAACCAGATTGCGGTCGAACTTTTTGGGCTTGCGATACGGCGCATAAACGCGCCGCCGCTTGATTGCCCCCATCACCGCCTTGCCCAGCCACGGCAGCAGGCCCAGCGCCGTAAAGGACAATAGCAGCGCAGGCGAGGCGATGTCGCCAGGGCTATCGATACGCGCCAGCTGTGTCCCGGCATTCACATAAACAATGGTCCCCAGCAGCATGCCGACCTGGCTGGCCCAATAAAAGGTCAAGGTCCGGATTGCCGTCAGCCCCATCAACAGATTGACGATGAAAAAGGGGAACACGGGCACCAGCCGCAGCGAGAAGAGATAGAAGGCGCCGTCCCGCGCGATCCCGTCGTCGATGGCTTTGAGGCGCTGGCCAAATTTGGCCTGTACCCAGTCGCGGAAGAGATGCCGTGAGACAAGGAAAGCCAGCGTCGCGCCAATCGACGAGGCGAAGGACACGATAATGGTTCCCGTGACGAGCCCAAACAGCGTCCCCGCCGCCAATGTCAAAATCGCCGCACCGGGCAGCGATGCAGCCGTGACTGCGATATAAATCGCCATGAAAGCCGCGATAATCATCGCCGGATTGTCGGCATAGGCCGCAGCAAAACTGTCCTGCTGTTCCTTCAGAGCAGCAATGGTGAGATAGCTGCCGAGGTCGAACCAGAAGAATAAGGCGATGGCGGCGGCAACCAGCAATGCAACGACGGCCCTCGACATCTTGTGCTTCCCTTTTTTGCCGAACACCCCCTGGCTTCGATCAGACGACGCGTCAGGTTACCGGTTGGTCAGTGGTGGTCTGGCAGACGCGCGCGGCGCCGTAAAGCTACGGCGCGGGACCGGTGGCTTCATATGAACCCAATGGGCCGCGGTCAAAAAAGCGGTCTTGGGCCTGATTGCACCTGCCATTTCACAGGTAGGACCCGCGATTTTCTGGGCACTTCTTCGCTTTCGTGGCCGATATTTCGGGCAACATATCCCTTGCTGGGTTAATCCACAGAGCTGTCCCCATGCACGATAAGCGGTTTCATTGACTTGCCGAGCCTGCGCTGCTTCCACCTCTCCATGCACCTAGTTTATATCGACGATTCAAAGGATGATGTGTCCTGCTGCTTCTCAGCGATCATAATCCCTGCCGCGCGTTGGGCCGACGCCCTGGATCACCTAATCGCGTTTCGGCGCCGGATTAAGGCTGAGCATGGGGTTTACACCACCATTGAACTTCACGCCACGGACTGGCTGGGCGGCAGGTGCTAGTTAAGCAGGCTTTCTCGGGTGACCCGCGGCGGCTGGGCATCATCCGCGCAAACTAGGAGCGGGGCGCATTCCAGAATTCTCCGGCGCCACCCCGCACTGATTATTTAGTATCGTTTCGGCCTGTATGCAAGCGCGGCCGGTCAACAGCCACATTGGCCGGATTGCGGCCGCCGTTGCTTCGAGGGAGAATCACGCTTAATCTGCCCGCGTTGAGAAGTCTGCTTGGGCAAGGGAAGGCCTCGTTGAGCGGCAGGGCCTTGTCTTCGCCATCACCGCCCGAAGAGGCGCGCGGCGCTGCAATAATGTGGGATGGGGCGTGGAACGGAAATCAAAATCCAACTTAGGAAAGCCTAGAATTCCCACACTGTTGGCGTGAAAATTGGCGGAGAGGGTGGGATTCGAACCCACGGTGAGCTTGCGCCCACGCCGCATTTCGAGTGCGGTGCTTTCGACCTCTCAGCCACCTCTCCGTGAGGGTTCCGGTTGGAACTTGCTGCCCATGCTTTTGGAGCCGGGGCCAGTCGAGCGCAGGCCCTTAGCGAAACATGTTTCGCTTGCCAAGCCTTTGCGCCGAATGTCGGTGCCCCCTTGCAAAAACGCCGGCAGGCCATAAATTGACGCTATGACGCAAGCCTCTGGTCCCGCTATGGGCCGCCGCGACGGTGATCCTGAAATGCCACTGGTTGAAAGCGCGCGCTTTGCGCCGGGCGAAATCGTGCGCCACCGTCTGTTCGGCTTTCGCGGGGTGATTTTTGACATCGACCCCGTCTTCGCGAACAGCGAAGAATGGTATCAGGCGATCCCCGAAACGATCCGTCCACCCAAGGATCAGCCCTTCTATCACCTGCTGGCCGAAAATGAGGACAGCAGCTATATTGCCTATGTCAGCCAGCAAAATCTGGTGGCGGACGGTTCGGCTGGGCCGGTTGACCATCCGCAGATCGGCGAGATGTTCGACGGAATGAAGGACGGTCGTTATTCGCTGCGCCAGCGGCTCAAGCACTGAAGCTTCTTGCCGCGCCGACCATGTTTCAGCGCAACCGGCAAAGTCCCCGCGTAGTCATGAATCACATTCACACATCGGCAGCTGATTTAGGGCTTTAACTTCCACCCGCTCGCCAGCAAACGGTACCCGGTAAAGGCCAGCACCGCATTTACCGCCACCAACACGGCTATTGCGGTGGCAATCGGATTGGCGAGACTCGAATCGGTCGCACCGATGAAGCCATAGCGAAAGCCCATTATGACATAATAGAACGGGTTGGCGTGGCTGATGGCCTGAACCAGCGGCGACAGCCGGTCGACCGAATAAAATGTGCCGGATAGCAGGGCGAGCGGGGCCACAACGAAATTGGTAATGGCGGCCGCATGGTCGAACTTCTCTGCCCAGATTGACGCGATGAGTCCGAAAAAGCCCAGCATGGCTGCACCCAATAGTCCGAACAATACCACTGCCCATAGATGCTGCGGCCACACATGGACGCCGGGATAGGCCAGCATGACCAGCCACAGCGCGCAGCCAACCAGCACGGCACGCGTCACCGCCGCGCCGACCATCGCCAGCATCAACTCGCCCAGCCCCAGCGGCGGCATCAGATAATCAACAATTGTGCCCTGAATCTTGCCGACGAGCAGCGAAAAACTGGCGTTGGCGAAGCTGTTTTGCAGCATTGCCATGACGATCAGGCCGGGCGCGAGGAAATCGGCGTAGGGCACACCCAGCACCAGCCCCTTCGCCCCGCCCAGGGCGACCGAGAAAATCACCAAGAACAACAAGGTGGTAATCGCAGGTGCCCAGATGGTTTGCATCTGCACCTTGAAAAAGCGCCGCACCTCCTTGACATAGAGGGCGTACATCCCGGCGCTGTTGATCGTGCGGATTTGCGGAACCCCTGGTTCCGGAAACGCCGCGCCTGTATCGGCGGCGGCGGAAGAAGAATTGGGCTGGTCGTTCATGCCAAGCTCGCCTATCGCGTCGCAGCTTTGGCCGCAAGCCATGCCTGCCCGCTGCGGCGATGAGGCGAGCGACCGCGACAGAACAGGAATAAGAACAGCATGTCATGGACCGACGAGCGCATCGAGCAATTGCGCACCATGTGGGAAAAGGGCCTTACCGCTAGCCAGATCGCCGATGAACTCGGCGGTGTCAGCCGCAACGCGGTGATTGGCAAGGCGCACCGGCTGGGACTGAAAGCGCGCCCGTCGCCTGTGAAAGCGGTCGAAACGCCAAAGGTGCCCAAGGCCGCCCCTGCACCCCGGCCCACAACAGCTGCGCCAACACCCGCGGCGCCGGTGCGCGCTGCCGCGCCGGTGCGTCCTGCTGCGCCGCCTGTGCAACGCGCGCCAGCGCCCGCTGCTGCACCGGCTAATACAGCCGGCACCCCCGCCGCGCCGCGCCCCGATTCGCCGCGCGTGGTGTCGATCGGCCCCGGCGGCTTCATCCGCCAGGGCCCAGGCGAACAGCAGGCCCCGATCCCGCCCGCGCCGCCTCGCCGCCTTGTCCCGGCCAAGCCCAGCCCGGAAATTGCCGACAAGACCAGCCTGCTTGATTTGAACGACCGCATTTGCCGCTGGCCAATGGGGCATCCAGGCGAACCCGATTTCCACTTCTGCGGCCAGCAGGTGAACCCGGGGTTCCCCTATTGCGTCGAACACTGCGGGCGCGCCTATCAGGCGCAAATGCCGCGCGGGACTCGTCGGCCCCCGCCGCCGCCGCCGTTTGGAGGGCCGCGCGTCCGTTGAGGCCGTTCGGACAGGAGTTCGGGTTCGCGCGCGCGCTGGGTTTCAACATGGAAACCCGCGGCGACGGATATTGCCGGATGTTTATCGACATTGACGCAGATCGCCATTTTAACCCGCAAGGCGTGGCCCACGGCGGCGTGGCCTATTCGCTAGCCGACACGGCGATGGGCGGCGCGCTCACCACGCGCATTCCCGATGGCCATTGGTGCGCGACGATCGAAATCAAAATGAACTATCATGTCGGTGTCAGGCTGGGGCGGTTGATTTGCGAAGCGCGGGTGCTGCACGTCGGCAAGCGTGTCGGCAATATCGAGGCCAAGCTTTACCAGAATGATGTGCTTGTGGGCAGCGCCAACGGCAATTTCGCGATATTTCCGGCGCCAACCAAGGCCGCCTAACGCCGCTGGACAGGGCGACTCCCCGCGTCCTATAGCGGCGTCATGAGTCACGATTTGTTCGACAGCGCCCGCTCCGTCCCGGAAAGCTACAATGCTTCGCAAATCGAGGTGTTGGAGGGGCTGGAACCGGTGCGCCGCCGCCCTGGGATGTATATTGGTGGTACCGACGAACGCGCGCTCCACCACCTTGCTGCCGAAGTGCTCGACAACAGCATGGATGAAGCCGTTGCGGGACATGCGACGCGCATCGAAATCACGCTGGATGCCGGCAATCGGTTGACCATAACGGACAATGGACGGGGAATTCCGGTCGATCCGCACCCCAAATTCCCCGGCAAATCGGCGCTCGAAGTCATCATGACCACGCTGCATTCGGGCGGAAAGTTTGAGGGCAAGGCCTATGCCACATCGGGCGGCCTGCACGGCGTCGGTATCAGCGTTGTCAACGCGCTGTCGGTCGAAACGGTGGTCGAAGTGGCGCGCGCCAAGCAACTTTATCGCCAGCATTTTGCCCGCGGAGCGGCATTGGGCCCGGTGGAGGAACTTGGGCCGACCCCCAACCGGCGCGGCACCTCGGTCAGTTTCGTCCCCGACCCCGAAATTTTCGGCGAACATGGCCGCTTTAAACCGTCGCGCTTGCACCGGCTCGCGCGTTCCAAGGCCTATTTGTTTGCGGGCGTCGAAATCCGCTGGAAATGCGCGCCCGAACTCATTGGCGACGATACGCCTGCCGATGCCGTGTTCCAGTTTCCGGGCGGGCTCGCCGACCATTTGCGCGAACAATTGGGCAGCCGTGAATGCGCCACCGCCGACCCCTTCATCGGGCGGCACGATTTCCCCGACGGCGCGGGCCGCGCTGAATGGGCGATTGCCTGGCCTTTGTGGTCGGACGGCAGCTACAGCTGGTATTGTAACACCATCCCGACCCCGGCAGGCGGCACGCACGAGGCTGGATTGCGCGCGGCGCTGACCAAGGGCCTCCGCGGCTTTGGCGAACTGGTTGGCCAGAAAAAGGCCGCGCAGATCACCGCTGACGATGTGTTCAATGGCTGCGAACTGATGCTGTCGGTATTCATCCGCGACCCGCAATTCCAAAGTCAGACGAAGGACCGGCTGACCTCGCCCGAGGCAGCGCGGCTTGTCGAAAATGCGTTGCGCGACCATTTCGACCATTTTCTGTCGGACAATATGGACCGGGGCCGCGCGTTGCTGGGCCTTGTCCTCGAGCGCATGGACGAGCGTTTGAAGCGCAAGGCCGAACGTGAGGTCAAGCGCAAGACTGCCACCAGCGGACGCAAGCTGCGCTTGCCCGGCAAGCTTACAGACTGTGCTAATGATGGTCCCGAAGGCACGGAATTGTTTATTGTTGAAGGCGACAGCGCAGGTGGGAGTGCCAAACAGGCACGCGACCGCAAGACGCAGGCCATTCTGCCTATTCGGGGCAAGATCCTGAATGTCGCCAGCGCCAGCGCCGACAAAATCCGGGCTAACCAGGAAATCGCCGACCTCGCGCTCGCGCTCGGCTGCGGCACGCGCAAGGATTGCGACGCCGACCGGCTGCGCTACGAAAAAATCGTGATCATGACCGACGCCGACGTCGACGGCGCGCATATCGCCACGCTGCTGATGACGTATTTCTTTCAGGAAATGCCCGAAATCGTCCGCGCGGGGCATCTCTATCTGGCGCAACCGCCGCTCTATCGCCTGACCGCGGGCAGCTTGTCGGCCTATGCCCGCGACGATGCGCACCGGGCCGAGCTGGAAGCCACGCTGTTCAAAGGCAAGAAGGTAGAGGTTGGCCGCTTCAAGGGCCTCGGCGAAATGAACCCTGGCCAGCTGCGCGAAACGACGATGGACCCGGCGACACGGTCGATGCTGCAAGTCACGCTGCCGCAGGAATATGAAGGACGCCACCAGGTCAAGGATCTGGTCGACCGCTTGATGGGCAAACACCCCGAACACCGCTTCCAGTTTATCCAAGCCAATGCCGCGAGCATCGATGCGGAGGCGATCGACGCGTGATGAAGGGTGCTGAGTGATGCAGCGTGTCGGCCTTTTTTTGGCTGCGCTGGTGGCGGCCGCGGCGCCCGCCCTGCCGGCATATGCACAAACCGCCGCACCGGCATCGGCATCAGCCACGCTCGGTGATCGCGCCGCGCAGCTTCCCGCGTTGCTCAAAGGCGAGCTCGATCCAGCCACCTATTTCACCCCCGAATTTCTTGCCGCAGTTCCGCCGGCGCAACTAAACGCGATCAGCGCGTCACTTGCGTCACAGCACGGCGCGCCACAAGCCGTTGACCGTGTCGAGGCCGCCGAAGCGTGGCGAGGCGTTGTTTACATTCGGTTTGAGCGGTCGGTTGGCCAGTTCGAAATGCTGATCGATCCGACGCAAGGTGGCCGCGTCTCCGGGCTGCGGATCACGGGTTTTTCGGCAATCAGCGATAGCTTCCCCAAAGTAGCGGCAGAGGTTGCGGCGCTCCCAGGGACGACCAGCCTGGTCGTGGCCCAACTCGATACCAAATCGCCAACCGAGTTGCTGGCGGTAAACCCCGATCAGCCCTTTGCCATTGGTTCGACCTTCAAACTCTACATCCTCGCCGAACTGGCCGACCAGATACACAGCCGCAAGCGCGCTTGGGACAGCGTTGTTCCGCTCAGCCGCCGGTCTTTCTCGTCGTCGGCCACGGGCAATTGGCCCTTGGGTGCCCCCGTGACGATCCACAGTCTGGCGGGTTGGATGATTTCGGTCAGTGACAATGGCGCCACCGATACGCTGCTTGCGGCTCTGGGACGCGATGCCGTTGGCCGCAAACTCGCGAGTATCGGCAACAGCGTGGCACCGCGCAACCTGCCATTTCTGAACACTGTTGAGGCTTTCGCGCTCAAAGCCGAGGACAACGCCGAATTGCGCACGGCATTCCTCGCCGCTGATGAGGCAGAGCAGCACCGCCTGCTCGCCAGCGCGGCAGACCGGCTTACACTCGATGCCGTCACCCCGGACAGTTTCACCGGCAAGCCGCTCCACATTGACACTGTGGAATGGTTTGCCAGTGGCCGCGATCTGATCCGTCTGCTGGACCATTTGCGCACCATTCCCAGTCCCGAGGCGCGCGCCATCATGGCAATCAATCCAGGCATCGGCAGCGATGCCGCGGCACGCTGGCAATATCTGGGCTATAAGGGCGGCAGTGAACCCGGCGTAATTTCGATGAGCTTCCTGCTACAATCACGGGCAGGCCGTTGGTATGGCGTGACGGGCAGCTGGAATAACGCCTCGGCCCCGGTTGATAATGCGAAATTTGTGGGGTTAATGCAGCGGCTGGTCGACTTGGTCGCGCAGCAGGACTTGGCCAAACCCTAACCGACAGTCAGCGCCTCAACCAGCGCCTTCACCTTTTTCTGCCGCCACTGCGGCGTCGGCGCAACCAACCAATAACCGACATCATTTGGCTGTGCATTGCCGATCGCCCGCACCCTGCCCGCTGCCAGATCGGCTTCGGCGAGCAGTGCGGGGACCCATGCCTGCCCCAGCCCGTTGGCGGCGGCATCGATGGCGAGCCCCGCATCGCCCAGCCGCAATGCGCTTTCCCCCTTCGCTACGGGACAGCCCGGCCAGGCGATGCGGGTATCCGCTTCGCTTCCCGGCCCCGCGACCTGCACCATCGCGCCGGGAGACAGCGCAACGCCCTCATGGTCACCCGGTCCCTTGGCCAGCCAGATGGCGAGATCAAGATTGGCTTCGGTAAAGTCGATTGGTTGGTCTGCGGCCACCAACGTGAAGCGTAAATCGGGTGCCTGCTGGCTATAGCGCGCTAGCCGCGGCGCCAGCCATTTGGCGGTAAAATCGCGGGGCGCCGCGATGGTTAGCGACTGCGAGCTTTGCCCCGATTGCATCGCCCGCACGGCTTCTTCGAACATCAGGAAGCCGCCACGCAGCGCCTCCAGCCCGGCTTCGGCCTCACCGGTCAATTCCAGTCCCTTGGGTGTACGGCGGAACAGGACGAGCCCCAGCATGTCTTCGAGCGCGCGAATTTGCTGGCCCACAGCCGCCGGGGTCACCGCCAATTCGTCGGCGGCCTTGGTGAAGGACAAATGGCGCGCGGCCGCATCAAACACGCGCAGCCCGTTCAGCGGCAAATGGGTGCGCTTCATGACGCGAGCGAGGGCGCGACCAACGGGAAATGCGGAATGGCGACCAGAAAATGGCGGTCATCGCCGTCGACCATCTCGTAACTACCAACCATCGACCCTTCGGGTGTGGTCAGCGGACAGCCTGACACATAGTCATAGCTGCTGCCCGGCGCGATCATCGGTTGCACGCCGACGACGCCCTCGCCCATTACCTCATGCACCTCGCCCGTGCCGTCAACGATACGCCAATGACGGGTGAGCAACTGTACCGGCAGCTCGCCTTCATTTTCGATGCGGATATGATAGGCCCAGAACCAGCGTTTCAGCCCCGGCTGCGACTGTTCGGGCAGGAACGACACCGACACGCGAACCGTCACTCCATCGGTCGTCTGGGCAAAGGGGAAGAGCGCTCCAATCATTGCCCTTTGTTCGCTCAAAGCCCCGCGCGGGTCAATGCCCGGTCAAGGTCTTCGATCAGGTCCTGAGGATCCTCCAGCCCAACATTGATCCGCAGCATCCCTTCGACCACGCCCATGTCGGCGCGCGCCTCCTCGCCCACGCTATGGTGGGTGGTGGAAGCCGGATGGCACATCAGGCTGCGTGCATCGCCGATATTGTTCGAAATATCGATGAGTTCGAGCGCGTTGAGCAACGCCATCGCGCGTGCCCGCCCGCCATCGACGATGAACGAGAAGATCGGCCCGCACGCGCGCATCTGCGTGGCGGCAAGGTTGTGCTGCGGATGGCTGGGCAGGCCGGGGTGGAGCATCTTGGCCACCCGCCCTTCCAGAAATTTGCCAACCGCCAGCGCATTTTCCGATTGACGGATCGCGCGCAAATCCAATGTTTCCAGCCCCTTGTGCACCACCCAGGCATTAAAGGGCGACAGATTGGGTCCGGTATTGCGCTGAAAAGGCAACAGGACATCGTTGATAAACGCTGCCGACCCGCACACCGCCCCAGCGAGCACGCGCCCCTGCCCCTCCATCAGCTTTGTTGCCGAATAGGCGATGACGTCGGCACCAAAGTCCAGCGGGCGTTGCAGCGCGCTGGTAGCAAAAGCGTTGTCGACGACTGTGGTGATGCCGTGCGCACGTGCGAGGCCACAAACGAAGGCCAGATCAACAATATCCATCGTCGGATTGGCGGGGGTTTCGAAGAAGAACACCTTGGTATTGGAACGAATCGCTGCTTCCCAGGCATCATTGTCGCGCCCGTCGATCACCGTCGTTTCGATGCCGAAGCGCGGACAAAGCGAGTCGATCAGCCAGCGGCACGACCCGAACGCCGCTTTCGCCGCGACGACATGATCTCCCGCCGACAATTGGCACAGCAGCGCGGTCGTCATCGCTGCCATGCCCGTCGCTTGCACGCGGCACGCCTCGGCCCCTTCCATCAGCGCGATGCGCTCTTCCAGCATTGCTACCGTGGGGTTTTGCAGGCGTGAATAGGTCATGCCTGGGTCTTCGCCGGCAAAGCGCGCCGCGACCGTCTCGGCATCGTCATAGGTGTAACCCGACGACAGGAAGATCGCCTCTGATGTCTCGCCATGCTCGCTGCGCCAAGTGCCGCCGCGCACCGCCTGGGTAGCGGGGCGCCATTTGGAGGTGATTGACCGGTCCTGACCCGTTTGCTTCTTCATGCCGCCATTTCCTGTTCCAGTGCGCGCAACACGGCGTCGCCCAATTCCACCGTGCCCATACTGCCGCCAAGGTCTGCGCCGCGGGCACCGCTTGCCAAGGCGCGTGCGACGGCGGCTTCGATCCTTCCAGCACTGGCGTCATCGCCGCCGCTGTGGCGCAAAAGCAACGCCAGCGACAGGATCATGGCCATCGGATTGGCAATCCCCTGCCCTGCAATGTCGGGAGCGCTGCCGTGGATGGGCTCGTACAGGCCTTGCGTGCCGCTGCCCAGCGCTGCGCTGGCGAGCAAGCCGATCGAGCCAACGCACATGCTCGCCTGATCGGACAGGATGTCGCCAAACAAATTGCCAGTAACCACGACATCGAATTGCCCGGGGTTGCGGACCAGCTGCATCGCGGCATTGTCCACATACATGTGGCTCAGCGCGACGTCAGGGTAATCCGCTGCGACTTCGATCACCACATCGCGCCAAAGCTGAGAGGTTTCGAGCACATTGGCCTTGTCCACCGAGCACAGCCGCCCTTTCCGCCCCTGCGCCGCGCGAAACGCAATATGGGCGATGCGCCGCACTTCGCTCTCGCTATAAGCCATGACGTCATAGCCCTGACGCTCGCCAGCGGCGGTGGTGCGCATGCCCTTTTCACCGAAATAAACGTCGCCGTTCAGCTCGCGGACGATCAGCAGATCGATGGCGCGCGCTACCTCTGGCCGCAAAGCCGATGCGTCCTCCAGCCCGGGAAACATTTTCGCAGGGCGCAGATTGGCAAACAGGCCGAGTTCGGCCCGCAGGCCCAAGATTGCCTGCTCGGGGCGCAATTGGCGCTCCACCCCGTCGAAGCGCGGATCGCCCACCGCGCCGAACAAGATCGCATCGGCGGCCTTGGCCTTGGCCAGCGTGTCAGGCGGCAAAGGGTGGCCCGTTGCGGCATAGGCAGCACCGCCCACTAGCGCATGCTCGACGGCCACAGGCAGATCCAGCGCGGTCAGCACACGTTCTGCCTGCGCCATGATTTCCGGCCCGATGCCGTCGCCTGCCAGGGCAAGGATTTTCATATGCTGTATCCCAATATCGGTCATTGCGAGCGAAGCGAAGCAATCCAGGGCAGTTTAGCGCCGTTCTGGATTGCTTCGCTTCGCTCGCAATGACGAAAAGGCCCTATCTAGCCATTCCCCCTCACGCAACCGCCCTTTCCAGCCGGGTGATCAGCCGTTCGCGCGCATCACCAATGCTGTCACGCCGCCCGGCCAGCAGGGATTGCTCGACAAAATGGCCTGTCAAACCCAGCGCGGCCAATACTTCGCCCATATTGCCTTCACCGCCTTCAATCAGAAATGCGGGCAGTTCGAGCAATCGCCGTTCCAGTCCCACCGCTGCCGCGCGCGACACCGCACCTCCCGATTTGGGGCTGACAAAGGCCAGACCGTCACGCTTTCCGGTCGCAACGCACTCTTCCAGCGCCAGCCCAAATCCCAGTTCGCTAAGGAGCAGCAATTCGTAACGTGCCAGCGCGCCTGCCCAACCGCGCGCTGCCGGCGCCGCCGCGATCGCTGCCAGCAAGCCCTCCAGCGCGTCAAACAACCGGGGAAAGGGCAATTCTTCGGGCAAGGTCGCACTGGTGAGCACAGTCGCCCACTCGATCGCCGCCGCCGCCAACGGCTCCTCCAGCAATCCCGCACGGCTGGTGACCAGTTCCGCTGTCGCGCCAGCCAGTTGCCCACTGGTCCGCGCGCGCAATTCCACCGCCACGATATTGCCCGGCATCAATATGGGCCGCAGCCGCCGCGAACGCCCGCCGCGGACATAGCCCGCAACCAGCCCGGCCTCGCGCGTGAGCACACGGATGATTGCGCCATGCTCACCGTGGGTGCGCACGCTGCAAACCAGGGCTTCGGAACGCAGCACCGCCATCAGCGGGCTTCAGGATGGTAGAAATCATACACCTGCTGCGCCATCGCCGCGCTCACCCCGGGCGCGCGCCCAAGGTCTTCCAGGCTCGCATTGCGCACCGCTTTGGCGGTACCGAAATGCATTAGCAGCGCCTTCTTGCGCGCTGGGCCAATCCCCGGAACTTCGTCGAGCGGTGACGTGCCCATGGCTTTCGCGCGTTTTTGCCGGTGCGCGCCGATGGCGAAGCGGTGCGCCTCGTCGCGCAGCCGCTGGATGTAAAACAGCAGCGCATTGTTGGGCGGCAACGTAAACTCGCGCCCGTCGGGCAAATAGAAAGTCTCGCGCCCTGCATTGCGATCGGGCCCCTTGGCGACGCCAACAAAGGGCAGATCGTCGATTCCTAGCTCAGCCAGCACCGCACCAGCCGCCGACACCTGCCCCTTGCCGCCGTCGATCAGCACCAGATCGGGCCATTCGCCCTTGTCGCGCTCGGGGTCTTCCTCCAGTGCGCGGGCGAAGCGGCGTTCGAACACCTCGCGCATCATCGCGAAATCGTCGCCGGGCGTCGTGGTGTCACGCTTGATGTTGAATTTGCGGTACGCGCCCTTGATCCACCCCTGTGGCCCCGCGACCACCATCGCACCCAGCGCGTTGGTCCCCTGGATATGGCTGTTGTCATACACTTCAATGCGCTCGGGCGGCGCTTCCAGCCCGAACAGGTCGGCCAGCTCGCGGCCCAATTTCGCCTGCGTGCTGGTCTCGGCCAGCCGCCGGTCGAGCTCTTCGCCCGCGTTGCGCGCGGCTTGCTCCAGCAGTCGGCGGCGCTGCCCGCGCTGTGGCACGCTAATCTCGACCTTGCGCTCGGCCAGCGTGCCCAGTGCCTCCTCCAGCACGGGGCAATCGTCGGGCTCGCGGTCCACCAGCACCAGCTTGGGCGGCGGCATCCCTTCATAAAATTGCATCAGAAAGCTCGCCAACACCTCTTCATCGGGCACGCCGCTGACATGCGCCGGGAAAAAGCTGCGATGCCCCCAGTTTTGCCCGCCGCGAATGAAGAACGCCGCGATGCAGATTTGCCCGCCCTTCGCCGCCATCGCGAAGACATCGACATCGCCCAGCCCGTCGGCGTTCACCGCCTGCGACCCCTGGATAAAGGTCAGCGATTTCAGCCGGTCACGATAGACTGCGGCCAGTTCATAATCCATCGCCGCCGCTGCCCGGTCCATTGCCGCGCCAAGCCTTTTCTGCACGGCGGTCGATTTGCCTTCCAGGAAATCCTGCGCATCCCCGACAAGATCGGCATAGTCCGCCGGGGTTATCCGGCCCACGCACGGCGCGCTGCATCGCCGGATCTGATACAGCAGGCAAGGTCGCGACCGGTTCGCAAAGAAACTGTCGGTGCAACTGCGCAACAGAAAGGTTTTCTGCAATGCATTCAACGTGCGGTTGACCGATCCCGCGCTGGCAAAGGGGCCATAATAACGCCCCTTGGTCTTGCGCGCGCCGCGATGCTTCTGAATGCGCGGAAATTCGTGGTCGGCGCGCAGCAGGATGAAGGGGAAGCTTTTGTCGTCGCGCAGCAATACATTGTACGGCGGGCGATAGCGCTTGATCAGCTGCGCCTCGAGCAACAGCGCCTCGGCCTCGCTGTTGGTGGTGACAATTTCCATGCTGCGCGTTTGCGCCACCATGCGCTGGAGCCGCGTGGGCAGGCGGGCAACCTGCGTGTAATTGGTCACCCGGTTCTTGAGCGCGCGCGCCTTCCCTACATAGAGGACATCGCCGCGCGCATCGAGCATGCGGTAAACACCGGGCCGCGCAGGAAGGCTGCGCACAACACCGCGGATCACCTCCGCTCCGCGCTCCAGATCGGGCTGGTCGCCCCCTTCGGCGCCGCGCACGACAAAGGTTGCTTTGTCCTCATTGAACCGGTCGGGGGCATTGGGTCGCTGCATGGTGGAATCATTAGGACAGGCGTGCGCGTCATGCCATAGGTGGACGAAACAACGATGGGGATCGCGATGGATTTGGCTGAAAAGCTGGTGCTCGTCACCGGCGGTTCCGACGGCATTGGCCGTGAACTGGCACAGCAACTGCGGGCAGCGGGGGCCCAGGTAGTGGTCACCGGGCGCTCGCACGACCGGCTAGCCGCGATGCGCGAGGCGGGCTTCGAAGCCGTCGAATGCGACCTTTCGACGCCAGCGGGCATCGACACGCTGGTGAACGCCATGGTAGCTCGCCCGCTGGCGCTGCTGGTCAACAATGCCGGTTCGGGCAGTATCTACGACCCCGACCGCATCAATTCGCTTGAGGACGCGTCGGCGTGCATCCGCCTGAACCTTGATGCACCGATCCAGCTGACGACGCGCTTGCTGCCGCAGCTGCGCGCGCAACCGGTTGCAGCGGTCGTCAATGTGACGTCGGGCCTGGCAATAGCGCCGCGGGCGGGCGGGTCGGTTTACTGCGCAACCAAGGCGGGGCTACGCAGCTGGACACAGGCGCTGCGCTATCTGCTCAAGGACAGCAATGTCCATGTGATGGAAGCACTGCCGCCGGTAGTCGAAACCAAGATGACCAGCGGGCGCACGGGCCGCAAAATGTCCGCATCGGCATGTGCGGCCGAAATCTTGCGCGGGATTCAGGCCAACAAAGCCGAGGTCAATGTCGGGATGGTCAAGCTGCTGCAGCTGATTCACAGCATCTCCCCGGCGCTGGCGCGGCGGGTAATGATCCGGTTTTGACGTAACAGACCCAACCATCGCCTCTTCGTCATCCCGGACTTGATCCGGGATAACATGCGGACGGTAGCTTAGTATCCCGGATCTAGTCCGGGATGACGATGATTAGGGGTTTGGCCCTCAACCCTTGGCCAGCGCCTTGATGGCTTTGTCTACCTGCGCTTTGTCGGCAGCGGCGTCATGCTTGGCAGCGATCAGGCTGGCGGCGGCTTCGGTTGCGGCGCGTGCTGCGGCCCCGCGCACTTCGGCGAGCGCGGCGGCTTCGGCGGCACCGATCCGGTCTTCGGCCATTTTCTTGCGGCGTGCGACTAGCGCGGTGGCATCGGCCTTCGCCTTTTCCACCAGCGTCGCGGCTTCGGCTTCGGCGCGGGCGCGCATTTCGGCGGCTTCGGCCTCGGCACCGGCAATCTTGGCCTCATATTCGGCCTTCAGCGTTTCGGCTTCCTTGCGCAGCGTTTCGGCCTCAGCCAGCTGCGCCCGGATGGCGGCAATTTTGCCGTCAAGTCCGGCAGCAATCATCGCCGGGACCTTTTTCCAAACCAAAATGCCGATGAACACCAGCATCGCGATTGACACCCACACCGTGGCGTCAAGGCCAAAGGCCTTGGGCGTCGCGCCCTCCGCGGCCATCAGGGTCAGCATATCAACCACGGATCACCGCCTTTACCGCTGCACCAGCTTCGGCATCACTCACCTTGGCACCCGACAGGCGCGCCACCAGATCGCGCGCAGCCTCAGCGGCCACAGCCTCGATTTCGGCCATGGCTGAGGTCTTCGCGAGGGACAGGTCGGCCTCGGCCGCCGCCAGCTTGGCCGCCACATCAGCGTCGGCTTTGGCCAGCTTTTTCTCGGCGTCGCGTGCCGCCTTGTCCTTGGCGGCTTGCACCGCCTTCTGCGCCTCAGCGCGGCTGGCTTCCAGCGTGACCCGATATTGCTCGTCGAGCGTATCGGCACTGGCATGCGCGGCCTTTGCCGCCGCCAGATCGTCGGCAATTTTGCGGTCGCGTTGATCGACCGTCGCTTCGATCTTGGGAAGCATCCCGCGGCCGATGACGAAATAAATGCCGCCGAAGACAAGCAGCAGCCAAAACATCTGCGAAAGCAGATACCAGCCGTCTTCGGTCAATTGGGCGATCTGGGGCATGCTTTGTGAGGCCTCAATACGCTGGAAAAATGTCGACTGGGGTCAAAACGGCAGGACCGCTCCAACCCCGGCCAATCAGACAACGAACAGCAGGATCATTGCCACGACGAACGCCAGCAGGCCGAGCAGTTCGGCAGCGGCGAAGCCGATGAACAGGCGGCCCTGCTGGCCGTCGGCGGCGGCAGGATTGCGCAGCGCGCTTTCCAGGAAGCTGCCGAAAACATTGCCCACGCCGATGGCGGCCATGCCGGCACCGATGGCGGCCAGACCGGCCCCGATCAGCTTTGCTGCTTCTGCGTCCATGATAAAACTCCTTGGGGTAAAAAGATGGGTGTCGAATGACTTAGTGAAGATTGACCGCGTCGTTCAGATACAGCGAGGTCAACAGGGCGAAAACATAGGCCTGAATGCCGGCAACCAGCAGCTCGAGCGCGCTAATACCGATCATCAACGTGAAGCTTAGCAGCGAGACAACCGAGCCGATGACCATATTCTCGGCGTTAAAGCCGTTGATCACGAAGCCCGACAGGACCTTTAGCAGCACGTGGCCGGCGGTCATCGCCACGAAAAGGCGCAATCCCAGCGAAAAAGGCCGGATCATGAACGAAATAAACTCGATTATCGCGATAAACGGGATCATCGGCAGCGGGGTGCCGTGCGGCACGAACAGCGAGAAAAAGTGCAGGCCGTGGCGCCAGAAGCCAACCACCAGCACAATCAGGAAGCTCATTACCGCAAGCACGCCCGTAATAGCGATATGGCTGGTGACGGTAAAAGGGTGCAGTCCCAGTACGCCCAGCGGCAGCATGCCCAGCAGATTGCAAAACAGGATGAACATGAACAATGAGAAGACATAGGGCGTGAATTTGCGCCCTTCCTGCCCAATGTTCGCAGTCATCATGCTGGAGATGAAGCCGGTGAAGCCTTCGACGGCGGCCTGCCAGCGCCCGGGCACCAGTTCGCGGCGCATCCCGCCCCACATGAACAGCCCTAGCACCACGGCAGCGATTATCATCCACAGCGCGCTATTGGTGAAGACGATCTCGTTGCCCGCCAGATTGAAGCTGCCCATCGGCGTCACTTCAAACTGGTGCATCGGGTCGATCTTGCCGGATTCAGATGCGGCCACAGCCAGTCACTCCACCACAAATTGCGAACCAGCCTTAGGTACGGCTGGCTAATCCCTGTTTCGAAGCCTTATTTCTTGGGCGTCGACGACAGTCGAATGATGTTTCTGAAGGCCACGATGATGCCCAGCATCAGCATGATCAACAGGCCCCAGGGCGAGGTATCTGCCACGCGGTCGAACAGCCAGCCTAGCAAAGCCCCGCCGATCATCCCGCCCAGCAGTTCCGCCAGCACCCGGTTCCCGAGCCGGTAATTGGCATCGGATTCCGGACCAGCAGATCCAGACGTCCGTTCCGCTTCTACGGCTTCGGCCCGATCCAGCCGCTGTTCAAGCGACGTCAGGCGCGAATCTTCCGAAGAGGGGTTCGGATCGCTGTCGGTCCCGGACATTTCTGACAATCTCCTGCAAAAGCGCGCGAAATTGCCGCATCGCCACTGCCGAAGATGCCCGAAAAAGGCGCAGGACCCCTAAGGCGCGGCCCGTTTAGAAATGCGTCCGCATGAAGTCAACCGTCGCGGACCGCACTTTTGCTGCAGTGCGCAAAAAAACCGCCGCGGATTGCACCGCGGCGGCTTTGATTTTTAGCACTTCTGCCCGCGCAGGGGCGACGCGCCCTTACAGGCAGCGCGCGTCGCGCTGCGGCGGCGCGCTGTCACGCGTCAGCCAGCGACCGTCGGGCGATTTATACTTCTCGCCGGGCAGCGTGCGCGCAATCAGGTTGCACCCGGTGGTGAAAGCGAACTGTTCCACGGTGCTGCCGTTGGCCGCCGCGCTTTTGGTATAGGCGTCCTTGCGCTTGATGTTGATGTCCATCACCAGCGCGCGCACTTCGGGCGTTGGCGGCGTGACAAAGCCCAGATAGCCATCGGGCTGCTCGCCCACTTGCCCGGCCTGGCGCGCGGCCTGATAGGCCGGATCACGCTGCGCCTGCGCAGGCACGGTGCTCAGCAGAGCGGCACCCGCCACGGCGAGCATCAGCGCGGCGAACGGCTTGCGGCGCGTCAAATTCGGGGTCATCGCTTTGGTCTCCATCAGAAAATCTCGCTATTCTGTTCAACCAGTTCCTTGGCCTTCCCATCCAGCCGGAATACGACTTCCTGCCGAATATTGATGTTGAGGTTGATTTCGATGGGCTTGTCGGGCGTGTCGATTTGCACGCACCCGTTCAGGCTCATCGCCACCACTCCCAAGGCAACCAAATGGTGCCGCCGCAGTCGCTGTCCAACATTTTCGAGACGCTTCATGGCACGGGCTCACTTTCAGGAGGCTGAACGGATGTCCCTTCCGCTGCCCGTTGCGCCTCGATCAGCGCATCGCGATTTTGGTCGATCAGCACCGAGGGATCATAGAGGCTTCGCGCCGATCCAATCAATTGTCGAAATGGCGCGTTGATTTTGACGTTGAAAACGATGGGCAGCTTTTCCAGCTGCCGGGTGATGATGTTACGCTCGGCGGTACTGCCCTGTTTCAGCCCGACGATTTTGACGTCGGTCAGCATTTCGCCATCCAGATCACCATTAAGCGTGATCGTCATTTCCTCATAAGCCAGCGATTTCAGCATATTGAATGCATAATTGGCGAATACGCCGAGATTATAGTTGGTCAGCTCTCCAACATAGGACACCTCGCCGCCGCCGCTGCGCGCGACCAGCCGGCCATCCACAATCCGCCCGCCCAGCCCTGAAAACTCGACCGGCAGCACACCATCGAAAACGCCCTTGGCGTTCAGATTCTCAAAACCAAATTCTTTCAGGAACACGCCGGCCTCAACACCACGCAATTCAAATTCCAGCCGTCGTACGGCGTTGACGTCAAAATCGATGGTGGTCGGCTTCAGCACCAGTTCGCCCCCGGCAAAAGGCCAGCGCCCGCCTTCAATCTGGATCTTGTTGGCATCGAGCAGTTGATAGTCGATCAGCCCGCCGATCACCGGGATGCCGGGATTAATCTCGTCGATGCTGGCACGTTGGCCCGGAGCCGATCTCAGCCCGAGCAAATCTTCGAACACGATTGTCGTGCTGGCCCCGTGCACCGAACCGAACGCAGCGGCAAAGTCGCTGCCCGCCGTCGTGAAGGTCCCCGATGACGTCACGCCGTCAGCGTTCCAATCAATCCGCCCGCGCCCGGCCAATGTGCCACGCGTGTTGGCGATAATGCCCAGCGCCAGCGGGGTCAGCTGGTCGGGCTGGAACGCCTCGTTGAAGCGCATCGACATGATCAGCAGGTCAGCCGAGCCCGCGGCGCTCGTGAAATCATGGACGATATCGGTGTTGCCAATTGGCGTATCGGTCTCGCGCTCGCTGAAGCTGGCATCGGCAACGATCCGGCTATCGGCAAAGGTCAGCGTGGCGTCGCGGCTGATCAGCGGGGCAAAGCGGGGGGCTTCTTCGGCGCCGTCGCTAACCACCAGTCCACCGTTCAGCGTCAGGGCCGCATCGCGCCAAGCCCAATCGCCCGCTATCTCTGTCATGTTCAGCGGAATTTCGCCGATCTCGCCCGCTGCGCCTTCCAGTCGTCCGGTCATGGCGCCGCCTGCCAACGTGCCGCTGATCCGTTCGGCGGTAAAATTGGTTGCCGGTTCCCCTTCGCCAATCGCCACCGCCAGCGCCTCGATCACCATCTGCCCGCTCGCGAGCCCATATTGCAGTCGCTCAGCCTGCAGCGTGAGCAGGCTTTCGCCGGTCCGTCCGCGCAGTTGGGGCGCGACCAGCGCCAACTCGCCGCTCAACCTGCCACCACGATAGGCCAGCAAGGCTTGACCGGGCGGTCCGCACAGCTGCACCACATTGTTGCCCAGCGTGACGCCCGCCAGCGCCGCGCTTGCCAGTGACACGCGCCGGCAATTCCCCGCCAGCGTGACATCGCCATTGGGCTGCACGGTGGCATCGATCGGCATGGTCAGCCCATCGACCCGACCGCCTGCCAGCGGCCCGGAAAGCGCGGCTGTCGTTACAAGACGCAGCCGTCCATTGGGGTCGCCAACGACGCTCACCGGCGTCAACGCCAGCCGCGAATCACCTGCAGACAATGGTTTGAGGCTCACCAGGCCGGTCAGCCGGCCGTTGGCGGCGCGTTGCAAGCGCACATCGGCATCGGGCTGCCCGCCGCCCTCCAATTGCCAGCGCCCATCGATCAGGAACATCGGCTGTTTGCCCGCCAGCAACACCGACAGCCGGCTGCTGGCATCGCCGCGCAGCTGCGCGCCGCTGGTACTGCGCAGGCGCGGGGCGATGATTTCAACCCGCCGCGTCCTGGCATCGCCAACCAGCAGCACATCGGCTTCTCCGGACACGCTGGCCAGCGCATAGGCCGCCGCGCGGGCCAGTTGTTCGGCGATAGGCCCGATTGGCGTTGCGCGCAGCGTGGCAGCCGACCCTGCCGCCTGTGCCCGATATTGCGGCGGCAGCACCGCCCGCGCTAGCCCCAGCCGGGCGCTGGCGCTCAGATTGCTGCCTGCCGTCGCGGTTCCGACGAGGCTGAGGCCCGCCACATTGAAGCCGCCATAGCGCGCGCCGCTGCCGCGCAGGTCATAATCGACCTTGGTGGATTTGGTATCTCCGCGAAAACTGCCGGTCGCGGCAAGCGTGCCCAGCGTGCCGCCCATGGCCTGCCAACGCGACGAGGTGGCGTCAAATTCGCCCGTCCAGCTCAGAAAATCAGCGGCGAGTGAGGTTTCAAGCTGGGTATCAAAGCGAGCCAGACTGAAGCCCTGCTTTGGACAGCGCAAATCGGTGGCCCGCACGGGGCCAGCGAAATTGGGCCGGGAAAAGGAAATTCGGACCGCACCAAAAACCGACAGACGCCCGGTTGCGCAGTCGCCATAGGTCAATCCTTCGCTGACCAAGGCGATCTGGCCGCGCCAGTTATAGCGCAGTGGCCCGGCCCCATCGATGCGTGCGCCAACCGCTCCCCAGGGCGTGTCGATCCGCGCGCGCGCATCGCTAAGCGCCACATCCAGCTCGGGCAGACGAAACGGTTCATCGCTGGGTGGCGGCAGCATCTTATCGACTTCGCCCAGGCGGATGCGACCATCCTCCCAGCGACCAAATAGCCGCACGCCTTCGGCCGTTACGCCGCTGACCACCGGGCCCGACCAGGTCCAACCGATATCCACCCTGACGCGGCGGGCGATCAGGTCGGGTTTGGCTGGATCGCCAATGACGACATCCGCCAAAGTCTGGGTGCGCGGTCCAATAGAAACTATACGATACTGGGCCTTTACGCCACGTTGTTGCAGCTGGCTGGTAACAAAATTATCGGCAATCGGCGCGCGCAGCACCCAGATGGCGGAAACGGCCAGCACCAGTCCGCCGCCGACGAACAGCGCTGCGCGCCGTTTCCGCCAGCTTGGCTGCGCCGGCAAATCAGCAGGCAAGTCAGGGGCGTCGCTGGCCATATCTCCCGTCTATGGGCGTTGTCGGGCCGTCACAAGCGCGTTATCGCCATTCCTGCGATGAACGACGCCCCTGCCCCGCCCGATCACCGCGGCCACCGCGCCCGCCTGCGTGCCCGGCTGCTCGATGCGGGTGGAGAGGCACTCAGCGATTATGAGCTGGTCGAATATCTGCTGACACTTGCTATCCCGCGGCGCGACACCAAGCCACTGGCAAAGGCTCTGCTCAAGGAATTTGGCAGCCTAGCCGAATTGGTCAGCGCCGATCCGGCATCGTTGCTCCGCGTCAGCGGTATGGGAGAAACCAGCGTTGCTGCGCTGAAAATTGTTCAGGCGGCCAGCCTGCGCCTGCTTAAAGGCCGGGTGACCGAGCGCCCGGTGCTGGCCAGCTGGTCAGCTCTGCTCGACTGGCTGCGCGCCGATATGGGGCCAATCGCGCATGAACGGGTGCGCGTCCTCCACCTCGACACGCGCAACCAGTTGCTGCGCGACGAGGTGATGAGCGAAGGCACGGTTGACCAGTCCGCCATCTATGTGCGCGAGGTGGCAAAGCGCGCGCTGGAACTGGCGTCATCGGCCGTCATCCTGGTCCATAATCATCCCAGCGGGGTCGCCGATCCCAGCCGCCAGGACATCCACATGACGCGCGAAGTCGCTGCCGCCTTGGATAAGCTCGGCATTGCCCTGCATGATCACATCATCATCGGCGGTGACAGTGCCTATAGTTTCCGCAATGCGGGTTTGCTCTAGATTCGACCGCGTGCTTCGCCGCTGCTAACGGGCCTCATCGCCGATTCCTGACGAGAAAGCCCCGCCATGGTCCCCCGTTACGCCCGCCCCGCGATGACCGCGATTTGGGAACCCGAAGCGCGCTTCCGCATCTGGTTTGAAATTGAGGCACATGCGACCGATGCCCTCGCCGCGCTGGGCGTGGTGCCCAAGGACGCGGCAAAGGCGCTGTGGGACTGGTGGGCGACCAATCCAGCCATCGACGTTCCCGCTATTGATGCCATCGAAGCCGTGACGAAGCATGACGTCATCGCATTCCTGACCTGGGTGGCGGACAATGTTGGCGAACAGGCCCGCTTCATGCACCAGGGCATGACGTCATCGGACGTGCTTGACACTTGCCTCGCGGTCCAGCTCGCCCGCGCCAGCGACATTTTGCTCGACGATCTCGATGCGCTGCTCGCCGCGCTCAAGCGCCGCGCCTTTGAGCATAAACGAACCCCTTGCATCGGGCGCAGCCACGGCATCCACGCCGAACCCGTAACCTTCGGCTTCAAAATGGCCGAGGCCTATGCAGAATTCAGCCGCTGCCGCGCGCGATTGGTCGCGGCGCGTGCTGACGTTGCGACCTGCGCCATTTCGGGCGCGGTCGGAACCTTTGCCAATATCGACCCCGCCGTTGAAGCGCATGTCGCCGCCAAATTGGGCCTGGCCATCGAACCCGTGTCGACCCAGGTTATCCCGCGCGATCGCCACGCTATGTTTTTCGCCACACTTGGTGTCATCGCGTCGTCAATAGAACGCCTCGCCACCGAAATCCGCCATCTGCAGCGCACCGAAGTGCTAGAGGCCGAAGAATATTTCAGCCCCGGGCAAAAGGGCTCGTCGGCCATGCCGCACAAGCGTAACCCGGTGCTGACCGAGAATCTCACCGGCCTTGCCCGCATGGTGCGCGGCTATGTCACCCCCGCGCTCGAAAATGTCGCGCTGTGGCACGAGCGCGACATCAGCCACTCGTCGGTCGAACGCTTCATTGGCCCGGATGCCACCATAACGCTCGACTTCGCTCTGGCGCGACTGACTGGCGTCATCGACAAATTGGTCGTCTATCCGGCAAGGATGCAAAAGAATCTCGACCGCATGGGTGGGCTCGTCCATTCGCAGCGTGTCTTGCTGGCGCTGACCCAGGCCGGGGCCAGCCGCGAGCAAAGCTATGCGTTGGTCCAGCGCAACGCCATGAAAGTGTGGGAATCCGACGGCGCATTGTCGCTGCTCGAACTGTTGTCGAACGATGCTGACGTCACGGCGCTATTGCCGCCAGACCAGCTCGCCGCGCACTTCGACCTCGATTATCACCTCAAGCACGTCGATACGATTTTCGCACGGGTGTTTGCAGACTAGGGTCCCAACCTTGGCAGGACTGGAAATGCCGCGAGCAATGGCCTAGCCTGACATCAGATCCACCGCACAAAGGGGTGCCGATGCAAGCGTTACGGACAATTGGCTGGGTGCTGTGCACCATCGTGCTGGTATCGTTCATCGCGATCAACTGGAACCATGTCCGGGTCAACGTGTGGCCCGAAGCCGACGGCTTCAAATATTTCGAATGGCCGGTGGGTTTTGTTGCCATGGCTTTTTTCCTGATCGGTTTCTTGCCTCCCTGGCTGATGGGCCGCGCGTCGCGTTGGTCGCTCAAACGGCGGCTGGAGAATAGCGAGCGCCAGCTGGCGGATATGCGCGCCTTGGCGAGTAAGCCTGCTGAACCTGCCGCCGCGCCTTCGCCTGAAGCCCCGCCGCCTGCACCCGGAACATTGCTATGACGTCACCGCTCTTCCTCGCCATCGACACGCCGCACCTTGATGCAGCGCAAACGCTTGCCAACAAAGTGCGCCGTCACGTCGGCGGCTTCAAACTCGGCCTCGAATTTTTCTGCGCCAATGGCCACCACGGCGTGCACGAAATTGCGAAACTGGGTCTGCCCATCTTCCTCGACCTGAAATTGCACGACATTCCCAATACGGTGGCCAAGGCCGTGCAGGCGCTGCGCCCGCTTGAGCCCGCGATAATCACCGTCCACGCCGCCGGAGGGCGCGCGATGCTGGAAGAGGCAAAGGCAGCTGCCGGTAACCATACCAAGGTGGTCGCCGTCACCGTCCTGACTAGCCTCGATGACCAGGATTTGGCCGACATTGGCGTTAGTGGCACACCGCATGACCAGGTGGTGCGCCTCGCCGCTTTGGCGCAAGGTGCCGGTCTCGACGGCATCGTCTGTTCGGGTCAGGAAGTGCGCGCCGCGCGCAAGGCTTGGTCCGGGGGCTTTTTCGTCGTCCCCGGGGTGCGCCCCGCCGACGGTAAGAGCGCCGATCAGAAACGCATCGTCACCCCGCAACAGGCGATGAACGATGGCGCGTCGATACTGGTCGTTGGCCGCCCGATCAGCCAGGCCGCCGACCCCGACCTTGCCGCGCGGGCAATAGAGGCGACGCTGTGACGTCTGGTGGCGACTTCGCCACCCCCAATCTTCCCGCGCGCGATTTTGACGTCACTGAAAAATTCTATTGCGCGCTGGGATTTGAAACGGACTATCGCGCCGATGGGTGGATGATCCTCTCGCGTGGCGGCATACAGCTTGAATTCTTCCCTTATCCCGACCTTGACCCGAGCACGAGCAGCTTCGGGGCGTGCCTGCGCTTGGCTGACATTGACGCTTTCATCGACAACTGTACCGCCGCCGGCATACCGCACGTGCGCGTCGGCTGGCCCCGCCTGCATCTTCCGACGGTTGATATCAGCGGCCTGCGGATCGGTTATCTCGTCGATCCCGATGGCAGCTTGCTCCGGTTAGTTGAACAGTCCAAAGCGACCCCATGACGTCACCACAAATCAAGATTTGCGGGCTGAAAACGCCCGAAACGCTGGCTGCCTCCATAGGTGCTGGCGCCACGCACATTGGTCTCAATCTTTACCCGCCCAGCCCGCGCTATGTTGAATTGCAACAGGCGCGCGCGCTGCGCGATCAGGCACGTGGGCGCGTGAAAGTGGTGCTGCTGCTCGTCAACGCGGACCCGCCCGAAACCATAAAGGCCATTACTGCAGTTGATCCCGATATCGTCCAGTTTCACGGCAAGGAATCGCCGGAATGGCTGTCTGCAGTCCGCGCGCATAGTCCGGTTGGCGTGTGGAAGGCGCTTGGCCTCAAAGATGCCGAAACGCTGGCCAAGAGCGCGCGCTTTGTCGGCAGCGCCGATCTCCTGCTGTTCGACTCGCCCGCGCAGGCGTTGCCGGGCGGCACGGGGACGCGCTTTGACTGGTCATTGCTCAAGGGTCACCGCCACGCTCTTCCTTGGGGTCTCGCCGGCGGCCTCAACCCCGCCAATGTCGCCGAAGCCATCGCTGCTACGGCGGCACCGTTGGTCGATGTCTCTTCAGGCGTCGAAAGCGCGCCCGGCGTCAAGGATGTGGACAAGATTTCGGCCTTCTGCCAAGCGGTCCACAACGCCTGACATTGCGCCAAATCTCCGTAGCCCTGAGCTTGTCGACGGGCTTGGCACGGCAAATCGCGGATCGACAGGCTCGGCGCTACGGTAAGAATTTAAGCATATGAACAAACAGACCAACAGTTTCCGCACCCAACCCGACGAACGCGGCCATTTTGGCCAGTTCGGCGGGCGCTTTGTCGCCGAAACGCTGATGCCGCTCGTGCTCGATCTTGAACGCGAATATCGCAGCGCGCAGGCCGATCCCGCCTTTGCCGCCGAATTTGACGATCTGCTGACCCATTATGTCGGTCGCCCCAGCCCGCTCTATTTTGCCGAGCGGCTGACCGCCGATATCCGCAGCCGCGCGGCGCCGGGCAAGGGCGCGCAAATCTGGTTCAAGCGCGACGAGCTCAACCACACCGGCGCGCACAAAATCAACAATTGCATCGGCCAGATCCTGCTCGCGCGCCGCATGGGCAAGACGAGGATCATTGCCGAAACCGGCGCGGGCCAGCACGGCGTCGCCACCGCCACCGTCTGCGCGCGTTTCGGTCTGCCCTGCGTCATTTATATGGGTGCGCGCGACATGGAGCGGCAGCAGCCCAATGTGTTCCGAATGAAGCTGCTCGGTGCCGAAGTAATCGGCGTCGAATCGGGCGCGCGCACGCTGAAGGATGCGATGAACGAGGCGCTGCGCGACTGGGTCGCCAACGTCCACGACACCTTTTATATCATCGGCACCGCCGCGGGCCCGCACCCCTACCCCGAACTCGTCCGTGATTTTCAGTCGGTAATCGGGCGCGAGGCGCGCGCGCAAATGCTCGAACGCACGGGCCGCCTGCCCGACCTGCTCGTGGCCGCGATCGGCGGCGGATCGAACGCCATCGGGCTGTTCCACCCATTTCTCGATGATAGCGACGTCAAAATGCTGGGCGTGGAGGCGGCGGGCGAAGGCCTGAACCTGCGCCACGCCGCCTCGCTCTCGGGGGGGCGACCCGGTATCTTGCACGGCAACAAGACCTATCTGTTACAGGACGCCGATGGTCAGATCGATGAAGCGCACTCGATCAGCGCCGGTCTCGACTATCCCGGCATTGGCCCCGAACATGCCTGGCTGCGCGACATCGGCCGCGTCACCTATACCAGTGTTACCGACGACGAGGCATTGGCTGCGTTCCAGCAACTATGCCGCACCGAAGGCATCATCCCGGCGCTTGAACCTTCGCATGCAATCGCCGCTGTGGACCGTATCTCACTGGAGATGGACGAAAATCAGATCATCCTCGCGAACCTGTGCGGGCGCGGCGACAAGGACATCTTCACCGTGGCTGAGGCGCTGGGGACAAAGATATGAGCCAACTTCTGACGCGACGTGCTTTAACTTCATATGTCACGTTGGTGGCTGTATCTATCGCCATCACCTCTTTTATAGCGGGATACAGCGACGGCAAGATCAGCCTCGTTAATCCCTTTTTGATCTTGGCCGTTTCGGCGGCATTTGCGCTGACGATAGAGGCTATGTTGCAGAGCCGTCTTAAATGACCCGCCTTACCGCCGCCTTCACCAAACCCCACCCCGCCCTCGTCACCTTCATCACCGCAGGCGACGGCGATACCGCCGCGAATCTTGACGCGCTCGTCGCGGGCGGGGCTGACGTGATTGAGCTCGGCATGCCCTTCACCGATCCGATGGCTGACGGCCCGGCGATCCAGCTCGCCAATATCCGCAGCCTGAATGCGGGCACCACCACCGCCGATATCCTGGGAATCGCCAAGGATTTCCGCGCGCGCCACCCCGCCGTCCCCCTCGTCCTGATGGGCTATGCCAACCCGATGACCATAAGAGGGGCCGACTGGTTCGCCGCCGCATGCAAGGACGCAGGCGTCGATGGCGTCATCTGTGTCGATATTCCGCCCGAGGAGGACGACAGCCTGGGCCCCGCGCTGCGCGATGCGGGTATCGCCCTCATCCGCCTCGCCACCCCGACCAGCGATGTCGCGCGCCTGCCGCAAATCCTGAGCGGCGCCAGCGGCTTCCTCTATTATGTCTCGGTCGCAGGCATCACCGGCAAGCAACAGGCGGCGCAGGCGAGCATCGAGGAAGCCGTCGCACGCCTCAAAGCCGCCACCGCCCTGCCCGTCGCGGTTGGTTTCGGCGTGCGCACCCCGGAGCAGGCCGCCGCAATCGCGCGCGTCGCCGATGGGGTCGTTGTGGGGTCGGCGCTGGTTGAACTCGTGGCGGAACATGGTGCCAACGCCCCTGCCCATCTAACCGCCTTCACCCGCACGCTTGCCGATGCTATCGCCACCGTAAGGGAGAAGGTCGAATGAGCTGGCTAACCCGCGTTCGCAATGTGCTGCCCTTTGGCGAGAAGCGCGATACGCCCGACAATCTGTGGCACAAATGCCGCGATTGCACCCAGATGGTGTTCGTCAAGGAATGGCAGGACAATTTGTGCGTTTGCCCGCGCTGCGGCCATCACGACCGGATTGGCGCGAAGCAACGCTTCGACCAATTGTTCGATGACGCCATGTACAAGCGCATCGACAGCCCTGCTGTCGCTGACGATCCGCTCAAATTCCGCGATAGCAAGAAATATATCGACCGGCTGAAAGCTGCGCGCACTGCGACCGGCGACCGCGATGCCTATGCCAACGCCTATGGCCGCATCGGCGGGCGAGAGGCCGTCATCGGCGTCCAGGATTTCGCCTTCATGGGCGGGTCGATGGGCGTCGCGGTGGGCGAGGCCTTTGTCACCGGAGTCGAAACCGCGATCAAGCGCGGCGCACCCTACATCGCTATTACGGCGGCGGGCGGCGCGCGCATGCAAGAGGGGATCTTGTCGCTGATGCAGATGCCGCGCGCCACCGTCGCGCTACAGCGCCTCCGCCGCGCGGGCCTGCCCTATATCGTCGTTCTGACCGACCCCACCACCGGCGGTGTTACCGCCAGCTATGCCATGCTGGGCGACGTGCACATCGCTGAACCCAAGGCGCTGATCGGCTTTGCTGGCCAGCGCGTGATTGAAAACACCATCCGCGAGAAACTGCCCGAAGGCTTCCAACGCGCCGAATATCTGCTCGACCACGGGATGATCGACATGGTTGTCCCGCGCAAGGATCTGGCCAGCACGCTTGCGCGTTTGATCGAATATCTGGCTCCCGCGAAGGCAGCTTAACTCCGCGTTGGCAATTTGCGCGTTAGGACAAGCACATGGCCGACCGTGCAAGCAGTACCGACCCCGCCGTCCAGGCGCAGCTCGACCGGCTGAGCTATCTCTCGCCCGGGCGCGACGTGCTGGGGCTCGACCGCATTACCGCACTGTTGGAGCGCCTCCGTAATCCGCATCGGGCGCTGCCGCCGGTGTTTCATGTCGCGGGGACCAACGGCAAGGGTTCGACCGCTGCCTTCCTGCGCGCCGCGCTCGAGGCGGCGGGGCTTAGCGTCCATGCCTATACCAGTCCGCATCTGGTGCGCTTCAACGAACGCATTCGCATTGCCGGCAAGCTGATCGATGATGCGACCCTTGCGCCATTGCTTGCCGAAGTGCTCGATGCCGCGGGTGACATCGCACCCAGCTTTTTTGAGGCGACCACCGCCGCCGCCTTTCAGGCTTTTGCGCGCACCCCAGCCGACGCCGCGATCATCGAAGTTGGTCTGGGTGGCCGCCTTGACGCCACCAACGTCATCGGCCAGCCGCTTGTGACCGGTATCGCGAGCCTCGGCATCGACCACCGCGAATTTCTGCTCTCGCCCGAAGCGGGCACCCCGACCGAACCGCTTGCGCGCATTGCTTTTGAAAAGGCGGGAATCGCCAAAAAGGGTGTCCCGCTCGTCACGCTAGCGCACGGTGCTGCTGCCGCAGTCACCATTGCCGAACGGGCCAAACAAATTGGCGCACCGCTGCTTGTGCAGGGCCGCGACTGGGAAATGGGCCCCGCTGCTGACCATCATGTGTTCCGCGACCAAAGGGGCAGTGTCTTCCTGCCCCAGCCCGCGCTGGCCGGTGCGCACCAGCTCGCCAACGCGGGGCTGGCGGTCGCCATGCTGCGCGCGCAGACCAAATTGGACGTCGATCCTGCTGCTTTGTCCGCCGCCATGCTCAACGTGCGCTGGCCGGCCAGGTTGCAACGGCTTGGCCCCGGTCCGCTCACCGCGCAGGCACCGCTCGGCGAATTGTGGCTCGACGGCGGGCATAATGTTGATGCGGCACAGCGTATCGCCGATTTCTTCGCGCGCGACATCGCCGATCGCGGCCCGGTTGACCTGATCGTCGGCATGCTGGCGAACAAGGATCTCGATGGCTTTTTGCGGGCCATGGCGCCGGTCACGCGCGCCCTCGTCGCCGTGCCGGTGCCCGATCATGCTCACCACGCGCCCGAAGCCGTCACCGCGCTCGCCAAAACGCATGGCATCAAGCATTTGGGACAGGCGACCGACGTGCCCGCCGCGCTCGGTATCATCGCCACCCTCGCCCGCAAAGAGCGCCGTGCGCGCGGCGTGGCGATTATGGGCTCGCTGTATCTGGCGGGCGAAGTGCTGCGCCTGAACGACGAAGTGCCGGATTGACCGATCAGGCCGGCGCCGTGCGGCGGGTCTGCCAACTGTCCCTCAGCCATTCAGCGACACAGAATATTATGGCGACGACGCCAATAAGCGCAGCAAGATAGAACATGGCGGCATAACCATCGGTCTCAATATATTGCCCCAGCGCGCCGCGTCCCAGCGACCCGATTAAGAAGGTAAGTGAAGATAGCAGCGCATATTGCACTGCGCTGTGCTCTTTCGCCGTAATCGATGATAGGAACGCAACATAAGCTGCACCGGCGATACCATTAGCCAGATTCTCGCCGGCAATCGCCAACATCAGACGGCCCAGGCGGGCATCCGCACCGAAAAGCTCGAACAAAGCGTACACGCCCAATTTGTTGCCGACGGCATCAATCCCTGACCCGCCGAGAGACAGGTCCGCATAGAGCAGGTTGGTCACAGCTGCCAAAATAGCGCCAAGCACCAACGACGGTAGTCGTCCGATCCATGCAAAAAGGAACGCACCAAGCGTGATCCCCAGCATGGTCATCCCCACGCCAAAAAATTTGCTGGCGATCGCGACCTCATCATTGGTGTAGCCCAGTTCATTGAGGTAGAAAGGCAAAGCAAAGGGTGCCCAGATATTATCTGTGAGCCGATAGGTCAGAATAATACCCAGCGCGATCAATACGCCCCATTTCAAACGTCCCACAAGCTCCATCAACGGCATCAGCAAGGCCTGATACCCGTAGTCAATGGCACGCGAAAAACCGCTGTCACGGTCATCGGTGGCGGCGGTCCGTGTCGTTGACCGATCGGACATTCCGCCCAGAATTGCGGCGATAACAGCGGGAATAATGACAGTCGCAATGACGATCAGCGGCCCATTGAACTTAACAAATTCGGTCGAATCCGGGCGCAACTCGGGGCTGGCGGTCAGCGACAACGCCATGAATTGGATAACCGTGAACAACGACCATGCCCAAGCCACCAAAATTACGGCCATAGCGGCGTTGCGATGGTTCTGCGGAATTCGGTAAAGCCATTCCAGGCGTCCGGCCTCGTCGGTCCCGGTTCGTGGCGTGTCTGGCGCTATCAGGGTGATGCCCGACACAAGGAAAAAAACTAAACCCATGGTCAGATAGACGCCTGGCCAATCAATGCGTGCCGCCAGCACAAGCGCCAGCGCACCGCCAACCAAGGTCGCCAGCCGATAGCCGAGTTGATAGATCGCGGACAATATTTCGACTGGGGTTGTTTCATCGGCGACATCAACCCGCCACGCGTCGATGACTATGTCCTGTGTGGCCGATGCAAATGCTCCGATTCCAGCCATAAGCGAGAACCAGCCAAGCGCGCTTTTCGGGTCAAGCTGCGACATCGCCACGAAGATAACGCCGAGCAAAAGCTGAATTGGCAGGAGCCAACTTTTCCGCCGCCCCAGCCGTTCTAATCCCGGCAGCTTGACCCGGTCCACCAACGGCGACCAAAGAAACTTGAAAGCGTAGGCAAGGCCAATGAGGGAAAAGACCCCCATTGTTTCCAAGTCTACGCCAGCTTCGCCAAGCCAAGCGTAAAGCGTTCCCAGCAACAGGGCAAAAGGCAGGCCGGCGGAAACGCCAAATGTCAACATCACACCGGTTTTTCGGCTGGTCATGGCAAGTTTGAATAACTTCCAGCCGGATGGTGCGGCGACTTCGGCCATATTGCTCCCCTTCTATCCCTCCGCTCGTACGACGCGGCGTTAGCTTGGGTTAGAATGTTCAGAGCAAAATGGAAGACGCGACTTCGTCAGCCCACTGGCAGCCAGCGCGCCGCGCGCACCTTGCCGGCACCCGCATCTTGCCAAACCACCGCAACCTTATTGCCGCCTGCGCGCTTGGCAAAATCGGCAGGTATCGTGGCGCTGCAACCCGATGCGGTACAACGCACTACCATTTCGTCGCGCACGACATTGGCATAGCCCACTTTGGTGCCGCCATTTTCGCCATTGCCGATCGCAACCATGCGTTCCGATGCGATCGCCAACACCCGCAGTTCGGTGCCTTCTGCGCCTGTCACGCTGGCGCGGCCACCCGCAATTGTGATGGTGCCCTTGGGTTTGCGTCCCGCTTCGGCGATCATGCCGCGTATCTTGGCGCGGTGCGATCCAATCGCGGCGCTGCTGCCATCGACCACGATTTCGGGCGTATAAACACCTGACCCCGGAATGGCGCGCGCGGCATAGCGGCGTTGGATGCTGTCATTTTCGGGGCGGGCGAGTGTGTCTTTCCAACCCAGCCGGTCCCAATACGTAACCGGGCGACTGATGACGATAACGTTCCGCTCGCGCACCAGGTCGCGCGCGAAAGCATCGGCGGGGGGACAGGAGGAACAACCCTGGCTGGTGAACAGTTCGACCAGCACTGGTTGCTGCGGTGAGTCTGCGGCGGCGCGCGGGGTTGCCGCCTGCGCCGCTGTTGCGGGTGCGCTGCCGGAAGTGCCGCTTGATGCGGCAAATAGCGCCGCCCCGCCAACCCCGGCAAAACCAATGCCCAGCATAGCCAACAGCTTCTTTTGCATATCACAACCTTTCGCGCCTGCGCCCTTCATGGGCGGCATGCCCATGGTTCGCACGCTAACGGGAAAAGGCTACACGTCCGGCGCGGCGGGTGCGAAAATAGTCAGACCGCCCACTTCGCGCGGTACCTCCCCCTTGCAAAGCTGGCGTTCCATGGCCCGCAGCGCACCTACCAGAGCGCCATGGTGCAACGGCTTGCCCAAATGACCGAAGGCGTATCGTTTCGCGGGGCCAGGCGCGTCGCCGCTGACCAGCAGCACAGCAACGCCGCGATCGAACGCCAGCCGCGCCACATCCTCGCCAGTTATGGCCCCGGCAATGTGCAGGTCGAGCACCACCGCATCGACATTGTCTTTGGCCAGGACGGCGACCGCCGCTTCACCGCTGTTGACCGTTGCCACCAGCGTATAGCCGGCGCCTTTGAGGTCCAGTTCATGGTCGAACGCAACCAGCGGGTCGTCCTCGACGACCAGCAAGCGGGTGATGCAACTACGTTTGACGGCATTGGAACGGCGGGAGAAGATCATTGCCATCACCTCTTTTACGCGCCATGAGCGCGCGCGCGGCGACAATCAAGCGGCCTTATGCTACGCGGCGGTGAAGCGTTGCTTTATTGGCGGTACTCGTTGCGTAAAAGCCGCATATCCCATTGATTGAAAGAGCTTCCGTGCCGCGTGATCGCAATCTCCCTCCGCCCCGAACGCGCCGTCCCGATGCTCCGGCGCGGCCAGCACGGCGCGGTGCCGGGCGGACACTGCCCGCGCAGGCAAAATCCGCCACCGAGAATGAGGACCGTGACGGACCGCAACGTATCGCAAAATTGCTCGCTCGCGCCGGGGTTGGCTCACGCCGCGACATCGAACGGATGATCGAAGAGGGGCGCATCGCGCTGAACGGAGCTATCGTCACCCAGCCGGCGCCGCTGCTTGCCTCGCTCGAAGGGCTGACTGTCGATGGCAATCCGGTCGCCAAGCCCGTTTCAACGCGGCTCTATCGTTTTTACAAACCCGTGGGTTGCCTGACGGCTGCGCGCGATCCGAAGGGGCGCAAGACGATTTACGATGTCCTGCCCAAGGATCTGCCACGCCTGATGCCTGTCGGGCGGCTCGACTTTAACACCGAAGGCTTGCTGCTCCTCACCAACGACGGCGAATTCAAGCGCCAGTTGGAATTGCCCGCGAGCGGCGTCGAACGCACCTACCGCGCGCGCGCCTTTGGCGAAATCAGCCAGGCGCAGCTCGAGGATCTGGTCGAAGGCATCACCATCGACGGCGTGCGTTATGGAAAGATCGACGCCAATCTTGAACGCCGCACCGGGCGCAACCAGTGGGTGGAAATGACGCTGACCGAGGGCAAGAACCGCGAAGTCAGGAAGGTGCTCGAACATTTCGGGTTGCAGGTCAGCCGTCTGATCCGCACGCGCTACGGCCCGTTCGACCTCGCCGAGCTGGCGCTGGGGGCGGTCGATCTGGTGCCGCGCGATCAGCTTTTTCAGTTCAGGCGGCGGCTGGGCTGATGCGCGTCATTGCCGGCAAATGGCGCGGCCGCAAGCTGAATGCGCCCAAGGGTGACGCGACGCGGCCCACGGCCGATCGCACCCGCGAAACACTCTTCTCGATGCTGGTCAGCCGTCTCGGCAGCTTTGACGGGCTGCATGTCGCAGACCTGTTCGCCGGTTCGGGTGCGCTGGGGATCGAAGCCTTGTCGCGCGGGGCGGCGCATTGCCTGTTCGCCGAACAGGATCGCGCCGCGCTCGACGTGCTGCGTGCCAATCTGGCGGCGTTGGGGGCGGTGCCGCGCGCCGAAGTTCGCCCCGCCTCGGTGCTCAGCCTCGGCCCGGCCACGCGCCGCTATGACGTCATATTGATGGATCCCCCTTATGGCACTGGCGCCGGCGCCGTTGCACTCGACAAGCTTGCCCGGCTCGGCTGGACCGACGCGGCTAGCTGGATTTCCATCGAAACCGGCGCCAGCGAGAGCGTGTTGGTGGACGGCTTCGCCATCGATGCCGAACGCAAGGTCGGAAAGGCCAAGCTGACCCTGTTAAGGGCCCTGGCATGACTGCGCCCGGCCTGCGTATGACGGCGCATGATTGGGGCCTGATTGCGATCCTTGCGGTCGTCTGGGGCGGCGCGTTTTTCTTGATCGAGCTGGGCCTTACCGGCTTTGGGCCGCTCACCTTGGTGGCGCTGCGCATGCTGCTCGCCATTCCTCTGATGCTGCTCTCGCTCAAATGGCTGGGACATCGGCTGCCACTTGACGCACGTAGCTGGTGGCAGCTTACCATCTTGGGTTTCTTCAACATCGCCATGCCGATGGCGCTGTTTTTTTGGGCGCAAACGCGGATCGACAGCGCACTCGCCGCAATCCTCAACGCTACTGTGCCGCTGTGGGGCGTGCTGATCGCGCATGTCTTCACCCCTGACGAACGCGCAACGCCGCTCAAACTGGTGGGCGTTATGCTTGGCTTTGGCGGAATTATTGTCATGGTCGGTCCCGATGCCGTCGGCGGCATGGGGCAGGATGTTGTCGCGCAGCTCGCCTGCCTGTTCGCGGCGGCCAGCTTTGCCGGGGCGGCGGTTTATGCGCGGCGGCTGGGCGCGACCATCGCGCCAATGGCGGCGGCGACCGGCCAGATTGTCACCGCCGCTGCGCTGATTACCCCGCTCGCGCTGATCGTCGAGCGGCCTTGGGCCGCGTCCGCACCCAATATGACCGCGGTCACAGCGATGCTGATGTTGGCATTGGTGGGCACCAGCTTTGCCTATTTCATCTTTTTCCGCCTCATCGACCGCGCCGGGGCCAGCAATGCGCTTTTGATTGCGCTGGTGATGCCGCCGGTCGCGATCCTGCTGGGCGTCGCTGTGCTGGGCGAAGTGCTGACCAATGGGCAAATGCTCGGCATGGCGCTCATCACGCTGGGATTGCTGGTGATTGACGGACGTTTGTTCGCACGCCTTGCGCCGCGTAGCGCTGTTCCCTAATCGTTCGCGCGTGACTCAAACTTCCTCCACCACCGTCGACCCGCCCTATCTCGCCGGCCTCAACCCGCCGCAGCGCCAGGCAGTGCTGACCAGCGAAGGCCCGGTGCTGGTTCTTGCGGGCGCGGGCACGGGCAAGACCGCGGCCCTCACCGCGCGCCTCGCCCACCTCATCGCCACGCGCCGCGCTTGGCCGTCCGAAATCCTCGCCGTCACCTTCACCAACAAAGCGGCGCGCGAGATGAAGCACCGCATCGGCCAGATGATCGGCGACGCGGTCGAAGGGATGCCGTGGCTCGGCACCTTTCACAGCATCGCCGCCAAAATGCTACGCCGCCATGCCGAACTCGTCGGGCTGCACAGCAATTTCACCATCCTCGACACCGATGACCAGCTGCGCGTCATCAAGCAGTTGATGCAGGTCGAAGGGCTCGACGACAAACGCTGGCCGCCCAAGTTGCTCGCCAGCCTGATCGACCGGTGGAAGAACCGCGGCCTCACCCCCAGCGATCTCGACGCGGGAGAAAATGAGGCCTGGGCCGAAGGCAAGGGCAAGCATTTCTATGCCCTCTATCAGGCGCGGCTCAAGACATTGAACGCCTGCGATTTCGGCGACCTCCTCCTCCACATGCTCGTCATATTGAAAACGCACCGCGACGTGCTCGAACACTATCAGACGCGCTTCAAATATATCCTCGTCGACGAATATCAGGACACCAACGCCAGCCAATATCTCTGGCTCCGCCTGCTCGCGCAGCAGCGCAAGAATATATGTTGCGTCGGCGATGACGACCAGAGCATCTACAGCTGGCGCGGCGCGGAGGTCGCCAATATCCTGCGTTTCGAACGTGATTTCCCCGGCGCCACCGTGATCCGGCTCGAACAAAATTACCGCTCTACCCCGCACATCCTCGCCGCCGCTTCGGGCTTGATTGACAAGAACGCCGACCGGCTCGGCAAGACGCTGTGGACCGAGCTCGACAGCGGCGACAAGGTGCAGGTCAAAGGCGTGTGGGACGGCCCCGAAGAAGCCCGCCGCATCGGCGATGCGCTCGAAAGCCTGCAAATCAAGGGCGAAAGCCTGAATGACGCCGCCATCCTCGTACGCGCCCAGTTCCAGACGCGCGAGCTTGAAGACCGCTTCATCTCCATCGGCATGCCCTATCGCATTATTGGCGGATTCCGTTTTTACGAACGCGCCGAAATCCGCGATGCGCTGGCCTATCTGCGCCTCGTCAATTCGCCCGCCGACGATCTGGCGTTCGAACGCATCGTCAACACCCCCAAGCGCGGGCTGGGCGACAAGGCCATCCAGCGCATCCATATGCTCGCGCGCGCGGAACAGCTCCCCCTCGTCCGCGCCGCCGCACGGATTATCGAGACCGACGAGCTTACCCCGCAAGCGCGCCGCGCGCTGGCCACCTTCGTCGGCCAGCTACGCCACTGGCAGGAGCAAGCCCAAGCCTTGCCCCACGCCGAGCTCGCGCAGCTGATCCTCGACGATTCGGGCTACACCGCGATGCTCCAGGCCGACAAAAGCGCCGAAGCCGCGGGCCGCCTCGAAAACCTGTCCGAACTTGTCCGCGCGATGGAGGAATATGACAGCCTCGACGCCTTTTTGGAGCATGTCAGCCTGGTCATGGACCGCGACGACAGCGTCGATGCCGAACAGGTGACGATTATGACCATCCACGCCGCCAAGGGGCTGGAATTTCGCCACGTTCACCTGGCGGGGTGGGAGGACGGCGTCTTCCCGTCGCAGCGCGCGCTCGACGAAGGCGGCACTGCCAGCCTGGAGGAGGAACGCCGCCTTGCCTATGTCGCCATCACCCGCGCGCGCGAAACCGCGACCATCTGGCACGCCGCCAACCGCCGCATCTATGGCCAGTGGATGAGCAGCATCCCCAGCCGCTTCATCGCCGAACTGCCCCCGGAACATGTCGAAGCCGAAGACGGCCTCGGCGGCGGCGCCAGCCTGTGGCGCGCCAATTTCAGCGCCAATGCCGACCCCTTCGCGCATCTGGCTGCCGCGCAAAGCACTCGTGCCGCCACGCGCGGCCCCGCCTGGCAACGCGCCGCCGCGCAGTCGGGTGTGACGCGTGCGCCATCGTCGAGTTCTTTGGCCCCCAGCGAACGCGCCCCCGCCGCCGCCATCGGCGCCAAACCTCGCGCCGACCTCGCCATCGGCATGCGCGTGTTCCACGAAAAATTCGGCTACGGCGAAATCGCCGACATCGACGGCAACAAGCTGGAGGTTGCGTTCGAGGCCGCCGGGACGAAGCGGGTGCTGGATAGTTTCATTCGGTTGGGGTGAGAGAGAAAATCCTCCCCATCGCTGCGCGACAGGGAGGGTTGGAGAAACATAACTTCTTGCTCCCCGGCGCAAGTCGGGGTCCAGGGGCGTTTAGCACTGCAACGACTGGAACCTGGCCTACGCCGGGGAGCAATAGAATATCTATTGTCAACTAAATCAATTGTGATACCCCTTCGCCTGCGGCTGTCGAGTCGCTTTGGGAGAATATCACATGAAAATGAAGCTCTTAGCGGGCGCGATGGCGCTCGCCCTGATCGGCTGTTCGGAACAAAATGCCGAGCAAGCCGCGTCGGCTGACGCCGCCCCCGCCACCGAAGCCGCCGCTGAAGCCGCATCCGAACGCACCGCTGACGCCGCCACCCCCGGTGTATCCCCCACCGTCGCCCCCGGCGTCGCCTTTGACTATGCTTACGCCTTCCGCCTCGACGACGATCGCATCTCGTCGGTGCAGCAGGACCATGCCGAGGCGTGCGAATTGCTGGGGGTCCAGCGCTGCCGCATTGTCGATGTCCGCTATGGCCTTAACGACCAGAAAAATGTCGAGGCGCAGACCCAGTTCAAGCTCGACCCCGGCATCGCCCGCCGCTTTGGCGCCGATGCCATCGCCAGCGTCGAAAAGGCCGAAGGCGTGCTTGCCGAAGCCTCGGTCAAGGGCGAGGATGTCGGCAGCGAGATAATCTCCTCGCAGCAACGCAGCGCGGGCAATGATGCCGAAATCGCCCGCCTCGAGAGCCGTCTCAAAGCCGGCGGTCTCGGCAAAACCGAACGCGCCGAACTGCTCCGCCAGATAACCAACCTGCGCGGCGAACAACGCGGCGAGGAAAGCAGCCGCCGCGCGGGCGAGGCGCGCGTCGCTTCGACCACGGTCGTTTTCAATTATTTTGGCAACGGCGGCCTGCCCGGCATCGGCCATAACAATCCGTTCAGCAGCGCGGGCGAAACCTTCATGCGCAGCGGCGGCACCGCGCTGACCTTTGTGTTGACCGCGGGCGCGGCGATCTTGCCGTGGGGGCTGCTCCTCGCCCTGCTCGCGCTGCTCTGGCGCAGCAATGCGGTACGCGACATCCGCGCGCGGCTTGCCGGCAAGCAGGGCGTACAAACAGAATCGCCCCCTGTAAGTTAGCCCCCCTTCTCGTCGTCCCGGGCTTGACCCGGGACAACAAGTCACTGCCAGCCTGCCGTCCCGGACTTGATCCGGGACGACAAACCATCGCAACGCACCCGACCAGTTTCGCTGTCATACGCAAAAAACCTTTCCTCCCGCGCGGCTTTGTGGCTTCGTGGCCGCGATGACAGGGCACGCACCACCACCTTCAACCGCGGCGAGCAACTGGCTGGCCGAAGCGCGCGATGCCAACCGGCGCGGCGATAGCGCGGGAGAGGCTGCTGCGCTCGACGCGGCGATCCGTGCCGACCGCAGCAATATCGCCGCGCAGCTCGCCATGGCCGAACTCCAGCGCCGCCTTGGTGATGATCGCGCGGCGCTCAGCTTCTACAAGCTTGCGCTCGGTACGGCGGCAAATGCCCCCGGCGTCCCTGCGCAATTGCACGTCGGGCTCCAGCGCGCCGAAGTCTTCGCCGAAGCGACCGAGCGCCGCTTCGCCGCCCATCTTGCCGACCAATTGGCAGCAGCAGGCGTAACGGCGCACGGCGCGCCGCCCCGCGTGGCCGAGGCGCTGGCGCTGCTCGCGGGCGATCAGCCGCTGTACCTCCAGCAACCCAGCATGTTCTATTTCCCCGGCCTCGCCCAGCGCGCCTGGTGGGACGCAGCCGAATTTGCCTGGGCCGCGGAAGTGGAGGCGGCGACCGACGCCATCACCGCCGAACTCGAAGAGCTGCTCGCCAGCGCCGACGCCTTCGCCCCCTATGTGCAGGCCAGCCCGGACCGCCCACCGCCGAACAACCCGTTGCTCGACAAGCCCGATTGGGGCGCGGCATGGCTGCTCAAGGACGGCAAGGTGGCCGCAGGCATGGCCGCCGCCTGCCCCGCCGCCCTCGCCGCGCTGGCCCGCGCGCCGCAGCCGGTCATTCCGGGCCGCGCGCCGCTTGCGCTGTTTTCGCGGCTCAAACCCGGCACGCACATTCTGCCGCATCATGGGATGCTCAATACCCGGCTGATCTGCCACCTGCCGCTGATCGTGCCCGATGGTTGCGCCTTGAGGGTGGGGGCGGAAACGCGCGCATGGCAGCGCGGCAAGCTTACCATTTTCGACGACAGCTTCGAACATGAAGCCTGGAACCGCGGCGCAAGCGACCGCACCGTGCTGTTATTCGAAATTTGGCGACCCGATCTCACCGGTGAAGAGCGCGAGCAGCTGACACGCATCTTCGCGGCGATTGACAGCTATGATGTGAACTGAGGGGGGTAAGATGAGCAACCCGGGCATGGATGCCGATGTTTTCGACGCCTTCATGGACCAGCTCCACCGCTACGTCCGCGAACGGCTGATCCCGGCCGAGGACCAGCTGGAAGCGCTTGGCCGCGTCCCCGACGATATTCTTGCGGAAATGAAGGATATGGGCCTGTTCGGCGTCACCATGCCGGTCGAATATGGCGGCGCGGGGATGAACATCAGCCAATATATCCGCTTTGTTCAGGCTATTGGCTATGCCGCCCCCGCCTATCGCTCGATCATCTCGATCAACATCGGCATGGTGTGCAAGGCCATTGTTGGCAGCGGGACCGAGGCGCAAAAGGCGCACTGGCTGCCCAAACTCGCGGGCGGTGCCATTGCCGCCTTTGGCCTTACCGAACCCGACAGTGGCTCGGACAGCGCGGCGATGAAGACGCGCGCGGTGCGCGATGGCAATGGCTATGTGCTGAATGGCACCAAACGCTATATCACCAATGCGCCGTTCGCCGATGTCATCCTCGTCATGGCGCGCACCAATGCCGATGCGCTGCCCAAAAACGGCCATGTCAGCGCCTTTCTCGTCCCGCGCGGCACGCCGGGTGTCACCATCGGGTCGCCCGACGCCAAGATGGGCCAGGCGGGATCGCAGATTGCCGACGTCATTTTGGAGGACGTCCATGTCGACGGCGACGCCCTGCTCGGCGGCGAAGAGGGCATCGGCTTTCGTGCCGCGATGCAAAGCCTTGATAATGGACGGTTATCCGTGGCGGGCGCCAGCGTCGGCTATGCCCAACGCATGCTCGACTGCGGCCTCCAATACGCCATGGAACGCAAAGCATTCGGCGAAACCATCGCCAACTTCCAACTAATCCAGGCGATGCTCGCCGACAGCAAAGCGGAAATCTACGCCGCCGAATGCATGCTCCGCGATGCCTGCGCCCGCGCCGATCGCGGCGAAAAGATTATCATCGAGGCCGCCGCGACCAAAATGTTCGCATCCGAAATGTGCGGGCGTGTCGCGGACCGCGTCGTGCAAATCCATGGCGGCGCCGGCTATCTGAAAGAATATCTTGCGGAGCGCTTTTACCGCGATTGTCGCATTTACCGCATCTACGAAGGGACAACGCAAATTCAGCAGCTGGTGATTGCCAAAAATATGCTGCGGGAAGCCATGGGTTAGCGTCGCTGGTGGAGCCGAGGGGAATCGAACCCCTGACCTCTGCAGTGCGATTGCAGCGCTCTCCCATCTGAGCTACGGCCCCGCGACCGCGCGCTGATAACCAAGGCCGCATTGTCGCGCAACGGCTTTTCATTAACAGGTAGATTTCAACCAAGGGGGGAAACAAGCATGGCAAAGGCGTGGCATCTGGTGAGCCGTCCGGCGGGGCTTCCCGATTTTGGCAATTTTGCGCTGCGCGATCTTCCTGATGGGCCCCTGACCGATGGGCAGCTGCGCGTGCGCAACCATTGGCTGTCGGTGGATCCCTACATGCGCGGGCGGATGAACGATGCCAAAAGCTATGCTGCCTCGTTTCAGATCAATGAACCCATGACCGGCGGAGCAATTGGCGAGGTGCTTGAAAGCCGCCTCGACGGTTTTGCGCCCGGGGACCTGATCCAGCACATGGGCGGCTGGCGCGACGGCGGGGTTATCGGCCTCGACATGATGCCAAATAAATTGCCCAAACAACTGCTAGATCTCGGGATTTCTCCGCAAAGCTTTTTGCATAACCTTGGACTGACGGGGGGGACGGCGTGGATCGGCCTTCACCGTGTGGCGCAAGCAAAGCAGGGTGAAACGGTGTTTGTTTCAGCCGCGGGCGGTGCGGTGGGTGCCGCTGTGGTTCAGTTGGCCAAGGCGCGTGAGATGACGGTCATCGGCTCGGCTGGCGGCAAGGACAAATGCGCCTGGGTCCACGAATTGGGCGCGGACGCGACGATCGACTATAAGGCAGGGCCAGTGCTGCCACAGCTCACCACGGCGCTGAAGTCGCTCGGTAAATCTGGTATCGATGTCTATTTCGATAATGTTGGCGGCGAACATCTCGACGCGGCCTTTGCAACCGCCAATGATTTTGCGCGCTTTGCCATTTGCGGGCAGATTGACGTCTATAACGATGGCAAGGCACAGGAAATGAAATATCTGATCCGCACCATCCCCGCGCGTATCCGCATGGAAGGGTTCATCTACACGGACCAGTTTTTCGCCTGCATGGATGAATTTTACGCCGATATGGCGGGCCTGATCACCAGCGGCGCGGTGACGATGCGCGAAACGGTGCATCAGGGCATCGAAAGTGCCCCCGATGCCTTCTTGGGTCTGTTTTCAGGCGCAAACACCGGCAAGATGCTGGTGAAGGTCTGAAAATTCTTTCGCCGTCCTGAACTTGTTTCAGGACAACACGCCAATCTTGCCCCGTTATGCTGAAACAAGTTCAGCATGACGATATGGGGAGAACGGTGGTTGGCTAACGCCCCAGCCTGACACCCAGAAAATCTGGCAACGGCCCGTTCCAGCCATCGTCAGGGCTGTCATCCTCGGCCACCGCGTCGCGGCGCACGGTTCGCCGGTCTTCGTCCCGTCGCGGTTTTCGCTCGGGCTTGTCTTGACGCGGGCGTTCTTCCTCGCGCGGCGCGCGCTCGCGCCGCGCCTTCGGTACCTCGTCGCCCCCGGCCAGCGCTTCGGGATCGACGCTAAAGGACGGAATATTCTGCCCGGTCAGCTTCTGGATACTATCCACGGCTTCCGCGTCAGCCGGGGTGACCAGGGTAAACGCGCGCCCTTTCGCCCCTGCCCGTCCGGTCCGGCCGATCCGGTGCACATAATCGTCGGGGTGCCACGGCGCGTCGAAATTGAACACATGGCTCACGCCCTTTACGTCGAGGCCACGGGCCGCAACGTCTGACGCCACCAATATGTTGATGTCGCCCGCCTTGAACCGGTCGAGCTCGGCGATGCGCGAACTTTGGTCCATGTCACCATGGATTTCCCCCGCACGATAACCGCGGCCCTTAAGGTCTTTGGCAAGGTCGCGCACTGTCGTTTTGCGATTGCAAAAGATGATCGCGGTGTGGATGCGCTCGGCGTCGATCAGGCGGCGCAATACTTCGCGTTTTGAACGCTCGCTCGTCTTGATCAAATGCTGCGCGATATTTTCGTTGGTTGATGCCGGCCGCGCGACCTCGACCATCTTGGGGTTGTTCAAAAACTTGTCGGCCAGCTTCTTGATCGGCGGCGGCATCGTCGCCGAAAACAGCAAGGTCTGGCGCTGCGCCGGCAGCTTGGTGCAAATGGTTTCGATATCGGGGATGAACCCCATGTCCAGCATGCGGTCTGCCTCGTCAATGACCAGCAGGCTACAGCCGTTTAGCATGATCTTCCCGCGCTCAAACAAGTCCATCAATCGGCCTGGCGTGGCAATCAGCACATCGACGCCCTTTTCCAGCGCCTTAACCTGATCGCCCATTTGTACGCCGCCGATCAACAGAGCCATCGACAGCTTGTGATACTTGCCATATTTCTCAAAATTCTCAGCAACCTGGGCAGCAAGTTCGCGTGTCGGTTCCAGGATGAGCGAGCGCGGCATGCGCGCTCTGGCCCGGCCATGCGCCAATATGTCGATCATCGGCAACACAAACGAGGCCGTTTTGCCGGTTCCAGTCTGGGCAATGCCGATCATGTCGCGCATCATCAGCACGGGCGGAATCGCCCCCGCTTGGATGGGCGTGGGTTCGGTGTAACCCGACTCCGCAATCGCCTTTAACAATTCGTCCGAAAGGCCGAGATCGGCAAAATTCATGGTGCTTGCTGTCCGGAAACGTCGGTCCCCACACAGAAACCGACAGAAAAAAGCACCCCGCAGAGCGCTGCGGCGGGCTTTGCCGCGTATCGGTCAAAAGTCAAGGAAATGCGCGGGACGCGTCAACTTTCAACGCGAATGGGAATCATCAGACGGAATCGCTCAACCTCGCACTCTTCGCCAGAGCGGGCATGCAGGGCGTCGCGCTCGGCGCACAACCGCCCATCCTTTGATGCCTTCATGTAAAAGCCGGAATAGAAATCGAGCGCGCGGCAGCCGCGATTCAGCCGGGCACGCAGTCGCTGGTTTTCGCGGGTGACAAGGTCAATGCTATCGCGTTGCACCGTCTGAATGCCCACAAGCGAACGCATGGCAACACAGCGGGGCGCTTTGGTTTCGCGCCAGACAATGGGTTCGGATCGCGCCCGCGGGGCCGCAGTATCGCCAGCAGAAAAGTTGGTAAGCGACGTCGGCCGCGCCGGAATGCGGATAATCAACTGACGCTCGACGACAATCTGATAATAGCCCGAAGCGTCGGGCCCGATGCCCGGCATTTCCACGATGGCCGCGATATTTTGATCAGTGCCCGGCGGAACGGCATCGGTCACGACCGTGCCGGGGAACAGCAACGCCAGCCCCACCGCCAAAGTTTCGCCGATCACCTAAATCTCACTCCCGTCACGTCCGGCGCGCCCCGCCCGGTCTTGCCCCAAGCGGCGGGCTAGGGCAAATGGCTTGAACCCATGATGAACCCCGATGGCCCCAAATTGCAACCACCATCGCCCGCCTTGTTGGCGTCGCTGCTTGATGTGCTGGGACCAAAAGGGTTCACCACCGATCACGACATCATGCAGCCGTGGCTTACCGATTGGCGCGGCAAATATCATGGCCGCGCCGCCGCCATGCTGTCGCCCGCAACAACCGAAGAGGTTGCGGCCGTGATCAAACTGGCCGGGGACGCCGGTGTTGCCGTGGTGCCGCAGGGCGGTAACAGCGGTATGGTTGGGGGATCGACCCCCGATGCGAGTGGCGCGCAGCTCCTTTTGTCGCTGCGCCGGATGAACGCCATTCGCCGCATCGACCATGACGCGCAATCGGTGGTCGCCGAGGCCGGGGTCGTCTTGCAAATGCTCCACGAACAGGTCGAGGCACAGGGGCTGCGCTTCCCATTGACGCTGGGTGGCAAGGGGTCGGCAACGGTCGGCGGGCTGGTTTCGACCAACGCTGGCGGAACCCAGGTGCTGCGCCACGGTACGATGCGTGCGCTGGTTGAAGGCATCGAAGCTGTACTGCCCGATGGCGCGATTTTTGACGGATTGGCTGCGCTGAAAAAAGACAATCGCGGTTATGATCTTAAACATCTGCTGTGCGGCGCAGAAGGCACGTTGGGAGTCATCACCGCCGCGCGCTTGCGGCTGGTGCCGGCCATCACCGCGCGCATCACCAGTTGGTTTGGTGTGGCGGGCCCCGATGCCGCACTCGCCTTGCTCCGCCGTCTCGACGCCGCCTTGGGCCCTGAACTGGAAGGATTTGAAATCATCCCGCAAAGCTGCGTCGATGCGGTCCTTTCCCATATCCCCGGCACGCGGGCGCCCCTGCCCGACCACCGCGGCTGGCACGCGCTGGTTGAATTGGCGGCTGTCAGCGCGGATCGAACCGATGACCTCGTCAATCTGGCCGTGGCTGCACAGCGCGACGGGCTGGTCACCGATATGGCGCTCGCCAAATCGGACGCCGAAAGCAACGCCTGGTGGCGCATCCGCGACAGCATTTCAGAGGCTGAGCGGGCTAGCGGCCCCGCGATCCAGCATGATGTCAGCGTTCCCGTTGACGCAATGCCCCATTTCATCGCCAGCAATCCCGCCCGGCTCGGCACCGCCTTTCCCGGTGCGCGCGCGATCAGTTTCGGACATTTGGGTGACGGCAACATCCACCATCATATCCAGCCGCCGCAGGGGGTCGATGGGGCCAGCTGGATTGCTGAACATGGCGAGGATGTGAGTGAACTGGTCTATCGCCATGTCATCGAACTCGGCGGGTCGCTCTCGGCCGAACATGGAATCGGCCAAATGAAGCGTGACTTGCTGTATCGCCTGTCGGATCCCGCCCGCATCGCGATGCTGCGCGGTGTAAAGGCGGGACTCGATCCGGCAGGGATTATGAACCCAGGCAAGCTGGTGCCCTAGCGTCTCGCGCCCCAGGCGCAGCGGGGCGTAACCCCCTTGCCTTCGCCCTGCCCCGCGCATATGGCGCGCAATCGCCAATTTTCGGGTGTCCGGCTGGACCGGAGGCCCATTTTCCGGAGCTTCAAATCATGGCCAGCGCGCCGACTAACGCCAATCTTCCGCTTTTCTATCAGGACCTCGTGCCGCTTTCCAGCCAGGATCACGCAACGTGGCGGGCCCGCGCGCTTGACAAGGCCCCCTTCCTGATTGGTCAGCATGCCGTGCCGCTGACCAGCGACGAGTTTATTTCGGCCTCGCGCCACTACCCCATCGTTTTCTCTGCCGGTGACAATTCGGTGCCGCTGGCGCTGATGGGCCTGAATGAGGGCGTCAACGTGTTCGTCGATGCCGAAGGCAAACTGATCAATCCCGTCTATGTTCCGGCCTATATCCGCCGCTATCCGTTCCTGTTGGCCAAGCTACGCCGCGACAGCGATGAAATGTCGCTGTGTTTTGATCCCAAGTCCGAAGCTGTGGGCGAATATGCCGATGGTGACCCGCTGTTCGTCGATGGCCAGCCGTCCGAGCACACCACCGCGATTTTGGGCTTTTGCGAACAGTTTGAGCAAGCAGGTCAGCGGACCGGCCAGTTCATGGAAGAATTGAACAAATCGGGCTTGCTCATGGACGGCGAGGTGTCGATCGAGGTTCAGAATGCGGCGCAACCGTTCGTTTATCGCGGCTTCAAGATGGTCGACGAGGCAAAACTGCGCGAACTGCGCGGCGACGTGCTGCGCAAAATGACACAGAACGGCATGCTGGCGCTGATCTTTGCTCACCTCTTCTCGCTTCAACTGATGCGCGAAATTTTCGCGACGCAGGTCAATCAGGGCAAGATGCCGCAGGTCGCCGAATTGCCGGCTGTCGGCTGATAAGTTGCGGGCTGGCGGGCGATCAAAAATCGATCGCCAGCCCCTTATATTCCCAGTCACCATAACGCACCGGATCGCGCCCACCGGGCTGATTTTCGGCAGACTCAATGGCGGGTGGCGCAGGCACAGGCACCGGCGTTGGCTGCCAATGCGGGGGCGCCGTGACCCCCGCTGGCCTTTGCGTTGCACGGTGGGAACCAGCGGCACCGTTCGCGGATTGATTCATTGATGCACCTTGCTGTCAGCTTGCGTCTATCCATATAGACGCAAACAGGCGGCAAAGGATGCAGCCTTTTGAGGTCAATGGCAATGAACGGGCTGAAAACAACGATGTTGCTGGCAGCGCTCACCGCGCTGTTTATGGCATTGGGTTTGACGATTGGCGGGCGCAGCGGGATGCTTATCGCGCTGCTGATCGCGGTCGGCATGAACATTTTCACTTATTGGAACGCCGACAAAATTGTGCTGCGCATGCACAATGCGCAGGAGGTCGACGCCCGCAGCCACCCGCAATTTTACGGTATGGTGGCCCGGCTGGCGCAGCGCGCGGGGCTCCCGATGCCGCGTGTCTATATTGTTGAAGATGCCAATCCCAATGCTTTTGCAACCGGCCGCAATCCGGAAAACGCGGCGGTAGCCGCCACCACCGGCCTGCTCGCCATGCTCAGCCATGACGAAATTGAAGGCGTGATGGCGCACGAACTGGCGCATGTGAAGAACCGTGACACGCTGGTGATGACGATGGTTGCCACCATTGCTGGTGCGATTTCGATGCTCGCCAATTTTGGCATGATCTTTCGCGGCGACAGCCGCAGCGCAGGCATCGCGGGCTTGCTGGCGGTGCTGGTTGCGCCGTTCGCTGCCATGCTGGTGCAGATGGCGATCAGCCGTAGCCGCGAATTTGGTGCCGATGCCGTCGGTGCGCAGATTGCGGGCAATACACGCGGCCTCGCCTCGGCGCTCGCCAAAATTGCCGGACCTGCCGCACGAATCCCGAACCGCGCTGCGCAGCGCAACCCGGCGGCGGCCCAGCTTTACATTGCCCCACTGTCGCTTGGCGGGCTGTTCTCGACCCATCCGCCTACCGAGGCGCGCATTGCAGCCCTGAACCAACTTGGACACGACATGGGCGACCGGCAAACTCCCATGGCTTCACCGAGCGCCCGGAACCGTCCCAGCGCGCTGGATCCCATGCGTGGCGACTAGGCCACGGCGACCAGCACGGCAGCGTCCGACGGGGGATCAGGTCGAAGGATTGGCAGCTAGGCGCGCTTCGCTCGCCATGCTTGACGCCGTGCTGCGGCGCGGCGAACCGATGGACCGCGCCGTGCATGCCGCGTGCCAGCGTTTGCCGAGCGATGATCGTGCGCTGGCGATTGCCATTGCAGGGGACACGCTGCGGTGGCTCGAGCCACTCGACGCGCTGATCGATAGCGCCACCGAGATCCAGTTGCCTGATGATAGCAAGGTCCGCGCGGTGCTGCGCACGGCGCTGGTGCAATTACTGCACATGGGCGTGGCGCCGCACGCGGTGATAGCGACCAGCCTTGCCGCGTTGGTCGGCGGGCCGCGCCGCCTCGCTCATGCGATCCTGTCGCGCGCGCAGCGCGATGGTTGGTCTCTACCGCTCCCGCCCCCGCTGCCTGCGTCGGTCGCAGCGCGATGGGGCACAGCTTGGGGAAAAAACGTCGTGGCCGCCGCTGAGGCAGCCTGGGCTGAACCGCCACCGCTCGATTTGCGCTTCAAATCCGAACAGGCGGCAAGCGACTTTGGCGATGGCGGGCATTTCGCTCCGCGCCATCGCCGTCTCGCGCGCGCAGGCCGGATCGAAATGCTTCCTGGTTACGCCGATGGCAATTGGTGGGTGCAGGATCTGGCGGCTGGTATCGCTGCCGACCTGCTGGGGCCGGGCAAAGGCCGCACAGTGCTCGACCTATGCGCCGCCCCCGGCGGCAAAACGATGCAGCTGGCGGCAGCTGGCTGGCAGGTCACCGCGATCGACAGCAGCTCCAAACGGCTTGAACGGTTGCGCGAAAATCTGGCGCGCACGCGGCTGGATGCCCAGCTGATCTCCGCCGATCTCCGCCATTACACGCCCAGCGAACCGGTCGATGCCGTCCTGCTGGATGCCCCGTGCAGCGCCACAGGCACTTTTCGGCGCCATCCCGATGTGCTGCACCGCATCGCCGACGCCGACATTGCCAGCCTCGCTCAGCTCCAGGTCGACCTGCTTGCGCGCGCCGCGGCGTGGGTCAAACCCGGCGGGTTGTTGGTCTATGCCACCTGTTCGCTTGAACCTGCGGAGGGGGAGGAAATTGTCCGTGCTTTCCTGGCGAGCAATCTGGATTGGCGTATCAGCCCCGCCAGGTCCGACGAAGTGCCCGAAGGCGTCACTATCGCCCCAGAAGGATGGGTCCGCACACTTCCGGATTCGCAGCCTGCCCTTGACGGCTTTTTCATCGCGCGCCTGACCGCGCCCTAGCCCTGCGGGCGAAACCAGATCGGCGATGTATAGGCGCGCTCCTGCGCCACCAGCTCTGCATCCTTCGGCAGCTTGGCGCCATAGCGTAGCGCGTCGAACAGCACCCAGCGCGGCGTCGGAATCTCGATGACGCGCACATAGTAAAAGGCGCGAAGTTCCGGATCGAAGTCGGGATCGGTCCACACCGTCTGCAATTCGGGCGCCCCGATGCTGTTGGTGTAACTGGCTTTGGCGATATCGACGGTATTGCCCACGGCCGGAATCTTGCCGCCAGCGCCTGTTTTGCGCTTGTCGGCGTCGGACCAGACCACGTCATAAATCCGCTCGTTCAACTTGCCATCGCGGCCATACCAGCCCTTGACCACCTGAACCCGGTCCAGGTTCGCGCCCATCGGGTCTTTCAGCGCCGACACGATGAACCGCGGCGCTCCGGACCCGGCCTTCAATTCGCCGCCCATTGGTACGCCGCGTTTATAGCCTGCGGACACCCAATCTTTGGCCAGATCTGCGGCGTCGAAATCCCATCCGCCGAAAAACCGCACCGTCATGCGCGGCCCGGTCGTTGCATAAACCTCGCGCCGCAGCATCGCATCGAAAATGGCACTGCGGGTGTTGGCTGTTGCCCAAACCGCGGCATAGCCCCCGGCAAGATAATGCCAGCCGAACCGGCCGACGCGCGTTCCCAGATTCTGGGCTTGGCCCGCGCGTACCGCATTGGGCTCGCCGCCCGTGTGCTTGCCAAAGAAATTATCCTCGTCGCCCGTTGCCAGTGCGGTGTGGCTGTCGGTCGATCCGATCAGACCGAACTTGTAAGGGTTGACGCCGGTTCGCGCCTCAATCTCCAGGCCGCGCTTCAGCGCCTCGCGAATATATTCGCCGGCAAACATGGCGTTGGTTTTGGCCCCGGACATCGGCAAATTGCCAAGTTCCCAACCTTTTACGCCAAAGCCCGCAAACTCGTCGTTCGGCGACAGGAATGGGTGTGCCTCGCTGTCGCCCTTGATCTGGGTAATTTCCACCACCGGCTCGCGCGCAGCGCGGCGGCGGGCATAGGCAGCGGTCATCGGCCCACCGTCCGGGCCCGTCAGTTCAAACATCAGACCGTTGGACAAGTTGCTGTTGTGCGGGATGGCGAGCGCCTTGCCGCCCGTGACCTTTTCATACCGGTCCATATAGTCGTAGAGCTTTTCGACCTTGTCGAGCGGCGGCTGGCTGCCGAACGGCAGCGTCTTGATCGCCTCGGCATAGCCATCACGGAACATGACAACGCGGTGCAGATTGTTGCCGCCGGGCATCGATGTCCATTCAAAACCGTGAAAAGCGGTGAATTTCCCGGGCTGATTATATCGCTCGACAACTTCGGCGCTGCTTTTCCATACGGTGCGCGTACCGTCTTCGCTGGCTTCGGGATCGCGCATCGCCTCGGGCAAATCGTTGCGTGCCGCGCGGTCGATCAGTTCGGCCATGGCGCGCTGCGACCCTTCGGGTCCTTCGTGCATCATGTCATGCCAACGGCGCAGCTCAGGGTCGCGGATCAAGAAGCGCGGAGCGTCATAAAGCCGCCGCGTCGCCCCAAGGCCATCGCTGTGATCGGCGATGACAAGAAAATCGAGCGGGCGTTCCAGCTTGGCCGCGATGCCCATGGTCGAAGTCACTTCTTCACCGCTCGCAAAGCGCAGCGCCGCTTCAGGGTCAAGCCGCACACCAAAGCCAAAGGCATCGATACTGTTGCTGGTATGCAGGTGCGTGTCGCCCCACAGAACCCTTTCGGGGTACGCGGTTTCTGCGACCGCCTTGTCGGCCTTTGCCGACGTGCCTGGCACCTCGGATGGTCCGCCACAACCAGCCAGCGCGATGAAAGCGACAGATAAAGCAAAGCTTTTGCTTGTCCGCATTTTTTCCTCTCCCCATTCCCGTTTCTTTCTGCCACGCAAAAATCAGCTTGTCATCGGCAAGCGTCAATCGGAAGGGACAGACGTGGCCAGCGCAGCGACAGTCGAACCCAGCTCGCCGCTGCAAATCCCCGATTTTCGGCTGTACTGGCTTGCCCGCTTCGCCGCAGTGATGGCTACCATGGCGATGGTCGTCATCATCGGCTATCAGGTCTATGCAGTCGCCCGCGACGACTATGGCATGTCGGTTCGGGATGCCTCGTTCCAGCTCGGCCTGTTGGGACTGGTGCAATTTGTTCCGCTTGCAGTGCTGACGCCGTTGGCGGGATGGGTCGCCGACCGATTCGAGCGGCGGCTGGTTGCGGGTTTTGCCAACAGCATTGACATGCTCGTCGCGCTGGCACTCGGTTGGTTCACTTATAGCGATGCGCTTACATTGCCGGTCCTGTTCCTGCTCGCCGCATTGCACGGCGTTGCGCGCGTGTTCGTCGGTCCGTCGATGAGCGCAATCGCCCCCAATATCGTTCCGCCCGCCCTGCTCCCACGTGCCATCGCGATGAGTTCAATCGCTTGGCAATCAGCCTCGGTTATCGGGCCGGCGATTGGCGGCTTTCTGTTCGCTGCCAACGGCGCGCTTCCTTATTGGACCAGCGCTGCGCTGCTGTTGTTCGCCAGTGTTACACTCAGCTTCGTGCGACCGGTCCATCCGCCGCCAGCCGAGGCGCGTCGCCATCCCTTGCGCGAAATGGCTGATGGCTTGTCCTACACCTGGCGCGAACGGTTCCTGCTTGGCGCGATCACGCTCGATCTGTTCGCAGTATTGCTGGCCGGTGCAACGGCGATGTTGCCGGTGTTCGCCCGCGACATTCTGATGGTTGGCGCAGAAGGTCTGGGCATTTTGCGGGCAGCCCCGGCAATAGGCGCAGCGACAGTTGCGTTATGGCTCGCATGGCGCCCGCTCAAAACCAACGTCGGGATCAAGATGCTCTGGGCAGTGGTGGTGTTTGGCTTCGCGACCATCGGTTTCGGCCTGTCGACCAGCTTCCCGCTCTCGCTGGCGCTGCTCGTGTTGCTGGGCGCCTCAGACATGTTGTCGGTGTTCGTACGCAGCTCGCTAGTACAGCTCAACACCCCCGATTCTATGCGCGGACGGGTCAGCGCCGTCTCGGGTCTGGCGATATCGGCTTCGAACGAGCTGGGCGAGCTGCAATCGGGCGTGGCCGCCGCATTGCTGGGTCCAGTTGGCGCAGTCGTGTTTGGCGGCGCAGGGGCGATCGGCATCACTGCGCTTTGGGCTTTCTTATTCCCCGAACTGCGCCGGGCGCGCACGTTCGAACCCATGTTTCGCACCAAAGCAACATTGGAATAGGCGGCATTCCAATCGCCGCACGATCGCATCCGCTGGTCGCTGACCTATTGTCAATCAAATTAATTGATATATTCAGATCACACCCGTCACCGCGGCCCTTCCCATCAGTTAGCGAAGGAGCAAATCCCGTGACCACTTCTCCCATTGGTCATCCCATCCTGTTGATGCCAGGTCTAGACGACAGCGGCCCCGACCATTGGCAAAGCCGCTGGCAAGATCAGTTTTTGGATGCCCACCGTGTCCAGCTCGATTGCTGGCACGCGCCGTGCCGCAATGTCTGGGTCGACGCCATCGACCGCGCGCTTGCCGACATCGGTGCTCCGACCATCATTGTCGCGCACAGCCTTGGTTGCCATGCTGTCGCGCACTGGCTCGCCGATGCTGGCTGCGGCGCGCAAGGACGCGTGGCAGGCGCACTGCTCGTTGCCCCGCCTGATCTTTGGCGCACCGACCTTGATCCACGCCTCGCACCCTTCGCGCCGGTTCCGGGCCTGTGGTCAACCAGCCCGCTGGTCGTCGTTGGCAGTGACAATGATCCCTTTTGCGATCTACAGACTGCACGCAAGCTGGCGAACCGATGGACAGCGCGTTTCGTCAACGCGGGACCATTCGGTCACCTCAACGCGGAATCGCGCATCGGCGACTGGCCTTATGGACAGTATTTGCTCGCGTCGTTACACTTGGAAGCGATGGCGAATGCACCCTTCATTGAAGCCGACGGCGTCGCCATCCCGCCCTTTGCCAACGCGACACGATTTCGCTTCGACCAATATCAGCACAGCCGAGGAAGACCCCTGCAATGAAAGCCAATTCGATCCTCGAAACCATCGGCAATACGCCGCATATCCGCATGAACCGGCTGTTTCCGGATGCCGAAGTGTGGGTGAAGTCGGAACGCAGCAACCCCGGCGGGTCGATCAAGGACCGGATTGGCCTCGCCATGATCGAGGCGGCGGAGGCCGACGGCAGTCTGCGCCCCGGTGGCGTCATTGTTGAACCGACGTCGGGCAACACCGGTATTGGCCTTGCGATGGCGGCGGCCGTAAAGGGCTATAAGCTCGTCCTCGTCATGCCTGAAAGCATGAGCCTTGAACGCCGCCGCCTGATGCTCGCCTATGGCGCGACATTCGATCTCACCCCGCGCGAAAAGGGCATGAAGGGTGCGATCGAACGCGCCATCCAGCTCGTCGAAACCACGCCCGGGGCATGGATGCCGCAGCAATTTGAAAACCCCGCGAATATCGATGTCCATGTGCGCACCACCGGGCCGGAAATCCTGGCTGATTTTGCCGAAACGCCGATTGACGCGATCGTCACCGGGGTTGGCACCGGCGGGCACATCACGGGCTGCGCCCAATTCCTCAAGGGGCACTGGCCGGGCCTCAAAGTCTTTGCGGTCGAACCCACATTGTCCCCGGTCATTTCCGGCGGCCAGCCCGCGCCGCACCCCATTCAGGGGATTGGCGCGGGGTTCGTGCCGGCCAACCTGCATACCGACCAGCTCGATGGCGTCATTCAGGTTGACCCGACGGACGCCAAGGAATGGGCCCGGCGCGCCGCGCGCGAAGAGGGCATGTTGGTGGGCATCTCTTCGGGCGCAACGCTTGCCGCCATCGCGCAGAAACTGGCTGAACTGCCGGTCGGTTCGCGCGTGCTCGGCTTCAATTACGATACCGGCGAGCGCTACTTGTCGGTTCCCGATTTCCTGCCGGAGGTGTAAGGGCGCCGGCCCATGCAACTGAACCTGCCCAGCAAGTACCGGATTGATAATGTGACGGGATGGCTGTTTGCCATCCTTGCGGTGCTCGCCATTGCTGCGGTCCTGTGGGCCAGCGACGGGCGCGCGCCAGCCAAGCCTGCAAACGCCGTCCATCCCGTCGCACCGCCGCCCGATGTCGTTCCGGTCGTTGCCCCGGTCGAACTAGCCCCGGTCACACTCGATGACGCCCGCGCTGCCAACGCGCGCATTCCCTTTGTCACCCGCAACATGGTTGCCGCTGCGCCCTTTCGCTTTGTTGGCGGCGCCGAGGATTTCCAGCGCGCCCGCGACTGTCTGGCTGCCGCTGTCCTTTACGAGGCGGGCGATGATGACAAGGGGCAGCGCGCCGTGGCCCAGGTAGTGCTGAACCGCGCGCGCCATCCGGCCTTTCCCAAAAGCGTCTGCGGCGTCGTCTTTCAAGGGGCCGAGCGGTCCACCGGCTGCCAATTCACCTTCACCTGCGACGGCGCATTGGCGCGGCGGTACAGCGATCTTGCCTGGCTACGCGCGCAATCGGTGGCGCTGGCGGCGCTGAACGGATCGGTGGATCCTTCCGTCGGCCTTGCCACGCATTATCATACCGATTGGGTGCGCCCATATTGGTCCGACAGCCTCGAAAAAATCGCGGCGGTGGACACGCATCTCTTTTTCCGTTGGCCGGGCTTTTGGGGCACGCCCGCGGCCTTTCGCGGTGGGCTGGCGGGCGAGCCGACCATCACCAAACTTGCCGGATTGTCGGCGGCGCATGGCCTCACCACAGCGACCCCCATCGAAGCGATGGCCAACGCCAATCCCGCGATTGGCGACGTGCAAATTAAACGCGATCCGTTTGCGGCGACCGGCAACACGCGTGACACGCTGTTGGTGGTGCTCGACCGCCGCGCTACCGCCGACGCGTTTGTTGCCTATGCACTGCGCGTTTGCGGTTCCCGCGACTATTGCAAGCTCTTCGGTTGGACCAACCCGGTGCTCAAACCCGGCAGCGAAGCGATGACCGACATGCAGCGGACAGCGATGAGCTTTTCCTACTTGCGCGATGAAGGCGCCGGGTTCGAAAAGGCGCTGTGGAACTGCACCGAATTTCCGCGCGATGACGCGCGCCAGTGTATGAAACGCTAGAGCGACTGGCCGTCATCGACGGTCACGACCGTGCCCGTAATCCCCGCCGAAGCATCCGACGCCAGCCACAGCAACGGCGCATTCAAATCGGTCATGTCGCGCAGGCGGCGGCGCGGAAAGCTTGCCACCAGCTTCTCTCCGATCGGCGAATCCATCATTGCCGCTGTCATCTCCGAACGGAAATAACCGGGCTGGATCACATTGACATTGATGCCCTTGCGCGCCCATTCGCGCGCCACACTACGCCCCAAATGCCGCACCGCCGCTTTGGTTGCCGCGTAAACCGCCGCGCCCGGGAAAATCTTATCGGCGGTAATGGACCCGATGATGATGATGCGTCCGTCTTCCTTGTCTGCGCTACCTGCCGCGACCATGCGCCGCGCCGCTTCCTGAACGCTCAGCACCACCCCGCGCAAGTTGACGGACAGGACCGCATCGACCTCGCTGACAGGCTGTTCCAGCGTCATGCTCTCGCTGGCAACCCCGGCATTGGCGACAAAGACGTTGATCGGCCCGACCGCCGCTTCGGCTTCGGCAAAGCCTTCCCTTATCGAACGTTCATCCGCAACGTCCATCGCCACGGCATGCGCTTTGCCGCCCGCCGCTGCTATCTCTTCGACCAGTGCCGCCAGCCGATCCACGCGCCGCGCCGCGACAACAACCGTCGCCCCCGCCGCGGCCAGCGCCCGGGCGAAATTCGCGCCCAGGCCTGACGATGCACCCGTCACCAGCGCGGTCCGTCCGCTCAGGTCGAAATGATAATGCATGGCGCTACTTCCCCGTCCAGTTGGGCGCACGCTTCTCGATAAAGGCCGTCGCCCCCTCAATGGCATCGGCCGAACTCATGACCACTGCTGCATGTTTGCGGTTCAAGTCCCACAAGCCAGCCTCGTCCAGATCATAGGTTTTGCGGGCGAGATCCAGGCTAGCCGCAACGGCCAGCGGTGCCGATTCCGTCACCTTCGCTGCCAGCGCCACGGCGGTATCGAGCATCGCTTCTGCGGCGACCACGCGATTCACCACCCCCAGCGCCAGCGCGCGCGCCGCATCCAGCCGCAGGCCGGTGGTCAGGACTTCATTGGCAATCGGGCGCGGGATCAGCCGCGCCAACCGAAAAGCTCCGCTCGCTGCCGCAAACAACCCGCGCTGTGTTTCGGGCAGCCCAAACTGCGCGCCCTCACCCGCAACAATCATGTCGCAGCTCATCGCCAGTTCAAACCCCCCGCCCATGGCATAGCCATTGACCGCCGCGATCCACGGCTTGGTCCGCGGGAAATTCACGAAACCGCCAAAGCCATATTCGGGATGCGAAATGCTGTTGCGGTTGCCGCGCGCAACTTCGGCGAGGTCGGCTCCGGCACAAAATGCGCGCGCGCTGCTGCTCGCCAGCACCGCAACTCTTATGCCGTCATCGGCCTCAACGCGCTCGGCGATGGCCCCTAGCGCCGATGAAACCGCACCATTGACCGCATTCAGCGCCTCGGGCCGGTTGAGCGTGGCAATGGCAATGCCGCCCCGCTGCTCGAACAGGACCACATCCTCTGCCATTGCTTATCTCCTCTTATGCGTAGGCAAATTGCGCTGGATCCAGCGCCATCATCGCCTCAGACCCCGCCTCGATCTTGCGGCGCAGCGCCCCCGCATCGGGCAGCATCCGCTCGGCATAGTAACGCGCGGTGACCAGCTTGGCCTCATAAAATGCCTTGTCGCCCGTGCCGGCTGCGAGCGCCTTGTGCGCTGCGCCCGCCATCATCAGCCACATTGATCCGACGGCGACCAGTCCCATGATGTGCATGTAATGATGCGCACCGGCACCGATATTGTTAGGATTGGTCAAGCCATTGTTCACGAACCAAAAGGTTGCGGCCTTAAGCTCGCTATTGGCCTTTTCCAGCCGCTCGGCGACATCGGCCAGCGCTGGGTTGGCCTTGGCCGTGGCACATTCCGCATCGATGGTGGCGAACAGCGCCTGCACCGCGCGGCCGCCATTTTGCGCCAGCTTGCGTCCCACCAGATCCATCGCCTGCACGCCGTTGGCGCCTTCGTAAATCATGGCGATGCGGGCATCGCGCACAAACTGGCTCATCCCCCATTCCTCGATATAGCCGTGGCCGCCAAACACCTGCTGGGCGTTGGTGGCGATTTCATAGCCCTTGTCGGTCCCAAAGCCCTTGATGACAGGGGTCAGCAGGCTGACCAGATCGTCGGCGGCCTGCCTTTCTTCCTCGCTCGGCGCCGAATGCGACAGATCAATCTGGATGCCCCCCCAGATGCACAGCGCGCGCAGCCCTTCGGTCATCGCCTTGGCGTCCATCAGCATGCGCCGCACATCGGGGTGAACGAACAGCGGGTCTGCCTTGGCTTGCGGGTCTGCCGGGCCAGTGAGTGCCCGCCCCTGCCGCCGGTCTTGGGCATAAGCGATGGCGTTCTGATACGCCGCGTCGGCAACTGCTACGCCTTGGACACCAACGCCCAGCCGCGCGGCGTTCATCATGATGAACATGGCGGCAAGGCCCTTATTCTCCTCACCCACCAGATATCCGGTCGCGCCATCATAGTTCATGACACAGGTCGAATTGCCGTGGATGCCCATCTTATGCTCGATTGAACCACAGCTGACGGCGTTGCGCGCGCCCAGCGAACCGTCCGCATTGACCAGAAACTTGGGCACAATGAACAGGCTGATGCCCTTCACGCTGTCGGGCGCATCGGGGGTCTTGGCCAGCACCAGATGGATGATGTTTTCGGTCAGGTCATGCTCGCCCGAGGAAATGAAAATCTTTGTGCCGGTGATGGCATAGCTACCATCACCCTGCGGTTCGGCCTTGGTGCGAATGAGGCCCAGGTCCGTGCCGCAATGCGGTTCGGTCAGGTTCATGGTACCGCCCCAGCGGCACGCCAGCATATTCGGCAGATATGTTGCCTGCTGCTCCGGCGACCCCTTCACCAGCAGCGCTGCAGAAGCGCCGCGCGTCAGGCCCGGATACATGGCGAACGCCTGGTTCGCGCCATTTTCAAATTCTTCCATCACCATGCCGAGCACATGGGGCATTCCCTGTCCGCCAAAGGCCTCGGGCGCGGTCAGCAGCGGCCAGCCGGCCTCAACGAACTGGTCAAAGGCCTCTTTGAAGCCCGTCGGGGTGGTCACACTGCCATCGGGATGGCGCGTGCAGCCCTCCTCGTCGCCGACCCGGTTGAGCGGGGCGAGCACTTCGGAACAAAAACGCCCGGCCTCGGTCAGCACCGCCTCGATGGTGTCGGGCGTCGCATTTTCAAAACCCGGCAGATTGGCATAACGGTCAATGCCGATGACTTCGTTCAGCACGAACAGGGCGTCTTTCACCGGGGCGCGGTAAACGGGCATGGGAGAATCCTTCGTCTCGATTTTTCAACTGGCAGCGTTAACTGGCGCCGTAGCGTCAGGCGGGATGTTTCCCGGCCTCGGCCATGGCGACCGTATCGATAAAGCGCGTTAACTCGGCAATTGCGCTATCGATATCATCGCGTTGCTGCGTCAAAAGTGCAATCCGGTCACGGCATTTTTCGATAGTGACCTGCCGCTGCTTCCTGCGGTCATCACCAATGTCGTACAGGTCAATCATCTCGCGGATGTCAGCCAGGCTGAAACCGACGCGTTTCGCCCGCAATATCCAAGCCAGTCGGGCGCGATCGCGCTTTGAATAAATGCGCGCCAATCCGCGCCGCGACGGGCTGATCAGCCCCTCGTCCTCGTAAAAGCGCAGCGCCCGCGCCGTCACGCCAAATTCGGAAGACAGATCGGTAATGCTGAACTGATCGCGGCCCAGATGGTCGGGCGTGTCGATATGCGAATGGCCATATTCAGTCGTCATCCGATCAAGCTATTTGACGTTGACGTGAACGTCAAGCGCTGTCGCGGCCATCACGATCCAGCAAATCTTCGACAGTTTCCAGATCAACAACCCGGCGATAGAAGCAGTTGGGCGCACCAGTGTGACAAGCCGGACCTGCTGGCCGCGCGATAATCCACAGAGCATCCTGATCGCAATCGACCCGCATTTCAACAAACGTCAGGAAATGTCCCGACGTTTCGCCCTTCAGCCACAATTGCTGGCGCGAACGCGACCAGAAATGCACCTGCCCCGTTTGCAGCGTGCGGTCGATCGCCTCGCGGTTCATATGCGCGACCATCAGCACGCCGCCGCTATCGGCATCCGTGACCACGGCGGTTACCAACCCGGCCGCGTCAAAATGCGGCCTAAAATGCGTCCCCGCTTCAATTGCCTGTTTCATAAGCCGCAGCCTTACCCATTGCAGGCAAGCTGTTCCACCAACAAAACGCTTTCCTACATGCGGGAAATATGTCTTTTGATAACCAGTGTCTGGCCGCGGCCTTTGCGCCGTCACCTCTCTCCTGCCATCTGGAATTCGCACCGCCGGGGGGATAGGGGGTGGTTTATACTTTCTGAGAATTCTGGGCTTTTTTGGCCGTCGGGGAAGCGACGGGCCTCCTGCTGCGCCCGGACCCTGGGGGACCATATGGCCCTGCTACCCGAACAAGACGAAGCGATGACATTAAGGGGGCGACAAATCCCGCCCCCAGCCCTATATGCGCGCCAGCCACGTCGCCCGTGCAGGATTGCCGATGCTCACCACCCATCCATTTGACGACGACAAGCTGCGCGAGGAATGCGGCGTATTCGGCATCCACGGGGCTGATAGCGCCGCGGCCGTCGTCGCGCTTGGTCTCCATGCGCTCCAGCACCGCGGGCAAGAGGCGGCGGGCATTACCAGCTTTTCGGGGCGCGATTTCCACACGCACCGCGCGATGGGCCATGTCGCGGGCAATTTTGACCGCGACGACATCATCCGCCAGCTCGAAGGCCAAGCCGCCATCGGCCATGTGCGTTATTCGACCACTGGTGAAACCGCGCTGCGCAATGTGCAGCCGCTGTTTGCCGAATTGTCGACTGGTGGCTTTGCCGTCGCGCACAACGGCAATATTTCCAACGCGCTAACGCTGCGCAAGGGACTGGTGAGGCGCGGCGCAATCTTTCAATCCACCAGCGATACCGAGGTGATTATCCACCTTGTCGCCAATTCAAGCTACCGGACGCTGCTCGACCGATTCATCGACGCGCTGAAACAGGTTGAAGGTGCCTACTCCCTAATCTGCATGACCGCCGAAGGGCTGATCGGCTGCCGCGATCCGTTGGGTGTGCGACCGCTGGTCATCGGCCGGTTAAACGAAGCGATTATTTTCGCTTCGGAAACGGTTGCGCTTGACGTTGTCGGCGCAGAGTTCATCCGCTCAGTCGATCCGGGCGAGATGGTGATTGTGCGTGACGGTGAGATGACCTCGATCCGGCCATTCGCAGAGCAGAATCCGCGTCCTTGCATCTTTGAATATGTCTATTTCTCTCGCCCAGACTCGATTGTCGAAGGTACCAGCGTCTATTCGGTGCGCAAAGCCATCGGTGCCGAACTGGCCGTTGAAAACCCCGTCGACGCGGATATCGTTATTCCCGTGCCCGACAGCGGTACCCCGGCCGCCATCGGTTATGCGCAGGCATCAGGCATCCCGTTCGAGCTCGGCATCATCCGTTCGCATTATGTCGGGCGCACCTTCATCCAGCCGGGCGACAAGGTTCGCCACCTTGGCGTCAAACTCAAGCATAATGCCAACCGCATGCTGATTGAGGGAAAGCGCGTCGTGTTGATCGACGACAGCATCGTGCGCGGAACTACGAGCATGAAAATCGTCCAGATGATGCGCGATGCCGGCGCGCGCGAGGTGCATATGCGCATCGCCAGTCCGCCAACGGCGCATAGCTGCTTTTACGGCGTCGACACGCCAGAGCGCGGCAAGCTGCTCGCCGCGCAGATGACGGTTGGGCAGATGGCGAACTTCATCAATGCAGACAGTCTGGCCTTCCTGTCCATTGATGGCATGTACCGAGCGTTGGGCACCGACAGCCGCCACAACGACCGGCCACAATATTGTGACGCCTGCTTTACCGGTGATTATCCCACGACGTTGACCGACCATGATGATGTCGCGGCGGAAGATCAGTTTGCCCTGCTGGCCGAACGGGTAGTTTAAACATGACAGATGAAACGGCAAAGCCGCTCGACGGCCAGATCGCGCTTGTCACCGGTGCCAGCCGCGGCATCGGTGCCGCAACCGCCGCCGCGCTCGCAGCAGCCGGCGCGCATGTCATTATTACCGCGCGGACTGCGGCGGGGCTCGAAGATTTGGAAGACAAAATTCACGAGGCTGGCGGCAGTGCGACTATTGCGCCACTTGATCTCGTCGATGGGGATGCCATTGCTCGCCTCGCCAGCGCTATTGCCGAGCGCTGGCAGCGCCTGGACATATTGGTGATGAACGCCGCCACATTGGGAACATTGACGCCGGTCGCGGCTATCGATGGCAAGGAATTTAACCGCGTCCTGACACTCAATTTGATTGCACAACAGGCATTGATCGCCAACTTCGACCCGCTGTTGCGCCGCTCTGCAACGGGCAAGGTCATTGCCCTTACCTCCTCGGTCGGGCGCACTCCGCGCGCCTATTGGGGGGCCTATGGTGCATCGAAAGCGGCGCTTGAGGCGCTAGTCACCAGCTATGGTGCCGAAATGGCCAATATCTCGACGGTTCGCACTGCGATTGTCGATCCCGGCGCTACCCGCACACAAATGCGCGCGCGCGCATTTCCGGGCGAAGATGCCGCATCGGTCAAAGACCCTGTCGTCGTAGGTGAAGCCATTGCGGCGCTCTGCATTGCCGGCTTTGATAGCACCGCTTATCAGGCATTGGGCAAGAACGCGGCCTAAGAAGGGGCTTTATGCGGACCATCATCAGCACCATTGTCGGCATCCTGTTGGCTTTCGGCCTCATCTATCTCGCGTTGCAATTTGGGGGAAAGCTGTCGCCGGTCGTTTATGATCCGGCCACCGAAGAGGTCCAAATCCCGCTTGGCAACACTTTGTCGCTGTTTATCGGGTGGTTTGTCGGCAGCTTTGCTGGAGCATGGTTGGCAATGCGCGCGTCGGCACAAGCAGGGCCTGGCTGGATTGTCGCCGGGGCCGTCGCTGGGGCCGCCATTTATCGTGCGCTGACGCTCGGTGATGCCGTCTGGGTGACAGCAGCCGGATTCATCATCCCGCTAGCGGCCACATGGCTTGCCAGCCGTGTAGTGCGCACTGCCATTTGATCTGTTATTCAGCGTCAACCGCCGCCTGAACCGCTTTGTAAAACCGTTCGCGCTCCGCCCCTACCCCGTCGGGGTCTGTTGCGGTTGGCCAATTGCCATTGGTGGCAATTACCAACTTGCGCGTTGGGTCGATAAAGATGCCTTGGCCGAAAATGCCCTGCGCGGCATAGCTGCCATCGTCATTGGTCCACCATTGATAGCCATAACCACGGCCCGGCACGCCGATGTCAGCCTGCTTTGTGGTCCCAGCGGCAATCCACCCGTCGGGCAAAACCGCCTTTCCCCCGGCGACACCGCCGTTCATGATGAACAGTCCGAACCTTGCATAATCGCGCAGGCTAGCCGAAATGCAGCAGCCGCTGATTTCATGTCCCGTCGGCCCCAGCATCCACACCGCGTCCTGCTCCATCCCGAACGGACCCCAAATTTTTTCCTGCAGATAGGCCGACACCGTCTTGCCTGTCGCGCTCGACACCAGCACACCAATCAAATTGGTTTCGCCTGTCTTATAGACCCACTTTGACCCCGCCGGAGCCTCGCGTGGCAACGTCTTCATATAGCTGACGGTAATGTCCTCGCCGGGCGCTGGCTTGTGCAGGTTGAACCGAGCGACATCGCTATTGGGATCTGTGTAATCCTCGTTCCATTTCACGCCTGACGTCATGGTCAGCAGCTGACGAACGGTAACATCGTCGTAAACTGATCCTTTCAGACCGGGGATATAGGCGGCAACCTTGTCATCAAGGCTCTTGATATATCCATCCTTAACCGCCGCACCGACCAGCGTCGAGGTAAGCGATTTGGCAACGGAAAAGCTGGTCCAGCGACCCGAGCCGTCAAAACCCAGCGCATAGCGTTCAAAACGGATTTTGCCGTCCTGAATAATGATCAGCCCTGCATTGCGCTGCCGTTCCATATATTGCGGCAAATCAAACCCAGGGACAATCAGCGACGGCCCTTTAGGCAGCATCATTATCTTGCCACCCGCGGCGATAATGTTCGTGGGTGCCAATTTTTCCATCTGGCGAAAGGCTGCGTCGCGTTGATCCAACTTCCAAAAAAGCACATTCTGATCCTTCGGCAGTTCCTGCGCGGTGAGTGGAGCATTCGACGTCGCCGCTAGCAAAAGGGCGAGACACACCAAAATGCTCTTCGGATAGATCCTTGGGATCATTGCTATACCCTCCCCACGTTCAATATTTTATCAGTGTCACCTGCGCCACGCTGATCCCGCCACCGCGAAACCCACCTTCGCAATATTGCAGATAGTAACGCCAAAGCCGCACGAACCGATCGTCAAAACCCGGCGGCAACAGGCGCTGCTCTACGGCCGCGTCAAAATTGGCGCGCCATTGCTTAAGCGTCTCGGCATAATCACTGCCGAAATGCACTGCATCCTCCCAACGCAGCCTGCGTTTTTCCGCCAGCATCCGAAACTCGGCTTCGCCGAGCAAGCAGCCCCCCGGAAAGACAAAAGTCTGGATAAAGTCACGACTACGCGCATAGGCAGGAAACAATTCGTCACGAATCGCAATGAATTGGATGGCGGCGCGGCCACCGTCGCGCAAACGCTGGCTAACCACATCTAGAAAGATTGGCCAATATTCGCGTCCGACGGCCTCGACCATTTCGACGCTGGCGATGGCGTCAAATTGCCCGGTCACGTCACGGTAGTCGGTCAGGGTAACGCGCGACTTGCCGCCGGGATCAAGTGCCGTGAGCCTTGCCTGGGCTACCCGTGCCTGTTCGGGACTTAGCGTGATCGCATGGACAATCGTATCGTGCCGTTCGACCGCGCGCGCACTCAAGCTGCCCCAGCCGCAACCGATTTCCAGCAGCTTGCTGCCCGAATGTAGCCTTAGTCGGTTGAGCAGCGCATCGATCTTGTGCTGTTGCGCCTCGGCCAGTGGTTGATCAGTTTCTGCAAACATTGCGCTGGAATAGGTCAACGTCTTATCCAGCCAGGCGGCGTAAAAATCATTGCCCAAATCATAGTGGGCCAGAATGTTGCGGCGTGCACCCGACCGGTGATTACGCCGCAGCCAGTGCAGCACGCTATTCACCCAGCGCCACGGCCCTTTCGCCCGCGCCGCTTGGCCCAATCCGTCGGCATTGCGCATGAACAGGTCGAATAATGGCACCGCGTCAGCGCTCCACCATTCGCCGCGTTCCCACGCGACATACCAACCTGCCGAACCGGATAAAGCGAGCCGCACTAGCGCTGCCCAGCTACGCAGTTCGACAATTGCTAGCGGTCCTTCGCCGCGACCACCCAAGATGCGCACGCTGCCATCTGGCAAATGACCCTCAAGCGCGCCAAAATCGAGACCGCTGTCAATCCGGTCGAGTTGGCGGTGGAACCATGCAGCGGGCAATCGCGCCAAGACGCGTGCCAAGCTCCCGCCGGTCGCGAAGCCCGCCTCGGCCCTCACGAGATGCTCCCCACGCTTGCTCCGAGGCTGAATGGTCATCAGGCCACCTTGTCGCAAAGCCAGCGCGCGTGCAATCAGCTTTGCGCCTTCATGACACCATGCGCCGCCAGCGCCCGCTGGCGCGCCTCCCGATGCCCGACAATCTTGCGCGGATAACCTTTAGGCAGCACGCCATGTTCATAGGGGTCGTGGACATAGGGGTCGGATACATCGGCCAATTCAGGCACCCAGCGACGAATATAGTTGCCAGCGTCGAACTTTTCCGACTGGGTTAGCGGTGCCATGATCCGCACGAACATATTGCTGTCGACGCCGCTGCCTGCCGTCCATTGCCAGTTGGTTGCATTTGACCCGTAATCGGCATCGACCAGCGTATCCCAGAACCATTGTTCACCAACGCGCCAGTCGATCAGCAGATGTTTGATGAGGAAGGATGCAGCAATCATGCGCACGCGGTTGTGCATCCACCCTGTGGCCCACAGCTCGCGCATCCCAGCGTCGACAATCGGATATCCTGTACGGCCTTGCTGCCATGCTTTAAGATCAACCGCGACCGCAGAGTCGTCATGGTCCCGCCACGGAAAGTGGTCGAACGCCTCGCGCGCGTTGCGGCTGCCATAATCTGGATATTGTTGGATCAGGTTCGCGCCATAATCGCGCCACACCAACTCCTTCAGAAAAGTTTCTACCGACCCGCCGCAGGCCATAGTCGCATGCCAACACTGTGCAGGTGACACCTCGCCGAAATGCAGGTGTGGCGACAGAAAACTGGTTTCACTTTCGGACGGAAAGTTCCGCCGTTCCTTGTAGCGGCCGGCGCGGCCCAAAAAGTCATTGAGGCGCGCCTGCGCTCCCGCCTCGCCCGGTGTCCACGTTGCGCGCATTCCGCCCGCCCAGTCGGGCCGGATTGGCAACAGCTCCCAATCATCAAGATTATCACTGACGGGCCATTGGTCGGGGCGCGCTAGACTGAACGGAACAGGCTGCGGCGCCGGCGGCGGCATGGTATCGGAAAGCGCGCGCCAGAAGGGCGTGTAGATCTTGAACGGCGTACCACCGCCGGTCAGGACCGTGCCGGGCCGAGCAAGATATTGCCCGTCATAGCGCACTAGCGGGCAATTGTCAGGCAGCGCCGCATTGAGCGCGCGCTCGGCATTGCGCCACCATGGCTCACTATGGCGCAGGGCATGGATGGCCGATGCGCCGGTTTCGCTCGCCAATTCTGCCAAAATCCTGTCTGCCCTGCCCCGCCGCAACAACAGCCGCGACCCACGCTGCTCCAGATCGCGGGCGAGTGCGGACAAACTGTGATGCAGCCACCAACGCGACGCTGCGCCCATGCGGCGGTGTGCAGGCGTGTCATCGTCAAGAATATAGATCGGAATCACTGGCCCCGCTGCTGCGGCAGCGGTGAAGGCAGGGTGGTCAGAGAGCCGCAAATCCTGCCGCAACCAGACAATCTGGGTTTGGGTCATCGGGTGTCCGCCACCGGCTTGGCCACGACCTTGAAACGATCTACCGCCAATGGATGGCTATAGCGCTGATCGGTCAAGGTCAGCGTTCCGTCCGGCCCAAATCTTGCAACTGGCATACGCGACCAGAACAGAAAAGCGCGTACTTCGCTGTTGCCGGCTGCAAGAGCCGCAAGGCGCGGGTCGCCGGCATTGTGAGGAATCACCTCTGCATTTGCCGCAGGCGACGAGAAGGAAGAAAACCTGATCTGGCCGTAGTCTTTATCATCGCGCCAAAACACTTCGCGCTCCCAAAACGCCAACGGGGGCGGGCTCGCAACGACGAGCGGGCTTTCGATTCCCTTTGAACGAAGGGCTGCCATCGCATTCCGCTCAGCCAGTCCGGTTATGACGCCATTCGCGACGATATAGGCCGAAGCTATAACAACCGCAAAGCCCGCCGGCTGCGACCAATTGGTTACGCCCTTCCGCTCTGCCCGCAGCGATATCCACAGCGCGCAGGCCAATCCCAGCCATAACCAAACGTCGACGATAAAGATGCTGTCGCCATAGGACCAGCGACTGCTGAATGGTTCAAGCAGGCGGACGCCATAAGTGTTCAACCAATCCATTGCTGGATGGCTGAGCGTACCGATGCAAGCGAGTGCCAGTAGCCACCCCTTATGCACCGCTGGTCGTTCCGCATCGGCCCGCCGCCGCCACTGGTCCCATCCAAGCATCGTCGCCCACAGCAGGATCGGCAAGATCAGCATAGCCAGCGGTCCATGCGTAATCCCGCGCCGAAACGCCAGATGCTCCGCTCCATTCAGCCAGAACAGGCATGCGGCATCGATATCGGGAATATTCGCGGCGATGATTAGCGTTGGCATGGCTAGAGCCGTCTTACGCTTCAGCCCTGCTTGCCCCAGCAGCGCCCCAACCAAGCTATGCGTCAGATTGTCCATGACAACGGGTCATATGTTTGAAGCCGTTCGAATGTTAGCTGTTTTTTCAGCTCGCACAGGTCAGCATTGCTCGCGCCGCGATTCCAGCGCGAAAGGATGACGATGAAACGGAAACCAGCAATTGCGGGCCTGTGTGCATGGCTGGCTCTGACCAGCCATGTCGCGGCGAAGGAAAGTGACGCCGAGAAGGCGCCTGAAGTCGCCGCCAGCATACGTGAAATGGCTGATAAGGGTTACTACTCCGAATATGGCCGCGCGCCCTCATGGTACCTTGCTGATCACCGGAAATTGGCAACCAGCATCGCCGCGCTCGCTCCGCAGCGTCCGGGGGTGGTCGATGCCTATGTCGTTGCCATCGGGCTCGATTCGGACGGTGTGTTCGGACGGGAAGCCGCCGAAGCATCACGTGTACTTGCCCGCCGCTACGACGCCGCTGGCCGGACAATCCTGCTTACCGCCGGGCCCAACGCCGAACAGGCCATTGTCGCCAACGGGTCACCGCGAAATCTGGCTACCACCATCAGCGCCATAGCTGCGACGATGGATGTGAAGGAAGATGTGCTAGTCCTCTTCACCACCAGCCATGGGGATGCCGACAGCGGGATGGCTTATCGCGACGAAGAATTTGGCAATGGCATGATTGGGCCGGGCCGATTGCGTGCCATGCTCGACGGCAGCGGTATCCAACGCCGAATGGTGATTATCTCGGCCTGCTATTCGGGGATATTCGTCCCCGCGCTGCGCAGTGACTCCAGCGTCGTGATCACTGCGGCTTCGGACCGGACCACTTCATTCGGTTGCAATGCCGGCAACGACTGGACCTTTTTCGGCGATGCGCTGATCAACAATGCCATGCGCAAAAACGACCCGCTCGTCGTGGCAGCGCGCAAGGCATTTGGATTGATAGAAAACTGGGAAAGGAAAATCGCGATCACACGGTCGCGCCCGCAACTATTTGTGGGTCGGGACGCAAAGGACTGGCTTGGCCCGCTTGAGAAACGCACACCCAAGGAAACGTCTGAAAAGGTCGGGCGTCCTTCGCTGCGGCTTTAAAGTTCCGGCCCCACTTCGTCGCCCACTATCCAGGTTTGGCCTTTGCCCAACAGCTTGTTCAGGTCCGCTGCCTTGCCTTCGGACGTCACGCGATTTTGCGCCCAGACTTCGGCCTCAAATGTTGGGCGCGGGTCATCATAGAGGACGCCGAGCGCCATCGGGAATTCACCGAAACGCATTTCGACGAGCATATGCGCGACGCTACGGTTCGTAACATCGTGCACAATCACCCCGGCGGCTTTCCAGTCGCCGTCGACCACGTCGACGACCTTAAGCGTCAACGTATCATGGTCGAGTGTGATGCCCTTCGTGCCCTTGGCGAACAGCATGGGCTCGCCATTGGTCAACCAGAGCTGGCGGTCTTCGGCCCCTTTGGGTGCAGCGAAATCCTCGAACACATCTTTATTATAGACGATACAATTTTGGAAAATCTCGATAAAGGCCGCGCCCTTGTGCGCATGCGCGGCCTTCAGCACCTCAGGCAGATTCTTGGAAACATCGAACCCGCGCGCGACGAACCGCGCACCTGATCCCAGCGCAAAGGCGCACGGCATTGCGGGGCGGTCGACCGAGCCATAGGGGGTCGACGGGCCGTTGGTACCGACGCGGCTGGTGGGCGAATATTGTCCCTTGGTCAGCCCGTAAATCTCGTTGTTGAACAACATGATCTGGCAATTGAGGTTGCGGCGCAGCAGGTGCATCGTGTGGTTGCCGCCAATTGACAGCGCATCGCCGTCGCCCGTGATGATCCACACATCCAGCTCGGGATTGGCCAGCTTCAACCCCGTCGCCACCGCCGGTGCACGGCCGTGGATGGTGTGGAAGCCGTAACTTTCCATATAATATGGAAAGCGCGACGAGCAGCCGATTCCGCTAACGAAAACAGTCTTTTCGGGCACCGCGCCGATTTCGGGCATGGTACGCTGCATCGCCTTCAATATCGCATAATCGCCGCAACCGGGGCACCAGCGCACTTCTTGGTCGGTTTCCCAATCTTTCATGGTCGTTGCGCGGGCAATGGGGGTCATGTCGTTCATGAAAGGGCTCCCGCTATGGCGGCTTCGATTTCGGCGATAGTGAAGGGCTGGCCCGACACTTTGTTGAGCGGCTTGGCATCGACCAGAAACTGATCGCGCAGCAGGGTTTTGAGCTGCCCCGTATTCATTTCCGGCACGATCACACGGTCAAAACTGTGCAACAACTCGCCCAAATTCTTGGGCGTCGGCCAGATGTGGCGGATGTGGATGTGGCTGACGTCCTGCCCGCGAATGCGCGCTTTGGTCACGGCTTGATGGATCGGGCCATAGGTGGAGCCCCAACCGACAATCGCCAGTTTGCCGCCCGGCGCGCCGACTTCGCACGTCTGGTCGGGAATAGTGTTCGCCACCCCGTTGACCTTCGCCTGGCGCAGGTCGGTCATCGCTTGATGGTTGGCGGGCGTATAGTTGATGTGGCCGGTATCGACTTCTTTCTCGATCCCACCGATGCGGTGGAGCAGGTCGGGCGTGCCGGGCTTCACCCACGGCCGCGCGAGCTTGTCATTGCGCGCATAGGGTTTGAACCCGCCCTCGGGCACATGATCCAGGAAAGTCACCGGGAAGGGCTTGATATCCTCAATCTCGGGCACCGCCCACGGTTCGGCTGCGTTAGCGATATAGCCGTCGGTCAGCAGCATCACCGGCGTCATATATTGCACCGCAATCCGCACCGCTTCGATCGCGCAGTCGAACGCATCGCCGGGCGAGCGCGCCGCAATCACCGGCATTGGCGCGTCACCATTGCGGCCATAGACCGCCTGATACAGGTCCGATTGCTCGGTCTTGGTGGGCAGGCCGGTCGAAGGCCCGCCGCGCTGCGAATTGACGATCACCAGCGGCAGCTCGGTCATAATGGCCAGACCCATTGCCTCACCCTTGAGCGCGATGCCCGGGCCGGATGACGAGGTGACACCCAGCGCGCCGCCATAGCTGGCCCCAATAGCCGAACAGATGGCGGCGATCTCGTCCTCCGCCTGAAAGGTAGTGACGCCAAATTCCTTGAGCCGCGACAAATGATGCAAAATGGCTGATGCGGGGGTGATCGGATAGCCGCCGAAAAACATGGGCAAACCGGCGAGCCGCGCACCTGCGACTAGTCCCAGCGCAATCCCCTCGGCGCCGGTCAGCGCGCGATACAGCCCGGGTGAGGCGGGTGCTGGGTCGACGTGATATTGCTTCAGCGGGCCCGACAGCTCCGCCGTTTCACCCCACGCATGGCCCGCGTTGAGCGCCGCGACATTAGCCTCGGCCAGCCCATCGTTGCGCGCGAATTTCGTACGGATCCAGTCGATCAGCGGCTGGCGATCGCGATCGAACATCCACAGCGCGAGGCCCAGCGTCCACATATTTTTGCAACGCAGCGCTTCCTTGTTGCCAAGGCCATAGGGCTTGACCGCGTCGAGCGTCGCCTGACTGATGTTGAGCTTGAGCAGCTGCCACGGCGCGAGGCTGTCATCCTCCAGCGGGTTGCTCGTATATTTCGCCTTCTCCAGATTGCGCGTCGTAAATTCACCCTCGTCGGCGATGATCAGCCCGCCGGGCTTCAAAGCGCCGACATTGGTTTTCAGCGCCGCCGGGTTCATCGCCACCAGCACGTCGGGCGCATCGCCCGCGGTGTCGATGCTGGTCGACCCGAAATTGATCTGGAACGCCGACACGCCGAACAGCGTGCCCTGCGGCGCACGGATTTCGGCGGGAAAGTCAGGGAAGGTCGCAAAGTCATTGCCCGCGAGCGCCGACGACAGGGTAAATTGTCCCCCGGTCAGCTGCATCCCGTCGCCGCTGTCCCCGGCAAAACGCACCACGACCGCATCCGACGCCTGCACTGTCGCTGCGCCGACCGGCTCTTGTGCCAAACTCGCCATTATTCGTCCTTGTTTCCTGCGTACCCGGTCAGCCCAGACTGGTGCGGACTGCCGTTTTGACTTGCAACTGATTAGGCGTTGCAGAACCGCGCCGCAATTCAGAAAAATTATCGCCGTGCCAAGCAATTTGTGACAAGGGCGCGGGCATGAGCCATGATTTCTCCCACCTGCCCTATCGCCCTTGCGCCGGGGTGATGCTGGTCAACAGCGCCAATCTGGTGTTCGTCGGCCAACGCCTGGATAGCAGCAGCGAGGCGTGGCAAATGCCACAAGGCGGGATAGACCAGGGTGAAAGCCCGCGCGATGCGGCGCTGCGCGAGCTGGACGAGGAGGCAGGGATTGCGCCTGACCTTGCCGACATCATCGCGACCAGCGCGACCGAGCATTTTTATGACCTGCCGCCGCAGCTGATGGGAAAAATGTGGGGCGGGCGCTTTCGCGGCCAGCGCCAGCACTGGTTCCTCGCGCGTTTTCGGGGCAGCGATGCCGACATCAATATCGAAACCGAGCACCCCGAATTTCGCGCCTGGCGCTGGACCGAGATGGAGTTGCTGCCCGAGCTGATCGTGCCGTTCAAGCGCGACCTTTACCGCGCGCTGGTAGCCGAATTCGGCGCGATACTGGCGCGCGCATGACCGGGGCCATATCCTATCTCTACGCCGTCGGCCTTGGCAGCAACCGCGCCGGGCGCGGCGGGCGCACCCCGGCGGCGATGGTCGCCGCCGCATTGGCCGCGCTCGACAATGCGCCGCTGACACTGCTCGACGCCAGCCCGATCAGCAGCAGCGCCCCGCTGGGCCCCAGCCGCCGCCGCTATGCCAATTGCGTTGCGCTGGTAGCCAGCCCGCTGCTCCCCGACGAATTGCTCGAAGAACTCCACGTCATCGAGGATGCTTTCGGGCGCAAACGCGCGCGCGACTGGGGCGAGCGCACACTCGACCTCGACCTGATCCTTTGGTCCGAGGGCAGCTTTGTCAGTGGCGGCGCAGTCGTGCCGCACCCGGCGTTCCGCAGCCGCGCCTTCGTGCTCGCCCCCCTTGCCCGCATCGCGCCCGATTGGCACGATCCGCTGACGGGCCTGTCCGTCCGCCATCTGCTCGCGCGCCACGCCCGCGCAAAGCCGGTTGACCGCTTCGGCGCGCGGCATTAGGGGCACCGCTTCCGCAATGTGCGCATTGTGCGGGCCCTTAGCTCAGTCGGTAGAGCAACTGACTTTTAATCAGTAGGTCGCTGGTTCGAACCCAGCAGGGCTCACCATTCCCCCTTGTCGCGCCTTCATGCCATCCCATATGGCAACCCATGAACAATCCCCACGCCGCATCTTCGGCGCCCTGGCACGGCACCACCATTCTTTCCGTCCGCACCCCTGACCAAGTCGTCATCATTGGCGATGGGCAGGTGTCGATGGGCAATACCGTCATGAAGCCCAATGCGCGGAAGGTGCGGCGGCTGCATGACGGGTCAGTAATCTCGGGCTTTGCTGGGGCGACCGCCGACGCCTTCACCCTGTTCGAACGGCTGGAGGGCAAGCTGGAGCGGCACAATGGCCAATTGCTGCGCGCTGCGGTCGAGCTGGCCAAGGATTGGCGCACTGACAAATATCTGCGCAACCTTGAGGCGATGATGATCGTCGCGGACAAGGATGTGACTTTGGTCATCACCGGCAATGGCGATGTGCTGGAGCCCGAGGGCGGGGTCACCGCGATCGGCTCGGGCGGCAATTTTGCGCTGGCGGCGGCGCAGGCGCTGGTTGGTTATGAGGCCGATGCCGAGAAGCTGGCGCGGCGCGCGATGGAGGTAGCGGCCAACATCTGCGTGTTTACCAACGACCGCTTCACCATCGAAACCATCCCAGCGAAAAGCGCCTGAATCCCATGCAGAACAGCTTGACCCCGAAGGCCATTGTGGCCGCGCTCGACGCGCATATCGTTGGCCAGAGCGACGCCAAGCGCGCGGTCGCCGTCGCGCTGCGCAATCGTTGGCGGCGGCAGCAATTGCCCGCCGAGCTGCGCAGCGAGGTGACGCCCAAGAATATCTTGATGATCGGCCCCACCGGGTGCGGCAAGACCGAGATCTCACGGCGGCTGGCAAAGCTTGCCGATGCCCCCTTCATCAAGGTTGAGGCGACGAAATTCACCGAGGTTGGCTATGTCGGTCGCGACGTCGAGCAAATTGCCCGCGATCTGGTCGAAGAAGCGGTGCGGCTGGAAAAGGAACGCCGCCGCGAGGCGGTGCGCGCTGCCGCCGAGGAAGCCGCGATGGAGCGCTTGCTTGACGCGCTGACAGGCAAGGGCGCAAGCGAGGCGACCCGCGCCAGTTTTCGCCAGCGCATCCGCGACGGCCACCTTGATGACAATGAAGTCGAAATCGAGGTCAGCGAGGTCGCTGCTCTGCCCTTCGAACTGCCCGGCCAGCCGGGACAGATGATCAACATCACCGAAATGCTAGGCAAGGCAATGGGCAGCGCGCCCAAGAAGCGCCGCAAACTAAAAGTCATCGATGCTGCCACCCGGTTGATCGAGGAAGAACAGGACAAGCGGCTGGACCAGGATGATGTTGCGCGCGTTGCGCTCGCCGATGCCGAGGCCAATGGCATCGTGTTTCTGGACGAGATTGACAAAATCGCCGTCAGCGATGTGCGCGGCGGATCGGTGAGCCGCGAAGGCGTGCAGCGTGACCTGCTGCCGCTGATCGAGGGCACCACAGTGGCGACCAAATATGGGCCGCTGAAGACTGATCACATCCTGTTCATCGCCAGCGGTGCCTTTCATGTTGCGAAGCCGAGCGACCTGCTCCCCGAACTTCAGGGCCGCTTACCCATCCGCGTGGAATTGTCGGCGCTGACCGAAGCCGATTTTGTCCGCATCCTGGCCGACACCCGCGCCGCTCTGCCGGAACAATATGCTGCGCTGTTGGCGACCGAGGGCGTGACAATTAATTTTGCCGACGACGGGATTGCCCGGATTGCCGCGATTGCCGCGGATGTGAACGAGCGCGTCGAGAATATCGGTGCCCGCCGCCTGCAAACCATCATGGAAAAATTGCTCGAGGAAATCAGCTTTGGCGCCGAGGCGATGCGGGGCGTGGCGGTGACCATCGACCGCGCCTATGTCGACAGCCAGCTGAGCGCGATTGCGGGCGATACCGATCTGTCCAAATATATATTGTAACTGGTCGCCCGAAAGGCACGGGTTGACGGCTGCATTCGCCGAACATGGTTTGACTTTGCCGCGATATCGGTGCGATGACTTCGCCGTTCGTCGGCAATCGGGTCGCACCCCGGCGAAGGGAGACAGTAATGGCCGAGGGTCAGCCGCCGGTTCAGGGCGAATTGGGCATTTTGCGCGTGGGCGACAAGCTGCGCATGGCGCGCGAGAGCGCGGGACTGTCGATCGCCGATATTGCCAACCGGACGCGCATTTCGCAGCGGCATCTCGACGCGATCGAGCGATCTGATTTCGATACGCTGCCCAGCCGTACCTATGTCACGGGGTTTGCCCGCGCCTATGCCCGTGCGGTCGGCATTTCGGAGGTCGAAATTGGCCGCGAGGTGCGCGCCGAGCTTGCAGGCGGAGCCATGAGCCCGCGCGAGATTTATGAGGCCTATGAACCCGCCGATCCCGCCCGCGTACCGTCACGGATGTTGGCATGGAGCCTTGTCGCGCTAGTTGTGCTGCTCCTCGGCGGCTATGCCATCTGGCGCACGCTGGCGCTTGACAATGTGCCCGTGGCGTCGACCAAGGTTGCGCCGGTCAAGAAAGCGGAAGCGGCCAAGGCTGCTGCTACTGCGCCCTCCGTTCCGCAGGTTGCCGACAATGCGCCGGTTGTATTGACCGGCATTCAGGAGGTGTGGATCGGCTTCGACGATGCCACTGGCAAGACCGAAAATTGGCGCACACTGGACGCGGGTGAAACTCTGACTGTACCCGCCGATTACCTTGACAAATTTACGCTGCGCACCGCCAAGCCGCAAATGCTGAAAGTAACTATAGGGGGGCTGGACGTTGGGCCAATTGGTCCGGCAGACACGCTGGTGAAGAATTTTTCGCTCAAGCGTGCTGACCTTACCGCCCGCGCCGCTAACGCACAGCCGACCGCAAGCAGTGTGCCTGCGCGCTAAGGTGGCGTTCAGCCGCACCGCGTTTTACCAATGACACCAAAGTGAAGTTTCGGATGACAAGCATGACCAATTCCCATTTTCGCGCGTTGTGGCTGACCGGTATCGCCGGAGCAACGGTTCTCGCCGCGCTGCCCGCGGCCGCGCAGGAAACCAGCGTCACCAAGCGGGTTGAAAAGCTGGAAAAGGAAATGCGTGCGGTGCAGCGGCAGGTGTTTCCCGGCGGGGCACCGGCGTTTTTTGAGGGCGAAATTGGCGGCGATCCCGTGCCAAGCGAGCGCCCGGCTGGATCCGCTTCGACCCCAATTGCCGATCTGACGGCGCGGGTTGATGCGCTCGAAAGCCAGCTGCGCGCCGTGACCGAGCAAAGCGAGCAAAATGGCTTCAAGCTTCGCGAACTGGAGCAACAATTCACGGCATACAAGGTCGCGGTCGACAAGCGCTTGATTGCGCTTGAGCCAACGGTTGAATCACCGGATGGGGCTGCCGTACCAGCACCCGCTGCCACCGCCACCCCGGCAGAGCTGGCTCCGCGCCCGGTTTCTACCACCTCCACACCGGCGGCGACCACGCCGCGACCGATATCAGTTGCGCCAACCGCCGTTGCCGCTCCACTCCGCCCTGCCGCCGACCGGGTGGCGCGGGTTAAGGCGGTCGAAGTTCCCGCAACGGGCAATGCTGTCGATGACGGTTATACCTATGGCTATCGGCTTTGGGATGCGAAACTCTATCCAGAAGCGCAGGCGCAGCTCAAACAGGTGGTTGAACGCAATCCGAAGCACCGGCTTGCCAGCTATGCGCAGAATTTGCTGGGTCGCGCCTATTTGGACGAAGGCAAGCCTAGTCTGGCCGCCGTCGCCTTTTACAACAATTATAAGGATCGACCGGAAGGTGAACGTGCGCCGCACAGCCTGATGTATATGGGTATTGCCCTCGACCAGTTGGGGCGCAAGGCCGACGCGTGCAAGGCTTTCCGTGAACTTGACGAGGTTTATGGGGAGCGCGCACCCCGGGATGTTCGCAGCGATGCCGCCGCAGCCAAAGTCAAGGCCGGTTGCTGAACCCGAACAGCTCGCCGCGCTAAAGGACGCGCTGGCACGGCTTGCGGGCGCTGATCCTGCTTCGTTGAAGTTCGGCGTTGCTGTGTCGGGCGGGCCGGATAGCATTGGCCTGCTGCTGTTGCTGCGCGCAATTCAGCTCGGTGACCTCGCAGTTGCGACGGTCGACCACGGCTTGCGACCCGAGTCTACGGTGGAGGCAGATGATGTTGCCCGTCTTTGCCGCAGATTCAGGCTTCGCCATGACATACTTCGGGGCGATTCGCCGCTTACTGGCTCGATTCAGGCGGAGGCTCGAGCGCTTCGGTACCGGTTGCTCGAGAAATGGCGCGTGGCACGCGGGTTGGACTATGTGCTGACGGCGCATCATGCGGATGACCAGGCAGAAACGCTGCTGATGCGCCTGAACCGTGCCAGCGGAGTTGCGGGGCTTTCGGCTATTCGCGCGCGAAACGGGCGAGTTCTGAGGCCGCTGCTCGGTTGGCGGCGCGAAACGCTATTGAATATCTGCCGGACCGCAGGCGTGTTGGTCGTTGACGATCCATCAAATCATAACCCTCGTTTCGATCGCGCCCGCATGCGACGTCAAATTGCTGATGCCAGCTGGATTGATGCCGCTGCGCTGGCGCGCTCGGCGGATTTACTCGCTGGCGCTGATGAAGCATTGGACTGGGCGGCAGAGCAAGCTGAGCAAGCAGGCGATCTTGACAACATCATCGACAACGATTGGCCGGACGAAATCGCCTGGCGGGTCATGCGAAACCATCTGTTTCGCTTCGCGGGCCAAAGCATTGGCGACCAGCGGCAGTTGTTGGACGCGGTGACCGCGCTGCGTGCAGGGCGCAAAGTGTCGCTCGGCCCGCTCATCATCACCCCTGACCCCAAAGTCGGCACATGCTGGCGCATTATGCGGGCACCGCCGCGACGCGGATAAAGCAGTTATTGTCAAATTGCCGCTACGCCCTATCTTAGCTAGTGACATGGGCGCACAGGCGCGCCTCTAGGAAAGAGCGAAAATGCAGGACGACAAGGACCCACCGAGCAATCCTTGGATGAAGAGCGCGATGATTTGGGTGGGCATTTTGCTAGCCATGCTGGTGGTCGCCTCGCTTTTTGGTACCGGCAGTGCGCCTGCAGGCGAAGCTATAAAATACTCGGAATTCATACAAAAGGTCGAGGACGGGAGCGTCAAGGAAGTCGTCCTGAGTGATGATCGCATCACCGGCACGCTGACGAACGGCGACAACTTTTCGACCAATATGATCCGAGACTCTGAACTGATTTCGACTCTCAAAGCCAATAATGTCAACTATGACGGCAAGCCTGCAGAAACCCGCAACTTCTGGATGTACATGCTCATTCAGTCGCTGCCTTTCATCCTTATCCTTGGCATCGCCTATCTGGTGTTCCGCCAGGTGCAGAAGAACAATGGCAACGGAGCGATGGGTTTCGGCAAATCGCGCGCTAAGCTGCTGACCGAAAAGCAAGGCCGCGTCACTTTTGACGATGTTGCCGGCATCGACGAAGCTCGCGAGGAATTGCAGGAAATCGTCGAGTTCCTGAAGGATCCGGGAAAGTTTTCCAAGCTAGGTGGCCAAATCCCCAAGGGTGCTTTGCTGGTCGGATCGCCCGGCACGGGCAAAACCCTGCTCGCGCGCGCCATCGCGGGCGAGGCAGGCGTGCCCTTTTTCACCATTTCGGGCTCGGATTTCGTTGAAATGTTTGTTGGCGTCGGCGCGAGCCGTGTTCGCGACATGTTTGAACAGGCCAAACGCAATGCGCCGTGCATCGTGTTTATCGACGAAATCGATGCGGTGGGTCGCCACCGTGGTGCCGGGCTTGGCAATGGCAATGACGAACGTGAGCAGACATTGAACCAGTTGCTGGTCGAAATGGACGGGTTTGAGGCTAATGAAGGCATCATCATCGTTGCCGCGACCAACCGCCCCGATGTGCTTGACCCTGCGCTGCTGCGCCCTGGACGCTTTGACCGTCAAGTCGTTGTCCCGCGCCCTGATATCGATGGGCGTGAGAAAATCTTGAGCGTGCACACCAAGAAGAAGCCGCTCGCTCCTGACGTCGATCTGCGCAAGATTGCACGTGGAACGCCGGGCTTTTCGGGCGCAGACCTTGCCAACCTCGCCAATGAAGCTGCACTTCTTGCCGCTCGCAAGGGCAAGCGACTGATTGCTGCCGATGAATTTGAAGAGGCCAAGGACAAGGTCATGATGGGTGCTGAACGGCGCTCGATGGTCATGACCGAGGAAGAGAAAAAGGCGACCGCCTATCATGAGGCAGGACACGCGCTCGTGTCGCTGCACGTTGATGGCTGCGACCCACTGCACAAGGTGACTATTATTCCGCGTGGACGCGCCCTGGGCGTCACGTGGAACCTGCCCGAGCGCGACCGCTATTCGATGAACATGAAGCAGATGAAAGCGCGCCTCGCGCTATGCTTTGGCGGGCGCATCGCCGAACAACTTATCTATGGCAAGGACGAGCTCAACACTGGCGCTGCCAACGACATCCAGCAGGCGACCGACATGGCGCGGTCTATGGTGATGGAATATGGTATGTCGGAAAAGCTCGGCTGGCTGCGCTACCGCGACAACCAAGAAGAAGTGTTCCTCGGTCACAGCGTCGCCCGTACACAGAGCATCTCAGGTGACACCGCCCGGTTGATTGACGAGGAAGTCCGCCGCTTTGTCGAGGAAGGCGAAGCAACCGCGCGCAAGGTGCTGACCGACAATATCGATGAGCTGCACCGCCTTGCTGCTGCGCTCCTGGAGTATGAGTCGCTGTCGGGTGATGAAGCCAAGCGCGCCATCGCCGGTGAGCCTGTTGGTCGCGACGACGATCGGGATAGCGGTGTCGCCGCTATCAGCGGCCATGCCGGCTCGCTGCCGCAGGTCAAGCGTCGGCCCAAGCCGTTCGGTGATGCCTCGGCGCAGGGGGCGTAAGTTCGATAGGTGTCTGTTTTTCAACGCCTCACGCTCGCAATCACCCCTGCCCTATTGCTCACTGCGCCCGCGCTGGCGCAGGACGGCAGTAATCTGGCACTCGACAGCATTGTCGAGCTGGTGAAGACCGAAACCGACGCCATTGGCACGGAGACAACGCGCTATGCCAAGCCCGACGTGGTGGTGCCGGGGGATCGTGTGCGGATCACGCTGCGCTTTCACAACCGCTCGCGCGATGCCATCCAGAATTTGAAATTGCGAAATCCCATCCCCGATGGGCTTCAATTCGATGGCACTGATGATTTGGCAGGATTCACCCTCTCGGTTGATGGCGGCACCAACTGGGGGCAGCTGGCCGCATTGACGGTGACTCCGGCGGCAGGGTCCGCGCGCCCTGCCACATTGGCTGATGTCACCCATGTCATGTGGATTTTGCCCGAGGCAGTAACGCCGGGTTCGCGCGGCTCAGTCAGTTTCTTTTCGCGCGTGCGATAGCGCGCGATGGCCCTTTACTGCGACGAATCGGGCGGCCTGTCAGCAGGCGCCATGACATTCGCTGCCGTGGCGATCGCTCCCTCAGCCGCCGATGCGGTCTTGGTCCGCTACCGCGCCATCACTGGCCTGCGCGGTGAACTCAAGGGCAGCCGGATTACCCCGGTCGAGCGGGGCTTGCTGTTCGAAATACTTGCCCAGCATGACGCCCGCGCCTGGGTCGCGGTTGCGGACGGGGCGATGTTGGCAAAGGTGCAGCAGGAAGCGCTTAGCGACAAGCAACTTTACTCACGATTGCTGGATACCGCCGTAGCGGCATGGCTGCCAGCCACCGGAGGCGAATGCGCCGATATTGTCATTGATGCAGGCCGCTATGACCCGCGCATTCTTGATGGCGTACGCAGCGATATTCAGGCCCTGCTCGGGCAATGGGGCAATGCATCAGTGGCCGACAGCCGGCGCTGCGCCGGGATCCAGATTGCCGATGTCATCGCCAACAGCCTATTCAACCTCACCATCGGGTCCGTTCGCGCCCGGCGGATCGGCGCGATTGTCAAGCCGTGGATCGATAGCCGCCGCTTGCGCATAATCGCGCTCCACCAATAAGAAAGGGGGCGACAGGCAAGCTGCGCCCCCCCTTCCCTTTTCGAACCCTACGTGTCCGCCGGATCAGTCGAAGTCGGCACCGCCGCCGGCAGGCGCGCGCGGCGGCGCAGCTGCCGTCAGGCGCAGTGCTTCGGCTGAGCGCGAGATCGAGCTAATCTCGTCGGGCGTATCATCGTCATCGAGCACAACTTTTTGCAGCGAGCCCACCAGCGTTTCGCCCAGATCATCGGGACGTACCGTCTGTTCGGCGATTTCGCGCAGCGCAACCACTGGGTTCTTGTCGCGATCACGGTCGATGGTCAGTTCGCTGCCGCCCGAAATTTCGCGCGCGCGATGCGCCGCAAGCAAAACCAGATCAAAGCGGTTGGGAACCTTGTCGACGCAATCCTCAACGGTAACGCGGGCCATGTGTCATCCTTGCAATGTGGAAAATCGGCGCAGCCACGCCGCATATCAGCGGGCGCGGCTAGCAGCATGCGCACCTCGAGTCAATCAAACCGCCTTGCTACCCAATGCCGCAGTCGCGATATGGGGTGGATGACTGGCGAGAGCAAGACCGTAACACTGCCGGACAGCGCACCGCTGGAAATTGACGGGCATCAAGCGCAGATACTGGCCGACGCCAACAGCCGCCTTGAACGTTACATCAGCCTGATTGATGACGCTGCCCAATCGGTTGAGATCATCATCTATATCCTTGACGATGATGCGGTGGGACGACGGGTCCGCGAAGCGCTGGTCCGCGCTGCCCGCCGCGGCATTGCAGTGCGGATCATTGTCGACAGTTTCGGATCCGGCGACACCGGGGCAGAATTTTTTTCGCCACTGCGCCATGCTGGCGGCGACGTTGCGTTCTTTTCCAGACGATGGCGGTCGTCATATCTTATCCGCAACCACCAGAAAATGTTGCTGGTGGACGGTCGGACAGTGTTTTTGGGCGGATTCAACCTAGCTGACGGCTATTTCGATAACGCTTCTGCTACCGGATGGAGCGATCTGGGTATCGTGCTTGCCGGTCCGCAGGTGGCGGCGATGTCAGACTGGTTCGACCAGTTGTTCGCCTTCACGCGCAATAGCGACGGCAAATGGCTCACTTTCCGCCGCTTGCTGCGTCGCTGGCATGACATGCACCGCCCCGTCGGGACGCTGCAATGGCTGGTTGGCGGTCCGACGGAACGGTTATCGCCCTGGGCGCGTTCGATCCGCACCGACTTGGCGGTTGGTCGCCGTATCGACATGGTCATGGCTTATTTCTCGCCCGGGCAAGGCATGCTGCGGCGCATGGGCCGCGCCGCACGTCGAGGGTCCGTGCGGCTCATTACCGCCGCCAAATCCGACAATGGCGCGACAATCGGCGCGGCGCGCCTGCTGTATCGCTACCTTCTTCGCAAGCGTGTAACGATTTTGGAATATCAACCGCAACGTTTGCACATGAAGCTGATAGTAGTCGATGACTCAGTTTATATCGGCTCGGCCAACTTCGACATGCGAAGTTTGTTCGTCAACCTCGAACTGATGCTGCGGATTGAACATGTTGGGCTTGCTGCACAGGCGCGCGAACTAATCGATGCAATCGCTGGCGAAAGCGAAATGGTAACGCGCGACTGGATTGCAGAGCGAGGTGGCTGGCTAACCCGACTGCGCTGGGTGCTGTCCTGGTTTGTGGTCAGCACATTGGACTATACAGTGGCCCGGCGCCTGAACTTCGGGCTAGAGATTGATCAGAGCTAGCAGTTAACTGTCTTTCCAGCCCCAGAACAGGAAGCAGGGCGGGACATTCCACCACTCGAAGCCCTTGTCGATGCGCGCGAAATGCACCGCCAGAAAATCGCGCGCACGGGCGCGGAACTGATAGACTAAAAATCCGCCATCCTTGCGCAGCACGCGGTGCGTGGCTTCCACAATGGCTGGCCCCACGCCGGCCGGAAGCGTCGAAAACGGAAGGCCCGACAACACATAGTCAGCGTGATCAAAGCCGTGCGCACGAATGATGGCCTCGACATCCGCTGCTGAACCAAGGACCGGCACGAAGCGGCTGTCGCGAATATCGTTTTTCAGATATTCGATAAAGTCTGGGTTGGTATCGATCGCGATAAGCGTCGCATCACCTGGCAAATGTTCGAGCACCGGGCGGCAAAAGGTGCCAACCCCTGGGCCAAATTCGACAAACAGCTTTACTTTTGACCATTCCACCGGGCCGAGCATGTTGGCGATCAGCGTCGGCGACGACGGAATGATCGACCCCACCATCACCGGATGCTTGGCAAAGCCCTTCAGAAACATGCCCCACGGGCCAAGTTTGCGAATCAGACGGTCGGTCAGGCGTTGGGCGATGCGCGGCTTGGCGCGGCTTTGCGTCATGTGGGGTTCCGGGCTGCCATAGGGAGATAAGGCAGTCGCAAAAATGCCATGGGGATGCAAGCAGATTAGCGCCGAACCGTCATAGTGTGGCGACGAAAGACCCTCGAGGCTGGACAGTGCACAGCGCCTGTGAAAAAGGGAAGCACATGGTTTTCCCCTGCCCTCCCGCTGGTGCCGTGGTCGTCGTATTCGTGTCGCAGCGGCGCAGCGGCGGCGATCAAGGATATGACGAAGCAGCTCAGGCGATGGAGATACTGGCGGCGCGCCAACCCGGCTATCTTGGCTTCGTCGCTGCACGCGGCACCGATGGTGTTGGCATCGCGGTCAGCTATTGGACCGATGATGCGGCCGCGCAGGCGTGGCGCGACGAACCTGCACATGCCCGCATTCGTGAAATGGGACGCACCGGTTGGTATGACAGCTATGCGCTTGCTGTTGCCGCCGTCGAGCGCAGCTATGATTGGCAGCGCGAGCCAGCATGAGCGCGGTTGCGAAATCCATCCCCAATGACCGGATGGCGGTACTTTTCTGTGTGATGCTGGTGGCGGCGGCAGGCAATACCGCGATGCAGTCGATCCTGCCCGCGATCGGCGCGAAATTGCATATTCCCGACGTGTGGGTCAGCATGGCGTTCAGCTGGTCGGCGCTGTTGTGGGTGATCACCGCGCCGCGCTGGGCCCGCCAGTCCGACCGGCGTGGGCGCAAAGCGTTGATGGCATTGGGGGTCACCGGCTTTGCGCTATCGATGGCGCTATGCGGCTTCACAATCTGGGCCGGTCTGTCGGGGTGGCTGACGGCGGGGGTAACATTCATCCTTTTTGCCGCATGCCGGAGCTTGTATGGCGGTTTCGGATCAGCTGCGCCACCGGCTGTCCAGGCCTATGTTGCTGCACGCACCGAGTCCGGCGAACGCACGCAGGCACTTTCACTAGTTTCCTCGTCCTTTGGGCTAGGGACAGTGATTGGCCCGGCGATTGCACCGCTGTTCATTCTTCCCATTTTCGGGCTGGCCGCGCCGATGCTGGTGTTCGCGCTGATTGGTGTGGCGGTTCTGATCGCACTGCGCTGGCGGCTGCCCGACGATCTGCCGCGCTTTGAAGTGCGCGGGGTCGTGGCGACCTATCCCACATCTGCCAGCGTTGCTTCTTTGGCCGACGATGAAGATACGCCCAGCGACGGGACACCGCGCGTGCGTTTGGCCTGGAATGACCCCCGCACCAAGCCATGGATGCTGGCGGGGTTTATCGGCGGACAAGCCCAGGCAATGATTTTGGGCGTTGTCGGTTTTCTGATCCTCGACCGGTTGGGGTTGCGGCTGCGTCCTGACGAAGCTGCCGACCCAACCGGCGTTGTGCTGATGGCGGGTGCCTTTGCCTCCTTGCTTGCGCAGTGGGGGTTGATCCCGATTCTTAAGCCAGGACCGCGCTTTGCCGTTCTTGGTGGTTCCGCATTGGCAGCGGCCGGCGCGGTGATGGTTGGGCTTGCAAGCGATTTACACGCTATCGTGATCGGGTTTGCGCTGGCGTCACTGGGTTTTGGACTGTTTCGCCCCGGATTTACCGCAGGAGCGTCGCTCGCTGTGCCGCGCCGTGACCAGGGAAGTGTTGCGGGAATGACTGCCTCAATCAACGGCTCCGCTTATATCGTGTCGCCGGCCATCGGTGTACTCATCTATGGCTGGAATCCACTTGCGGCCTTCGGCCTGATGGCGCTGCTCTGCATCTCTCTGGTGATGTGGGGATGGAAGGCGCTCGAAGACCCGCTAGATGACTAGCGCGACGCATGCTCTGCCGGGTCGTGCTTGCTATCGCGCACTGGCTTGAGCTGGCCAGGTCCGAAGAATCCCATTGGCTCCAGCTTCAGGGCATTTTGCTTAATTGCGCCCTGAACCTTCTCATACTCTCTCTCCATCGCTTCGGTCACCGAGGCGTGGGTATCGGCCAGTGCTGCTTCAAAGTCGGCCATCGAAATCAGCTTTGCGGAACTGGACTGCTGGATGGCCCGCAATCCTGCGCGGCGGATCATATCGTCGAGGTCAGCGGCGGTGAAACGATGCGTTAGCGCCGCCAGCACTGACAAATCGACATCCTTTGCCAGCTTTACCGCGGCGGTCTGGATCGCCAGAATCGTTGCGCGGCCCGTTGTATCCGGCACGGGCACATAGATGAGCTCATCAAGCCGTCCGGGCCGCAGCAGCGCCGGATCGATACTGTTCGGGCGGCTCGTTGACGCCACAAGCACAACATTGTCACTGTGCCACAGCCGGTCGAGCTCAACCAGTAATGTGTTGACCAGTGTCTCGTTACGTTGCGGTTCGGGGCAGTTCGGGACGCGCGCCGGGGCGAGCAGCTCCAGCTCGTCAACAAACAAAATTGCGGGGGCAATCGAGCGCACCGCGCCAAAAGCAGTGCGCAGCGCGTCGCTACTTCCCTCTTCCCCAGCCGCCAGCACTTCAGGCGCGCTGTGCTGGACAAGTGCAGCCCCTGCGGCCTCTGCCGCAGTACGCAACAACAGCGCCTTGCCGGCCCCTGGCGGACCATAAAGCAGTATCCCGCGTGCCGGGCGGACACCCAATTTGGCGAGTGCAGGGCCGTGGCGCAGCGGCGTCACCAATGTTTCAATCAGCTTGTCGCGCGCGGCATCAACGCCGCCCACCTTTGCCCAAATGTCCGTATCAGGGTGAGGATTGCTATCCATCCTGCCAAGCTAGAGCCTCGCTATGGCATTGCAACCGCCTTGGATGGGGCGCTTTGGGCAGTCCCGACGGTAAAAAATGCCGCACTGCACAATAAACTTGGCAACGTTGCCCCGCTCATGTCATGTTGACGTTCATAAACGGGAGAAGACATGGGCCGCCTACCGCCGCTCAGCAGCATGGAAGCCTTTATGGAAGTCGCACGGCTTGGCACAGTCAAGGCGGCGGCGACCGAGCTTGGCCTGTCGATGCCCGCGCTGTCGCGGCGCATCCAGACACTGGAACATCGCGTTGGCCGCCCACTGTTCGACCGCCATCATCATGGGCTGCGCTTGACCGAGGCGGGACGTCGCCTGCACGAGGAACTAACCCCGGTGCTTGAGGAGCTGCGCACTATCCTGCGCAACACTGCCGCACCCGACGCGACGCTGCGGCTGCACCTAAACGTTTTGCCTCTGTTTGCACAGCAACGCTTGTTCCCGCGGCTTCCCGAACTTCGCAGGCTCCACCCGCAGTTGCACATCGACATTGAAACCCTGTCCCATGGCGAAGCGCGCCTGTCCGAGGGGATCGACGCCGCGATTGCCCTGGCGCGGGCCATCGATCCCGCGCTCTACGCGGTGCGCCTTGATCAGGATCAAGTATTCCCAATCGCGTCTCGTAGCCTGATCGAGGGCAATGAAAAAATCACCGTGCCCGAACATTTGCAGCGGGCAACCGTGCTGCTGCACCGCGAAATGCCAGAGACGTTCAACGAGTGGAAAAACGCCATCGGCATGCCCTATCTCGAACCGCAGGCGATCGATTATTTCGACAGCGGGCCGCTGATGCTAGAAGCGGCGGCGCAAGGCGTTGGCGTCGCCTTCATGCACGGCCACCACTTCGATGATGCCAACGACGAGCGGTTGGTGCGGCTGTTCGATTTCAATGTCGACAGCCCCTACAGCTATTGGTTCGTGTGCCGCCCGCGCGCGATGCGGCAGCCCGCGGTGAAGCTGTTCCATGATTGGCTGGTCGCGGCGAAGATCTAAACCAAAGCCTCGTCATCCCGGACTTGATCCGGGATAACAAGCCACGGTGGCCTGTTGTCCCGAAACAAGTTCGGGACGACGAAAATGCGGGTTACTAACTCCGGAAAATGGTGCTGCTGGACAGGATTGAACTGTCGACCTCGTCATTACCAATGACGCGCTCTACCACTGAGCTACAGCAGCGTAACCATGACCCAGCCAACCAAGCGGCGTGGGCAGGCGCGGCCTATGGCGTTGAGGCCTGCCGCTGTCAAGCCATGCAGGCTTGACGAAACCGGCTATAGCGCGTCATTCGCCGGATATGGCCCAACCCCCTGCCCCATCCGACAAGGAGCGCGAAGAGCGACTGGCCCAGGCGCTGCGCGAAAATCTGCGCAAACGAAAAGAACAGGCGCGCGGGAAGCCCGATCCTAAAGCAGGTCAACCGTAACGGTCACCGCGTCGCCTGCGACCAGCTCCTCGGCTTTGCGGACCGCCGCCTTGACCGGCAGGAACCAGCCACCGCTGGCCTTGTCAGGAAAAATCGACGTGTCCCATTGGGTGTCGCCAATGGCCGCGCGCACCTTCAGCGATCCCCAGCCGCGCTTCGGCCCACCCTCCATCCGCCGCATCAGCGCGGTGGCGTGGATGTCATCGGCAGCTTGGCCGCTGATGGTCAGGAAATGCCACGACGACGCGCCCTTGTCGCTGTTCCAGATCCAAATGGTGGCGGTGACGGTGTAGGATTCGGTCATGAATCCTCCCCGAGCAGGCTCGGGGAGGATTTCATTTCGCCACCACCCGCCGCACCGGCACCGGGATATTGCAAATGTCCGCACCCCCGGCGGGCACATTGAAAAACGGATCGCGCCGGTTCGCGCGCGCGTCGGCATATTTCGCGAAACTCGCACTTTCAGTCGACAGATATTCAAAGGCGGGCAAATCGGCGATCTCGGTGCCAATACGCACTGAAAGGATCGGCACGCGCTCCACTTCCGTCTCATAAAACCCCAGCGTCCCGGTGCCGCGCGGCAGGCTGGACAGATGCTCAACCCCCTCGATCACCCGCCCGACCAGCGCGATATTGCGGTCGAGGTGGCGCGGGGCGTGACCGATGACGGCGTAAAGCTCGGCGCCGCTTCCGGTGTCAGGCGACAGATTGCGGCCTACGCCGACCATGCCATAGCAGTGGACGGGCCAAGCTCGTGTCGCATCCCAGCCTATCGGCCAAGCCGATTTAAATCCAACGTGGTGCGCGTAGTTTTTATCTTGTAGCCAGGAAAACCATGTAGCGAATCCGGATGAGCGCGGAGTTTGATACTCACTCTCCGGTATCTCTACCAAACCCTCTGGCAATGCCTTCTTCTCGGTCGCGTCGCCCCATTGGACGACATAATTGTCCTGCACCCGGTTGACGCTGGCGCCGTCCCACCATTTCGCCGCCGCAAGTTTGCGGATGTTGCCGATCCACCCCTGGCTGAACGGTGCAGGCATCAGCTGGATGACGACGCGGCGCGCCCCGCGCGCACCCGGCGCGAGGTCCATCACCAGCAGGTCCGACGGCGCGATGGCGGTCCAGTCGCTGGCCGGAGCAGCTGCGACGATTTCGCCGGGGGATGGCGCGGGGGGTGGCGGAGTTTGGGCCATGCCAACCGACACCGCAAACGCGGCTACACCCAATGCCAGCATCAGTTTCTTCATACCCTGCCCTCTGTCCACAACCACCCCCTCCCCCATAACCGTCCACCCTGAGCTTGTCGAAGGGTCGTTCTTTCTTGGCGCCATTGAAAGGAAGGACGGTGCTTCGACAAGCTCAGCACAGACGGGTTGGGGGTCGACACGGGCTCACCCTTGCCAGCGTGGGTTCATCGCATTAGGGCGCACCGTTCCAAGCAATGCGGAGCGGTGGCCGAGTGGTCGAAGGCGCTCGCCTGGAAAGTGAGTATGGGTCAAAAGCCCATCGAGGGTTCGAATCCCTCCCGCTCCGCCATTCGACCAGCGCAAGGACTCCCATGACATTCGACGAAGTCATCCTCGGCCGCCGCAGTATCCGGGGCTACAAGCCCGATCCCGTGCCGCGCGAGCTGATCGAGGAAATCCTGGCCCTCGCCATGCGCGCGCCCTCGTCGATGAACACCCAGCCGTATAATTTCTACGTCATCACCGGCGAGCCGCTCGACCGCATTCGCGCCGGCAATACCGAACGCATGGTCGCCGGCGTGCCGCAAAGCCGGGAGTTTCGGCAGGGCCAACCCTTCACCGGGGTGCACCGCGAGCGCCAGATTTTCGTCGCCAAGCAGCTGTTCGCCGAAATGGGCATCGCCCGCGACGATGCGGCGGCGCGGCAGGACTGGGTGCTGCGCGGCTTCCGCCAGTTTGACGCGCCTGTGTGCATCATCATCACCTATGACAAGGTCTGCGACGGCAGCGACGACACCCCGTTCGATTGCGGCGCCGTGGCAACCGCGCTGGTCAACGCGGCTTGGTCACGCGGGCTGGGCACCGTGATCAACAGTCAGGGCATCATGCAATCGCCGGTGGTGCGCGAACATGCCGGAATCGCCGACGATCAGGTCATCATGAAGAGCATCGCGCTGGGCTGGCCCGATTTCAGCTTCCCCGCAAATGCTGTCGTGTCCGAACGCAAATCCGTGGCGGAAGCGGCAACTTTCGTCGGCTTCTGAATCGGCAATATCGTCACATTGCTGTCATCGCCGCCCTGTCCTAACGAAGGACGGGAATCGGAGCGGGCAAATGATTGACGCGAGCGAGAATATCACCAGCAACCCACGCATCGCCGAAGGCGTGGTGACGATGAACGAAATCATCGAAGCGCGGCTGTCGCGCCGCGCAATGGTTGGCGGACTTGGTGCTTTGGCTTTGGCGGGCTGCGCGAATGGCGAGACCAGCAATGTTGCGCTCTCCGCCCCGGCCACGCCGCCGCCGTTCAACTTCCCCGAAATATCGCGCGGCATGGATGAAACGCATCATGTCGCGGCGGGATATCGCGCCGACATCCTGATCCGCTGGGGCGATCCATTGTTCGCCGACAGTCCCGCGTTCGATCCGCTGAACCAGTCGGCAGCAAGTCAGCGGCGTCAGTTCGGCTATAACAACGACTTCCTCGGCTATACTCCGCTGGGAAAGGGCGATGCCGACGAACGCGGCCTGTTGTGCGTCAATCATGAATATAGCTCGACGACCCTAATGCTGCCCGGCGTTGCCACAACCTATCCCAAATCGATGACGCGCGAGCTGTGCGCCATCGAAATGGCCGCGCACGGCGGCAGCGTGGTCGAGGTGGCGCGCAAGGGCGACAAATGGTCGGTCGTGCGCGGTTCCAAATACAACCGCCGCGTCACCGCCGATACGACGCCGATGACCATCAGCGGCCCTGCCGCTGGACATCCGCGCATGCGCACCAGCGCCGATCCGGCGGGAACCACCGTGTCGGGCATGATGAATAATTGCGCCGGCGGGATGACGCCATGGGGTACCTGGCTGTCGGCGGAAGAGAATATCAACGGCAATTTTCTGGGCGACCTGCCTGCGGGACATCCCGAGGCCGCGAACCACAAGCGCATGGGCCTGCCCGGCAGTTGGTATCAGTGGGGGCGGTTTGACGACCGCTACAACCTCGCCAAAGAACCCAATGAGCCCAACCGCTTCGGCTGGATTGTCGAAATCGACCCGCTTGATCCCATGTCCACGCCCAAAAAGCGCACCGCCTTGGGCCGGTTCAAGCATGAAGGCTGCGAAACCGTGGTCGCGCCCGACGGCCGCGTGGTCATTTATATGGGTGACGACCAGCGCTTCGACTATGTCTATAAATTCGTCACCGCAGGCCGATTCGATGCCAAGAATCGCGCCGCCAACCGGAATTTGCTCGACCAAGGCACCCTTTATGTCGCGCGCTTTGATGCCGATGGCACTGTCGCGTGGCTGCCGCTGGTCCAAGGTTTCGGCCCGCTTACACCAGCCAACGGTTTCGCCAGCCAAGCGGATGTCGTGATCGAAGCGCGCCGCGCAGGCGATCTGCTCGGAGCAACGCCAATGGACCGGCCCGAGGATGTCGAGCCCGACCCACGCACCGGGCGCGTGTGGGTGATGCTGACCAATAACAGTCGCCGCACCGCAGGTCAGGTTAACGCCGCCAACCCGCGTGCCGACAATAAGTTCGGGCACATCATCGAAATCCGCGAACCCGACGGCGATTTCACTGCGACCAGCTCGCGTTGGGAAATCCTTGTACGCTGCGGCGACCCTGCCGACCCGGCGGTGGGCGCGACGTGGAACGGCAGCACCTCGCCCGACGGCTGGCTCGGCAGCCCCGACAATTGCGCATTGGATGCAAAAGGGCGGCTGTGGGTATCGACCGACGGCAATGATGCGACGGGTGCGGCGGACGGTCTGTGGGCCATTGGCACCGACGGCGGCGACCGGGCCACCGGGCGGCATTTCTTCCGCTGTCCGGTTGGGGCAGAACTATGCGGGCCGCGCTTCACCCCGGGCGGTGATACGCTGTTCGTCGCGGTGCAGCATCCCGGCGACGGCGATGACGACAACCCAGCGACCTTTGAAAAGCCGACAACGCGGTGGCCCGATTTCCAACCCGCGTCACCGCCGCGCCCCAGTGTAGTTGCAATCCGGCGCGAGGATGGCGGACCGATTGGCGGCTGAGCATGTCATGCAGGCGATGCAGGTCAGCGCGCTGCTGCCCGACTATGGCGGCTGCGCATTAGCGGACATTGCGGTGCCCGAACCAGCACCGGGCGAGGTGCGGATTGCCGTGCGCGCCGCTGCGATCAATTTTCCCGACCTGTTGATGACACGCGGCGAATATCAGTTCAAACCCGACCTGCCCTTTGTCGCCGGGATCGAATGTTCGGGTGTGATCGATGCTGTCGGTACCGGCGTCGATCCTGCGCGGGTCGGCGAAGCCGTAGTCGCGGGCAACCGGTCAGGCTGCATGGCCCAATATGTTTGCGTTCGCGCCACTACGGCGCGACCCAAACCCGCGACGCTCGATTGGGCACAAGGCGCAGCATTTGGCGCGACTTACCTGACGGCGTGGGTCGCACTGGTGCGGCGGGCGCTGGTGCAACCCGGCGAATGGGTGCTGGTGCATGGCGCAGCTGGCGGCGTGGGTCTGGCCTGCGTCGATCTGGCGCAGCATCTGGGGGCGCGCGTAATCGCCGCCAGTGCTTCAGCAGAAAAACGTGCGGCCATTGCCGGCCTATATGCTCCGAACGCGGTCATCGACAGCGCGCCGGGTTTCCGCCAGGTGGTGCAGGACATTACGGGTGGTACCGGAGCCAATGTCATCTTCGACCCGGTCGGCGGCGACATATTCGACGAAAGCTGCCGCTGCATTGCGTTCGACGGACGCCTGCTGGTGGTCGGTTTCACGTCGGGCCGCATCCCGACCGTCAACGCCAACATTCCGCTGATCAAGGGCTTTTCGGTGCTGGGGGTGCGCGCGGGCGAATATGGGCGGCGTTTTCCAGAGCGCGGGGCGGAGAATCTGGCAGCGATCGACGCGCTGGCGGCATCGGGTGCGATCCGCCCGCATGTCCACGCCGCACTCCCGCTGAGGGAATGGCGCGAAGGGTTTGCAATGCTCGACGAGCGGAAGGTAGTGGGTAAAGTGGTGCTGCTCCCGTGGAGCTGACTCTGTCATTGCGAGCGTAGCCAAGTAATCCAGCGCGGATTGCCACTCCCTAGCTTGCTTCGCGTCGCTCGCAATGACGCGCTGTATTTAGGACTTCTGCCAGACCCTATAGTTGCCCTCGCCTGCAACAATCACCCCGCCCGTCCCCACCGGCTCCACCTTTCCATCGGTCAGAAACGCCACCATGGCTGCATCGCCTGCATCGACATGGGCCAGCGTCCGAGCGCCTTCTGGCGTTCGCGCGACCACCACGCCCGCCCGGGGCACGCCGTCGCGGGCATAAAAGACCGTGAAGGTTTCGATTGTCGCCAGCCCGACATAGGCCTCATCCAGCGGCGGGATGGCTTCGCGCGCCGCATCCGCTTCGGCCTGATAGTCAAAATCCTGTGGGAATTGCGCTGCCGCGATCGGCTGGTTTGCCAAGACAATGCAATGATTGTCGGTGGCAAAGCCGCCATTGGCGAACAGGAAACCAGCGCGACCTTCGTGGCGCAACCGTTCCACCATCGAAACGACGGCATGGCTCATGTAATTGGCAATCGGCCCACCGCCAAAGGTCAGCCCGCCAAACACGGTCGCGGGGCGATTGACTGGCCAGTCCAGTGTGCGCCGCGCCATTTTGGGAACGCACGGAAAACAGCTGTAAAGTTCCACGAAGTCAAAATCCGTCGCCGTCGTCTGGTTTAACTGCAGTGTGCGGCGGATTGCGGTGTCCATGCTGACCGAGCGGTCATACCGGTCGCGCTTCAAAATGCTGCCCGCTTCCTTCGCCGCAGCCCCCATGCCGACATAGATGATGCGGCTTTCGGGCACACCGCGACGCCGTGCTTCGGCCAGACTCGCGACGATAAACCCCGCACCCTGGTTGACCGAAGCATTGGCAACCATCAGCTTGTTATAAGGGAAAGCGATAGGGCGATTGCCCTCCCCGCTGGCCAGCACCGCCTCGGGGGTAACCGCCTTGCGGATCCAGGCGCCATCATTTTTCGCCGCCACTTGGCTCATTTGCGACCAGATGGCGGCGCTTTCGGCCTGTGCCTCGGCAAGACTCTGACCGTAAGCCGCACGCCCGGCATTTTCATACAGCGGATAAACGTCAACCGGCGCGATCAGCCCGTGTACTTGCGCATAATTGGGCTCTTGCCGCGTCGCTACTTTGCGGATCTCGCTATAGCTGCGATCTTCGCCTGTCGCCGCTTTGGCCGCGCGCCCGGCGGCGGTGCGCAGTGCTTCGGCTCCTACGATGGCGGCCAGCCGGATTTCGCCCCCACCAATGCGATTGGCGGCCTCGTTTAACAGCCGGATCGGCGTGTCGCCGTGCGGTGCTTCGGACTGGTAATTGACGGCAGGCGTCACCCCAATGGCGGCAGCAAGCGGTTCGCACAGCTTGCCCAGGTGGCGAAAGCTGATCTGATCAACAATGGCGAGGCTGTCGAGATCGCCCAGCAATGGCCCAACCCCGGCGTCGGCTTCCGCCGCGCGCAAGGCCGCAACCATCAGCCCCAACGAATCAAGACCGTCATCGGGGTCTGCAGGCCGATCGTTGACCTGACCGCCCGCAATGATGACGGGGATATGTTCAGGGTCGGTCATGGGCATTGCGGCGTGCTCCTCGCCCTTGCCATGCCCTGCACTTTACGCGAACGTCAAGTCACCGGTGGCGGCGGCGCGCCCCTGACCAGCAGCAGATACATCACCGGCGTGACCACGCGCGACAGCAGCGTCGACGACACCAGCCCGCCGATTATCACCCATGCGAGCGGTGAGAACAGCCCCGACCCTGACAAGGCAAGCGGCAACAAGCCGCCAATCGCCGTCACGCTGGTTAGCAGAACCGGCAGGAATCGCACCTCGCCCGCACGCTCGATCGCCTCACGCAATTCGACGCCCTGCTGGCGTAGCTGGGTGGTGAAATCGACCAGCAAAATGCTGTTCTTGATCTCGATGCCGATCAGCGCAACAAAGCCGATCAGCGCGTTATAACTCAGGCTGTTCCCGGTCAGCAGCAGCGCAATCAGCCCTCCGAACATGCCGAGCGGAATCACCCCCGCCACCACCAGCGTTTCGCGGAACCGGCCAAACTCCAGTACCAGCACCATCAGCACACCGAACAAGGCAAGCATCACAATGGGTCCCATGCCAGCAAAGCTGTTCGCCGACGCTTTCGCTTCGCCGCCAACCTCGAAACGATAGCCCGGCGGCAAGGCGATGCTATCCAGCCGGTTGTAAAAGTCGCGGCTGACCCGGCTGTTGAGGACGCCGGTCTCGATATAGGCTGAAATGCTGTTCGAGCGCTGCTGCTGATACCGGCTGATTTGCGCCGGAGCACTCGCCAGATAGGGGGTGCTGATTTGGGACAGCGGCACGATGCCACCGTTGTTGCTGGGCACATAGATGCGCTCCAGCGCTGACACCGTCTGAAAATCGGCACGCGGCAACCGTGTCACCACATCAAAACTGTCGCCCTCGGCATCGCGGAAACGGCCCGATGTTTCGCCCGCCAGCGACAGCCGCGTCACACGCCGCACCGTCCCCGGCGCGATGCCCAGCAAGGCGGCACGATCGCTGTCGACGCCCAGATTAAGGTCGATCCGGTCCACCGCCAGCGGGTTTTGCACATCGCGCGTACCCGGCGTCTCGCGCATCAATTTCTCGACCCGCGCCGACAGGCTGCGAATGGTGTCGAGGTCGGTGCCCACGACCGAGACCGAAATCGGCGCTTCGATCGGCGGGCCATTCTGAAACTGGCGCAGCACGATGCGTGCGTCGGGATAGGCGTCGAACTTGACGCGCAGCCGGTTGTACATCGCAACGGTATCGTCGCCCTTGAACTTTTCGATGATGCCCAGGACATTGCCAATGTTCGTTGCCTCCGCCTCGTCGCGGACATTGTAAAATACCTGCGGATTGCCCCGCCCGACATTGGCGAGGCGGCGGACGATGTCCTGCTCCTTGGCCATCGCGTCTTCGACGTAACGGATTGCGCGATCGGTGCGCATCAGCGACGAGCCTTGCGGCGTTTCGACATCGACCAGGAAATAGGTCGCGTCGGCAGGCGGAAACAGGCTCGACCCTATCACCGGCACCAGTCCCAGCGCGCCGAAACACAGTGCCATCGACAAGGTCAGCGCACGGCGCGGATGCGTCAGCGACAGGTGCAACACCGGCGCATAGAAACGGTGGATCAACCCCTGCACTGCCTGCAGGAATCGGTTGCCCTCTGGCGCTTCGTGCAACGGCAAGATGCGCGCCGCCAGAAATGGCACAATGGTCATGGAGATAATGTAAGAAGCGAGCACCGTCATCAGCACCGCCAGCGGTAGTGACCGGGTGAACTTCCCAGCGCCCTCGGGCAGGAACACCAGCGGCAGAAAGGCAAAAACCAGCGTCGCGGTGCAGCCCAGCACGGCCACCGCAATTTCTTTCGTGCCGTCGATCGCAGCCTGCGTGCGTTCCTTGCCCATCCGCAAGTGCCGCGCGATATTTTCCGTCACAACGATGCTGTCGTCGACCAACAACCCCAGCGCGACAATGAAACCCGTGATGGCCAGCTGGTTGAGCGTGAAGCCCAAGAGCTGCATGGCGAACAGCCCCATCAGCAAGCTCAAGGGTATCGACACCATCACCACCGCCGCGGCGCGCGGCCCCAGCGGCAGCAGCGTGATCAGCACCAGCAGCACGGCAATGGAGAAATCGCGGGCCAACACGGTCAGTTTGGCGCGGACGTCCAAGCTCTGGTCAAAAACCAGTTCGATCTGCATGTCTGGCGGCAAAGTCGCGCGATACGCTTCGACCGTCGCCATCACCGCGTCGCGCACTTTGCGGACGTCACGGTTGTCCTTTTGCGTGGCGGTCAGCCATATCGCCTGCTTGCCGTTGAAGCGCGCTACATGGCTCGCTTCGGCTGGCTTCCAGCTGACCGATGCAACATCCGCGACGCGTACGACACGGCCATCTACCGCACGCACCGGCACATCGCGGACTTCATCAAGCGAACGAAATGCGCCGTCGGTCTTAACGTTGAAGCGGCTACCACCGGACTGCACGGCGCCGGGTGGCAGATCAGCCCCGGCGGTGCGCAGCGCATCGGCGACCGCGGTCACTGCAATTCCCGCCTGCGCCAACCGCGTTGCGTCGATATCTACCATAACCTGTGGGCGGGCGAGACCGTAAACGCGCGCGTTGCGTACCCCGTCGACTTTGTTGATTTCATCGCGCAGGTCGTCGGCATATTTCTCGATCCGGCGAGGCGATGCGCCGTTGCTCACCAACGCGAGCTGAACCACCGCGCTTTCAGTGGTGCGAACCTTGCGAAACTCAAGCCGCGCCAAGGATGACGGGAGCTGACTGCGTATCGCGTTTACCTCACGCACCACTCCGTCATAGTTCTTTTCGGTGTCGCTGCCCCAGTCAAACTCGGCGATGATGGTCGCGAAGCCGTCACCCGAAGTGGACTGAATTTCCTCAATGTCGTCGAGCCCCCGCAGTACATCCTCGATGGGCTTGGCAATGGTCTGTTCCATATCGGCCGGATCAGCACCCGGCTGCGCAGCAAGGATTACCGTGACTGGGATGGGAAAATGCGGGTCAACAGACCGCGGGATTGTGTTTAGCGCGGTGATACCCAATGCCGCCATCAGCGCAAAGGCAACCAAGGTGATCTGCCACCGCGTGATGGCAAAATCGATCAATTTCACGGCGCGCTATCCGGCTGCGGAGCAACGGTTACGCCTGCCCGGATGCGCGACAGGCCCTTGCTCACCACCTTTTCGCCGGGCGAGAGGCCGCTAAGCACCTCAATCGCGCGATTGTCTACACGGCCGGTCGTGATGCGGCGGACAATCGCCTTATTGTCTCCATCGACAACATAAACAAAGGCCTCGCCCGCACGTGCTTGGAAAACCGCACTAGCCGGAATTTCGAGCGCGCCTGACCGGTCTGTGGCTGGCAAGCGGGCCTCACCGATCATCCCGGACCGCAATCCGGCGAGCGGTGGCAAAGCCAGTTCGGCTTCAAAGGTGCCTGTGCGCGCATCACCACGTCCACCCAACTCGATGACCCGCGCCGCCATCGGCTTGTTCCCTAAAGCTGGCAACTGCACCGTCGCCACCTGACCCACCCGCAATGCAGCAAGCTGGCTGTCGGTTACTGCCACGCGTAGGACTAGACCTTCGCCGGCTTGGCTGACCGTAAGTACCGGCGTACCTGCAGCGACAATCTGTCCTGGCTCAGCGGACCGTGCGAGTACAACACCAGCGCCTGGAGCCGTGATTCGTGCGTAACGCTGTGCAAAACCGCTCGACGCACTATTTGAACGAGCGGCACTGGCGGCGGCCTCAGCGGATTCGACGCGCGCCTTGGTTACCCAGCCTTTGGCAAACAATTCGCGCTGCCGCGCCAGCTCAGCATCGGCGCGGACCTGTTCGGCGCGGCTGGCCGCAACACCGGCATTGACCTCAACCATGTCAAGCTGGGCCAGCAATTGCCCGGCAGCGACTCGGTCGCCTTCATTCACCAATATGCGAGTCACCCTTCCCGCGACGACAAAAGCCAGACTGGCTTCTTGGCGCGCACGGACCGTGCCGCTGACCAAGGCTCCTTCACCATCCAAAGCACGGCCCACAGTAGCCACCGCGACCGGCACTGGCTTTGCCGCCTGCTGCTGTGGTTGTGCATCGGTATCCGCGCAGGCTGCCAGCAGCAGCGAGCCTGCGGCAGCAAAAATGACCAGGGCGGTGGCGCGCATGCATCACTCCAGGAAAAGGGGGAGAGCGAGTGAGTCGCAAGATTACTATACTCAGCGGTTTACAAATGCTAGATGGCTTTTTTATGGGCAAAAAAGTGCGACAAGTCCCGGTGGGCCGCCCCCCGGACCCAGCCAAGCGCGCTGCCATATTGGTGGCGGCGCAAGAACTGTTTGCGCAGCTTGGCTTCTCGTCGACATCGATGGATGCGGTGGCCCGCCGCGCGGGCACGTCAAAGCTGACCGCCTATCGTCATTTTGGTTCGAAAGACCGGCTGTTTGCTGAAGCGGTCACCGCACGCTGCGCGGCGATGCTCGGCCATTTTGACACTGACATTCCGGGACACGGCAACCCACGCGACGCGCTCATTGCCTTTGGCCATGCTTTTCTAGGACTCATCCTTCACGCAGAGGCGCTTGCCGTGCACAGACTGGTCGTCGCCGAGCGCGAGCGCGCACCGCAACTTGGGCCATTGTTTCACGATGCCGCCATCTTGCCCACGCAGGACCGGCTGGCGCTTTTGATCACGCGGTTGGGCCTCGAGGTGGAAGACCCCGCCACCGCAGCCACCGATCTTTTAGCCCTGTGGCGGTCAAAGCCGATGCTGGCGGTGGAAATGGGGCTAACGCGTTGGGACGAGGCGGCGCTTGCCGCACATATCGAGCGGATGGTTGACTTGTGCCTCGCGGGATGGCGCGGCCTCAACCGTGCGGACGGATAAGATATTTCTCCCCGGTACGCTTGGCCTCATAGGCCTGTAGCGTGGCCACATCGAGCGCCTGTTCCAGCGTCACCCGGTGGCTGTAGTGGCTTTTGAAGGTGGTCGTAAGCTCATCAACAACGCGCTGGCGCATCCTGCCAACAGTTTCCATGCCTGCTTTCTGCATGAACGGTGTCAGCAGAAAGCCTGAAATGGACCAAGAGAAGCCGAAACTGCGGTTGAAACTGGTGGGGCCAAGGTCAAGCGCGCCATAGATATAGAGCTGTTTGAAAGTATCGCTGCCATAACGGCTATAGCTCGCCATGCGCGCGACAGCGGCCTGCTCCATCGCCGCCAATATCTGACCGCCCAGCGATCCACCGCCAATGGCGTCAAACGCTATGGTCGCGCCGGTTTCGGTGAGGGCTGCGACCAGGTCATTGCGAAAATTCTCGCTGCTACTGTCCAGCACATGCTGCGCGCCAATCCCCTTTAGCAGTTCGACCTGCGCTGGTGTGCGAACGATGTTAACGAGCGGAATGCCGTCCTTCGAACAAATCTTGACCAGCATTTGCCCAAGGTTGGACGCGGCGGCGGTGTGAACGATGGCGCTGTGCCCTTCGGCCTTCATCACCTCGGTAAAAGCGAGCGAGGTCAACGGATTGACGAAACAGGATGCACCATCCTCAGGGTCGGTACCGTCAGGCAGGACCATACACATCTGCACCGGCAAACAGCGATATTCGGCATACATCGCTCCACCCAGCAGCGCGACGGTCTTGCCGAGAAGCGCCTGCGCGTCGGGATTGCTACCCGTTGCAACGACCACACCACAGCCTTCATTGCCGATGGGCATCGCTTCGTTCATCCGTCCCGCCATGGCGCGAAGCCCTGCGGCCCCCACTGGCGCGGTGACGAGCGGCAAACCATCGCGCGTTCCAGCTACCGCCTGTTTCACATCGCCGGCGCCAACCAGCAAGCCTAGGTCCGACGGGTTGATCGGCGCAGCCAGCACCTTGACCAGCACCTCGTGCGGCTTTGGCTCGGGCATAGGCAGCCGCGCCAGACTGATTTCCAGCGTACCGCTATCCTTGATTTCGGACAGCATGGTCAGGTTGGTGGCAAGCAAATCGGTCATGAATATGATCCTTCAGGAAGCGGCAGTAATGCGGTTGGAAACCAGATTGTCGACCACCGATGGGTCGGCAAGTGTCGAGGTGTCGCCCAGATTGCCCACGTCATTTTCGGCGATCTTGCGCAGGATACGGCGCATGATCTTGCCGCTGCGAGTCTTGGGCAGCCCCGGCGCAAACTGGATGGCGTCGGGCGTCGCAATGGGCCCAATTTCATGGCGCACCCATTTTTTCAGCTCGGCTCGCAGTTCTTCGCTATCGGGCTCGCCCGCGTTTAGCGTGACATAGGCGTAAATGCCCTGCCCTTTGATTTCGTGTGGCATGCCGACGACCGCAGCCTCGGCAACCTTGGCGTGGGCAACCAGCGCGCTCTCGACTTCGGCGGTGCCCATGCGGTGCCCCGACACATTGATGACATCATCAACGCGGCCCGTAATCCAGTAATAGCCATCCTCGTCGCGGCGACAGCCATCACCGGTGAAATATTTCCCCGGATAGGTGGTGAAAAAGGTCTGGAAAAAGCGCTCATGGTCGCCCCACACGGTACGCATCTGCCCCGGCCAGCTGCCTGTCAGGCACAGATTACCGCTCGCCGCTCCCTCCAGCACCGCACCGTCGGCATCCACCAGCTGCGGGAACACGCCGGGCAAGGGCCGCGTCGCACTACCGGGCTTGAGCGGGGTTGCCGCGGGCAAGGGCGCGATCAGCGCGCCGCCGGTCTCGGTCTGCCACCAGGTGTCGACGATAGGGCAGCGCCGCTCCCCGACAACGCGGTGGTACCACTCCCACGCCTCGGGATTGATCGGCTCGCCCACTGTGCCCAGTAGCCGGATTGACGTACGGCGGTGTTTCTGCACATGCGCGTCGCCTTCGCGCATCAACGCGCGAAGGGCCGTCGGCGCTGTGTAGAAGATGTTAACGCCCAGCCGGTCGCACGTTTCCCAAAAGCGCCCATGATCGGGGTAGTTGGGCACGCCATCGAACATCACGGTCGTCGCGCCATTCGCCAGCGGGCCATAGACGACATAGCTGTGTCCGGTCACCCAACCGACATCGGCGGTGCACCAGAAGACTTCGCCTTCACGGTAATCGAACACTTCGGCAAAGGTTTTGGCGACCCACAGCAGATAGCCCGCCGTGGTGTGCAGTACCCCCTTGGGCTTTCCTGTCGAACCCGAAGTGTAAAGGATGAACAGCGGGTCCTCGGCCCCCATGGGCTCGGGCGGGCAATCGGCGGGCACCGCCGCGCGTGCCTCAGCATAAGCGACGTCGCGCCCGGCGACCATCGGCACTTCGGCCCCAGTGCGCGCAACGACGATGACTGTATCCACGGACGGACATTGCGCCAGCGCCGCATCGACATTGGCTTTCAGCGGGATCGTCTTGCCGCCACGTACGCCCTCGTCCGCCGTTATGACCAGCCGCGAGTCGCAATCCTGAATCCTTCCCGCCAGACTGTCCGGCGAAAAGCCGCCGAACACCACGCTGTGGATCGCGCCGATACGCGTGCAGGCCAACATCGCCACCGCTGCTTCGGGAATCATCGGCATATACAGAGTGACGCGGTCGCCCTTCGCCACCCCGCGCGATTTCAGCACATTGGCAAAGCGGCACACTTCGGCATGCAGCTCGCGATAGGTCAGCGTCCGTCCTTCGCCCGGCTGATCCCCTTCAAAAATGATCGCGGTCTGGTCGCCGCGCGCCGCCAGATGGCGGTCGAGGCAATTGGCCGAAACGTTGAGCACGCCGTCGTCAAACCAGCGGATGCGGAAGTCGGCCTCGTTAAAGCTGCAATCGCTGACGCGGCTGAACGGCTGCATCCAGTCAAGGCGCTTTGCCTCGCGCCGCCAATAATAGTCTGGGTTGTCGCGCGCCTCAGCATAGGCGCGGTGATAATCGGCCTCTGTCAGCGACTGCGGCAAAGCAAAGCCCGGCGGCACCGGATAGACGGGTTCACCCATGATGAGCTCCACTCCCTCGTTGACGTTCACGTAAAGCAGCCGCTAGCGTCCAAGGCAACAGCTTAGGGAGAGAATTATGGCCGGTCCACTTGCAGGCATCCGCATCGTCGAATTTGCGGGCATCGGCCCCGCTCCCTTTTGCGGGATGATGCTGGCCGATCATGGAGCAGAAGTGATCCGCATTGACCGCCCCGGCGCGCACCTCGACCCGCGCGATCCGCTGTTGCGCGGGCGCAAGTCGGTGGTGCTGGACATGAAGCAGCCGGACGCGGTCATTATCGCGCGTGATCTGTGCAAGTCCGCTCACGGCCTGATCGAAGGCTTCCGTCCCGGCGTGATGGAGCGGCTCGGCCTTGGCCCCGATGTGCTGCTCGCAGACAATCCCGCGCTGGTTTATGGCCGCATGACCGGTTGGGGGCAGTTTGGCCCTTATGCGCAGGCCGCCGGGCACGACATCAACTATATCGCGCTGTCGGGCACGCTCCACACCGTCGGGCGTCAGGGCGAACGCCCGGTGCCGCCGGTCAATTACATCGGTGATTTCGGCGGGGGCGGGATGATGCTGGCGTTCGGCATGGCGGCCGCCTTGCTCCACGCCCAGCGGAGCGGCGTGGGCCAGGTGATTGACTGCGCGATGACCGACGGATCGGCCACCTTGTCGGCCATGACCTGGGGCTTTTACGGCACGGGTCGCTGGCGCGACGAGCCGGGGGTCAATCTGCTCGATGGCGCGGCCCATTTCTATGACACCTATGTTTGTAGCGACGGCAAGTTCATCTCGATCGGGTCAATCGAGCCGCAATTTTATGCATTGCTACGCGAAAAGACTGGACTGGCCACCGATCCCGATTTTGACCCGCAAATGGACCCTTCGCGATGGCCCGCACTCAAGGCCAAGTTGACTGCGCTGTTCGCCAGCCAGCCCCGCGACCATTGGTGCAAGCTGATGGAGGCGACGGACGTCTGTTTCGCCCCCGTTTTGTCGCTGGCGGAAGCGCCGCAACACCCGCACAATGTGGCGCGGGAAACTTTTATCGAGGTCGGTGGCGTGACCCAGCCGGCACCTACCCCGCGCTATTCGGGAACGGTTTCCGATCGCCCCGCACCGCCGCCCGCCGCGGGGAGCGATGGTACGGCGCTGCTGTCAGAGTTGGGGTACGATGCAGCGCGGATTGCGGCACTGAAGGCGACGGGCGCAACGAAATAACTGTCATTGCGAGCGAAGCGAATCAAACCAGAGTGGCGCAAAGTCGCCCCTAGATTGCTTCGTCGCTCCGCTCCTCGCAATGACGGAAACCTAATCCCCCCGCGCTGTCATCTCGGCCCACAAGCCGACGCCGCCCAGCGCCACCACCTGCTCACCCAGCACGCGCGACCAATGCGCGTCATTGCCCCCTTCGCTGCGCCAGCGCATCAGCGCGGTGGTGTAACGGTGCAGCGGATAGTCCGCAGTAAAACCGATCGCGCCGTGCATCTGGTGCGCAATCGCGGTACCCACACCGATGGCACGATTGGTGCGCAGTTTCGCCGCCGCCACCTCAAACCGCGCCGCATCCAAGTTGCCATCGACACGGTCAAGCCGGTCGGCCAGCGCAAAGGCCGCAACGTCAACTGCCGCCACTTCGCACGCCAGCTGCGCCAGTGCCTGCTGCACCGACTGAAACTTGGCAAGTGTCCGCCCGAATTGTTCGCGCGTGTTGACATGGTCGACGGCGAGTTCCAGCGCCTTGCCCAGTGCACCGGCGCTGAGCGCGACATTGGCAAAGGCGCGCCACCCCTGCAGCGCCAGCCGCTCGCCCAGCACTGACTCGGCCACCGGCAGCGCAGGATCCATGCCACCCGCGATCCGCAACACCGCCGTGACATCACCCCAATCCCCGCCAAAGCCACCAGCGGACTCTGCCACCAGCAGCAAGTCAAAGCCCGCCTCGGCCAGCGCCTCTTCCCGCCCCTCGGTAAACACCGCGCGGGCAGTATCGCAAAGCATGTCACGGGCGGCACTCATCGCAGGCCCAGCCCGCGCGCGATGATGCCGCGCACTATCTCACGCGTCCCGCCGCGCAGCGAAAAGCTGGGGCTGGCGATAAGCAAGGCGCGCAGCACGCCCGCCAATTCGCTGCTATCCGCCCATTCCATGTCCAGCAGCGCCTGCACCCGGCGCGGCATATCCTGTTCGAACGCGTTACCCAATTCCTTGACGACGCACGCCTCGACCATTGGATCGCCGCCTATCGCCAGCTTGGCTGCCGTTGATCGTGACAGGTTGCGCAGTGTCCATAGCTCGGCGGTCAGATCGCCCACCAATGACGTCAATGCGGCACTGCCGTGCGCCGCTTCAATCAGCGCGACCAGCAGCGCATGGCTCGAAAGATAGCGCTCCGGGCCGGAGCGTTCGAGCGCCAGTTCGGCGGTAACCTGCGCCCACCCCTGCGCGCGCGTGCCCACCAGCGCGTCGTGCGGCACAAGCACATCGTCAAAGAATATCTCGTTGAAATCGGTTCGCCCGGCCATGTCGGTTATGGGGCGCACGGTGATGCCCGGCGTGTCCATGTCGATCAGCAGCTGCGACAACCCCGCATTGCGCTCGCTGCCCTCGTCGGTGCGTACCAGCGCAAGGATGACATGGCTGATATGCGCGCCAGTGGTCCATAGTTTCTGGCCATTGACGCGCCAGCCCTCGGCCGTTTCGCGTGCCGTCGTGCGCACCGCTGCCAAGTCAGACCCCGCCTGCGGTTCGGACAGTCCGATGCAGGCGAAGCATTCGCCACGCGCCATCGCGGGCAGATAGCGTTCGCGCTGCGCCTCGGTCCCGTATTTCAGCAGCAGCGGCCCGGTTTGCCGATCAGCGATCCAATGCGCCCCCACCGGCGCACCCGCCGCCAGCAACTCCTCGATTACGACATAGCGCGCCAGCGGATGCGCCTCGTGCCCGCCATAGCGCACGGGCCAGGTCATGCCGAGATAGCCCGCTGCGCCCAGCTTGCGACTAAAATCCGTATCAAACTCGGCCCAGCAATTGGCTCGCCGCGCCGCGCTTGTTGCTGGCTGATGCTCAGCCAGCCAGCCGCGCAGGTTGGCACGCAGCGGGCCGGCATCGTCCGGCAAATCAAAGCGGTGGAAATCGAACGCTTGCGTCACCCCGCTGCCATGCAATAGCCTTCCCGAGTAGGAAAGGATTTTCGCGCATGACAGGATTTCTGAACGTCGATCGGCGCGGGCGCATCGCCATCCTGACCATGGCCAAGCCTGAAAGCATGAACGCCATCGGCACGCATCAGGATTGCGAGGATATTGTAGCCGCGCTCGGCGCGCTGAACGCGGATCGCGGCGTCAGCGCCATAATCCTTACCGGCAGTGGCAAGGCCTTCAGCGCGGGCGGCAACCTGAAAGCCATGGCGGCGCGGACCGGCATTGGTGTGCTGGACCAGCCCGACAGCACACGCGCCAATTACCGGCAGGGCGTGCAGCGCGTTATCCGCGCATTGATGGACTGCGAAATCCCCATGATCGCGGCGGTGAACGGTCATGCCATTGGCCTTGGCTGCGATCTTGCCTGCACCTGCGATATCCGCATTGCGGGCCAAAGTGCGCAGTTCGCGTGCAGCTTCATCAAGGTCGGGATTGTTCCCGGCGATGGCGGCGCGTGGATCCTGCAGCGCATCTTGGGCTATTCGCGCGCGGCGGAGCTGTTCCTGACCGGCGACCGTTTCGATGCCGCGACCGCCAAGGATTATGGCTTGGTGAGCGAAGTGGTTCCCGACGACCAGTTGCTCGACCGCGCCATCGCCATTGCCGACCGCATTGTGTGCAACCCGCCGCGCGCACTGCGCTTGACCAAGCGGCTGCTGCGCGAGGCGCAGCACAGCCGTCTGTCCGACATCCTCGAACTCAGCGCTGCCTATCAGGCGATTGCGCATGAAACCGCAGACAATGCCGAAGCCATCGCTGCCTTTGTCGAAAAGCGGCCACCGGTGTTTACGGGGGATTAGCGATGGACGAAACGCGCATCTTGCCGCTCACCGGCGTCCATAATTTCCGGGACTATGGTGGCTATGCCACGGAAAGCGGCGGGCGGCTGCGGCGCGGAATATTGTGGCGCTCGGCGCACCATGAACAGGCGAGCGATGAAGATTTGGCCGCCATCGACGGACTCGGCATCGATACAGTCGTTGACCTGCGCGGCGATGACGAACGCGCCGCGCATCCGTGCCGCCGCAGCAATAATTTTGCCGCGCGCGTGATGTTCGCGCCGGGCAATACGGCGGGCCTTGCGCCGCACCTCGCCGCCGCGAAGGCGCATATCACCGCCGAGGTGGCGCGCGAACGGATGATAGCGACCTATGAAAACATGCCGCATCGTCCGGTGCTGGTGGAATCGCTCAAACTCTATCTCGCCGCGCTCGCTGAATATGACAGCCCCAGCTTGGTCCACTGCGTCGCTGGCAAGGACCGCACAGGCTTTGCCGTCGCACTCGTCCACCGCTTGCTGGGGGTGCATGAGGATGACGTCATGTCCGACTATCTGCTGACCAATGTCGCCGGACGGATCGAGGAACGCATCGATCAGGGCGCGCGGGTGATCCGGGCCAACTATGGTCAAGACATTCAAGACGATGCGATCCGCACGCTGATGATGGTCAGCCCTGCGTATCTGGATGCCGCCTTTGCCGCGATGCGCGAACGGCATGGGTCGCTGGCGCAATATGCCGAAGATGTGCTGGGCATGACCCCCGAGATGCACGACGCGATGCGGGACCGGCTGGTGGAGTAGGCCGCTGCTTATGGAGCCGCAGGCGCCACCATCATTGGCAGCTCCTCGGTGCGCCACTTCACCACCTCGCCGCCCTTGATCACCGCGCGCACATTTTCCAGCGTGCGCACATTGGCCAGCGGATCATCGTCCACCGCGACAATATCGGCAAAGCGCCCCACAGCAATTGCGCCGACATCGCCTTCGCGCCCCAGCGCCTGTGCGGCGTTGCGCGTCGCGGCCTGAATGGCTTCCAGCGGGGTCATTCCATATTCGACCATCACGCGGAATTGTTTCCCGATTTCGCCATGCGGCATCACCCCAGCGTCACTGGCAAACACCATGCGCACACCCGCTTTATGGGCTTTGCGAAAATTGTCGCGCTGGATCTGGGCAATCTCACGGTCCTTGCGCAGATTATCCTCGAGCACACCGTTCTTTGCGCCCTCGGCCTGCGTATATTCGGTGTTATAGATATCCATCGAGAACCATACCGGTCGCGCGCGCGCGACCGCCATTTTGATGCCCTCATCGTCAACCAAACTCGCATGTTCGATCGTGTCGATGCCCGCCGCGATAGCCGCACGGATGCCACTTGCCCCATGCGCGTGCGCGGCGGTGCGGATGCCCCACTGTTGGGCCTCGTCAGCGATGGCCTTGAGTTCAGCGACGCTCAGCTGCTGTTGACCCGGTTCGGTGTTGCGCGAAAAAACCCCGCCGGTGGCGCACACCTTGATCACCTCGGCGCCATATTTGCGCTGGCGACGCACCTGATATTTCAGCTCCTCCGGCGTGTCGCCGATCCCCTCTTCCTTGCGCGGATTTTCCAGGCTGGGCGGCAGAAAGGTCGAATCGCAATGTCCGCCCGTCGCGCCCAGCGCATAGCCCGCCGGCACGATCCGCGGTCCTACTGCATAGCCCGCATCAATCGCCTGTTTGAGGCCAATGTCATTGCGGTTGTCCGACCCGACATTGCGCACCGTGGTGAAACCGGCATCGAGCATCGCGCGCGCATTGCCCACCGCGGTCATGCCCCAGAAACTGTCGGTAAACTCGAGCCCGCGATAGCCGCCGATGTCGGCAGGGCCATCCAAATGCACATGCATGTCGATCAGGCCGGGCAGGAGTATTTTCCCGCTGAGGTCAAAGTGCCGCACATCGCTGCCCCAGCGCACCGTGCGCGCGTCCGCAATGTTCGTGATGCGGCCATCGCTACCCACAAAGATGGCGGGATATTCGACGACCTTGCCAGTCAGCACATCGATCATGCGGTCGGCAGTGATGACCGTTTGCGCCGCTGCGGGGGCGGCAATGGCGCCGATTAGCGCGAATACCAAAACCCGCAGAAAACTGCGCAACTTCACTCTGACTTGCATGGTATCCGCCCTTCCCCTGTTACCGCGCGATGAGAGTGGCAAACGCAGGGCATGTAGGAAAGCGAAATCTGGTTACTGCTGCTGGTGTCGCCGCGTCTGCTTTAGCTGCCCTTCCGGCCAAAGCCCGGACGCGGCGGTGGCGACGGTGCAGGGTCCATCGGCGGCCCATCGGCTTCGCCGGCAGTATCACGCCGCGCCATATAGCGCGCAAAGGCGGCATCGGCATCGAAAGCCTCGTCGCCTGCCATTGATGACGCAGGACCTGCCCCTTGCCGTTCGTTACGCGTCGTTACCCAATCAGCACCCAGCAGAAAACGCAGCACCACGATGATTGGCTTAATCGAAAACAGCGCGACCAGCAGGCCAAGGCCAGCAACGGTCGGGCCCAGACCGATACCGACGATACCCGCGATGTTGCCGCCCCCGACACCGTTGAAATACCACAGAAAGCCGCCGAAGTAGAGGGCAGGCAGAAGGCTGAGAATGAAGGTCAGCAATGTGGGCGATTGCGCGTTTCGACTGCTCATGGTTCACGTCCCCGGAAATCCGTTTCCGAAATCGGACCAACCACTTAGTAGCAGTGGATGAGAAAATGGTTAACCACCTGGCACTGCCTTGGCGCGCGCGCCGCGCACGTCACATATGCAGCATCTTGCCATAGGCCCCGAGCACGCTTTCATGCATCATCTCGCTCAGCGTCGGATGCGGGAACACGGTGTGCATGAAGTCGGCCTCGACCAGCTCGGCGGTTTTGCCGATGGTATAGCCCTGGATCAGCTCGGTCACCTCCGCGCCCACCATATGCGCGCCCAGCAGCTCGCCGGTTTTGGCATCGAACACCGTCTTGATGAACCCTTCGGCCTCGCCCAGCGCGATGGCTTTGCCATTGCCGATGAAGGGGAAATTGCCAACCTTCACTTCATAGCCCGCTTCCTTCGCCTTGGCTTCGGTCAGACCGACGCTGGCGACCTGCGGGTGGCAATAGGTGCAGCCGGGAATATTCTTGGGATCCATGGCATGCGGATGGCCGCCCGCGATGGCTTCGGCGGCGATCACGCCTTCGTGGCTCGCCTTATGCGCCAGCCAGGGCGGCGCGGTGATGTCGCCGATGGCCCATAGGCCGGGAACATTGGTGCGGCACATTGGGTCGGTTTTCAGGAAGCCGCGGTCCATCGCCACGCCGAGCGCCTCCAGCCCGATGTTTTCGGTGTTGGGGACGATGCCGATGGCAACGATGCAATGGCTATATTCGCTCGCCGTAACCTTGCCGTCCTTGTCCTTGATGCTTGCGGAAACGCCCGTCGCGGTGGCCTTCAGGCTCTCGACGCCTGCGCCGGTCATAATCGTCATGCCTTGTTTCCTCAGCGCCTTTTCCAGGAAAGCCGACACATCGGCATCCTCGACCGGTACGATGCGGTCGAGCATTTCGACGACGGTCACTTCGGCACCCATATCGTTGTAGAAGCTTGCAAATTCGATACCGATCGCACCTGAGCCGATGACTAGCAGCTTCGTCGGCATGGCTGGGGGCACCATTGCGTGGCGATAGGTCCAGATGCGCTGGCCGTCGGCAGGCGCAAATGGCAGGTCACGCGCGCGCGCGCCGGTCGCAAGGATGATATTCTTGGCGGTCAGGGTCTCTTCACCCTTGTCGGATTTGACGACCAGCCTGTTCGCCGCAGTCAGCCTGCCTTCGCCCATATGCACGGCGATCTTGTTCTTCTTCATCAGGTGCGTGACGCCCTGGTTCAGCTGCTTAGCCACCCCGCGCGACCGCTTCACTACCGCATCAATATCCGCCGATATTTCAGCCGCTTTCAGGCCATAGCTGCCCGCATGTTGCATATAGTGGTAAATCTCGGCCGAGCGCAGCAACGCCTTGGTGGGGATACACCCCCAGTTGAGGCAGATGCCGCCCAACTGCTCGCGTTCGACAATCGCGGTTTTGAGGCCCAGCTGGCTCGCCCGGATCGCCGCGACATAGCCGCCGGGGCCCGAGCCAAGGACGATTAGGTCATAGTTAGACATTTGTTTTAGGTCCGAACTTTTTAGCAGAAAAATAAGCGCCAACTGATGAAAGCAACGCGCCAATCAATGCAAACAAATAACTCCAATCACTGTTTGTTCTTGTTGGCGTAGAAAAATACATATATTGAGGAACAATCACGTTTCTGAGTTTTACATTAGTGTTTGGTGTATCTAATTCGGGAACAAAAGATAGATCGTTGGATTTAACTGTTATTTCGACCGTGCCATCTTGGCCGAATTTTGATATCTCAAAACGCAGATTTCCATTTTTGTCGAGCGAACTGTTATCGATGGCTTGGGCGAGAATTGCATCCGACGTTTCCACATCCACTTTCAGCCATGATGATGGTCGGTAGAACCGATTTTGCGCAACAAAATTCAGATCGTTCAACGACCTTCCAGATGCATTTGTCAAAAATATAGTCGATATAAATATTGTTTCACGCTCTTCATTATCTTTAAATTTCTCAGGAAATATTTCAGAAAGCTCGTCATCATTCAAAGTCTTGCTACTATATCCGTACAGTATTTCTGCAGGCGGCAAGGCCTCGGGTTTCCGTATTTCCTCAACGGCTATATCTCCGAAAAGGAGAACTGCTCCAACAACAATTCCAACGATTGTTGGGTAAAGTAGCTCTTTCTTCAATTCGGTCACGTCAGTCTCCAAATTGCCGCGCGGGATCCGTACGCAGAACGTCGAAATTTACGATGAGCCAGAGCAGCGCCGCCACCGGCCCCACAGCCAGCCCGAAAAAGGCATATTCGCCCGCGGTATCGGGCACGAGCCGGAGCGCGATCAGGTAAGCCGCGAGCACGCCGATGGCTGTACCGACCAGCAGTAGCAGCAGTGCCAGCCGCCACCCACTCACCTGCCACCGCCGCAGGAGCACGAACAGCGGCCACGCAACCAGCAGCCCGGCCAGGATAATCCCGAACAGAACGCCAATCCCCTGCCAATCGGTCGCGGCCCCCTCGCTGCCCAGCATGGCGAAGACCGCGAAATTGGCGAGATAGCCCCCTACCAGAGCGGGAAACAGGAAGCGGCGCAAAGCTGTGGTCAGCCAGCTCACTTCCCCGCCTCCGCTGCCTGCTCCTGCATCGCTTTTTGTAGCGGACGCCCAAGGCTGAGCAGCGCGATCAGAGGGATAGCGGCGGCGATTAGCCATGCGCGGCCGACATTGCGCAGCTTGGCGGGCGCCGAGCGGCGGCGCAGCGTCCAGCCGAGCGGAAAAGCGACCAGCGCCCAGACAGGGACCAACCACACCCACCAGGCCAGCTCGCCCAGCGGGACGCGGTTCCACACAGCCGCCAGCGTTGCCAGCACCCCCGCGACCCCGCCGACCATCAGGCCGAGCGCGGAAACCGATTGAATTGATTCGCTGTTGCTCATTCCGATGCGACCAGCCTAAGTTGAAAAAACGTATCTGAACGCCACATAGATGACAAAAATATAAGCAGGGACCGCGACGAGGTTGAATAAACATCCCCTTCTAGAATCGTAAAAACTCTCTCTTTGGATTTTGTAGTTAGAATTTGAATCAGCAGGTGAAATGTCTGGAGATATGCTCATTCCAAAAAATGAGAAATCAATTTCTATTTCTTGATTCATTGTAAATTTCGGAATGGATATTTCCCAATACTTCGGATCTGCTGTGACCGAAATGGACGCTAGCGATAAGTGTTCCGCTTTCACCACGCGGTAATCGAACAGCTTAGTGGCTGTGCTAACGTGAATTTTTATGTCCCGAAGATGACGAAACCCCTTATTTTTTAACTTCAATTTCCAGATATTCAAATCATACTGAATCTTAGAATTGTCATTGACGGGTTTATCATTTGAAATGGCAAACGACTGACTAGTTTTTTGAATGCTGTAAACAATCGTATTTCTGTAGTAATATAAAAATAAGCCAACGACCGGAGTGCCAACGACGCCAAGCAGCGTAATTGCAAGCTCCAAATTCACGCTAAGCCACCAGCCCCAGCGGGCTTTCCACCAGCGCCTTGAACGTCGCCATCAATTGGGCGCCGTCGGCACCGTCGATGGCGCGGTGGTCGAAGCTGCCGGTGGCGGACATGATGGTGGCGATCTGCAGGGCATCGTCTATCACATAAGGCCGCTTTTCGCCCGCGCCGATGGCCATGATCATCGCCTGCGGCGGATTGATGACCGCCTCGAAATGCTTGATGCCGAACATACCCATGTTCGACAGGCTGGCAGTGCCGCCCTGATATTCATGCGGCTGCAACTTGCCGTCCTTGGCGCGGCCCGCGAGTTCTTTCATCTCGGTCGAAATCGCGCTGACCGACTTTGACCCGGCATCGACGATGATCGGGGTGATAAGGCCCGCAGGCACGCTGACTGCGACCGAAATATCGGCGCGGGTGTAGCTGATCAGCTGGTCGCCGGCGAAGCTGACATTGCATTTGGGCACTTGCAGCAGCGCCTTGGCGAGCGCCTTGATCAGCAGGTCGTTGACCGACAGCTTGACGCCGGAGCTTTCCAGCGCGGCATTGAGTTCGCCGCGCAGCTTGAGCAGCTTGTCGAGTAGAATATCGACGGTCAGATAGATGTGCGGGATCGTCTGCTTCGCCTCGGTCAAACGCCGCGCGATCGTCTTGCGCATGTTCGACAGTTTTTCGGACGTGTGCGGAATGTCGGTGTTGATCGGCGCGGATGCGGGAGCCGATGCAGCCGGCGCGCTGACTGCGGGCGCAGGCGCTTGGCCGACAGCGGCCCCAGTCTGCGCAGGGGCTACCGTTTTGCCGGCCGCCTCGACGTCGACCTTAACAATGCGGCCATTGGGACCGCTGCCGGTCAGCGATGCAAGATCAACGCCGTTATTCGCGGCTATGCGCTTCGCAAGCGGAGAAGCTAACACCCTCTCTCCCGCCTGCCCTGAGCTTGTCGAAGGGCTGTCCTTTTCTTTGACTGGCGCTGAAGCCAAGGACGGTCCTTCGACAAGCTCAGGACGGGCGGGGTTTGAAACCGGCACCGGATCGGCCTTTGGCGCCGGTGCAGCCTTGGCCGCGACCTCCCCCTCCCCAATAATCGCGATAACCGTGCCAACTTTCACATTGTCGGTGCCCTCGGCGACCAGAATTTTACCGATCACGCCCTCGTCGACGGCTTCGAATTCCATTGTCGCCTTGTCTGTCTCGATCTCGGCGAGCAAATCGCCCGACTGGACGCTGTCGCCCTCTTTGACCAGCCATTTGGCGAGTGTGCCCTCTTCCATGGTGGGGGACAGGGCGGGCATTTTGATTTCGATTCCCATGGGGCGCGCTCAATTCCTGTTGCAGCTGGTGGGACGCCGTAACGGCACACTGCCTTTCCCTGCCATAAGCGGCGCGCCGGTCAAGGGGCAAGCGCCGCCGCCTTGCCATTCATACGAATGTAGCGCAGACTCAGGCACAGGGGTTGAGGCGGGGCAGGCGAACATGCGGACCTATCTGGTGGTGATCGACGACAGTCCCGAAGCGACGCTGGCGCTGCGCTTTGCGGCACGGCGGGCGGCGCGGACGAAAGGGCATGTCATTGTCCTCGCCATTATTCCCCCCACCGATTTCGTTGCCTTTGGCGGCGTGCAGGCCACCATCGAGGCCGAAGCACGCGAACATGCCGAGGAATTGGTTGCCGCCGGGGCCGACGCGGTTGCCAGTGAAGCCGGGATTACCCCCACCATCATGGTGCAGCAGGGGCAACCCGCCGAAGTTGTGCACCTGATCCTCGACGAACGCCCCGAAGTGTCGGCGCTGGTGCTGGGCGCGGCGGCGAGCGGCCCGCCAGGACCGCTGGTCGCGCATTTCACCGGGGCCGATTGCGGCACCCTGCCCTGTCCCGTCATGATCGTCCCAGGAGGGATGGATGTGGAGCGGCTGGCGTCGCTGAGTTAGCGCCGTTTCCCCTGGTGCCGGATATTGCCCGGTCGCCCGCGTTTGCCGACCACATGCCCCGCGCCATCGCGGCGTGCGGGTTTGCGGCCATCGCGGCGGACGCTACCCGATGAGGGCTCTGCATCGGGCAAGGCAAAGCGCAGCGCACCACTAACCGGATTGGCGTCGACCAGCCGCAATTCCAGCTTTTGCCCGATGGCATAGCTGACCTTGCCATGCTCGCTGTCCAGTGACCGCGCCGCCTCATCGTAGAAAAACCGCTCGTCACCCAGCGTCGACACCGGCACCAGCCCGTCACCGCCAAGCCCTTCGACGGTAGCAAAGAACCCGAAGGCCTGCACCCCGGTGATGCGCGCGGGCAGCACTTCGCCGACTTTGCCGGCCAGCCATGCGGCGACATAGCGGTCGATGGTCTCACGCTCAGCCTCCATCGCGCGGCGCTCGAGCGCGCTGATTGCTTCACCGATCCGCGTCAGGCTTTTGCCATCAGCCTCGCCTAGTCCGGTGCGCGGGGGTAAGCCTTTGGCCTTGCCCGGCACATCAAGGCCATAGGCATCGACGAGCGCGCGGTGGACGATCAGGTCGGCGTAGCGACGGATGGGCGAGGTGAAGTGGGCGTAGCTGCCTAGCGCCAGCCCGAAATGGCCAACATTCGCGGGACCATAATAGGCCTGCGTCTGACTGCGCAAAATCGCGGTCATAATCTCGTCGAGCCGGTCGTCGCCCGAAAAGCCATCGATCAGCCGGTTGAAGGTCGCAGGCGTAATCACCTGCCCCAATGCGAAATTCTGGCCAAAGGTGGCAAGATAGTCCTTGAGGCTGACCAGCTTCTCACGGCTCGGCGGCTCATGGATGCGGTACATGACGTGCGATTTCTTCGCCTCGAGCGCCTTGGCTGCGGCGACGTTGGCGGCGATCATAAAATCCTCGATCAACCGGTGTGCGTCGAGCCGCTCGCGCACACGGATTTCGGCGATGTTGCCGGCATCGTCGAGGATCACTTGGCGTTCGGGTAGTTCGAGCGCCAGCGGGGCGCGCCCTTCGCGCGCCTTGGCGAGTAGGCGCCATGCGGTCCAAAGTGACGCCAGATCATCATGATGATCGCCCTTACCTGCATCGATGATCGCCTGCGCAGCTTCATAGGCTAGATTGGCGCGCAGCCGCACCAGCGCCCGCGCAAAGCGCCACGCGGTAACCTTGCCATGCTTGTCGATGACCAGATGGCACGCCATCGCCGCCCGGTCTTCACCCGCCTTTAGCGAGCAGGCCCCTGCCGATAGCTCCTCCGGCAACATAGGCACGACCCGGTCGGGGAAATAGACGCTGTTGCCGCGCCGCCGCGCCTCACGGTCAAGCGCGCCGCCGTCGCGGACATAGAAACTGACATCGGCAATGGCGACGATGGCGCGGTGTCCGCCCTTGTTTGCCGGATCATTGTCGGGCGTTGCCCACACTGCATCATCATGGTCGCGCGCGTCGGCGGGGTCGATGGCGACAATGGGCAGGTCGCGCAAATCCTCGCGACCGTCGATCGTCAACGGCAGTTTGGCCGCAACTTTGGCCTCGGCCAGCGTTTCGCCGCCAAATATGTGCGGAATATCATGTTTGCTGATGGCGATCAGACTGAGCGCGCGCGGGGCAAAGGGATCGCCCAGCCGTTCAATGACTTTGGCACGCACGCCCGCGCCCTTGCCTGACAGTTCGGCCCGCACCAGCTCGCCCTCCGCGGCATCACCGATGTCGCCAATGGCAAAATCATGCCGCGCCCGCTTGTCGGTTGGACGGAGCATCAGGAGCGGCTTACCGCCCGCGCCGGTTTCCCGGACGATTACCCCGACGACGCTTTCGCCCCCCGCTTGCAGCTTTTTCATTGGGTACGCGACATGGCCAGCCCCGCGCTCCTCGGTGCGCGCAAGGATACGGTCACCCATGCCGAGCGCACCACGCTTCCCCTTTTCCAAAACGCGTAGCCGTGGCGGCGGCGTGGCCGCTTCCCAATGTTCCGGGACGGCATAGGCGGCGTCGCCCTCAATCGCGACGACGCGCAGCACGGTAACCTTGGGCAATCCACCGTGCTTGTGAAAGGCACGGCCCGGTGCGAGATCGACCAGCCCCTCGTCGGTCATGTCCTTGAGCAGCGCTTTCAGCGCAATCTTGTCGTTACCGCGAATGGCGAAATGCTTGGCTATCTCGCGTTTGCCCGCAGGGGACTGCGACGACTCAATAAAGGCAAGGATAGCCTCACGGGTGGGCAGGCCGGAGGGGCTGGGGCGCGGCTGGCGCGCCACTCAGTAAGACCGCCCCACCAGAATCCGCTCTACCGCCGGCTCGCCGGTAAAGATGCATGGGCCATCGGCGGCTGCCGCATCCATCGGTACGTTGCGCATCGTCAGCTTGAGTGCCTTCAATTGCTCCACTACCTTATCGAGCGCCGCACCGGTCGGCCGCGACCATTGCACCTCGGCCCAGCCGACGAATTTGTCGTCGCCGCCGAAATGGGCACCAAGGTCGGTCACGCCCCGAACAATATTGGCGTCCAAGCGCGCTTTGGCTTCGGCATAGAGCGCTGACTGGATCGCCTGTAGCTGCGTCGATGCGCCAGCGACAAAGTCTTCGCGCGCGACGAAAGCCGAATTGACCTTGCCATCATCCTTGTACAGCTGGTCGCGGCGCAGCACGGCGACGTTGCCGCCCGCCACGTCGCGCGGCCCAACCTCGACAATGATCGGCGCGCCTTTTTTGACCCAGGCCCAACGCTTGTTCGACGCTTTACCCGAGCGCGCGTCCAGATGCGCGCGCACCGGCTCACCGAATGCGGTCAATGCGCGCAGCGCGCCCAGCAGCGCCCGGCAATAATGGAGGATGGCAACATCCTCGTCGGTCTCGCGCAGCATCGGGATGATGACAATCTGGTGCGGCGCGACTTGCGGCGGGCAGCGAAGGCCATCGTCATCACCGTGAGTCATAATGACGCCGCCGATCATCCGCGTCGACACGCCCCAGCTGGTGGTGTGGGCAAATTGCTGCGCGCCCTCGCGGTCCTGATAGCGGATGCCCGACGCTTCGGCGAAACCGGTGCCAAGATAGTGTGAGGTGCCCGCCTGAAGCGCCTTGCCATCCTGCATCATCGCCTCGATGCTGAAGGTCGCAACCGCACCGGGGAAGCGCTCATTTTCCGGCTTTTCGCCCGCGATTACTGGCATCGCCAGTGGTCCTTCGGCAAAGGCGCGGTACATTTCCAGCGCGCGGTGTGTTTCCTGCATCGCATCGTCGCGCGTGGCGTGCGCGGTATGCCCCTCCTGCCACAGAAATTCGGCGGTGCGCAGAAACATGCGCGTGCGCATTTCCCAGCGCACGACATTAGCCCATTGGTTGACCATCAGCGGCAGGTCGCGCCACGACTGGACCCAGCGGCTCATCGCGGCGCCGATCAAAGTCTCGGATGTCGGGCGCACAACCAGCGGCTCTTCCAGTTTGGACGCCGGATCGGGGATCAGCCCTCCCTTGCCATCGGGCACCAGTCGGTGATGGGTGACGACCGCCATTTCCTTGGCAAAGCCGTCAACATGGTCCGCCTCTTTTTCAAAGAAGGACAAGGGGATAAACAGCGGGAAATAGCAATTTTCGACGCCCGCCGCCTTGATTTGCGCGTCCATCAGCGTCTGGATGCGTTCCCAGATACCGTAACCCCATGGGCGGATGACCATGCAGCCGCGCACACCGCTCTCTTCGGCCATATCGGCCTCGGCGATGACTTCCTGATACCAGGCGGCGAAATTTTCTTGGCGGGTGACGGATAATGCGTGTTTCATGCCCCGCGCCCTAGCCGGTGGCGCATAGGGCGACAAGGGCGTCCCGTTCAGTCGGCGTCGAGCTGCGCCCGCAAATCCGCCACTTCCGCTTTGAGCGCGGCGATTTCATCCTTGAGCGCCTTGATTTCGGCATCGCGCGCCTTGTCGCCGGGACGCACGGGCATCAGCGCGCCAGCCGCCTGGCTGAACATTTCCATGTTGCGTTTGGCAATTTCAGCAAACGGGTTCGCCCCCAGCGCGCCTTCGACCGCCGAGCGGAACTGCTGCTGATTCTTGCGGAAGGCCGCCATTGATGCTTCCAGATAATGCGGCACCGATGCCTGCATATTGTCGCCATACATGCCAATTAGCTGGCGCAGGAAATTGACCGGCAGCAAGGTGCTGCCTTTGGTCTCTTCCTCCATGATGATCTGCGTCAGCACATTGTGCGTGATGTCTTCATCGGTTTTGGCGTCGACCACCTTGAATTCGCGCCCGTCGCGCACCATCGCGCCAAGATCGTCCAGCGTGATATAAGCGCTGCGTTCGGTGTCATAGAGCCGCCGGTTGGCGTACTTTTTGATGACCACGGCCTCATCAGGCGAACGGGTGCGATTGCGGGCCATCGTCTATGCTCCAAAAGCGATAACAGCGGGGCGCTGCCACCGCAGCTTGCGTAGCAGCAAAAGTTGGTGCGGCGCAACAAAGCACATAATTTGTCCGTCATGCGAAATTTTGTTGCACATTTACCACAACCCTTGTCGCATCGCTGCGTCATGGCATTTTTGTGGCAGTAGGGGCTTGTGCGTGTCCGCAAAAATGGCTTTGTTGCAAGAATCGGGCTGCGCTCATGTTAGCGCAGGCCGCAACCGGGGAGTTATTAATGATCAAGTCGCACCTGCTTCTGGGTGCTGCAGCCTTTGCAGTAGCCGTTTCCGTCAGCCAGCCCGCGTTTGCGCAGGACGCACCTGCGCCGCAAGCCGACTGCGTCGACGACAACAACAATGGCGTTTGCGACAGCGACGAAACCGAAGGGCGCGCCATCGTCGTCACCGGTTCGCGTATTGCACGCCCGACGCTCGATTCACCCACGCCGCTGACCTCGGTTAGCGTCGGCGAACTGACCGACGACGGCAGCGTTTCGTTGGGCGATGCGCTGAACGACCTGCCCTCGCTGCGCTCGACTTTCTCGTCAGGCAACTCGACCCGCTTCATCGGCACTGCCGGTCTGAACTTCCTTGACCTTCGCGGACTGGGCACTGCCCGCACGCTGGTGCTGGTCAACGGCAAGCGCCACATCACGGCAAGCGCGGGCAGCTATGAAATCGACGTCAACACCATTCCGATCGATTTGCTCGAACGCGTTGACATCGTCACCGGCGGTAACTCGGCGGTTTATGGTTCGGACGCGGTCGCCGGTGTCGTCAACTTCGTGCTGAAGCGCGACTTTGAAGGGCTGGAGCTCGACGCCCAGGGCGGCATTTCGTCGCGCGGCGACCGTGGCACCTATTCGGCCAGCCTGACCTGGGGTCGCAATTTCGCTGATGGTCGCGGTAACGTTGCCCTGTCAGCCGAATATTCGCGGCAAGAACCGCTGTATTTCCGTGACCGTGACGGCATCACCGGCGCGTTCAGTGGTCGCTGCCAATTTCAGTTGACCGAAAACCCGGCCGGCGAACCTGCCGCCGGCGACGGCATCCCCGACAGCACCTTTGTCTGCGGCGTGCGCAACAGCACGATTTCAGATGGCGGTACTATCGGCGGTTTGGGCAGCGGCGTGTTCCTGCGTTTTGACAACGCAGGCAATATCATTCGCGACGTTCCGACCACCTTCTTCGGTACTTTCTCCGGCAACGTTCAGGGCGGGAATGGATCGACGCTGCGCAACACCGGCTCGATGCTGGCGGCGGTTGATCGCGCCGCTGTCAACTTGCTCGCGCACTTTGACGTCTCGGACGCTTTCCGCCCCTATGTCGAAGCCAAATATGTCCGCGTCGATGCGTCGGGCGAGGGTCAGCCAAGCTTCTTCACCAGCGTCCCTGGTACGCTGGGTGGCCCTGCCATCCGTTGTAACAACGGCTTCCTCAATGCACAGGCGCTCGCCACTTTGCAGGCGAACGGGCTGTGCACCAACGTTGCCACCGGAACCTTCCCGCTCGCGCGCTTCAACACCGATTTCCGCGGCCGTTTCTTTGACGGCAAGCGCGAAACCTATCGTGTCGTCGCCGGAGTCGAAGGCGACTTCAACGAAGACTGGAAGTATGAAGTCTTTGTGAACTATGGCAAATTCGAAGCGCTGGGGCTGAACCAGAACAACTTGCTGCTCTTCACCGAAGACGGCAGCGCGTTCGACGGCTTTAACCTGGCGGTCGATGCCGTCGTTGCCCCGGTTGGCTTCACTGGCACCAACTTCGTGACCAACTCGGCTGGTCAACGCGTGATCTGCCGCGTCAACTCGGTCACCAACGTCAGCCCCAATTGCGTTCCCGTGAACGTCTTCGGGTCGGGCAATAGCGACCCTCGCGCGCTGGATTTCATCCATCGTGATGGTGTTACGGACGAGCGGGCTTCACAGCTTAACGCCGGCGCCTTCGTCAGCGGCGACCTGTCGCAGCTGTTCGAGTTGCCAGGTGGTCCGATCAGCTTCGTGGTCGGTGCGGAGTATCGCCGCGAGCGTTCGAGCGTCGATTATGATGATCTGACCTCGTCGGGTGCGACCTTCCTCAACGCGCTGCAGGATTTCAATCCGCCGCAGCTGACGGTGAAAGAAGCCTATGGCGAAATCCAGATTCCGCTGCTGAAGGATCTGCCCTTCGCCGAGGAACTGACCATTTCGGCGGCAGGCCGCGTGTCGGATTACAACACCGCGACCGGCACCGTTTATGCGTACAACGTTCAGGGCATTTACGCGCCGATCCCCGACATTCGCCTGCGCGCTGCTTATGCAACGTCGGTGCGTGTTCCAACGCAGGGTGACTTGTTTGCCACCGCATCGCAGAACTTCGCCTTCATTGGCGACCCCTGCGACAGCGTGAACATCAACAACAACCCCAACCGCGCCGCCAACTGCGCTGCTGCCGGTGTTCCGACCACGCACACGGCGGCTTCGTCGGCGGCGTGCGCCTCGTCCGCTTTCCCGGCGGCCCCGGGCACCCCATGGCGCAACTGTACGGCGCTGACGTCATCGACCGGCTTCCTGTCGGGCGGTAACCCGACGCTGACCGAAGAGCGCGGCAAGTCGCTGACCTTGGGTGCGGTATTCGAGCCGAGCTTCATCCCGGGTCTGAACTTCACCATCGACTATTATGACATCGAGGTGAAAAACCGGATCGAGACGCTGGGTGCGCAGGTCATCATCAACAACTGCTATGACAGCGCGCAAGGCATCGGCAACCCGTTCTGCGCCACGGTCAACCGCGATCCGGCCACCGGCCTGTTCGTGGAGCCGGCGGTGATTTCGGGCGGCGTCAACTTCGCGAAGGGCACCGCACGCGGTATCGACTTCGACCTCGCCTATCGCAAGACGTTCGAAAATGGTCAGCGCCTCAGCATCCGCGCTATCGCGACCAAGGTATTGGAACGGACCAACTTTGTTAACCCGACCGACGCCCGTCGTCCCGATCGCCAATTGAGCGAGCTGGGCGACCCGGAATGGGCAGCCAATCTGACGGCGAGCTATGACTTCGGGTCCTTCTCGGTGCGCTATGGCCTGCGCTACATTGGCAAGCAGACCATCGGCGCATATGAAACGCAGAATGCCTATCGGGATATCTGCCCAGCCTCGGGTATCACGCAGAATACCGGTGGTATCAACGGTGCGGCCGTGCCTTGCACGCCTGGCGATCTCATCACGATCGCGCCGAACAATGCCGACGCCTTCTCACAAATCTACTACCCCGACGCTTTCTACCACTCGTTCCGGGTAGACGTGGAAGTGAACACCAAGTTCAACTTCTATGTTGGCGTCGACAACGCGTTTGACCGCCAGCCGCCGCTGGGCCTGCTCGGCACCGCGGGTGGTGATCCGTACGACACCTTTGGGCGTTATTTCTTCGCGGGGATCCAGGCCAGCTTCTAAGCTCCTGACCAACGCCAAAACAGAAAGGGCCGCCCTGATGAGGGGCGGCCCTTTTTCTATGTGGTTTGCTCATTCTGCTGTCATGGCGAGCGCAGAGAAGGAATCCAAAGCGGCTAGCCACTGCCCTGGATTGCTTCGCTATGCTCGCAATGACGAATGACTAAGCCCAAACTCGCTCGAACCGCTGCCCAAGCCCGGTGAGCAATTCATATTGCGACTTGCCGGTCTGCTCCGCCGCTGCAGGGAGGTCGAGCGGCAGGCGAATCCAGTCGCCCTCACCCACTTGCGCCGCCGCGGTCAGGTCCAGCGCGATCAAATCCATCGAAACGCGCCCTACCAGCGGCAGTTTTGTGTCACCCGCCAGCGCAAAACCTTGTCCGGCAAAGGCCCGCCAAAACCCGTCGGCATAACCCAGATTGGCAATGCCCAGCGGCGTGTCGCGCAGCGCAGTCCATGTCGCGCCATAACCGACGGTTTCGCCCGCAGGTACCATGCGGCGCTGGATCAGCTGTGCCTCGATAGTGACAACAGGAAGAATATGTTCGCTGGCGTCCGCACGGGGGATGCCGCCATACAGGGCAAGGCCGGGCCTCGTCAGATCGAAACCATAATCCGCACCCAGGCAGATGCCCGCACTATTGGCCAAACTGGCGCGCGCAGCCGGAAATGCCGAGCGGATCTTGGAAAAGGCCCCAAGCTGTGCGGCGTTCTGGGCGCTATCCTCATCGGCGCTGGCGAGGTGGCTCATCACCGTTTCAATGGTCAGCCCGTCCAGCGCCCCGCCCAACGCTTCCTCGGGGCGCAGCCCCAGCCGGTTCATTCCGGTATCGACCATGATGTCGCAGCGCCGTCCCTGCCCGCTGGCCCGCCAGCGTGCCACCTGTTCCAGATTGTTGAGCACGGGCACTGCGGGCAAAGTCAGCGCCGCCGCCATGTCCTCGGCGCGCACGCCGTGCAGTACGCTTAGCCGCGCGCCCGCTGGTAGCGGCATCAGCGCCGCCGCCTCTGCCCAGGTGGCGACAAAAAAGTCCCGGCATCCCGCGGCAAACAGTCGCTCCATCACGCCGTTCGCGCCCAACCCATAGCCATTGGCCTTGATCGCGGCCCCTGCCGCTGCGCCTCCCTGCCGCGCCAGCCAGCGCCAGTTGTGAACCAGCGCATCGCCATCGAGGCGCAAACGCAGAGGGGCGGGTATTTCCAGCATCCCGCTGCGCCTACCTTTCCGTCCCAGCCTAGTCGAGCACCGCGTTGCGATTTTCGGGCAGCCAGATAGCGCTGACAATGAACGCCATCGCGGTCACGCCAATGCCATACCACAATCCGTTGAATGCCCCGCCGGTCGAAACCACGATCAATTGCGAGAAGAACGGCAAAAAGCCGCCGAAATAGCCGGTGCCGATATGGTAGGGGATAGACATTGAGGTGTAGCGGATTTTCGCCGGGAACATTTCCACCAGTATCGCAGCGACCTGACCATAGGTCATCGCTGACAGCGCGACGAGCGCGGCGACGACCAAAATGATGACCAGCCCGTTGCGCTGTTCCGGGTCAGACTTATCCGGGTAGCCAGCCGCTTCGAGCGCCGCGACATAAGCATCATTGTCAAACCCTTGTACCTCAGCCGTCCCAACCTTGAGCACGACGGCCTCGCCAGGTGCCTTGGCATAGCTGATCCCGCGTTTGGACAGAAAATTCAGTGCCTTTTTGCAGTCGGTGTCCTGATTGCCGCTCAAAATATCGCCCAGACCATAGTCGCAGTCGGGTCCGACCAAGGTCACAGGATTGGTCGCCGTCGCCTTTGACAGTGCCGGATTGGCGGCGTCGGCCATCGTCCAGAATAAGGGGAAGGTCAGCAGCATCGACAGCGCATAGCCAGTCAGCAAAATGCGTTTGCGGCCATAATGGTCCGACAGCCACCCTGCCGCCACGTAAAGCGGGGCAGCCAGCAGCGCGCCCACCGCCATATATCCTAGCGCGTCGGTTTCCGGCACGCGCGCGGTGCCAGTCAGGAAATAGAGCGTGTAAAATTGCGAGGTGTAATAAATTACCGTCAACCCCGCTGCGACACCGAACATCGCGATAAAGATGCGCTTGATGTTGCCGGGGTAACGGATGCTGTCGAGAAAGGGATTTTTGGAAACGGTGCCCGCTTCTTTCATCGCCTTGAACACCGGGCTTTCGTTAAGCATCAGCCGGATCCAAAGCGAAATGGCGAGGAGCAGGATCGAGATGAGGAAGGGGATGCGCCAGCCCCATGCTTCAAACGCCTCGGTTGACATGGCCGAACGTGTGGCGAGCACCACGCATACCGCGAGCAGGAATCCGCCCGCAACCGACGCCTGAATCCAGCTGGTATATTGGCCGCGCTTGCCCGGAGGGGCGTGCTCGGCCACGTAAATCGCCGCGCCGCCATATTCGCCGCCCAGCGCCAGCCCCTGCAAACAGCGCAGAAACACCAGCAATCCCGCCGCCCACAGCCCTGCTTGTGCATAAGTTGGCAGAAAACCGATCGCCGCGGTCGCACCGCCCATCAGCGTGATGGTGATCAGGAAGGTATATTTGCGCCCGATACGATCACCCAGATAACCGAACACCAGCGCACCAAGCGGGCGCACACCAAAGCCTGCGCCGAAGGCGGCAAGGCTGGCGAGCGTTGCCACCGCTTCATTGTCGCTCGGGAAAAACAGCTTGCCGATCAGCACGGCGAGGATGCCGTATACGAAGAAATCATACCATTCGAACACGGTCCCCAGCGCCGAGGCGGTGATGACCAACCGGTCGCGCTTGGGATCGATGGCTACTTCGGACACTTATGCTCTCCCCTAAATCCGCATACCCCAAGCTTGTCGAAGGGGCGTTCTTTTCTTTGCAACATCGCTAAAAGAAGAACAGCCCTTCGACAAGCTCAGGGGCGGCGGTTTGTGGGAACATAGCTTTAGGCCTTGCCTATGGCTTTGCGGGCAAGCATCCTGCACGGCATGCCGCGCTTCATCGACCTGTCGATCCCGATCACCAATGATGTGATTTCCGACCCGCCGGTGATGCGCCCGCAGGTGACCTATATGACCCACGAGCATACGTGGGAACAGATCGCCATGTTCTTCCCCGGTCTGACCCGCGAGGATTTGCCCGATGGCGAGGGCTGGGCGGTGGAGATGCTGACGCTGTCGACGCACAACGGCACGCATATGGACGCGCCGTGGCATTTCCATTCGACGACCGACTGCGGCGCGAGCCGCGCGCCCAGCATCGACGAAGCGCCGCTCGACCTGTTCTTCCGTCCCGGCGTGAAACTGGATTTCAGCCACCTGCCGCATGGCCATGTGGTCAGCGCGGCGGAGGTGGAGGGTGAACTGGCGCGCATCGGCTATGCGCTGCAGCCGCTCGATATCGTGCTGGTGCAGTCGGGCGCGGTTTACGGCACCGACAATTTCACCGATCAGGGCGTCGGGCTGGGCGCGGAAGCGACGCTGTATCTGACCGAACGCGGGGTGAAGGTCGTCGGCACCGACGCGTGGAGCTGGGACGCGCCGTTCAGCCATACCGCCAAGCGCTGGGCCGAAACGCGCGACCCCAGCATCATCTGGGAAGGGCACAAAGCGGGCCGCATCCGCCCCTATTACCAGATTGAAAAACTGACCAATTTGGCGAGTTTGCCGCCGTTCGGCTTTACGCTCAGCTGCTTTCCGGTGAAGATCGAACGTGCGAGCGCGGGGTGGATCAGAGCGGTGGCAATGATGGATTAGGCGCGGCTACTCAACATTAAGCAGCGTTAGCGTCTCCAGCTGTCGCAATGATCGCGCGCCGCGCTTTTCGTCGGCCATGACCAGCCGATAGGGGCCATCCTCAGCCGCCAGGGGCTTGCCATCACACTGCGTCGCGATAATCGCCCGCTTGTTCCCCAGCAACGGGTCCAGTTCGCCCAGCGTGAAGGCGACCTGATAACCGTCGCGCGCTTTGGCGAGCAGGATCAACCGAAGAGCGTCAGCGCGTACATCATTGCCCGCGGGAGCGCCCAAACGGTTTAGGACGTCGGCAAGCATCGGCCCGCTGCACTGCTGGGTGGTGCCATGCACCACTAGCGTGACCGTTTGCACCGGCAATCCGTCGACCAGTTTTTCATCCACAGGAACCGCCTGCCCGAGCGCTGCCATCGCCAGCATCACCCACATCACGCCATCTCTAAGATCACCGCATCGACTGCCAGGCTGTCGCCCTGCGCCGCGTTGACCTTGGCCACCACGCCGGCTTTCTCGGCGCGTAGGATATTTTCCATCTTCATCGCCTCGACCGTGGCGAGTGGCTGGCCCGCCTCAACCTTATCGCCCTCGCCGACGTGCAGCGAGACGAGCAGGCCGGGCATCGGGCAGATCAAGAACTTCGACAGATCGGGCGGAATTTTCTCGATCATATGTTTGGCATAGGGCGCGGCGTGCCAGGGCAGCACGCGCACATCATGCGCCCGCCCGCGCGCCGTCATGCGCCAGCCGGTGCGCGTCTTGGCCAGCTTCACCGCCAGCTCCGCACCATCGATGTCGGCAATCACCAGGCGGTCGCCGGGGGTATATTCCAGTGCGATATCGACCTTGTCGCCCTCGACCTTGATATGCTTGGCGCCGACTTTGACCTTCATCGGCGTGCCGCCAATCGTCACCTGCCAGACGTGCGGCGGTTCGAGCCGGTCGCCAAGCTGGCCATCGACGCGGCGCGCGCGATCGGCCTCCGCCGTCGCGACAAAGCCCGCGATGGCCGCGAGCGCGCGCGGCAGGTCGTCCGCCACCGCCGCGCCGTGAAAGCCGTCAGGATATTCTTCAGCGATGAAGCCGGTAGTGAGCTCGCCCGAGCGGAAGCGCGGGTGCTGCATGATAGCGCTGACGAAATCGATATTGTGGCCAAGGCCCTCGATCTCGAAACGGTCGAGCGCGGCGATCTGCTTGTCGGCGGCCTCGTCGCGCGTTTCGCCCCAGGTGACGAGCTTGGCGATCATGGGGTCGTAAAAAATGGAAACCTCGCCGCCTTCTTCGACGCCCGCATCGACCCGCACCCCATCGACACCGCGCTCTTTGCCGTCCCAAGCTGGAACGGGCGTGCGATAGCGTACCAGCCGGCCCGTCGAAGGCAGGAACCCGCGATAGGGATCCTCGGCATAAACGCGGTTTTCGATCGCCCAGCCGTCAAGCTTCACATCGTCCTGCCCGAAAGGCAGCTTCTCGCCAGCCGCAACGCGGATCATCTGTTCAACCAGATCGATGCCGGTGATCGCCTCGGTCACCGGATGCTCGACCTGCAGCCGCGTGTTCATTTCGAGGAAGTAGAAGCTCTCGCCCGAAGGGTCGGCGCCCGACACGATCAGCTCGACGGTACCTGCGGAGTAATAGCCCACCGCGCGCGCCAACGCGACGCATTGTTCGCCCATCGCCTTGCGCATCTTGGGCGTGACGAAAGGCGACGGCGCTTCCTCGACGACTTTCTGGTGCCGCCGCTGGATGCTGCATTCGCGTTCGTTGAGGTAAAGGATGTTTCCGTGCTGATCGCCAAGGATCTGGATTTCGATGTGGCGCGGGTTCAGGATGAATTTTTCGATGAACACGCGGTCATCGCCGAACGAGTTCAGCCCCTCGCGCTTGACCGCCTCGAAGCCTTCGCGGACGTCCTGTTCGCTATAGGCGAGGCGCATGCCCTTGCCGCCGCCCCCAGCAGACGCCTTCATCATCACCGGATAGCCGATTTCCGCCGAAATGCGCACGGCATGTTCGGTATCTTCAATCTCGCCGACGAAGCCGGGAACGACATTGACACCTGCCTCTTTCGCAAGCTTTTTGGACTCAATCTTGTCGCCCATCGCGGCAATCGCACCCACCGGGGGGCCGATAAAGGCGATGCCTTCCGCCGCCAGCGCTTCGGCAAAGCTGGTGCGTTCGGACAGGAAACCATAGCCCGGATGCACCGCCTCCGCGCCCGTTTGTTTGCACGCCGCGATGATCTTCTCGGCCAGCAAATAGGACTGCGCGGCTGGCGAAGGCCCGATATGCACCGCCTCGTCCGCCATCTTCACAAACGGCGCGCGCGCATCAGCATCGGAATAGACCGCGACCGTGGCGATCCCCATCCGACGCGCGGTCTTGATCACCCGGCAAGCGATTTCGCCACGGTTGGCGATCAGGATTTTCTTGAACATCATTCTCTTCCAGTTTCGACAGCTTGGTTGCCGTTGCCGCGGGCGGATAGCGCTTTCCCTGCCAACATCAGGGGCGCGTCGACGATGAAATGCGCGAGAATGGCAGCCCACAGCCCGCCATACAAAAACGCCGCCGTCATCAGCATTCCCACAATTGTGACAAATGCCAGATGCGCCAATCCCCATGATGCGCGGTGCAGAAGAACGAACACGACAAGGGGAACGGCAACTGCAGCAGCATGATTGACGCCGGCCGCCATGAGCCCGCCGATTGCAACGGCGCGGAAGATCAGCTCTTCCGCACCTGCGGCTGTGCAGAGCAGGAACAGCCTCTGGGGCAAAGACGCCGAGGCGATGGTCGCCAATGTATCGGTTTGAGGGGGCTCGCCACCCAGCTTGCTCGTGATGAGGACATAGAGAGGGAAAGACACCAGAGCGAGCAGACCAAACAAGAACCCGTAGCCCAACTGTGCCCAGCCGATGGTGAAAAAACCTGCCCGCGCCGCATCAAAGCCTTGCTGATGCAGAGCCAGCCAGCAGGCACCGCCAGCGACCAGCCAAAGAGCAGCCGCTGCGATCAGGCGGGGGCGGATGCCCCCATTCCCGAATCTCCCGGCCGACCGCAAGAACACGACCAGACAGGCACCCAAAAGCGCAGTGGCGGCGGCTATCACTCCGCCGCCTCCAGCGTCTTGCATGCCCTTAGGGGTTCTTCCGCCGCCATCGGCACCAACCCCAGCTTCGCCAGCAGCGCCGCATCCTTGTCATCGCCGGCGTTGGCAGCGGTCAGCAGCTTGTCGCCGGTGAAGATGCTGTTCGCGCCCGCCATGAAGCACAGCGACTGCGTCGCCTCGCTCATGCTTTCGCGCCCTGCGCTCAGGCGCACCATGCTAAGCGGCATGGTGATCCGCGCAACCGCGACCGTGCGGACGAATTCAATGTCGTCGATCTTGGCCATCGGCGTGTCGGCCAGCATGTCGCCGAGCACCGTGCCCTTCACCGGCACCAGCGCGTTGACCGGCACGCTTTCGGGATGCTGCGGCAGCGTCGCCAGCGTGTGGATGAAGCCCACCCGGTCGGCGCGCGTCTCCCCCATGCCGACGATCCCGCCGCTGCACACATTGATGCCCGCGCGGCGAACTTCGGCCAGCGTTTCAAGCCGGTCGTCCATCGTCCGCGTGGTGATGATATCATTATAGCGCTCGGGCGAGGTATCGATATTGTGGTTGTAGTAATCGAGCCCTGCCGCGGCCAGCATGTCGGCCTGCTTTGGCGACAGCATGCCCAGCGTCATGCAGGTTTCCATGCCCATCGCGCGCACGCCCTTCACGATCTCGACAATCGCGGGCATGTCGCGGTCCTTGGGGTTGCGCCAAGCGGCGCCCATGCAGAAACGCTGCGAGCCCGAATCCTTTGCCCGCGCCGCCGATTGCAGCACTTCGCGCACATCCATTAGCTTGGTCGCGGCGACCCCGCTGTCGGCCTTCACCGACTGGCTGCAATAACCGCAATCCTCAGGGCAGCCGCCAGTCTTGATACTAAGCAGCGTGCACAGCTGGATCTGTCCCACCGCATGGTGCGCACGGTGGACGGTCGCGGCCTGAAAGACCAGTTCGTCAAACCGCAGGTCGAACAGCGCGGCAATTTCCTCGCGGGTCCAGTCGGTCCTTAGCGTCATGCATTCTCTCCAACCGGCGGCATATTGTGCCCCAATAGGCGCAGCACGTCGGCAGCGCATTCCACGATATTGCTTCCAGGGCCATAGATGCCGACAACGCCGGCTTCGCGCAGATAATCATAGTCCTGCGGGGGGATAACGCCGCCCGCAAAGACCTTGATGTCACTGCGCCCCGCTTCCTTCAGCAGGCGGATCAGTTCCGGAATCAGCGTCTTGTGCCCCGCCGCAAGCGAGGAAGCGCCGATGGCATCGACGTCCCTGTCCAACGCGAGTGCCAGCGTCTCTTCGGGCGTCTGGAACAGCGGCCCGCTCACGGCCTCGAACCCCATGTCGGTGAAGGCACTGGCGACGACATTAGCGCCGCGATCGTGCCCGTCCTGCCCCATCTTGGCAACCAGGATGCGTGGGCGGCGGCCCAATCGGCGGCTGACCGCATCGACGCCTTCGACGACCAATGCGTAGCGTGTATCGTCGCTATAGGCCTTGCCATAGACGCCCTTTACTGGTTCGGGGGTGGTGGCATAGCGGCCAAAGGTGGCCTCCATCGCGTCCGAAATCTCGCCCAGCGTGGCGCGCGCGCGAGCGGCAGCAACGGCGAGCGCCAGCAGGTTGTCGTCACCCTTTGCCCCTTCGGTCAGCGCCGCCAAAGCCGCGCGACAAGCCGCTTCATCGCGCTCCGCCCGCACCCGCTTCAGCCGGGCAATCTGCGCTTCGCGGACGGCGTGGTTGTCGACCTCTAACGTGTCGAGGGGGTCGCTTGCGGGCGGCTGATATTTGTTGACCCCGACGATAACATCTTCGCCGCGATCAACGCGCGCCTGCCGGGCGGCAGCAGCCTCTTCGATCATCGCTTTGGGACGTCCGGTTGCGACATAGGCGGTCATGCCGCCCGCCGCATCGACTTCCTCGATGATCTTCCAGGCGTCATCGACCAGCATCTGGGTGAGCGCCTCGACATAGTAGCTGCCCCCAAGCGGATCGACGACACGGGTGATGCCCGTTTCCTCGGCCAGCACGATCTGTGTGTTGCGGGCAATGCGGGCACTGAAATCGGTGGGGAGCGCGATGGCTTCGTCGAGTGCGTTGGTGTGGAGAGACTGCGTGCCGCCAAGCGTCGCCGCCATCGCCTCGACGGTGGTGCGGATCACGTTGTTGTAAGGATCCTGCTCCTGCAAACTCACGCCCGATGTCTGGCAATGGGTGCGGAGCATCTTTGACCGCTCATCCTTCGCGCCAAGGCCATCCATCACGCGCCACCAAAGCGTCCGCGCGGCGCGCAGTTTGGCAACCTCCATGAAGAAATTCATGCCGATGCCGAAAAAGAAGCTCAACCGCCCCGCAAAGGCGTCGATGTTGAGCCCACTCGCGATCGCGCGCTGCGCATATTCCTTACCGTCAGCGATGGTGAAGGCCAGTTCCTGCACCGCTGTCGCCCCGGCCTCATGCATATGATAGCCCGAAATCGAGATGCTGTTGAATTTCGGCATGTGCGCCGAGGTGTAGGCGATAATGTCCGACACGATCCGCATCGAAGGTTCGGGCGGGTAGATATAGGTATTGCGGACCATGAACTCCTTCAGAATGTCGTTCTGGATGGTGCCGTCGAGCTGCGCTTGGCTGACCCCCTGCTCTTCGCCCGCGACGATGAAGAAGGCGAGGATAGGGATGACCGCACCGTTCATCGTCATGCTGACCGACATCTGATCGAGCGGGATGCCGTCGAACAGGATCTTCATGTCCTCGACACTGTCGATCGCGACGCCGGCCTTGCCGACATCGCCGACGACGCGCGGGTGGTCGCTGTCATAGCCGCGGTGGGTGGCGAGATCGAAGGCAACACTCAACCCCTTTTGCCCAGCAGCGAGATTGCGGCGGTAAAAGGCGTTGGATTCCTCGGCGGTGGAGAAGCCCGCATATTGACGGATAGTCCACGGCCGACCCGCATACATGCTCGCGCGCACCCCGCGCGTAAAGGGCGCGAAGCCGGGTAGGCCAGGATCGCTCGTCACATCTTCGCCGGTATAGAGCGGTTTGATCGCAAGGCCCTCTGGCGTGTGCCAAGTCAGGTCCTTGCCCTTCACTTCCTTGGCGGCGGCGGCGGCCCATTGGTCGGTGGTCGGCTTGTCGGTCATCATTCGTCCTGTCAGGCGGCGGCGCTAGGCCGCGCCGAAACGCGCGCGTGCCAGCCGCGCAAATGGGCCAGATCGTCGGGGACGGCGATGCCGATAAAGGCAGCAAAATCCACCGTGGTCAGCAGTAAGATGTCGGCCATGCTATAGCTGTCGGTCGCCAGAAATTCGCGGTCCGAAAGCGAGGCATCAAAGAATCGCAGCGCCTCTTCAACGCGCGGGCGATTGGCCGCGCCCCATTCCGCATTGCGGCCCGGCAGCGCGGCGGTAAAATCATGGGTGTGGACCCAGACCGCGCCAATGGGCGGCATCAGAATCATTTCCACCCGGCGGCTCCACATCTCCACCATGGCCTGTTCCAGCGCGCCGGTGCCGAACAGCGGTGGTTCCGGGTGCACCTCCTCCAGATAGCGGCAAATGGCGACGCTTTCGGCAATCACCGTGCCGTCGTCGAGCTGCAACGCCGGTGTTTGTCCGCGCGGGTTGAGCGCGGTAAATTCGGGGCTTTTTTGTTCGCGCTTGATGATCGACACCGTCTGCGACGGCAGCGTGATGCCCTTCTCGTGCGCAAAGATCCGCACCCGGCGGGGATTTTGCGCAGGGTTGGGGCTGTCGAAAAACATCATGCGTGCGGCACCTTTGGCGTTTCCATGATCTCGGTCAGTACGCCCTGCATATCGCGCGGATGGACAAAGAAAATTAGCGTCCCGTGCGCGCCAATGCGCGGCTCGCCTAGCACGCGCTTGCCCTGCCCCTCGAACCAGGCTTTAGCGGCGTGGATGTCGGGCACTTCGTAACAGACATGATGCTGCCCGCCCGCGGGGTTTTTTTCGAGAAATGCGGAAATACTGATGTTGCCGGGAAGCGGCTCGATCAGTTCGATCTGGGTACCGTTCATACCGCTGTCGGTGGGCGTGTCGACAAAGCACACCTTCACCCCTTGCTCGGGCAGGTCGAAGGGATTCTGGATGTGCGTCGCGCCCATGACGTCGCGGTAAAAGGCGATGCTGTCGGCGATGGATGGCGTTGCCACGCCGATGTGGTTTAGGCGGCCGAGTTTCATGGCAGATTCCTATAACGGAATATTGTCGTGCTTCTTCCAGGGGTTCTCCAGCGCCTTGTTGCGCAGTTTTCGTAGCCCCAGCGCCACCCGCTTCCGGGTATTCCGCGGATGAATCACTTCATCGATGAACCCCTTGCTCGCCGCCACAAACGGGTTGGCGAAACGTTCCTCATACTCGGCGACCTTTTCGGCCTGCTCTTCGCCCGACAGACCACGGAATATAATCTCAACCGCGCCTTTCGCACCCATCACCGCAATTTCGGCAGTGGGCCAAGCATAGTTCAAATCGCCGCGCAGATGCTTTGACGCCATCACGTCATAGGCACCGCCATAGGCCTTGCGCGTGATGACGGTAATCTTCGGCACGGTCGCCTCGGCATAGGCGAACAACAGTTTCGCGCCATGCTTGATGATGCCGCCATATTCCTGCGCCGTGCCCGGCAGGAAGCCGGGAACATCGACGAAGGTGACGATCGGGATTTCGAACGCATCGCAGAAACGCACAAAGCGCGCGGCCTTCTTCGACGAATTGATATCGAGCACACCCGCGAGCACCAGTGGCTGGTTGGCAACGATGCCGACAGTACGGCCTTCGACACGCCCAAAGCCGACGATGATGTTGGCGGCGTGAGTCGGCTGCACCTCAAAAAAATCGCCTTCATCGACGGTTTTGCGGATCAGTTCGTGCATGTCATAGGGCTGGTTCGCGCTGGGCGGGATCAGCGTGTCGAGGCTGGGTTCGACGCGGTCATAGGGATCGCTGGTCGGGCGGGTGGGGACGCCGCTGCGGTTGTTTTCGGGCAAGAAATCGAAAAATTCGCGGGCCGCGAGCAGCGCTTCGACATCATTATCAAACGCCACGTCGGCGACGCCCGACTTCGACGTGTGCGTCGTCGCGCCGCCCAGTTCCTCCTGCGTCACCACCTCGTTCGTCACTGTTTTGACCACGTCGGGGCCGGTGACGAACATATAGCTTGAATCTTTCACCATGAATATGAAGTCGGTCATGGCAGGTGAATAGACAGCGCCGCCCGCGCACGGCCCCATGATGAGGCTGATCTGCGGCACTACGCCCGACGCCAGCACATTGCGCTGGAACACTTCGGCATAGCCGCCGAGGCTCGCGACGCCCTCCTGAATCCGCGCCCCGCCGCTGTCGTTGAGGCCAATGACCGGCGCGCCCACCAGCATCGCCTTGTCCATCACCTTGCAAATTTTCTGCGCATGGCGTTCGGACAACGCACCGCCGAACACGGTGAAATCCTGGCTGAAGACATAGACGAGGCGCCCGTTAATCGTGCCGCTGCCGGTCACCACCCCGTCGCCGGGGATGATCTGGTCGGCCATCCCGAAATCGGTGCAATTATGTTCGACATACATGTCGAGCTCTTCAAAGCTGCCTTCGTCGAGCAAGATGTCGAGCCGTTCGCGCGCGGTCAGCTTGCCTTTAGCGTGTTGGGTGTCGATGCGTTTCTGCCCGCCGCCCAGCCGCGCCGCCGCGCGCCGCCGTTCCATTTCCGCGATATTGGCCGACATGCCCGCTCCCTTGATTGCCTTGGTTCAGGCGATGGCGGGAAGCGCGCGATTTGGCAAGATGTCAGACCTTCACCACGCCCAGCCGGATCATGTCGCGCGCGGTTTCGATGATCGTGTCACGCGCGTCGCGCGTCTGCCAGCCAAGCCTTTCCTTGGCGTGCGCCGCTGGCGTGTCGCGCATATTGCCGAGCTCGCCAACTACCTGCCGGAGCACCGGATCAAACAACGCCGACAATCTGACGAGAAAATCGGGCAGCCCGCGCGACGGCACCTTGCGCGCTTCCTGACCTAGGCCAACTTTCAAGATTGCGGCAATTTCCTTCATCGTCAGCCACGGTCCTGCCGCAATGAAGCGTTCGTCCGCCATGCCCGGGGCGGTCAGACATTTAACGTGCAGGTCGGCGACGTCGCGCACATCAACCACCGAGAAACCGAAATTGGGAATGCCGGGCAGCGATCCTTCGAGCATCTTCTTGATCGCCTCGAGCGAGGTTGAAAAATCGCCGGTCAATAGCGGCCCCAGCACCAGCGACGGGTTGACCGTCACAAACTCCATCCCCGCGCCATTGGCGGCCATCCACTCGCGCGCGGCGCGTTCGGCGATGGTCTTGGATTTTACATAGGCATAGGCGTCGGGGCTATCGACATTCGTCCAGTCGGCCTCGCTGAAGCGTTGGCGGTCGCGGCCATGACCATAAGCAATGGCGGCGACCGAGCTGGTCATCACCAGCCGCTTGACCCCCGCCGCATGGGCAAAGCGCAGCGCGCGCAAGGCGCCCTCGCGCGCGGGGACGATCAATTCGTCATCGCTCTTGGGCGCGTTGGACGGGAGCGGTGAGGCGACGTGGGCGACATGGCTGCACCCCGCCACCGCGTCGGCCCAACCATCATCGGACATCAGGTCGGCGGCGAAGAATTTGAGCTTGCTGTTGTCGACGTCCAACCAACCGCGGACTTCGGCTTCGCGCTTCAGGTTGCGGATAGTGGTGTGGACTGTCCAGCCATCGGTGACGAGCTGGCGGATGATGAAGCCGGCGATGTATCCTGAACCGCCGGTGACCAGCACTGTATCTGACATTGGCTTCCTCCCCGATGTTGGCTAAGGTGCCGCATAGCGTGCTATTATTTTAGTTGCAAATCAAAACTGGTTATTTCATTAGCACCAGTTCTTCGGCCATGCTTGGGTGCAGCGCGACGGTGTCGTCGAATTGCTGCTTGGTAAGGCCCGCCTTCACCGCAATGGCGGCAGCCTGCAAAATCTCTCCGCTGTCGGGGCCGATGATGTGAAGGCCCAGCACCCGCCCCGACGCGCCATCAACGACCATTTTATAGAGCGCGCGCTCGTCGCGGCCCGCGAGCACATTCTTCATGGCGCGGAAATTGGAGCGATAGACAACCACATCGGCAAATCGGTCGCGCGCCTCGGCCTCTGTCAGGCCCACGCCAGCCAGCGGCGGGTTTGCAAAGACGGCGGTCGGGATGCTGGAATAATCGATAGTGCGCGTTACCCCGCCGAACAGCATGTCGGCCAACGCATGCCCCTCGCGGATCGCCACCGGGGTCAGCTGGACGCGGTTGGTGACGTCGCCGACGGCATAGACGCCGGGAACATTGGTGCGATTGTGGGTGTCAACGAAAACGGTGCCGTCATCGCCCATATCGACACCCAGCGCCTCGAGACCAAGGCCCGCACTGTTGGGCTGGCGACCCACCGCGAACATCACCAGGTCGGTTTCGATCATGCCTTGTTCGCCGCCATCGACGATCAGGCTGCCGTCATCCTGCTTTGCGATAGAGCGAAACGGAAAGTTGAAGCGGATGTCGATGCCCTTGGCGATGCTGATCGCGACCAGCCGGTCGACGATTTCGCTGTCATAGCCACGCAGCATCCGATCGCCGCGCGTCACCAGCGTCACATCGACGCCCAGTTCGTGGAATATCCCCGCAAATTCGTTGGCGATATAACCCGCACCGGCGATGACCGCGCGTTTGGGAAGAGTGCCGAGATGGAAGACCTCGTTCGAGGTGATGGCCAGCTCTGCACCCGGAAGGTCTGGCACAATTGGCCGGGCGCCTGTCGCTACCAGAATATGCTCGGCGCTAACTTCGCTGCCGTCGGCAAGCGCGATGCGGTTCGGCCCAGCAATCGTCGCGCGCTGGTGGAACAGCGAAACCTTATGACTATCGAGTGTTTCGCCATAGAGCCCCTCCAGCCGGTCTACTTCGGCCGCGACATTGTCGCGCAGCGTCGGCCAGTCAAAGGTGGCGCCCATGGTGTCCCAACCAAAACGGCGCGCATCCTCCATATCTTCGGCAAAGTGCGAGCCATAGACCAGCAGCTTTTTGGGAACACAGCCGCGGATCACGCATGTGCCGCCGACGCGATATTCCTCGGCCATGGCCACGCGCGCGCCATGCGATGCCGCGATGCGCGCGGCGCGCACGCCGCCCGATCCTGCGCCGATGACGAACAGGTCAAAATCAAACTCGCTCATACTCTGGTCTTTCGCTGCGTTGCCCGATTAGGTTACGCGTTCGTCGTGATATGGGCTTTCGTGCGCTTGCGACAAGGTTTCAGGCACCATCGCCCAGAGCCGCCGCCATCAGCGCGCGCGTAGCCGGATCGAAATCACCGCCGCCGTCTCCGACGGCCTTGGCCATCTCCTTACCCAGCTCGACGCCGAATTGGTCGAAGGGGTTGATGCCCAGCAAGACGGCATTGGCAAAAGTGCGATGTTCATAGAACGCCAGCAGCGCGCCGAGGCTGTGCGGGCTGACCTGGTCCAGTAGAATGGTCGTAGATGGCCGATCGCCGGGGTAGGCGCGCGCGCCATCCGCATGCCCCCGGCCCGCCATCAGCGCCGCCCCCTGTGCGATGCAGTTCTGCACCAGCGCCTCATGATGCGCCGGATCGAGGTGATGTTCGGGCTCGCGCGCCACCACAAATTCGACCGGGATCAAATGCGTACCCTGGTGCAGCAGCTGGAACACCGCATGCTGCGCGTCAGTGCCGACGCCGCCCCAGGTGATTGGTGCGGTCGCGCGCGCGACCGGCGTGCCATCAAGATCGACCGACTTGCCGTTCGATTCCATCTCGAGTTGCTGCAGATAGCTGGGCAGCAGCCGCAGCCGTTCGTCATAGGCAAACAGCGCGCGCGTCTGGCAGCCAAGGCGGTTTGCATAAAGCTGGTCGACGAAGGCCGCGAGCAGTGCGACATTGTCGACCCCGTCGGTCAAGCGAACGTGGCGGTCCATTTCCGCCGCCCCTTCCAGCATTTCGGCAAAGGCATCCCAGCCCAGCGCCAGCGCCGCCGGAAAGCCAATCGAGGACCAGAGCGAATAGCGCCCGCCGACGCTTTCGCTGAACGGCAAAACGCGGGTTTCATCGACGCCCCATGCAACCGCCTTGTCGGGATAGGCGGTCAGCGCGACCACCCGCCCGAACGGATCGGCGACCCCGCCCTCTTCCAGCCATTGCAACGCCGAGGCGGCGTTGAGCATGGTTTCGGTGGTGGTGAAGGTTTTGGAGGCAATGGCGACCAGTGTCGTTGCGGGATCGAAACGGTTGAACACCGCCTGCAAAGCCGCGCCATCGACATTGGAAACCACCGCGACGTCGTAGCGATCCGAGCGGCGTCCCAGTGCGTCAATCAGCAAATCAGGCCCCAGCGCCGACCCGCCAATGCCTATGTGCAGCAGATGCCTGATCTCGCCGAATGCCCCCGCCTCAATCGCGTCGATCAAAAGCCGCATGCGCTGGTGAAACTGCTGCGCGCGAAGGACGCTGTCGGCCGCGCCCTCGCCGCGCTCGGCGGTATGTTCGGCGGCACGGCCTTCGGTCGGATTGGCAACTTCGCCGGCAAACAGCGCGCGCCGGCGACCGGAATAATCGCCCGCTTCGGCAACGGCGGACAAGGCAGCAATGGCAGCGGCATCAAGATGCGTTTTGGCAAAGTCGAAGCGAATGTCCGCCACATGCTGGACCATCGCTGCGACGCGAGCATCGCCGCCGCTGGTGACCAGATCAGTCAGGCGTTGTGGCTGCCATTTGGCCAGCGCAGTCCATGCGGTGTCGGCAGCAGTCATATCATCCTCCAGAGCAGGCGGTGGTCAGCGCGGCGTCCTTACGCGCCGAAACGCCCCGATGCCAGCCGCGATTGCCCATAATCGCTTGACCAGTGCCCCCCTTCCCCGCCAAGGCCGCGGCATGAACGATACCGCTACGACCGCCGACGCTTTGCCGCCTGCCAACGCCCCAACACCGCCTGCCGCGCCCGAACCCATCAGCGCGAAGGAAGAAGCGGTGGACACCGTCCGTTTCCTGGCCTGGCTGGTCGTCGCGGTGATCATCTTTCGCAGCTTTTTCCTGTCACCTTTTAACATTCCGTCGGAGTCGATGCAGCCCCGCCTGCTGATCGGCGACTATCTGCTCGTCAACAAAATGGCCTATGGCTATTCCAAGCACAGCCTGCCGTTCAGCGTGCCGTTGATCCCCGGGCGCATCTTTCCCGCGACGCCCGAGCGTGGTGATGTCGCCGTGTTCAAGGCGCCGCCGGGCAACAGCGTCGATTATATCAAGCGCGTCATCGGCCTGCCCGGTGACAGCATCGAGATGCGCGACGGGGTGTTGTGGCTGAACGGCAAGCCGGTGCCCAAGGTGAAGATGCCCGACCTGGTGATTCCGGTGACCCAGAATATGATCGATGCAGCGCGCGGGACGGGTGACCTGCCCTGTTATGCGATGCAATTCGAGGAACTGACACCCGACGGCAAGCGTCAGTGCCGCTATCCGCGCTACAAAGAAACGCTGCCCAACGGCAAAAGCTATGCCGTGCTCGATGTCATCCGTTCATCGGCCGACAATTATCCGCTGACCATCGTGCCCGAGGGACATTTGTTCCTGATGGGCGACAATCGCGACCGCAGCAGCGATAGCCGCTTTCCGGCCATTGAAGGTGCGGGCATCGGCATCGTCCCGCAAGAAAATCTGGTCGGCAAAGCGCTGGTCAGCATGTTCGCCACCGACGGATCGGCGAGCTGGTTCAACCCCATCAGCTGGTTCACCGCCGCGCGCTGGGAGCGCATCGGGGAAGGCTTTTGAGTCGCGGGGACCTTGCCGATACCCTGGCCCACATCACCGGGCATCGCCCGCGCGAGCTTGGGCATTTTACCCAGGCGCTGACCCACGGCAGCACCGGCAAGGCCGATTACCAGCGGCTGGAATTTCTGGGAGACCGGGTGCTGGGGTTGGTCATTTCAACCGAGCTTTTTGCGCGCTTTCCCGGTGCGCCCGAGGGGGAGCTGTCCTCGCGCTTCAATGCCCTGGTGTCCGGCGAAGCGTGCGCGGTGATCGCGCGCCAGCTTGACCTGCCCGAACTTGTCGAGCTGGGCGCGCAGGCGATTGGCGATGGCGGGCGCTATAGCGACAATATCGCCGCCGATGTCGCAGAGTCGCTGATCGGTGCGCTGTATCTCGACGGCGGGCTCGACGCTGCGCGCGCCTTCATTCTGGCGCAGTGGGGGCCGATGCTCGATGGCCAGCGTGCGGCGCCCAAACATCCCAAGGCGGCCTTGCAGGAATGGGCCCTCGCGCGTGGGCGCAAGCCGCCTGAATATAGCGTGGTGGACCGCTCTGGACCCGACCATGCCCCGCGCTTCACGGTGCGCGCTGCTATCGGTAAGCTGGCCGAGGCGACCGCCGAGGGTCCGAGCAAACAGGCCGCCGAGAAAGAGGCCGCCGCCGCGTTGCTCGCTATTGTCGAAGGAATGAAGGAATGACCCAGCGCTGCGGTTTTGTTGCCGTTGTCGGCGCGCCCAATGCGGGCAAATCGACCCTCGTCAACGCGCTGGTCGGCCAGAAAGTCGCCATCGTCAGCCCCAAGGCGCAGACGACGCGCACGCGCCTGATGGGCGTCGCGATGGACGGCGATACCCAGATTGTGCTGATCGACACACCGGGCATTTTCGCGCCCGAACGCCGGCTGGACCGCGCGATGGTGGCGGCGGCGTGGGGCAGCATCGACAATGCCGAGGCCATCGTGCTGGTGGTCGACGCGCTGGCCAAACCCGGCGAACGGGTCGAGCGACTGCTGAACGGCCTGCAGAACCGCAAGGAGCCGCTGATCCTGGCGCTCAACAAGGTGGACCTGGCCAAGAAGGACAAGCTGCTGACGCTGGCCGAGGATTTGGCGGGGCGCGCCAATTTTGCCGAAATTTTCTTTATCAGCGCGCAAACCGGCGACGGCGTGGCCGAGCTGAAGGCGCATCTGGCGGGGCGTATGCCCCAAGGTAGCTGGCACTTTCCCGAAGATGAGGTCAGCGACGCGCCCGAACGGATGCTGGCCGCCGAGATTACCCGCGAGCAATTGTTCCGCCAGTTGCACGAGGAGCTGCCCTATCAATCAACCGTCGAGACCGAGCTGTTCAAAACGCGGCCCGACGGCAGCGCCGAAATCCACCAGCAAATCTATGTCGCGCGCGACAACCAGCGCGCCATCGTGCTGGGGCACAAGGGCGCGCGGATCAAGGAAATCGGCGCCAAGGCGCGGGCGGAGCTCGCCGAATTGCTGGGCCGAAAGGTGCACCTGTTCCTGCACGTGAAGGTCAAGGCCAATTGGGACGAAGACCGCGGAGTGTATCGCGACATGGGGCTGGATTGGGTGGATTGAGTGGGCGCCGCGCGATGGATATGCAAATATGGCAAAACCTTTCGGTCGTCGCAGTCGCATTGGCTACGCGTTTGGCGATGCCAGGTGGGCGAACATTTCTCATCATCGCCGCGACGCTCGTCATCGGTCAGTTGCTTACTCATTTTGTGTTTTTTCCGAATCGCTATTCCGACGCCATGTGGTTGATTGGCGCAGTCCTGAATCTTGGACTTAACTTTGTAGGATGCTTGATCGGAATCGGCGTTGGATCACTGATCAGACGCAAGTTTTAAAGCATGCGATTGAATTGCGAAATTGTACGTCTGACCCCAAACCTCGTCATCCCGGACGTGATCCGGGATAACAGGCGGATGGCAGTTCGTTGTCCCGGATCATGTCCGGGACGACGATAGCAGGGTGTGTTGGCCCCTAACTCTCCACCGCGCGGGCCAGCACGATCCGTACCTGATCATCGCGCGAATGGAGGTGCAGGCGGTCGCCGTCCACCGTGTAGCGCACGCGCAAATTGCCATCGGGGATATAGATCTCGCGCTCGTTGATCTGGAATTCCTGATAAAGTTCGTCATCGCCGCGCAGCGGGCGCTGGAAGTAGGTGGTGACTTCGCCGTCCTCGTCAAATTCCATGATGTCGCCGCGCGACAGATCTTCGACGCCGCTCAGCGACACCACGCGCCATTTGCCCAGCACGCGCTGCGGGCGCAGTTCCTTGGGCACTTCGCCGCTGTAGCCGGCATAGAGCGCCGCCTTGCCGCGCATCGTGTCGACCAGTTCGCGTTCGGCCTTGAGGTCGGCGAAGTCGACCGTGGCGAGGCGCTGGCTGAGGCCATCGAGGGCGGCGAAGGCGGCCTTGGCGTCGCCCTTTTCGTGATAAACGCGGGTCGCCATATCCATCGTCAGATATTGGTCGATCAGGCTTTGCGCGAGGCGCAGTTTGGCGGGCGCTTCGCCGTGCGGCACGCCGACCGCGACGCGATCACTGCCTTTCGCTCCGTCGAGCGCGCTGGTGTAGCTGAGGCTGACGGTCATCAGCGGCGTCGCGGCGTCGAGCGATGCGGGGGGCAAATATTTGCGCGTGTCGGATTTGGCCAGCGAGGCAAAAATACCGCCGCCGTTGGATGACAGGAACACTGACGGGACGGTGACGGCGATGCTGCCGTCGCGGCCCTCCTTCATCAGGCCGTCGGGGACGCCAAAGACGCCGCTGATCTTATAGCCGGGTTGCGGGGTCAGCGTCATGACCAGGTCATGCGCGACCTCGCTGACCATGTTGCGGAATTCCTTTTCCATCAGCGCCCTGCCCTTTGCGGGGCCGTCGACGAAGAACAGATTGCCGCCGCGCACCGACGAGATTTTGGTCGCGAGCGCGCCGTCATATTGGACGCCGACGCCGATGGTCGTCATGCCGATGCCCGCGCGCGAGGCGGTTTCGGCGAGCCCCATGAACCCCAGCGCGTCGGTGCGGCCGGTGTTGGGGCGTTCGTCGGTGAACAGCATCAGGCGGGTCTTGCCCTTATATTGCGCCGCCTCGGCCAGTGCAGCGTCGATGCCCAGCTTTAGCCCCGCTTCCAAATTGGTCGAGCCGTCGATGGCGATGGCATCGATGCTGGCGTGGAGCGCATCCTTGTTGCCCGCAACATCGGTGGGGGTCAGGTGAACCAGCGACGTCGTCCCGTAAATGGCAATGCCGAGGCGGTCCTGCGGGCCAAGCTGGTCGACCATGGCGTGCAGCGCGGCCTTCACATTTTCGATCGGCGGCCCGCTCATCGAGCCCGAGCGGTCGACCACGGCCATGATGCTGAGTGGTTCGCGCTTCCAGCGATCACCGTCGATATTGCTGTCAAAGCCAAGGCCGACGAACAGATGATCGTCGGGGCGCGTTGGCAGCCAGGCCGCCATGCTGTGCACGTTGAGGCAGAAGAGTTGCTCGCACGCGCCGCCCGCGGGCAGCGTCAGATCATGTTCGCCCATCAGCCCTTCGACGGTCAGCGATTCGGGCCGCGGCAATGTGGGCGCGCTCAATGCCATCGACCGGAAATGCTGAATGTCCTGCGCGCCGCCCTGGCGAATGCGGCTGCCGGTGACGATGATGTTGGAGAGGTCGGCTTCCTCTTCCTCTTCCTGCGGCGCCGCTTCCTGCGCGATGAGCGGCGGCGCTACCAACGCGGCGCTGGCAAGCAGAGCGAAAGCGGAACGACGAAAGCTGATGTGGCCTTTGGACATGTGACCTCTCCCCAACTGCCCGCGCCCGTTGCGTCGGACATGGGGGAAAGCTATCCCAATCCTTCTGTCGCGCAGATGAACCGGGTTGTCGTCGGACGTTCAGAAATGCCCTGACCAAGCGGCAGAGGCAGCAGCATTATTTCGCCGCCTTTTTTGCCCCCGCCTTCTGCGCCGGGACCTTCTTTGCCGGGGCCTTTTTTGCCGCAGCCTTCTTCGCTGGCGCCTTCTTTTTCCCCTTCGCTGGCCCCTTCGCGGCCCGGTCGTCGATCAGCGCCGCCGCTTGTTCGGCGGTCAACGTATCGGGGTCCGCCGTCTTGGGCAGTGTGGCATTGGTGGTGCCGTCGGTGACATAGGGACCATAGCGTCCGGCCATCAGCTTTATCTCGCCGCCGCTGACCGGATGCGGGCCAAAGCTTTTGAGCGCAGACGCAGCGGCGCGCGCGGGGCGGCCGCCATTTGCCGCCGCCTCGGCGATGCGCGTGACGGCGGCGTTCATACCGATTTCAAAGATTTCGGCCGTGCCCGTTAGCTTCGCATATTTGCCGTCGTGGAGCAGATAGGGGCCGTAGCGACCCAGTCCGGCAACAATGAGCTTGCCGCTTTCGGGATGCACCCCGACCTCGCGCGGCAAAGCCAGCAGCCTGAGCGCATAATCAAGGTCAAAATCCTCGGTCGGGATATCCTTGGGGATCGACGAACGCTTCGCTTCTTTGCCCTCGCCCAGCTGGACATAGGGACCAAACCGTCCGCTGCGCTTGCTGACCTCCAGCCCCGATTCAGGATCAGTGCCCAGCACTTCGGGACCACTGTCCTCACCGCTCCCGCCGGGCTGCGCGAATTTGCGCGTAAATTTGCAGTCAGGATAATTGCTGCACGCGATGAAGGGGCCAAATTTGCCGCCGCGCAGCGCGAGACTGCCGACACTGCATTTGGGGCACAGGCGCGGGTCGGTCCCGTCGCCCTTGTCGGGGAAAAGATAAGGGCCCAAAAACTTGTCGAGCTCAGCCGTTATCTCGCTTGGCTTTTGCTCCATCACCTCGCCGGTGCGCGGTTTGAAGTCGCGCCAGAAGGCCTCGAGCACCGCCTGCCATTGTGCGCGGCCACCCGATACATCATCGAGTTCTTCTTCGAGCCCCGCGGTGAAATCATATTCGACATAGCGGGTAAAAAAGCGTTCGAGGAACGCGGTCAGCAACCGCCCGCTTTCTTCAGGAATAAAGCGGTTCTTTTCGACGCGCACATAGGCGCGGTCCTTGAGCACTTGCAGGATTGCGGCGTAGGTCGAGGGCCGACCGATGCCGAGTTCCTCCATCCGCTTGACGAGGCTGGCCTCGCTGTAGCGCGGCGGCGGCTGGGTTTCGTGGCTTTCGACCTCAACGCCCTGTTTGGCAGGCGCATCGCCGCGCGCCATGGCGGGCAGCAGGCGGCTGTCTTCATCCTCATTATTGTCGTCGCGGCCCTCGTCGTACAGGGCCAGGAAGCCGGGAAATTGCACTACCTGCCCCGTCGCACGCAGCATGACATTGCCGGTACCATCCTCCAGCTCAACCGTGGTACGTTCAAGCCGTGCGGCGGCCATCTGGCTGGCGAGCGCGCGTTTCCAGACAAGCTCATAAAGGCGCGCATGGTCACCGCTGCCAGCGTGGCTGCGCGTAAAGTCGGTAGGCCGGATTGCCTCGTGCGCTTCCTGCGCATTCTTCGCCTTGGTCTGATATTGGCGCGGCTTGTCCGGAATATAGCCGCCGTCATAGCGGTCGACGATTGCCTTGCGCGCGGCGCTAATGGCGCTGCCATCCATTTGGACGCCATCGGTGCGCATATAGGTGATCGCGCCATCCTCATACAGCGCCTGCGCCAACCGCATCGTATGGCTGGCGGAGAAGCCGAGTTTGCGCGCCGCCTCTTGCTGCAAGGTCGAAGTCGTAAATGGCGGCGGCGGATTGCGCGTCAGCGGTTTGGTTTCGACCGAGGTGACCGTGAATTTGCCTGCAGCAATTTCGGCCTCAGCGGCGCGTGCATCGGCTTCGGTCTTTATCGACAAGCGCTCAATCTTATCACCGCGCCAGCGCGCCAGGCGCGCGCGAAACGGGGTGCCGCCTTGTTCGAACAGCCCGGTGACCGACCAATATTGCTGCGCAACAAATTGTTCAATCTCGCGTTCGCGCTCAACGATCATGCGCAGCGCCACCGACTGGACCCGCCCCGCCGATTTCGCGCCGGGCAGCTTGCGCCAAAGGATCGGCGAAAGGGTGAAGCCAACCAGATAATCGAGCGCACGCCGGGCGCGATAGGCGTCGATCAAATCGGTATCGAGCTCGCGCGGGGCGGCCATCGCAGCGAGCACCGCATCCTTTGTTATGGCGTTGAAGGTGACGCGCGCGACATCCTGTGGCAACGCCTTTTTGCTGCGCAGCAATTCCTGCACATGCCAGCTGATCGCCTCACCCTCGCGATCAGGGTCGGTGGCCAGCACCAAGCGATCGGCCGTTTTGGCGGCGTCGGAAATTTCCTTCATCCGCTTCGCCTTGTCGGCATACAGTTCCCATTGCATGGCAAAGCCGTCGTCGGGATCAACCGAGCCGTCCTTGGGCGGCAGATCGCGGACATGACCGTAAGAAGCGAGCACCTTGAAGTCGCGGCCGAGATATTTCTCGATGGTCTTCGCCTTGGCTGGCGATTCAACGATAACCAGTTGCATGTTTTGGGAAAATCCTGTCGCGCTGTTGCTATCTCACGTACGCGCGAGGGTGGCGGGGGGATTAGGGGGACGTCAAGAGGGGTTTTCCATATCCACGTCATTGCGAGCGCAGCGAAGCAATCCAGGGCTGCTCAAGGCCGCTCTGGATTGCTTCACCTTCGGCTCGCAATGACGAGGCCTATTTCCCCTGATCCCAGCGATAGCCACGCGGCAGGATGCATTTGCCCGCGTCATAATTGCCGACCGAGCGGATCACTTCATCCTTGTCGGGTTCGACGCGGCGACCGCTGAGCTGGCTGTCGACCACGCGGCGCACCAACGCGTCCAGCCGCGTGACGAGGTAGCAGTCGATCGCTGGCGGGGCGTGCGGGTTTCCAATGCCGCTGTCGTCGGTCAGGAACAAATAGCGCGACTGGGTCGCCGCCGCCATGGCGCGCATCGCATATTCGGCCTCGTCGGCCACGCCCGATGCGGCGATCGGGGTGATGTGAATGCGCTTGGCGCGCGCGGCCTCGGTCGCCGCCCAAGTCCGACCGAATTTGTCATTATGCGGCGGCGCGTCGGCGACCAGGAACAGCGACTTGACCGCATCGGGCCGCCACTGGTGGCTGACTGCACGGATCAGCGCCTGATCCATCGCCTCAGGATAGTCGCCGCCGCCGTTCGCCGATTGTTTGGCCAGTATGCCCTGTTGCCGCCCGATGTCGCCCGCAAAATCGACGCTGTAGGTGACATAGTCATCGCCCTCGTCGCGGTAAAAAACAAAGCCGAGGCGGATGTCCACACCGCGATGCTTGGCGGTGACATCGTTGATGATCGTCCTGAGCTCGCTTTGCAGATAGCGGATTTCGTCGCCCATGCTGCCAGTGGTGTCGATGACGAACATCAGGTCGAGTTTGTCCACGCGCTGCGCGCTGTCAGTGGCAGTGAGGCCGACGAGCTGCCCGCCTGGCTGCTCGCTGACCAGCACAGCACGCGCAGGCGCAATAATGCGGCCATCCTGCCGCGCCGACACGCTGATGCGTTCGCTGAGCCGGTCGAGGCCGGGGAAAAAGGTTGCGGTGCCGTCAGCCTGTGTTGCCATTGAAATGCTGTTGCCGTCGCTGCACGTTACTTTCACCTCAGCAAAGGGCACCGCCTGTCCGCGCGCATCGGCGACCTTCACCGTCACCACGTTCAGCGTATCGACGCGCGGCAGATCGCGAATGCGCTGCGCCAAATTGCTCTTGCGGACATAGGCAGCGTAAAGTTCGGGATTGAGCAGGTCGTCATGCTCGCCGGCGGTGAGCAGGCCGGATTGCGGCTGTTGCGGGCGATAGCGCCGCTCGGTGGGAGGAGGTGCGACTTCGGTCGTCCGGTCGCCGCGCTTTTCGGCACGGTCGCGCGTGCTGCGGCGGCTTCCGTCGGAACGCGTGCCGGTGACGACAACATCGCTGGCAGCGCTATCGCTTTCCAGCGTCTCTTCGCTGACGACAGTGACGGGGGTCGGGCTGTCATAGGATGGCGATTCGATGCGCCGCGCCGTAACCGAGATCGCGCCCTCGCCATCAGCGCCGCTGGCTGAGGCGGGCGGTGGGAGCGGAGCGGGGGGCGGTGGGGGGGCTGGCACCGCCAATGATGGGGTCGCCGACACCACGTCACCGACGACCATGCGGTCGCCGCCGCTGCGTTCGGCCATGGCGGCTTCGCGGTCGCGGCGGTCCTGCTCGGCCTGCCAATTGCGTTCCTGTCCGATGTCGGGCAGCGAGGCGGCGTTGCGGCAAAAGCCTTGCTGTGCCTCCACCCGCGCCAGTGCCGAAGTTGGAGCCAGCGGCACTGACGCGGACGCCGCGCTGACAATCGCCAGCAAGGCAACGGAGCTCAGAAATTTCTGGTGCATGAAAACGACCCTCCCCGACCCCAATCCCTGTCGCGTGATAGATTGTATCATTGGGATGAACCGTATCTGAACTGCGACGAAAGCCGGGCTGGCATCATGTCCCGCTTTTGGGCATGAGGCGCGGCATGGCGACGCCGCACCCCCTGATCCAACAGGCCATTGCGCTTTCGAACAGTGGTCGCAACGCCGAGGCGGCGGCGATTGTGACGCGGCTGGCCGCTACCGGCGAGCCGCAAGCGCTATTCCTGCTGGGCCAAATGCAATGGGGCGGCGGCATCGTGGCGCAAGATCCGGTCGCAGCCCGCAGCAATTTCGAACGCGCCGCCAAGGCCGGACATCCCGCCGCGCGCATTGTCAGCACCAATTTGCTGGCGAGCGGCATCGCGGGCGAGCGCGACTGGGCGGACGCTATGATGCGGCTGGCGAGCGAGGCTGCCATCGACCCGCGCCGAAAAGTGCAAATCGACCTGTTGGGCAAAATGCACATCGACGCGGCGGGCGACCCGCAGCGGGTGCGCGACCCAGAGGTGCTGAGCGACAGCCCGTGGGTGCGGCGCTTTCCCGGCCTGCTGACGGCTGCCGAGTGCGCCTATCTGGTCGACCTTGCCAGCCGTGCCTTTCAGCCCGCCACCGTCCGCAGCCCATCGGGGGGCACGATGCGCGACCCCATTCGCAACAGCGATGAAGCGACGCTGCACTGGATGATTGAAGACCCGGTGGTGCACGCCATCAACCGCCGCCTTGCTGCTGCCAGCGGCACCGACGCGTCACAAGGCGAGGCGATGCAGATTTTGCGCTACAAGCCCGGTCAGCAATATCGCGCCCATTATGATTTCAACCCGACGCTGGACAATCAGCGCGTACTGACCGCGCTGACCTATCTGAACCACGACTATCGCGGCGGGGAGACGGCGTTCGTCAAATCGGGATTGAAGGTGAAGGGCCGCAAGGGCGATGTGGTCATCTTCCGCAACACGCTGGACGAGGCGGCGCTTGACCCGATGAGCGAGCATTGCGGCATGCCGGTAATAAGCGGCACCAAACTGCTGGCTTCCCGGTGGATCAGGGCCGAAAGAATGTGTCCATAGGCCCAGTTTTCGTCGTGTTGAACTTGTTTCAGCACAGCGCGCCACCGGCGGCTCGGTAACCCGAAACAAGTTCGGGATGACGAAAGCGGGGCGAGCTAGCCTCCGCTGACCCTTCCCCCCGCGTGCCGTTCCAGCCGTCCTGCCAGTTCGAGTTCGAGCAAAACCAGCGACACCACGCTCGCCGTACAGCCCGACTGGCGCACCAGTTCATCGATCGCGACCGGCACCGGACCCAGTAGTTCGGTGATGCGCCGGCGGTCGGCGTCGTTCGCATCAACGCCGAAATCGCCGCCGTCGTGCCGCCAGTCGCGCGGCGGTTCACGAAGCATGCGGGGGTCGATCGGGCGGAGCATTTCCATCACGTCGGCAGCGGACTGGATCAGCGTGGCGCCTTCGCGGATCAGCAAATTGCACCCTTGCGCGCGCGGGTCGAGCGGCGAGCCGGGAACCGCCATCACCTCGCGTCCGAATTCGGCGGCGCGGCGCGCGGTGATGAGCGAGCCAGACTTGGGCGCGGCTTCAACCACCAAAGTTCCCAGCGCCAGCCCGGCGATGATGCGGTTGCGCGCGGGGAAGTGGCGCGCGAGCGGCTGGGTGCCCGGCGGCTCTTCGGCGATCAGCAGCTGGGTGTTGCCCAGTTCATTCTGCAATTCTTCATTTTCGGGCGGGAAGGCGACGTCGATACCGCTGCCGATGACGCCAATGGTGCTCCCCTGCCCCATCGCCCCGACGTGCGCTGCGGTATCGATCCCGCGCGCCAGCCCGCTGACGATGGTCACCCCTTCGCGTGCCAGCTCGGCGGCGATCTGGCGCGCGAAGCGGCAGGCGATGGCCGAGGCGTTGCGCGCGCCGACCATGGCGAGCGTGGGCTTGGTGGTAAGCGCAATGTCGCCGCGGATGATGATGGCGGCGGGCGCGCCTTCGATCTCGGCAAGCAGCGCGGGATAATCGGCGTCGGTCTGGAAGATGTGGCGCGCACCGAGCGCAGCGACACGGGCGAGTTCCGCTTCGATGCCGCGTGGATCGGCGAGCGCCAAGCGCTTGCCGCCGCGCGCGGCAAGATCGGGCAGCGCGTCCGCTGCTGCAACAGCGCTGCCGAAGCGCAGCAGCATTTGGCGCCAGCTGACCGGGCCAACGCCGGGGGTGCGCAGCAGTTGGAGCGCGGCAAACCGTTCGGCGTCGCTCACTTGGGTTTGGAACCGCCGATGCGCGGTTCGGTCCCGGCACGCAGCCGCGCGAGATTTTCGCGGTGACGCCAGAACACCAGCACCACGAGCGCGGCGAGGCCGGTAACGAAGCCATGCTCGCCGATGGCGAAGGCGGTGACAGGCGCGGCAACGCTGCCGATCAGGCCGCCGAGCGACGAGATGCGGGTAATCAGCACGGCGGCGAGCCAGGTTGCTGCAAAGGCAAGGCCAATGGGCCAGGCGAAGGCGAAGGACAAGCCAAGCAGGGTGGCAACCCCCTTCCCGCCCTTGAATTTCAGCCACACCGGATAGCAGTGCCCAATGAAGGCCGCCGCGCCCGCAAGCATTGGCCAGCTGTCGCCCATGTCTGGTAATGCGCGTGCTACCATCAGCGCCGCAACAGCGCCTTTTGCGCCGTCGAGGATTAGTGTCGCCGCCGCCAGCCCCTTGCGTCCGGTACGCAGCACGTTGGTTGCACCGATGTTGCCCGATCCAATTTGGCGCAGGTCGCCCGCGCCGAACATACGGGTAAGGATGACGCCGAACGGGATGGAGCCGAGGAGGTAACCACAGAGGAATACAATCGCTACCAACTGCCAATCGGTCACCAGGATCATGAAACCCGACAGACTAAGGAAATCTTCCACTATATGATCCAATCGAAAGTATCGTAGCGCTGGGTCTCTGGAAGCACGTGGCGCACGACTTCGCAATATTCTTCGTCAAGTTCAGGGCTTAGTGTGGAAATCAGCGCCGGGTCAACGCCACCCTTGCCGCATCCGGATCAACACCCTATCGCGCACAGCAATGGCTGAGATCCCTGCCCCCGATGCCCCGATCCTGTTTCTTGACAGCGGGCTGGGCGGATTGTCGGTGCTGACGCCAACACGCAAACTGCTGCCGAACGCCCCCATCATTTATGCCGCCGATTATGCCGGCATCCCCTATGGCGAGAAGAGCGAGATTGAGGTGGCGACGCGGGTGTGCGCGTTGCTGGGGATGCTGACCGAACGCTATCAGCCGCGCCTTGCGGTCATCGCCTGCAATACCGCCAGCACCATTGCGCTCGCCCATGTCCGCGCCGTGCTCGATCTGCCGGTGGTCGGCACCGTGCCCGCCATCAAGCCCGCCGCACTGGCCAGCAAGTCGCGCGTTATCGGCGTGCTGGGCACGGCGGCGACGATCCGCCAGCCCTATGTCGACCGCTTGAGCGCCGCGTTCGCCAGCGACTGCACTGTGCTGCGCCACGCAGCGCCCGAGCTGGTGGCCGCGGCCGAGGCGAAGCTGCGCGGGCAGCCGGTTGACCCCGCCGACATCCACCGCGCTTTGGCAGGGTTCGACAACCCGGCGCTCGACACCGTCGTGCTCGCCTGCACGCACTTTCCGCTGCTGGCTGACGAATTGGCCGCCGCAGCGCCGGATATCCGCTTCGTTGACGGCAGCGCGGGGATAGCGCGCCGTATCGCGGCATTGACCGCGGGACAGGAGTGGCCCGCCGAGCCGCCCGCCAGCCTTGCGCTGTTTACGCGCAATCCCGATCTGCCGCCCCCCGACCCGGCAGTGCTTGCGCCCTTCGGCCTGTCGCGCATCCAGTCGATTTGAGTGTGCGGAAATTTGCGATTCGTTCGCACTGGCCTTTGGCGTAAAGCAACGGTAAAGCGCGCGGGAAAATCGCCTGGAAGGGGCGGTCCTGAACGCATCAGACGATGGGGTGCACCCGGTGAATTACGACGATATTTTCGCCAAAGCGATCGACCGGCTGCACGAAGAGGGCCGCTACCGCGTCTTCATCGATATCCTGCGCAACAAGGGCGCGTTCCCGAATGCGCGTTGTTTTGCGGGGCATAATGGGCCCAAGCCGATCACCGTATGGTGCTCGAACGATTATCTCGCCATGGGCCAGCACCCCAAGGTGATCGCCGCGATGGAAGAGGCGCTGCATGATGTCGGCGCGGGTTCGGGCGGCACGCGCAATATTGGCGGCAACACCCATTATCATATCGAGCTGGAGCATGAGCTTGCCGACCTGCATGGCAAGGATGGGGCGCTGCTGTTCACCAGCGGCTATATTTCCAACGAGGCAACGCTGGGTACGCTGGGCAAGATTTTGCCGGGCTGCATCATCTATTCGGACGAATTGAACCACGCCTCGATGATCGCCGGCATCCGCAATTCGGGCTGTGAAAAGCGCGTGTGGCGGCACAATGATCTGGCGCATCTGGAAGAATTGCTCGCCGCCGATGATCCGGCAGCGGCGAAGCTGATCGCGTTCGAAAGCGTTTATTCGATGGACGGCGATGTTGCGCCGATCCACGCGATTTGTGATCTGGCCGAAAAATATAATGCGCTGACCTATTGCGACGAAGTCCACGCCGTCGGCATGTACGGCCCGCGCGGCGGCGGCATCACCGACCGCGACGAAGCGGCGGAACGGGTGACGATTATCGAAGGCACGCTGGGCAAAGCGTTCGGCGTGATGGGCGGCTATATCGCCGCCGATCGCAATATCATCGATGTGATCCGCTCTTACGCGCCGGGGTTCATCTTCACCACCAGCCTGTCGCCAGTGCTGGTCGCGGGCGTGCTGGCGAGCGTCAAGCATTTGAAGGCATCGAGCGAAGAGCGCGAGGCGCAGCAGGCTGCCGCCGCCTACCTCAAGGACGCAATGCGCGCCGCCGGGCTGCCGGTGATGGATTCGGTGACGCACATTGTGCCGCTGATGGTTGGCGACCCCGTGCGCGCCAAGCGGATCAGCGACATTTTGCTCGCCGAATATGGCGTTTACGTCCAGCCGATCAATTTCCCGACGGTGCCGCGCGGTACCGAACGGCTGCGCTTTACGCCGGGGCCAATGCATACGCGCGAAATGATGGACGAGCTGGTCGCGGGCCTCGCCGAGATTTGGGACCGGATGGAACTGCGCGTGGCGCAGGCGGCCTAGGCAAGCGCGTCGGCCCTGCGCACGCAGGGACGACGATCAATTTCGCATAATCCCGCCCATGATCGCATAGCCACGATAAAGGCTGCGGCAGTGGCCCGCGCTGCCGATTTGATCTGCCAGCTTCGCCAGCGTCGGCCCCAAGTCAGCGCGGGGGGCGACGTGGAATTTTGCGAGCCAGGCGAACAGCCCGCGGCGCCACAGCTTGGGCAGTGCATCCTGTTGCCCGAAATCGACGATGTCGAGGCGGCCGCCGGGGGCGACGCATTGGGCCGCTTGTTTGAGCGCGCCCTGCCAGTCGGGGATCATCGACAGCGCGTAGCTGATGAACACGCGGTCGAAGGTCGCTTGGCCGAACAGCGCGGTAGCGTCGAAATCAGCAGCATCGCCCTCGGCCAGCAGCGTGCGGTCCTCCATTCCAGCACGCGCGATCGATTTTCGCGCACTGGTCAGCATCTCGGCCGAAATATCGACGCCATAGAGGCGCACGCCTGGATAGCGGCGCCCCACCGCCACCAGATTGCGTCCGGTGCCGCAGCCGATCTCCAGCACGCTGCCGCGCGCTGGCGGGTCCAATTCGGCGATCAGCCGGTCGCGCCCCAGCAGATAATATTTGCGCGTCAGGTCATAGAAATGGCGCTGGGTGCGATAGACATCGTCCATCATACCGCCATGCGTACCGGCCATGGTCAGCCGTCTTTCCGCACATAAAGATGGACGCCGCCATAGATGGCCGAGCGGTCGCGGCGGGTGTAGTCGTGCGATTCCTGAGCCCGGTAGTCCCACTGGTTCAGCAGCGCATCGCCGAGCCGCCCTGGCAGCAGGCTGGGTTCGGCGGCGGTACGGAACAGCACGCGCGCACCGGGCCGCGCGGTGCGGCACACCTGGCTCCACAGTGCATTCAGTTGGTCGTTGCTCATCCAGTCCTGCGCGTCGAGGAAGATATAGCGGTCAAAGCTGGCCGCCTCTGACGCAGCCAGCATGTCGGTCATATTGGCGTGCATCATCGTGACACGGCCGGCGCGCGCTTTGACCGCATCATAATTGGCCGCCTGCAGATAGGGCGGCAGCGGCACGTTAGCACCCTTGCCATAGCCGCGCCCAAAGGCCTGCCACGCAAAATAATTGTCGGCGAGCGGGAAATCGCAGGCAAGCTTTTCCAGCCGACCGCGCAGCACTTCGGCCATTGGTTTGCCACCCGCGAGCGCATCATATTGCGCGGGCGGGATACCCAGCCCGAACAGCGACGAACGCTGGTCGGTGACCCAGCGGATGAACTTGCGATCGAAGAAAGGCGCGAACTTTTCATCAAAGATCGCGCGCTGTTCCTCGACGCTGGTCGCGGCCAGAAACTGGCGCGGATCGACGCGATGGAGTCTTGCGACCAAATGCGCGAGACCGATGAAATTGCCAAGCAGGCCGCGCCGGTAAACCCCGGCCGCGAAGCCGTTGATGCGGCGCCGGCCGATCAGGTCGCGGCCCTCCCAATAGCGGCGGCTGACCTCATCCAAATGCGGATGCACATGGGCGCGGTAATTGGCGACATTCGCCTTGCTGTCGGCGTCGGCGAAAAATTGGCGGAGCGCGTCATAATCAGGCAGCCGTTCGATCGCGGTGCGTTTCAAATGCCCCAGCGCGACATGCGCCGTGTTGAGGTCGACCGCGACGATTTCAGACGGGTCAGCGACCAGATAGGAAAAGACATTGCATCCGCCGCTGGCGATGGTCGCGATGCGCGCGCCCGGCTGAATTGCCAGCGCCTCCATATCGACGACCGGATCCTCCCAGATTTGGGCGTAAACCAGTCCCTTGAACGCCAGAGCAAAGGCGCGGTCGAGCAGGCGCTGTTTGCCCTCTACTTCATGCCGGACGACGGCGGCGGCGATTTTGCGATTGGGCTGGCTGGCCATGCGGGTCCTTTCCAGATGGAATCAGATGACGCGCGCATGACAATGTTTGATGGAAGTTCCGCGTCGCCGGCGTGACAAAGCCGCGACAATTGCGCAAATGCCCCTTGCCGGACTTGGAGGGGGGGATAGCCCGGCAAGGGAGCACTGCGGGCTGAATTCAGCCCGGCATCACCACCGTGTCGATGGCGTGGATGACACCGTTCGACTGGTTGATGTCGGTGGCGATGATCTTGGACGTCCCGCCCTTGGCGTCGACCAGCACCAGAGCACCGTGGCTGTCATAACGCGCGGTCAGCTTTACGCCCGCAACGGTGGTCAGCTCGGCGCGCCCACCGCCCGCCTTGACGGCGTTGACAACGTCGCTCGCCATGATGCGACCGGGGACGACATGATAGGTCAGGATGCGGGTCAGCGTGCCCTTGTTCGCGGGCTGCACCAGCGTTTCGACGGTACCGGCGGGCAGTTTGCCAAAGGCGGCATTGTTGGGCGCAAATACCGTGAACGGACCGGCACCAGACAGAGTCGTGGCCAGATCAGCGGCCTTCACCGCAGCCACGAGCGTTGAAAAGTCGGGCAGCGACGCCGCCTTTTCAACGATGTTGGCCTTTGCTGCACCGCCATGGTGGTTGGCATGGGCAGCACCGCTGACGGTGGCAACCGCAAGCAGGGCCGCGGCGGCGGCTTTCAGGGGGAAACGGGTCATCATCAAACTCCTGTTTTCGCTCCCGGGGGATGGAAGCAACAAGAGCTACGGCGCGCCCACCCATTTTGGATGACGCACGGCCAAAAAAAATTTTCAGATGATGTCGATTGCGCCGCGCGCCACCATTGGTGCCGAAGGCGCGCTATGCGGGGCGGCAGCGGGCGGTTCCATCGACAGCCCAAATTGCGCACGGCCGTTGATCAGGCTGCGATGCCCCTCGGCTACCGTCAGCCGGGTTTCGCCATCACGGGCAATCTGTCCCAACGAGCGCGGAATACCATCGGCCGGGATAACCCAGATTTCGGGTGCAGTCGGCGTATCGGGCATACCGATGGTCCGCAGGAGCAAGGTGGCGGTGGCCGGGTCATAGCGCGCCGCAATGCGCAGTCCGGCAATTTCCCCGGTCAGCTGCGCTACCGCCATCGTCGTCGGCGCCGCCGGCACGACCGCCGGCTGCTGCCACAGCAAAGCCAGCGCCAGTCCGGCAGCCAATGCGCCCGCGCCAATTGCCCCGCCCTGCCACCAGCGCAGCGTCGCGGGCATTTGCGGCCCCGGAGGCGCAACACGGGCGGCGATGCCATCCCACGCATGCGCTGGCGGCTCCACTTCGGGCACCGCATCGAACAGGTCGCCGGTCCTGATGCGCCAGCGCTCAACCTCGGCCGCAAAGTCGCGGTCGGCCAACATGCGCCGCAGCGCGTCGGCGCGCTCCGTCCCTTCAAGCAGCCCAAGCGCCAGCGCCCCGGCGGCAGCGGTGCGGTCATCGGCATTGGTGTCAGTTGGCGTCATCAACACATTTCCTTAATGTCAGGATGGCGCGGCGCATCAGGCTTTTCAAGGTACCGAGGGGGATAGCGAGGCGCACGGCCAATTCGCTATGGCTCAGCCCTTCGTAGAAAGCGAAGCGCACCGCGCGCGCCTCGCGCTCCTGCAACTGTGCCACGCAGTCGAGCAGATTGTGCCCATCGTCGCCGCTTTTGTCGACCTGATCTGGCATCAGATCATGCAGCGCGCCATCCTCGACCGGCACTGGCGCGCGGCCGTGCGTGCGCCGCCAGTCGATCGCGCAATTGCGCGCAATCGCGCACATCCAGGCGATGGGTGACGCCTTGTCCGGGTCAAAATAGGCCGCCTTGCGCCAGACTTTAACATAGGCGTCCTGCAACGCTTCTTCGGCCCCCATGCGATCCTGCGTGATGCGCAAGCACACACCGAACAATTTTGCCGAGGTCAGCGTGTAGAGCGCGCGCAATGCCGGCTGGTCGCCGGTAGCAACCTGTCCAAGCAATTCGGCCAACCGGGTTTGCGTCACGCGGCCTCGGCCAGCACCACGGCAAATTGATCGGCGTCCACATTCCCACCCGAGAGCGTAACCAGCGTGTGCGGACCCACCGGAATCTTGCCGGCGAGCACTGCCGCCAGCGCTGCTGCGCCGCCGGGTTCGATAACCAGGTGCAGGCGTGCAAAGGCAAGGCGCATCGCCGTGCGCACCTCTTGCTCACTGACAGCCACAACCTTTACGCCGCGTGACTGCAGCACGGCGAAGTTGATGGGGTAGGTCGCGGGCGTTTGCAGCGCGTCGCACGCCGTTGGCGGGGGATTCTGGACGCGCTCGATGCTGCCGCTTTCGAGGCTGCGGCGGACGTCGTCCCAACCTTCGGGCTCCACACCCCAGACCTGCGTTTCGGGTAGCGCCAATGCGATGCCCGACGACAGCCCGCCGCCGCCCAGGCAGGCGATGGCGGTGTCAAATTCGGTGCCGGTCATCGCCTTAAGCTGGTTGGCGGCCTCGATAGCGAGGCTTCCTTGGCCTTCAATCACCCATGGATCGCCGAAGGCATGCACCAGCGTCCGCCCACTCTGGTCCACCAAGGCACGCGCCACTGCGTCACGGTCTTCTCCGCCAGGCCGATCGTAAAGCACGACTTCGGCCCCCAGCGCGCGCGTCGCCGCTAACTTCGCGCGCGGGGCGTCGTTGGGCATGACGATGGTCGCCTTTACTCCCAGCCGCCGCGCCGCCCAAGCAACGCCTTGCGCGTGGTTGCCGCTCGACACGCCGACAACACCGGCCGCCGCTTGCTGCGGGGTGAGATCGGACAGGCGGTGCCATGCACCGCGAATCTTGAACGAACCAATGGGCTGGAGGCTTTCGGCCTTGCACCAGATGGTCCGGCCATCGACTTCGAGCGGCAACAGCGGTGTTGGTGGCAGGATTGCAGCCACTTTGGCGGCGGCGCGCAGCACGCCTTCGCGCGTCGGCGCGCGCGCCGGGTCGGGCAGATGCGGGGGAGTTTCTTCTGTCATGCCCTTGTCCTATAGGGCCGGTTTGAGATGGCAAAGAGGCCATGGGAGATTTTTCGATGAACAAAGTTCTGGTGATCGGCGCAGGCGGCGTCGGTTCGGTCGCGGTGCACAAGATGGCGATGAATGCCGACATCTTTCCGTCGATCACACTGGCCAGCCGCCGCAAGTTCAAGTGCGACGCGATCGCCGAATCGGTGAAGGCACGCACCGGCGTGACCATCACAACCGCCGAAGTCGATGCCGATGATGCCGACGCCACCGCCGCGCTGATCCGCGCGCACGGCATCACCCATGTCGTCAACCTGGCCCTGCCCTATCAGGACCTTACCATCATGGACGCGTGTCTCGCGACCGGCGCGCATTATCTGGACACCGCCAATTACGAGCCGCGTGACGAGGCGAAGTTCGAATATCACTGGCAATGGGCCTATCATGACCGTTTCAAGGATGCGGGATTGATGGCGCTGCTGGGCTCGGGCTTTGACCCCGGCGTCACCAGCGTGTTCACCGTCTGGCTGAAAAAGCATCATTTCGAGCGCATCGACACGCTCGATATTCTCGATTGCAACGGCGGCGATCATGGCCAGCATTTCGCCACCAACTTCAACCCCGAGATCAACATCCGCGAAGTGACGGCGGTGGCGCGGCATTGGGAAAATGGCGACTGGGTCGAAACCCCGCCAATGTCGGTAAAGCAGCAATTCGACTTCGAGGCAGTGGGGCCCAAGAATATGTACCTCATGTATCATGAGGAAATCGAAAGCCTGAAAACGCACCTGCCCGAAATCCGCCGCATCCGTTTCTGGATGACCTTTGGCGACGCCTATATCCAGCACCTTACCGTGCTCCAGAATGTTGGCATGACGCGCATCGATCCGGTGATCTACGAGGGCCGCGAAATCGTCCCCCTGCAGTTTTTGAAAGCCGTGCTGCCCGAACCGTCGAGCCTAGGGGAGACGACCAAGGGCAAGACCAACATCGGCGTCATCGCGACGGGTATCGGCAAGGACGGCAAGGAAAAGACGCTCTACCTCTATAACATCTGTGACCATGAGGATGCCTTTGCCGAAACCGGCAATCAGGCGGTCAGCTACACCACTGGTGTCCCCGCGATGATCGGCGCGGCGATGATGGTGACGGGCACCTGGTCAGGCGCGGGCGTGTTCAACATGGAACAGATGGACCCCGATCCCTTCATGGCGATGCTGAACGACCATGGGTTGCCGTGGCAGGTGAAGGAATTGGACGCGCCTTTGAAGTTCTAAGGGTTCACGCAGAGGGCGCAGAGGAAGCAGAGACCGCAGAGAGAATAATGATATGCGGATTGACGACCTGAGCGCCCTGGCAATTGAAGAAGCAATTGCCGTACACCGACTGTTAGGGCCTGGACTGTTGGAATCAGTCTATGAAACGGTGCTAGCAACGAGGCTTGCCGCGCGAGGCTTGAAAATTGCACGGCAGCATGTCGTCCCGCTGACGGTTGGCAACGACCGATTCGACGCGGCATTCAAAATAGACATTTTGGTTGAGGACAAGCTCGTGCTGGAAATCAAAGCTGTTGAGCAACTGAGCAAAGCACATTCTCGGCAACTGCTGACCTATCTCAGAATTTTGCAGCAGCCCGTCGGGCTGCTTCTCAATTTTTCTGGAGCGACGATGAAGGAAGGCATCAAGCGGATCGTCAACGACTATAACGGCGAAGAATGATTCTCTGCGGTCTCTGCTTCCCCTGCGATCTCTGCGTGAACCAATTGGAAAAGTGAAAATGGAAACCAAAGCTGGCGATCCTGGGGCTTTTGCCTGGTTTGACCTGACCCGTGTCCCTTCGCCCGCGTTCGTGGTCGATGCGGCGAAGGTGCGCGCCAATTTGGCGGTGCTACGCCATATCGGCGACGCGTCCGGCGCGAAGGTGCTGGCGGCGCTCAAGGCTTTCTCGATGTGGTCGCTGGGATCGACCGTGGCCGAGTATCTCGACGGGGTCTGCGCATCGGGCCTGTATGAGGCGCGGTTGGGCCGCGAAGAATATGGCGGTGAAGTGGCCACCTATTGCGCGGCCTACAAAGCCGATGATCTGCCCGAAATCGCCCGCTTGTCGGATCACTTGATTTTCAATTCGCCGTTCCAGATTGCCCGGTTCCGGCCATTGCTCGATCAGCTGCGCGCCGACGGCATCGCGTTCGACATCGGCCTGCGGCTCAACCCGCTGCACAGCGAAGGCGAGGTCGCCAAATATGACCCCGCCGCGCCGATGAGCCGCCTCGGCTTTCCAGTCAGCCAGCTGCGGCCCGAACATCTGGACGGCGTCACCGGCATCCATATGCACACCTTGTGCGAACAGGATTTCCCGCCGCTCGCGCGCACCTGGGCGGCAGTGCAACCTGCGCTTGCGCCGCACCTCGGCGCACTGAAGTGGATCAACTTCGGCGGCGGGCACCATGTCACGCGCGCCGATTACCAGATCGATGATCTGATCGCATTCCTTCGCTCGGTACGCGAAGAAACCGGCTGCGACGTCATGATCGAACCGGGCGAAGCCGTTGCGCTTGACGCCGGCATCCTTGTTGGCGAAATCCTCGACCGGTTCGACAATGGCATGCCCATCGGCATCACCGACATCAGCGCGACGTGCCACATGCCCGACGTCATCGAGGCGCCCTATCGTCCCGCGATGCTGAACGAGCGCAGCGAGGGCGAAGCCGTGCGGCTGGGTGGTCCCAGCTGCCTCGCGGGTGATGTGATCGGCGATTACCGCCTGCCCGCCGGCGGCGCGGTGGGCGAACGCTTCGCCTTCCTCGACCAGGCGCATTATTCGATGGTCAAAACCAATACCTTTAACGGGGTGCCCCTGCCCGCCATCTGGTTGTGGGACAGCGAAACCGACGACCTGCGCGAGGTGCGGTCGTTCGGGTATGATGAATTTAAAAGCCGCCTAAGCTGACACGTCATTGCGAGCGTAGCGAAGCAATCTAGGGCTGTTGTGCGCCGCTCTGGATTGCGTCGCTACGCTCGCAATGACGGCATTCTATTTTTATACACAGTAATTCATCGTCTTACCCTAATTCTTAACACCCGCCCCCGATTCCCCTTTACAGGGGGGACCCCCACCCATATATGCGCCCTCCGCTGCCCCAGGGGGACTTCCAATAACCGCAAGGCAGCCTTGTCGTTTACCGTTACTTTTTGGGGGTCCCTTGCGTTGCACAATCATCATAGCGCGCTGGCTGTAGTCCAGGCACTTTCGCCGGTCGAACCCGTTACGCTCGTCCGTCCGCACGCCGCGGCGCGGGCCGCGCGTTTCTTTGTCGACCGCTTTCCGGGGAAGACGCTTTATGCGGTGAAGGCCAATCCTTCGCCCGACCTGCTGCGCGTGCTGTGGGACAGCGGCGTCACCCATTATGATGTTGCCTCGATTGCCGAGGTGCGGCTGGTTGCGCGCACGCTGCCCGGGGCGGTGCTGTGTTTCATGCATCCGGTGAAGGCCGAGGAAGCGATTGCCGAGGCTTACTTCACCCACGGCGTGCGCACCTTCAGCCTCGACAGCATGACCGAGCTGAGCAAGGTCATCCGCGCCACCAAGGGCGCGGAAGATTTGAACCTGCTCGTGCGCCTGCGCGTTTCGTCGGATCATTCAAAGCTGAGCCTTGCGTCGAAGTTCGGTGCCGAGCCCGAAGAGGTCGCTGACCTGCTGATGGCTGCACGTCAGGCGTCGGATGCTTTGGGCATCTGTTTCCACGTTGGCAGCCAGGCGATGACGCCGCACGCCTATGCGCAGGCGATGGAACGCGTGCGCGCCGCCATCGTGGCGTCGGCAGTTACCGTCGACATCATCGATGTCGGCGGCGGCTTCCCCTCGACCTATCCCGGCATGGAGCCGCCGCCGCTCGAGGATTATTTCGCGGTCATCCACCGCACGTTCGAAGCGCTGCCGATCAGCTATTCGGCGGAACTGTGGTGCGAGCCGGGCCGCGCGCTTGCCGCCGAATATAGCTCGCTGATCGTGCGCGTCGAAAAGCGCCGCGGCAATGAGCTGTTCATCAACGACGGTGCCTATGGCGCGCTGTTTGATGCCGCGCATGTCGGGTGGCGTTTTCCCGTCACGCTGCTCCGCGCCGAACCATCGGGCGCCGAGACGCTGCCCTTTGCCTTCTACGGCCCGACGTGTGATGACATGGATCATATGGCCGGCCCGTTCTTCCTGCCCGCCGACGTCAAGGCCGGTGACTTTATCGAGGTCGGGATGCTGGGGGCCTATGGCTGCGCCATGCGCACCAAATTCAACGGCTTCGGCGCGGAAGACCAGCAGACCGTCAGCGACGAGCCAATGGCGAGCCTCTACACGGGCACGCACGCCCCCGAACGCCGTACGGCAACGGTGACAAAGCTGTTTTAGCCAGGTCGGGCCACAAGTCGTTGCTATCGTCATCCCGGATCAAGTCCGGGATGACGCAAAATGGTTATAAATCTACTCAACTAATTGTATTGAAATGGAATCGGCAGGTTTTGAAAAGAACTTGCCGATTTTTCTTGCACCGCACAAAAATTGGAGTAGTGGCCGCCGCCCCACCTGTTCGGAGTCAATTATGACACTGGCGAATTCGGGCTCGGCTGTCCCTTCCAGCCACCAAACACCTACCATTGCATTTCTGACCATCGGCGCCATCGGCGTCGTCTTTGGCGACATTGGCACCAGCCCACTTTACGCCTTTCGCGAAGCGCTGCACCAGGCCGCGCCGACCGGCATCGGCGCCGATGAAATCATCGGCGTGCTCAGCATGGCGCTATGGTCGCTGATCCTGGTCGTGACCGTTAAATATATATTGTTCCTGATGCGCGCCGACAACAATGGCGAAGGCGGCGTGCTGGCGCTGCTCGCGCTCGCAGGCCGCGGCATCGGCGGGCGGCGCGGTATCGTACTGGCACTTGGGGCCATCGGCGCGGCGCTGTTCTATGGCGATGCTATCCTCACGCCTGCCCTGTCCGTGTTGTCGGCGGTCGAGGGGCTGAAGTCCATCCCTGCCATTGGCCCGGATATTGCGACATCAACCATCATCCTCATCACCCTCGGCATATTGGTCGGCCTGTTTGCCGTGCAGTCGCGCGGCACGGCCGCAGTGTCCAAGTTGTTCGGCCCCATATGCGTGGTGTGGTTCCTCGCCATGGCGGTGCTCGGCATCATGCACATCAGCGACGAGCCCGCGATCCTGCAGGCCATATCGCCGCACCATGCCGTCCAGTTCATGCTCACACATGGAGTCGTGGGCCTGCTTGTGCTCGGCGCGGTGTTCCTGACTGTGACCGGCGCAGAAGCGCTGACCGCCGACATGGGCCATTTTGGGCGTTTTCCGATCCGGCTTGGCTGGTTCCTGCTGGTGTTTCCGGCGCTGACGCTCAACTATTTCGGTCAAGGCGCGTTTGCTTTGGCAACATTGGCCGAGGCCGAGGCGGCGGGCCGTCCCTTTGCCAATCAGGACTGGTTCTTCCTGATGGCGCCCGAAGCCTTTCGCGTACCGCTGGTCATCCTGGCGGGCCTGGCCACCATCATCGCAAGTCAGGCAGTGATCACCGGGGCCTATTCGCTGACGCAGCAGGCGATCCAGCTTGGCCTATTGCCGCGCATGACCATTCGTCAGACCTCGGCAGGTCATGCCGGACAAATCTACTTGCCGGTCATCAACTGGCTGCTGCTGCTTGGAGTTGTCATTCTGGTTGTTGCTTTCCAGACCAGTTCGGCGCTGGCGGTGGCCTATGGCATTGCTGTCACCGGGACAATGGTGATGACCACATTGCTCGCGTCGGTGGTCGTGCACAAATTGTGGGGATGGAGCCTCGCCAAATCGGCGCTGTTCATTGCCCCCTTCCTGCTGATTGACCTTATCTTCTTTGGGGCGAATGTCCTGCGCATAGTCGAGGGCGGCTGGGTGCCGCTGCTGGTTGCCGGCGTTATTCTGCTGACGATCTGGGTGTGGGTGCGCGGCAAACGGCTGATCGCTGATTATGAGCAGAGCCATGCCTTGCCGATGGAGGAAATCGCCAAGATTCTGGCGGCCAATCCGCCCGCGCGGGTTAAGGGAACGGCGGTTTTCCTGACCGCCAACCCCGATGCGGTGCCCAACGCGCTGCTTCACAACCTCAAGCACAATCAGGTGCTGCACGAACGCAATCTGATCGTCACCATCAAAACCGCCAGCATGCCACATGTGCCAGTCGAGGAACGGCTGACGGAACAGCGGATCAATGACGATTTCAGCCGTGTCCAGTTGCGCTATGGGTTCATGGACACCCCTGACGTTCCGGGCGATCTGGGCATGTGCGAGGGCGGCGACCGGCATCTGGGCGACCCGATGCGCACGAGTTACTATATCGGGCGCAACAGCCTGCGCGCTTCACGCGACGAAGGGCTGCCGTTCTGGCAGGACATGATTCTGATCTTCCTCCAGAAAAATGCCGCCGACCCCACCGACTTCTTCCGCATTCCGCCCAACCGGGTGGTGGAACTGGGGGTTCAGGTGGTGGTTTGAGACAAGGGTGACAAAGCTGTTCGGGCAAGGCATGGCCGCAGTCTCTGCGCTAGGAAATCACGGCCATGACCATGCTCGACGGCATCCGCATCATCGACCTGACTACGGTCATCTTCGGCCCCTATGCCACGCAAATGCTGGCCGACCTGGGGGCCGATGTCATTAAGGTGGAGACCCCGGGCGGCTGTATCTCACGCTACCTTGGCTCCAGCGCTGGCGCGCCTTCCGACGGGTCGGTCCACCTGACCGTCAATCGCGGCAAACGATCCATCATCCTCGATCTGAAACAGCCCGATGATGCCGCAACCCTGCGCGATCTGATCGCCACCGCCGATGTGTTCTTCCACAATGTCCGCGCGGCTGCCATCACGCGGTTGGGGTTTGACTATGCCGCGTGCAAGGCGATCAAGGATGACATCATCTACGTCCATGGCGCCGGGTTCGGGCAGGATGGGCCCTATGCCGATCTGCAGGCCTATGACGATGTTATTCAGGCCGCTTCGGGTGCGACGAGCTTGTTGCCCCGCGTTGATGGCAACCCGCGCCCACGGTACCTGCCATCGCTGATCGCTGATAAGGTGGCCGGCCATTATGGGGCGCAGGCGATTTTGGCCGCGCTGGTGCACAAGCTGCGCACCGGCAAAGGTCAGGCGGTCGAAGTGCCAATGTTCGAATGCTTCACCAGTTTCCTGATGACCGAACATCTGCGCGATGCGACGCTCGAACCGCCGCTCGGCCCCGCGGGCTATCCGCGCCAGCTTGACCCGCTGCGCCAACCTTTTCCCACGGCCGATGGCTTTATCTCGGTCGTGCCCTACACCCCGATCACCACCGCGCGGCTGCTCGACCTGATCGGCAGCGCCGGCTTTCTCGACCGTCCGGATATGGCCGAGGCGCGCGCGAAGGGCACGCTGATGCAAGAGGTCTGGGCCGAGACCGCGCGCAAAACGCCCTCACGCACCACCGCCGAATGGCTCGCCCTGTTTGCCGAGCATGACATTCCGGCGATGCGCGCCGCCGATCTGAGCGAGGTGACATCCGATCCGCATTTTACGGCGACCGGATTTTTTCGCCCGCGCGACCACCCCGTCGTCGGGCCGATGCGCGAAATGCGCCCCCCGGTGCGCTACTCGGCAGACCCCGACCGGACGCTGGGATTTGCTCCCGCGCTGGGCGCTGATGGTGACGCCATCCGTACCGAGCTGTTCGGCAGCAATCCGAAATGACAAAGCGTTGCAATCGGCTACGCAATACCTAAGCTGCCCGGCGAGGAAGGGAGAAATTCATGGTCGATTACAGTCTGCTTGCGCCGGGTGCGGTTCTGGCGCTTTGGACCACCATCATGCTCGGCTGGCTTGCCGCCGTACGCCTGCCGCAGCTGAACAAGCTGGGCATTGACCCGGCACCCGGCGGACGCGGTCAAGACGTGGAGGCGATGCTGCCGGCCAAGGTCAATTGGCCGTCGCACAATTACACCCACCTGCACGAACAGCCGACGGTGTTTTATGCGGTCATCGTATTTCTGACGCTTGCGGGCGGGGTCACGCAGCTGACTATCGGCTTGGCTTGGGCTTATACCGCGCTGCGCATCGTCCACAGCATTTACCAGTCAACGGTCAACAAGGTGCCCGTTCGCTTCGCCATTTTTCTGGCGGGAAGCACATGCCTGATTGCATTGGCGGTGCTGGCGGTGATCGCGACGCTGGGCTGATCTAACAATAAGGGGGGGGACGTATTATGGGACATGACATTTTGGGGCCAGTCGCCGCGCTGGCGATGTGGTCAATGGTGATGTGGGCGTGGATGTACGCGACGCGCATCCCGGCAATGCAGCGCGCCAAGATCGACGCGAAGGGGCTCGTCGGCACGACGGGACGCAACCTCGACGATGCCCTGCCTGCCGAAGTGCAGTGGAAGGCGCATAATTACAACCATCTGATGGAACAGCCGACGGTCTTTTACGCAGTGGCGCTCGCGCTGGCGATCGGCGGTCAGGGCGATGGACTGAACACGCAAATCGCCTGGGCCTATGTCGGGCTGCGCGTGCTGCACAGTATCGTACAGGCAACGGTCAACCGGGTGATGCTGCGCTTCGCCATCTTTGCGTTGGCCAGTCTGGCGCTGATCGCGCTGTGCCTGCACGCCTTCATCGGCTTTGTGCTGCATTAATCCCTTACGAAACAGCCCGCCAGCTCGACATGGGTGGACCAGCGGAACTGGCCCACGGGTTGCACCCAGTCGAGCCGGTAACCACCGCCAGTGAGCAGCTTGGCGTCGCGCGCAAAGCTGGCGGGATTGCAGCTGACATAGGCAACGCGCGGCACCTTGCTGTTGGCGAGTTGCCCAACCTGCTCCTCTGCCCCGGCGCGCGGCGGATCGAGCACGACCGCGTCAAATTTGTCGAGTTCGGCGGGCACCAGCGGGCGGCGGAACAGGTCGCGGTGCTCGGTCACGACCCGCGCCTGTACCCGGTCTGCCGCACCTTTCAGCGCCAACACCGCGTCGCGTGCAGCCTCGGCGGCATAGACACGGCGGCCCTGGTGCAACGACAGCGCAAAGGTGCCGATACCCGCGAACAGGTCAGCCAATGCCGTTGCATCACCCACAGCCTCGGCCACCGCAGCAATCAAAGCTTGTTCGCCTGCGGCGGTCGCCTGCAAAAAGGCGTGCGGCGGCGGCACTACCGCAATGTTGCCAAAGCGCACTGTGGCGGGTTCGGGTTCCCAGACTATTTGCGGCCCGTCGCCCTGATCCACCACCAGCCGCGCCAGCTGGTACGTGCCGGCAAAGTCCTGCAACGCCATAGCCGTCCCCAGCCCGGCGTCGGCCATGCCGTCGATGACGACTTCGACGCCCTGATCCAGCCGTTGCAACAGCACCTTGATCGCCCGCCGCTGCTTGCCGTGGGTTCCAACCAGGGTGCGCAGGGGCTTAATCAGCGCGAACAACGCCGGATCCAACAGCGGGCATTGCTGCATGTCGGCAATTTGATTGCTCCCCGCCGCGTTGAAGCCGATCACCGCGCGCTTGCCCGTTGCCATGGCGGTGAGCGCGGCGCGGCGGCGGCTGGCGGGCGGCGATAGCATTGCGGTGCGGACGGAACCGGCAGCCACATTTTGGGCCGCCAGCGCGCCGACCACCCGATCGCGAGCATAAGCGGCCAGCGCGCCATCACCAACATGTTGCAGCTGGCATCCGCCGCACGAACCGAAATGGCGGCACGGCGGCATCGCGCGGTTCGGACCAGCGATGATCGTGCCGTCGGGTGCCAGCGTGTCGCCGGGCACGCCGCCAGCAATATGACGGCCGGTCGCGGTCACGCCCTCGCCGCGCGCGGCAATGCGAACGATCGCTTCGCCGCTGGTCATGGTGCAGCAACCAGATCGTCGGCAATAAGTCCGGCGCCAATCATGCGCCCCCGCTGGATGTGCCACTCCACCGCACGGCACGCGGCTTCAAATGGAGCAAAGCCCTGCGCTAACATCGCCCCGCATGCGCCGGCCAGCACATCCCCCGTACCGGCGCTCGCCAGATGCGGCGATCCGGGCCACGCCGCCGCGACCTTCCCGTCCGGCGCCGCGATGATCGTGTCGGCCCCCTTGTGGACCACCACCGCGCCCGCTTTCTTGGCAGCGGCGCGGGTGCGATCAATCTTGCTGCCGCGCAGCCCGCCAAAGGCGCGATCAAATTCGCCGCTGTGCGGGGTCAGGATCGTGGGCGGTCGCAGCATGGCGGCGGCAGCGAGCGGCGCAAGACCCGCCTTGATCGCCCCGGCGTCGAGCACCACCGGCCTGCCCGCCGCCACCACTTCGGCGGTGAGCGCATCAAATTCCACGCCTTCAATTTGCCCCGGCCCCAGCACGACCGCGCCGAGCCGCCGGTCACGCAGCCACTCAGCAAGCGTTTGCCTGTCGCGCACCACAGCCTGCGCTGCCACACCACCTTCGCCGTGGAGCACAACATAGCCGGCCCCGGCGCGTAGCGCGGCATTGGCAGCCAGCGCCCCCGCGCCGCCCATCGCACCGCCGATCACCAGCACCTGGCCGCGACTATACTTGTGGCTGGCCGCACCGGGCCAAGGTGGCGCAAACCGATCAAGGGTCGCAATATTGCTGTCGACAGCAATGCCAAGGCCAGCAAAGTGCAGCTCGCCGCAATGTTCGGCAGCGGGCAGCAGGACATGCGCGGGCTTCAGCGCGCCCAAGGCCAAGGTCAGGTCATATTGCGGAACCGGCGATAAGCATGCGCCGCTGTCGCTGGCAATGCCGCTGGGAACATCGACGGCGATCCGGCGCTCGGCGGCTTGGACAAGCCGCCCGAGTGTCGCCACCAGCTCAGGCGCCAGCGGGCGCGTAAGCCCGACGCCGAACAACGCATCGACCACGACTGGCGCGGGCAAAGTTTCCGGACCCAATGCCTCAACCGTTCCACCCCATAATGCCGCTGCACCGCGCGCCAGATCGGTTGCGGGCGGCGCGCTTGCAGCGACGCGTAGCTTTGCTCCCCGCTCCGCCAGCAAGCGCGCTGCGACATAACCGTCTCCGCCATTGTTGCCCGGCCCGGCCAATATCAGCACTGGCCGCCCGGACGCCGCGCGCCACACGAGGTCGGCAACGGCAGCCCCGGCGCGTTCCATCAGCTCGGCCAGGCTGACCCCATGCGCGGTCATCGCCAGCTCGGCGGCGCGCATCTGCGCAATGTTCAGGATCGGAGCGGCAACGGGCACGGTCATCGGCGCGCGCATAGCAGCAAGTTTTCGATGAGTCCCGTTCGCTAAGGCATGCCGTCGGTATCGGCGGGCAAGCGGAAACGGTCGCCGCCGATGGCGACCTCGATCAATCCGTCACCGACAATGGAAACGCTGGCTGCATCCACGCCGTCCGCCGCGACCACGCCCCGCCCGTCGGTGGTAATCAGCAGGCGGCGAAAACCGGTACCTTCGCGCCCGACCACCAGCACGATACCGTCGGCGCTGCTCATGCGGTCGAGGGTGCAAACGCGGTCAAATTGCGCAGCGCCCCCCAGCGCACAATCGATGCGGCCTTGGTTGGCGGCAGCGGCGCCGCCGCTGTCAGCCCCGCTGCTGCAGCCCGCCAGCAGCGCGGCGAGTGAAAACAGACTAAATATCCGCAAAGACATGCGTTTCCGTCGCCGCGCCGGGGTGGGTCACCGCGCCGGTGCGCGCGTCCCCGACATTTTGGGCATAGCGCCATAGCGCGCCTGCCTGGTAATCATGCTCGCGCGGCTGCCAGCGCCCGCGCCGTTCCGCCAGCACAGCTGCATCAACGTCCAAATCGATGGTGCCGACATTCGCGTCGATGCGAATGATGTCGCCATCTTCGATCAAGGCAATGGGACCGCCCACTGCCGCTTCGGGGCCGACATGGCCAATACAGAAACCGCGCGTCGCGCCCGAAAAGCGTCCGTCGGTGATCAACGCGACTTTGTCGCCCATGCCCTGCCCATAGAGCGCAGCCGTGGTCGACAGCATTTCGCGCATACCCGGCCCACCCTTGGGCCCTTCGTAGCGGATGACGATAACCGACCCTTCGGCAATATCGCGGCGTTCGACGGCGCCGAAGGCATCCTCTTCGCAATCGAACACGCGCGCCGGGCCGGTGAACGCCAGCTCGGTCATCCCTGCTACCTTCACAATCGCGCCGTCGGGGGCGAGCGAGCCACGCAGTCCCACCACGCCGCCCGTTGGCGTTATCGGGCTGCGGGCGTCGTAAATTACCTTCTGGTCAGGGTTCCAGCTCACCTCTGCGATATTTTCGCCCAGCGTCTTGCCGGTCACGGTCATGCAATCGCCGTTAAGCAAGCCATTATCGAGCAGGGTCTTCATCAGCATGTAAACCCCGCCTGCTTCATACATGTCGCGCGCGACATAGCGGCCGCCGGGTTGCAGATCAGCGATATAGGGGGTCGTCTTGAAAATCTCGGCAACGTCAAACAGGTCAAATTCGATCCCGCACTCATGCGCCATGGCGGGCAGATGCAGTCCGGCGTTGGTCGATCCGCCCGTCGCCGCAACCACCCGCGCCGCATTTTCAAAGGCTTCGCGCGTACAAATGTCGCGCGGGCGCAAATTGCGTTCCAGCAGCGTCATCACCTGCCGCCCCGCCGCAACCGCAATTTCGGCGCGGCTCTGATAGGGCGCGGGCACCATGTTGCTGTTCGGCAGCGACAGGCCGATCGCTTCGCCAACACACGCCATGGTGTTCGCCGTATATTGCCCGCCGCACGCGCCGTGCCCCGGACAAGCGACCTTTTCGAGTGCAATCAGCTCCTGCAGCGGGCAGTTTCCCGCCGCGTGCTGGCCCACCGCCTCGAACACATCCTTGACCGTCACATCCTTGCCGTCGAACTGGCCGGGCAGGATCGACCCGCCATAGACAAAGATCGACGGCACATTCAGCCGCAGCATGGCCATCATCATCCCCGGCAGCGACTTGTCGCAGCCAGCAAAGCCGACCAGCGCGTCATAGCAATGGCCGCGCATGGAAAGTTCGACCGAATCGGCAATCACCTCGCGGCTTATCAGCGACGATTTCATTCCCTGATGCCCCATGGCGATGCCATCGGTCACGGTGATGGTGTTGAAGCGGAAGGGTGTGCCGCCGCCCGCCTGCACCCCTGCCTTGGCGGCATTGGCCTGTGCGTCGAGCGTGGTGTTGCACGGCGCCGATTCATTGCCCGCTGACGCTAGGCCGACGAACGGCTTGGCAATATCGTCTTCGCTCCACCCCATCGCATAATAATAGCTGCGGTGGGGCGCACGCGCGGGCCCCACCGAAACATGGCGGCTGGGCAGGCGCGATTTGTCGAACGTCATGAAGTTATTCCTGCGGCGCTGGTTATGCCGTGTCCCTTTCCAAAGGACAGCGCATCACGCAAGGAGATTGCGTGCAGCGGCCAGCATTTTTGCCAGACTGGTTGCCATGCGCGCTTGTCCCGCCGTGCTGCCGCTATGGTCCTGCCGCATTTCTACGCCGACATAGGGAATGCCGCGCGCCTCGGCATGGCGGTTCATCGTCGCGTTGAGCAACTTGCCCGAATAGGGCAGCTGGTCGCCAACAAGCCAACCGTCGGCCGAAAGCGCCGTGATGGCCGCGGCAGCAAGCCGCTCGTCCTGATTATAAAGGATGCCAATGTCCCACGGCCGCGCTTCATCGGGACGGCTGGCAAGGCGCGGCGTGAAGCTGTGCAGCGACAGGATCATCGCGGGCGCCGCTGCTGCGATAACAGCGTCGATGCGGGCATGATAGGGATCGTAAAGGCAGGCAATGCGGTCCCGGCGCTCATCGGCTGAAAGGTTGGCGTTGCCGGGGATGACATGCCCGTCGCTGCTGTCCGGGATAAGCCCGGGATGGTCGACCTCGCGGTTGAGGTCGATCACCAGCCGCGACATCCCGCCCAAAATGCCGCAATCGATCGCACCCAATTTCACCAGCTGTTCGGCCACGCTGGCCACCCCAATGTCGACCGCAATATGGTCGTCAAGCAGCGCCGGTGCGATGCCAAGATCAATGTCGGCGGGGACCGCATTGCTCGCATGATCGGCGATCAACAATATGCCGCCCGCACGCGCGGCGCCCAGTTCGCGCCAGGCTGCGCTCACCGCACCGCCCCTGCCATCACCCACCAGTCGGGATGATCGTTGGCGATCCGAGACGCGGCCGCGTCGCGTTCAGCAACGCTGCGAAACAGCGCAAAGCAGCTCGCCCCGGAACCCGACATCCGGGCCAGTATCGGCAGTTGCGCGCGCAGCACTGCCAGCACCTCATCGATTTCCGGAACCAGTGCGAGCGCGGGCGGCTCGAGATCATTGCGCCCGGACCGCGCGGATGCGAGCGCGCTGCCCCCGGCCAAAGCGCCGCGATCGCGCCCGTCCCATCCGGCAAATACCGGCCCCGTCGCCAGCGGGATGCGCGGGTTGACCAGCAATAACGGTAGGCCGCGCACATCGCTGTCCTCGACCCTTTCAAGTTCCCATCCTGTCCCGCTGCCCCGGCGGGTTTCGCTGATTATGCAAGCACCGACGTCGGCCCCAAGCGATTGGCTGGCAGCCACCAATGCTTCCAATTCTCCAACGCCAAATTCCCGCTGCACCAGCCGGATCAGCGCCGCCGCATCGGCCGAACCGCCGCCCAGCCCGGCTGCCACCGGCAGCTTCTTGTCCAGCGTGACTGCCATTGGCGGAATGGCGGTGCCGCCCGGCTGGCTGCGCATAAAAGCCAGCGCGCGCAAGACCAGATTTTCGCCGTCCGCGCTCAGTCCCTCAGCAAAATCGCCGGTGATGGCCAGGCTGTCCTCGGCTGCGGGTGCCGCCGTAAGCGCGTCGCCTGTATCGACAAAGGCAAAGATGGTTTCGATGTCATGATAACCATCACTCCGCCGCGCCCGCACATGGAGCGCAAGGTTGATCTTGGCATAGGCTGTTTCGCACCACGACGTCACGGCGCCAGCGTCGCCTCGGTCAGCCCGCCCGCAATCTTCATGGCCAGCCGCTCGGCCATGACCGCCTCTGCCTCCAGCGCGGCCGCGCGCCAAGCATAACGCGCCTCGATCAGCCGCCCGACCTTCCAATAAGCATCGCCCAGATGTTCGTTGATAACATTATTGGCGGGCTCGCCGCGCGCCGCACGCTCGAGGAGTGGCACGCCGCGCGCCGCATCGCCGGTAAGGACATAGGCCCAGCCGAGCGAATCGGTGATCGCCGCATTGCCGGGCTCGCCGCGCCACGCCGCCTCGATCCGCGCGAGCGCTTTCGGCACGTCCTGCCGCCGTTCGAGCGCGGAATAGCCAACAAAATTCAGCGTCCCCGGATCATCGGGGTTAGCGGCCAACGCGGCTTCCAGTAGCGGCTCAGCCTCGCTCCAGCGGTTTTGCTTCAGCTTGATTTCGGCCTTGGCAATCAACAGTGAAGCGCGCAGCGCATTGTCGCTGGGCGTTGCGGCGGGCTGCGCCAACAGCTTGTCGAACACGGCCTCGGCCACTGCCGGATCGTCGGACTGCCGCGCGATTTCGGCAAAGCGGACCAACCAGCCCCGGTCATCAGGCAATCGCGCAGGATCGGGCGCGACGAGCGCAATCGCTTGCGCCACCGCACCTGTGTCGGCAAGCAATTCGGCGCGGCGCAGTGCGAACTGGTCGGCCGCGCCACCCGGCACCCGCACAGCCTGTTCCAACACCTCTAGGGCAGCATCGGTTTGGCCGGCCTTGACCAAAGCCTCTGCCAGCGCAAGCCGCCCGACGGCATCTGCCGGGTCGAGCCATTGCGCGGCACGGGCAAAAAGCAGCGCGAGGGACCCGCTGCCGCCGGGTGTACGGACAAAGCCGTCGCCGAGTAGGCCCAACCATTGGCCCATTCCTTGGCGGGCATCGGCGACCGGCAACGGCGCTGCAATTTCAACGGATTGCGCGTCGGGAAAAGCCGCAAGCCGCTGCTTCAGCGCATCGGCGGCCGCCACATCACCGCGTTTCATAAATGTCGCCGCCAACCGCGCCGCAACGATCCGGCTGGTCCGGTTGCCCAAATTGAGCCGCTCGGCCTGCCCGATCGCTGCATCGCGCTCACCCCCCAGCAACAGCATCGTGGCTCCAATCCACAGCGGGGTCTGGTCCTCGCCAATGCGTCCAAAGCGATTGAGATGCCGCGTCGGTTCTTTTTCGCGGGTCGCAACATCGATCCAGCCCAGCATCGCCGGGCTCAGCAGCCGCCCGGTGAAATCGGGACCCGCCTTGCCACTTTCCTCGCCTGCGAAACCGCGCGCCGCCCTCCAGTCGCCACGCCGCACCGCGTCCACGAGCAGCACCACCCGCGCATCGAAGCGCTGTTCGCCTGCCTGCCACAGCGCTTGTGCCGCTTCGGTGGCGCGGCGCTGGTCACCGGCGATAATCGCCTGTTCCAGCATCCGCCCGCGCAGTCCCGCGCGCGCAGGATCGACATTAGCAACCGCCACCAAGGCCGCCAGCGCTGCGCGCGCATCGCCGCTTTCCTCGGCCAAGCGCGCCTTGGCCGCCGCGCGGATCACGGCGGAATCACTCACAATGGGCGCCGCCTGCGCGGACGCCGCGAACAGGCCCAACGCCACCGCCGATAAGGCACCGCGCATCCGGGCGTTACATATTGGGATAGTTCGGCCCTCCGCCGCCCTCGGGCGAAACCCAGTTGATGTTCTGGTTGGGGTCCTTGATGTCGCAGGTTTTGCAGTGGACGCAGTTCTGCGCATTGATCACATATTTGGGATCGCCCGATTCGACGCCCACCCATTCATACACCCCGGCGGGGCAATAGCGCGTCGACGGTCCGGCATAGACGCCCAGCTCGCTGGCCTTTTGCAGTTCCAGGTCCTTGACCTGCAAATGGACCGGCTGGTCTTCCTCGTGGTTGGTGTTCGACAGGAACACCGACGACAGCCGGTCGAAGGTCAGCACCCCGTCGGGCTTGGGATAGACCGGCGGCGTCATCAGATCGGCGCGGTACAGGCTTTGGTGGTCGGGATGGTGCTTCATCGTAAAGGGCATACGGACCTTCAGATACTCGGCCCACATGGTGATGCCTGCCAGCAACGACCCTGCCAAATCGCCATATTTTTCCATCAAAGGCAGGACGTTGCGCACCCCGCGCAGCTCGGCTTCGACCCAGCTGGTGTCATAGGCCGCCTGATAGGCCGTCAGTTCGTCATTGGACCGGCCCGCCTGCACAGCGGCGAACGCAGCCTCGGCAGCCAGCATACCGGTCTTCATCGCGGTGTGGCTGCCCTTGATACGCGGCACATTCACAAAGCCCGCCGAACAGCCAATCAGCGCACCGCCGGGAAAAGACAATTTGGGTACCGATTGCCATCCGCCATCATTGATCGCCCGCGCGCCATAGGACACGCGCTTTCCGCCTTTGAGGATCTTGGCAATTTCGGGATGTGTTTTCCATTTCTGCATTTCCTGAAATGGCGAGGTATGCGGATTGCGATAATTGAGCCAGGTGACAAAGCCCAACGCCACCTGTCCATTCGCCTGATGGTACAGAAACCCGCCACCATTGCTATTTTCATCGAGCGGCCAGCCCTGGGTATGGATGACGCGGCCGGGCACATGCTCGGCGGGATCGATGTCCCACAATTCCTTGATGCCAAGGCCATAGACCTGCGGCTGGCAGTTGGCTTCCAAATTGAAGCGCGCCTTGGCCTGCTTTGACAAATGCCCGCGCACACCTTCGGCAAACAGCGTGTATTTGGCGTGGAGTTCCAGCCCCGGCTGATAATCGCCCTTGTGGCTGCCGTCGCGCGCTATGCCCATATCGCCCGTGGCGACGCCCTTCACCGAGCCGTCGTCATTGTAAAGAATTTCGGCGGCGGGGAAGCCAGCGAAAATCTCTACCCCCAACCCCTCGGCCTGTTCGGCGAGCCAGCGACACAAATTGCCCAAACTGCCAGTGTAGGTCCCTTCATTGTGCAAATAGGGCGGGGTCAGCAATTCGGGCAAGTTGCGTTTGCTCTTGGCGGTCAGGACCCAGTGTTGGTTGTCGGTCACCGGCGTTTCCGCAAGCGGGCAACCTATCGTCCGCCAATCGGGCAACAATTCGTCGAGTGCGCGCGGATCGACCACCGCACCCGACAAGATATGCGCGCCGACTTCGGATCCTTTCTCCAAAATACAGACCGACAGATCAGCGCCGGTTTCATTTGCGAGCTGTTTCAGCCGGATCGCCGCCGACAGGCCCGCCGGGCCAGCACCGACAATGACGACGTCATAGGGCATTGCTTCGCGTTCGCTCACGGCTCTCTTCCTCTGCTTCGGGCGGCCCGCAGCCTCACTCTGCCGCGCCAGCCGGTCAATCCATCACATAACCCGATGCCCGCCAATTGACGCTGCCGTCAACCGCTTGTTTGTGCCAACGCGATGACCGTGACCCCCGCCGCCCTGCTTGTCGAAAGCCACCGCAACTGGTGGCAGCTTGCCGGGCTGGAAACGCTGGTCGACGAAGAACCGCAAAACTGGCTGGCACCCAAGGGCGATCCAGTGCCGGATAAGCCCGCGCCCGAAGCGGTTCCGCCGGTCCGCCAGAGCGAGTCTGCATTGGCTGCGCCGGCCCCGTCGCCCACCCCTACCCCGCTGGCACCGCTCGCGATGCCCGACGATTGGGTTGCGTTCCAAAGCTGGCTCGCGAACGACACCGCCGTGCCCGGCACGCGCTGGCACCCGCAGCGCATTCTGCCTGCCGGAACGCAGGGCGCGAAGCTGATGGTGCTCGCGCTCACCCCCGAAATGGCCGATCAGGATGCGGGACAATTGTTTGCGGGCGACGCGGGGCGATTGCTCGATGCGATGCTGGGCGCCATCGGCCTGACGCGGGCGCAATGTTATCTTGCCAGTCTGGCGCTCACGCGGCCGCCCGGTGGCCGGATCGATGGTGCCGACCTGGCTGCGCTGACCCCGCTGCTATGGCACCATTTGCGCCTTGCGGCTCCAGCAAAGTTGCTGCTTTTTGGCAGCGATCTGGCCCAGTTGGTGTTTGGCAGCGATCTTGCGGCACTGCGGGGTTCCTTACGCGATGTTAACCAAAGCGGGGTCACAGTTGCGGCCGCAGCAACGCAGCATCCGCTGCTGCTGCTGGACCGGCCGGCGCGCAAGGCGGCGGCGTGGGACAGTTTGACGCTGCTCGCTGAGGGAAAAAGCGCCGCATGACCATTTCGCCTGTTCTTGGTCGCGTGATCGTGCTGGCGCTGGTCGCTGCCGCCGCCGTTCCGGCACAGGCGACCGATGCTGCAGGACGCTGGGCGCAGGCCAGCAAGGCACTGGCTGCCGAAGGTGGACCGGCAACACTGACCGACAAGCAACGCCAACTTTATGCCGACGTTCTTGCGGCGCTGCGTGCGAAGCGCTGGGCCGATGCCGATGCGCTGCTCGACAGCGACAAGGATGGCCCGCTTGCCCATTATCTGCGCGCCCAGCTGCTGCTTGCCCCGGACAGCCCGCGGGCTGAGCTGGCCGACATCCTGCCGATCCTAGAATCAGCGCCTGACCTGCCGCAAGCATCGCGCCTCGCCACGCTCGCCTCCAAACGGGGCGCGTCGGCCCTGCCCCGTCTGCCAAGCGAGCAGCGGCTGATCTGGGCTGGCAGCGCCCCGCGCCGCACCACCGAACGTTCGGTGGAAGATCCTGCCGCTTCATCCCTTGGCGGCAAAATCCGCGAACGCATCAAGGCGGATGACCCTGCTGGAGCCGAGCTGCTGCTTGAAGAGGCGCGTGCGGGACTTTCACCGGAGGGCCTGACCGAATGGCAGCAACGCGTTGCCTGGTCCTATTATATCGAAAATGACGATGCCAATGCGCTGCGCGTCGCGCGCGAGGCGGCTCGCGGCGTGGGCGCTTGGGCGATGCGCGCTGCGTGGGTTGAAGGGCTGGCATCGTGGCGCATGGAAGATTTCCGGGCGGCAGACGATGCCTTTGTCCGCGTCGGCTACATGGCCGACGACCCCGAAATGCGCGCTGCCGGGCATTATTGGGCGGGCCGAACCGCCACCAAATTGCGCGAGAAAAAGCAAGCCCAGGAGCGTTTTCGCGCCGCGATGCATGACGCCGAAACTTTCTATGGCATGCTGGCGGCCGAACTGTTGGACGAAACGCCCGTTGCCCCGCGGCACGAGACAGGCGCCGAATTTCGCATCCTGATCCAGCAGCCCAACATCCGCCGTGCCCAGGCTCTGCTCGAGCTTGGCGCGTATGAGGAAGCGGATCAGCTGTTGCGACACCAGGCACGCATCGGCAATCCGGCGCAGCATAGCGCTCTCGCGGCGCTCGCCGGGTCGATGGGGCTGCCCGAAACCCAGCTTTTCCTTGCGCACAACACGCCGCGCGGGCAGCGTCCCGACATGATGGCGCGCTACCCCGCACCGCGCTGGGCGCCCGCGGGCGGCTGGCGCGTCGATCCCGCGCTGGTCTTTGCACACGCATTGCAGGAATCGCAGTTCAAGCGCGCGGCGGTTAGCCCCGCCGGTGCACAGGGCCTGATGCAGGTGCGGCCCGGCACGGCGCGCGACATTGCCCGCTGGCGCGGCGATCTGGCGGCGGGCAACCGCGACCTTAAGAACCCCGCCGTCAACATGGATTTCGGGCAAAGCTATCTGCAATTGCTGTCGGGCGACACCTCGACCGGCGGCTTGTTGCCCAAAGTGATCGCGGCGTATAACGCGGGCCCGACGCCGGTGGCGCGCTGGGCGACCGAAGTGCGCGATAATGGTGATCCGTTGCTCTACATCGAAAGCATCCCCTATTGGGAGACGCGGGGCTATGTTGGCATCGTCCTGCGCAATTACTGGATGTATGAGGCGCAGGCAGGCAAGCCATCGCAAAGCCGCAAGGATTTGGTCGCGGGCCGCTGGCCGCGCTTTCCCGGCGAAATTCGTAGCGCGGGTATCGCCATGACGTCGGCCCCCGTGAGCAGCAATGCCGATTGACGAGACGCGGGCCTTCGTGCCCGTCCGTATCGCTGTCCTGACCGTCAGCGACACGCGCACGCTGGACAATGACACATCGGGCGACCGACTGGTGCAGCGGTTAAGCGACGCCGGCCATGTGCTGGCCGACCGCGCAATCGTGCGCGACGAAGTTGACCTGCTCACCGCCATGCTGAACCGCTGGATCGACGATCCGCAAATTGATGTGATCCTGACCACTGGCGGCACCGGCGTCACCGGCCGTGACGTCACGCCCGAGGCGCTGGAAGCCTTGGACGGCAAGGATATTCCGGGCTTTGGCGAGCTGTTCCGCTGGCTCAGCTATCAGAGCATCGGCACCTCCACCATCCAGTCGCGCGCCTGCGCCCGCGTGGTGCGCGGCACCTATATCTTCGCGCTGCCCGGCTCGACCGGCGCAGTCACCGATGCGTGGGACGGCATTTTGGCGAGCCAGCTCGACAGCCGGTTCCGGCCCTGCAATTTTGTCGAACTGATGCCGCGGCTCAAGGAATAGCGCTGGGCGCCGCAGCTTGTGGTTTGGCGGCGGCCGCCTCTTGCTCGGTCCGTGCGTTATCGAGAAACTTATCGAACGCGCCGAGTTGCGTGTCAAACACTTGGCAGACATCTGAAAAATTGGCTTGATTCAATCCACCCACCGTCGACACATCAAAGTTCATGCCCATCGCACCACTATCGGTCCGATAAACTTGCATGAAGCGATAGGCCTTGTTCCAATTATTTGCCACCTCAGCAGTATAAAGCGGATCCTCAACGAAGCTCAGACGAAAAGACAGGCTATTACAGTCTTTCTTTTTGTCACAGTCACTAAAAACGACATCGACGAAATAGCCGTTCATACTTGTTTCGACATAGTGATCACCGTCATCGGGTGTCACCAGCTTGGCTTTATATCCTGCCTCTTGCAGTCCCTTGACCACGGTTTCTGGCTTGCTCGCGCAAATCAAATCCCTGCCGCATGCGACCTTTTCGGCGGCTGCAACGGGAACCGCTGCAACAGCCAATATGGCCGCAACTGGGAGAATGAAGCGCTTATCAAGCATGAAAGTCCCCGGTGATTCGACTGGCCTTGGCGAGGTTGCACACCGTCGGGAAACATGCAATATGTTCTTGTTTTGTTTCTTCGCGGATTTTGTCAGTGCGTGGTCGTGGCGCCCCTACCAATCCCAATCCGGTGCGCACCGGTGCGCTGCTGCGCGAGGCCGATGGCGATTGGCTGGACGGACAAGGCACGATCGATGGCGCCCCTCCCCCGCTGCGCACGACGGTGACGGTCGAAACGCCGCGCACCATCATCACGCGCAATAGCTCGCCCGACATCAGTTTTGACCGGTCAATCAACGCTTATCGGGGCTGCGAGCATGGCTGTGTCTATTGCTATGCGCGGCCGACGCATGCGTTTCATGATCTGTCGCCGGGGCTGGATTTCGAAACCAGGCTGTTTGCCAAGCCCGACGCTGCGAAACTGCTGCTCGCCGAACTCGCCAAACCCGGCTATCGCCCCGCGCCGCTCGCTATCGGCACCAATACCGACCCGTATCAACCCATCGAGCGCGACTGGCGCATCACCCGTGAGGTGATTGAAGTACTGGCAGAGGTGCGCCACCCGCTGCTGATCACCACCAAGTCCGACCGCATCTTGCGCGATATCGATTTGCTGGCGGGAATGGCGCGCGACCAACTGGTGCATGTTGCCATTTCGGTGACGACGCTCGATGCCAAAACCGCGCGCACGCTGGAACCCCGCGCGTCCGCGCCAGCCAAGCGCCTAGCTGCAATCAAAGCACTCAACGACGCCGGCGTCCCGACGCAGGTGAACATCTCGCCGGTCATCCCCGCGATCACCGATCATGAAATCGAAGCCATCATGGCCGCCGCTGCCAACGCGAAAGCTGTGCGAGCCAGTTATATCCTGCTGCGCCTGCCGCACGAGGTCGCGCCGCTGTTCCGCGCTTGGCTCGATGCCCACCACCCCGACCGCGCCGCCAAGGTTATGCACATTGTTCGGGAGATGCGCGGTGGGCGCGACAATGATCCGGAATTCGGATCGCGCATGCGCGGCACGGGCGTGTGGGCCGAGCTGATCCGGGCGCGCTTTAGAAAAGCGGCGGCCAAGCATGGCCTGGATGGGCGGTACGTTCCGTTACGCAGCGACTTGTTCGTGCGGCCCGAAGCGGGTGGGCAGCTGCGGCTGTTGTGAACAGCTGTGAGTCGTCGCCAAAACATCGTCATCCTGAACTTGTTTCAGGATAACGAGCCTGCAATGCGTTGTGCTGAAACAAGTTCAGCACGACGAGCGGTTGCAAGCTAAACCCCCGCCAGCGCCTTTAGCTGATAATTCTTATAATCCTCGCGCAACTGGCGCTTTAAAATCTTGCCGGTTGCCGTGTGCGGCAGGCTGTCGACAATCAGCACCTCGTCGGGCAGCCACCATTTGGCGACCTTGTCCTTCAAATAGTCGACCACCGCTGCCTCGCTGACCTCCGCGCCCGGTTTGGGCACGATCAGGAGGATGGGGCGCTCGTCCCATTTGGGATGATAGACGCCAACGGCGGCCGCCTCTTGGACGCCCGGTGCGCCAACGGCGGCATTTTCAAGCTCGATCGAGCTAATCCACTCGCCGCCCGATTTGATGACATCCTTGGCACGGTCGGTAATCTGCATCACGCCGTCGGGGTGGATCACCGCGACATCGCCGGTGTCGAACCAGTCGTCGCTGCTCGTCGCATCCTCCTCGGCCTTGAAATAGCGCCGGATGATCCACGGCCCCCTGCATTGCAGCCGCCCGCTCGAAACGCCGTCGCGCGGCAAAACATCGCCGGCGTCATCAACCACGCGTAGCTCGACGCCGAACGGGGGCGTCCCCTGGCGGCAGACGATATCGACTTTTTCATCGAAGCTCAGCGCATCCCAATTCCATGGCCGTTTGCCCATGGTGCCAATGGGGCTGGTCTCGGTCATCCCCCAGGCGTGGCCGACATCGACCCCTGCCTTCATAAAGCGTTCGATCATTGCGCGCGGACACGCCGACCCGCCGATGATGACGCGGTAGAGCTTGCCATAACCGATGCCGGTCGCGTCCATGTGCGCGAACATCGCAATCCACACCGTCGGCACGCCCGCGCTGTGCGTCACGCCCTCGGCATGCATCAGGTCGCACAGCACCTGCGCATCGTTGGTCATCGAAAACACGAGCTTCGCGCCGACCGTCGCGGCGGCAAAGGGAATGCCCCAGCTGTTGGCATGGAACATCGGCACGATGGGCAAGATGCAACTGCGGTTCGACAGGTCGAATACATCGGGCTGGATTTCGGTGATGGCGTGGATCACGTTCGAACGATGCTCGTAGAGCACGCCCTTCGGGTTACCCGTCGTCCCGCTGGTGTAGCACAACCCCACCGGATCACGCTCGTCGAGATCTACCCATTCGAAATTGCCATCTTCGGCATCAAGCAACGCGCGGAAGCTTTTATAGTCACCCTCGGCATCGGCATCGAACAGGATGAAATGCTCAACCGTGCTGAACTGCGGGCGCAGCCGGTCGACAATCGGCTGAAACATCTTGTCGAACAGCAACACCCGGTCTTCGGCGTGGTTGATGATGTAAACGAGCTGCTCGTCGAACAGACGCGGGTTGACCGTGTGCAGCACCCCGCCAAGGCCCGCCGTGCCATACCAACTGGCCAGATGGTGGACGTGATTCATCGCCAGCGTGGCGATGCGGTCACCCTTTTGCATTCCCAGCTTGGTCAACGCCGCGGCGCATTTGCGGGCATCAACCCCGACCTCGCCCCAGTTCGATCGCGTCGTGCGTCCGTCGGCCCAGCGCGTCACAATCTCGCGGCTACCATGCTCGCGCGCGGCATGGTCGATCAGGCTGGTGACCAGCAAGGGTTGGCCCTGCATCCCGAACATTTGCTTCTCTCCCGTTCTTCTGCCTCATGACCCGGGCAGACTGTTTCGAAGTCTTATACCGTAGCCCTGAGCTTGTCGAAGGGGGTTTCGCCATGACGCGCCGCGCCCTTCGACAAGCTCAAGGCTGCGATGAAAAACTAGACCGCGCGCGCCCTGAAATCAGGCCCGCTCTCGATTCCCATTGTCACCGCGCCAACGCCGCCAATGCGCTCCATCCGGTCCTTCAGGTCGGGGTCGACAGTGAAATTGCGGCCCAGCTCGATCCGCACCCGGTCACCGCCCGGCGCCGTGGCCACCAGAATCACCCGCCCGCGCGCACCGTCATGGGTGGTCAGCAGCTTGGCAAGTTCAGGCACCGCGTCCGCGAACGCGACCTCGCATTCGATGCGCAGCGCGGCGGTCGCGGCGATGGCCGCGAGCGGCTGGACAGAGCGGATGGTCACGCGCGGCGTTTCCTCACCCTCCAGCAAATCCAGCTCGACACCCAGCATGGCGCAGCCGCCATTTTCGGCGAGCGCCTCCAGCGCCTTGCACGCTCCTTCATCAAAGCAGCTCGCCGCGAACTGCCCCGACCGGTCGGACATCTGCGCCATCGCGAAACGGTTGCCGCGCTGCGAGGTGCGCCAGCGGATTGATTCGACCATCCCCGCCATCACCATCGGCACGCGCGTACCCGGGGTGAAGTCTTCGCGCGCGCAAATGTCGGCATAGCTCTGTGCGCCGCGTGCCGTCAGGATGGCGTCATATTGTTGCACGGGATGCGCGGCGAAATAATAGCCAAAGGCATCGCGTTCCTTGGCCATGCGTTCGGCCTGCGTCCAGGGTTCGGCCTTGGGCAATTGCAGCGCAACGGTGGCAACATCGCCGCCGCCAAACAACCCGCCCTGCCCGCTCGCACGTTCATGCGCAGCATTGTTTGCCGCCGCCAGCAATTGCTCGGCACCAGCATAAAGCGCGGGGCGATCAGGCTCGATGGCATCGAACGCACCAGCCCCGATCAGTGCCTCAATCTGGCGCTTGTTGAGCAATTTTGGATCGATGCGGCTGGCGAAATCATCAAGCGTTACAAAATCGCCATTTTCGTGGCGCTCGGCGGTCAAAGCCATCATGGCCTTTTCCCCCACGCCTTTGAGCGCGCCAAGCGCGTAGCGCACAGCCAGCGCGTTTCCTGTCCCCTCGACAGAGAAATCGGCCTCGCTAGCGTTGATCGACGGCGGTTCGATGGTGACGCCCAGCCGCCGCATGTCATCGACAAACACGGCGAGCTTGTCAGTCTGATGCGCGTCGAACGACATCGACGCGGCAAAAAATTCGTGCGGATAATGCGCCTTCAGCCATGCCGTTTGATAGGCGAGCAGCGCATAGGCGGCCGCATGGCTTTTGTTGAAGCCATAGCCTGCAAATTTGTCGATCAAATCGAACAGCTCGTTGGCCTTGGCGGCGTCGATGCCATTATGCTCGGCACAACCCTTCACAAAGGTATCGCGCTGCGCGTCCATTTCGGCCTGGATTTTCTTCCCCATCGCGCGGCGCAGCAGGTCAGCGCCGCCGAGGCTGTAGCCCGCCAGCACCTGCGCGGCCTGCATCACCTGTTCCTGATAAACGAAAATACCATAGGTTTCCGCGAGGATATCGCTGAGCAGCGGGTGCGGATATTCGACCGGAGCACGCCCGTTTTTGCGGTCGCCAAACAGCGGGATATTGTCCATCGGCCCCGGGCGATAGAGCGACACGAGCGCGATAATGTCGCCGAAATTGGTCGGCTTGACCGCCGCCAGCGTGCGCCGCATCCCTTCGGATTCCAGCTGGAACACGCCGACCGTGTCGCCGCGCTGGAGCAGTTCGTACACCGCCGGATCGTCCCAGCCGAGCGTATCCAGATCAATGTCAATCCCGCGAAGCGCCAAGAGCCGCCGCGCCTCGCGCAGCACCGACAAGGTCTTGAGTCCCAGAAAGTCGAACTTCACGAGGCCTGCAGCTTCGGCATATTTCATGTCGAACTGCGTCACCGGCATGTCCGAGCGCGGGTCGCGGTAGAGCGGGACCAGCTGGTCGAGCGGGCGGTCGCCAATTACCACGCCAGCAGCGTGGGTCGAGCTGTGGCGCGGCAGCCCTTCCAGCTGGCGCGCCATATCGAACAGGCGGCGCACGCCGTCGTCCTGCCGATACTCTTTGGACAGTTCGGCCACCCCGTTCAACGAACGCTCCAGCGTCCACGGATCGGTCGGGTGGTTGGGCACCAGCTTCGCCAGCCGGTCGACCTGACCATAGCTCATCTGGAGCACGCGCCCGGTATCCTTTAACACCGCGCGGGCCTTCAACTTACCGAAGGTGATGATCTGTGCGACTGTATCGCGGCCATATTTTTCCTGCACATAGCGAATGACTTCGCCGCGCCGCGTTTCGCAGAAATCGATGTCGAAGTCGGGCATCGACACGCGTTCAGGATTAAGGAAGCGTTCGAACAGAAGGCCCAGCTTGAGCGGGTCCAAATCGGTGATCGTCAGAGCCCACGCCACCACCGACCCCGCGCCGGAACCGCGCCCCGGCCCCACCGGAATGTCGCGCGCCTTGGCCCATTTGATGAAATCGGCAACGATGAGGAAATAGCCGGGAAATCCCATGCCGGCGATAACATCAACCTCGAATGCCAGCCGTTCAAAATAGGCCGCGCGCTCGGCGTCCGATAAATCCGGGTAGCGAGCCAGCCGCATTTCCAGCCCCGCCTCTGCATCGGCGCGCAGTTGCGCCGCTTCGGCGTCACGGTCTCCGGCCAGACTGGGCAAGATCGGCTTGCGGCTGGGCGCCATAAAGGCGCAGCGCTGTGCGATCACCAGCGTGTTGCGGATCGCCTCCGGCAGGTCGCTGAAGGCGTCCTCCATCGCTTCGGCCGGTTTGAGCCAGCTTTGCGGGCTTGACCGCTGGCGATCCTCGCTTTCGACATAGGCGCTTTGCGCAATGCACAGCATGGCATCGTGCGCCGGATGGAACTCGGCCTCGGCAAAGCAGGCCGGGTTGGTAGCAACCAAGGGCAATGCGCGGGAATAGGCGAGATCGATCAGCCCATCTTCGGCGGCTTCCTCGGTAGCCTCCCCCCGCCGCGCGAGCTCGATATAAAGGCGACCGGGGAACAGCGCCTCCAGCTTCTCAGCATAGCCAATCGCCGCCGCCTGCTGACCTTCGGCGAGCAATCGTGCCAGCGCACCCTCGCCCGCACCCGTCAGGCAGACCAATCCCTCGGTGCGCCCAGTCAGCGCCGCCAGCGCGACATGCGGTTCATGCTCGATGGGCCGGTCTAGATGCGCCGCCGAGACGATCCGGCACAAATTTTCATAGCCCGCTGCATCCTGCACAAACAGCGCCAGCCAGTCGATCAGCGGCGCTCCGCCGCCTCCCGCCGGCCCGGGCCGGGCAACGCTGACCAACGCGCCGACAATGGGTTGCACCCCTGCCTCGACGCAGGCATCGCCAAAGGCCATGGCACCATAGAGCCCGTTGCGATCGCAAATGGCAGCCGCCGGAAACCCGCGCGCGCGCGCCAGTTTGGCCAACGCCTTCGGTTCGATCGCGCCTTCCAGCATGGTATAGCTGGAAAACACGCGCAGCGGGACAAAGGGGCTGAAGGGCATCCGCCGACGCTATGCGGGCGGGGTGATTCGGGGAAGGAAATTAAGCCATCGCAGGGGCGACGGAAATTTTTACCCCAACAACGCCTCAATCTCTTTCCGCAGCGCCTCGGGCTTGGTCGTTGGGGCATGGCGCGACACGACCTTACCCGACCGATCGACCAGGAATTTGGTGAAATTCCATTTGATCCCGTCGCCCAGCAGCCCGCCCTGTTCCTTCTTGAGCAGTTTCCAGATCGGGTCTGCGCCCGATCCGTTCACCTCAACCTTTGCCGTCAACGGAAAGGTCACGTCATAAGTGAGCGAACAAAAGTTGGCGATTTCCTGGGCATCGCCAGGTTCCTGCGCGCCAAACTGGTTACAGGGAAAAGCCAGAATCTCGAACCCGCGATCCTTGTAATCCCGGTAGAGCTCTTCGAGTCCCTCATATTGCGGGGTAAAACCGCATTTCGACGCGGTATTGACGATCAGCAGCACTTTGCCGCGATAATCGCCCATCGGCTGCAGCGTGCCGCCCGGCATCGGGGCGTCCAGATCATAAAGCGCCGTCATTTCGATCCCTTCTTATTGCTGGTGGCCGTTACCACCCCGTCATGCAACCGCCACACCCGGTCCATCCGTGCCGCCAGCCGTTCGTTATGCGTCGCCACCAGCGCCGCCGAGCCCTGATCGCGCACCAGCGCGACAAACTGGTCGAACACGATATCGGCGGTCTTTTCGTCCAGATTGCCGGTGGGTTCGTCCGCCAGCACCAGCAACGGACTGTTTGCCAGCGCCCGCGCCACCGCCACCCGCTGTTGCTCGCCGCCCGACAGCTTGTTGGGCTTGTGGTGCAACCGTTCGTCCAGCCCCAACCGCCCCAAGAGCGCAGCAGCGTGCGCGGCGGCATCGGCATGCGCAGTGCCGTGCACCAGCTGTGGCAGGATGACATTGTCGAGCGCGTCGAAATCGGGGAGCAGATGGTGGAATTGATAAACAAAACCGATCTGCTCGCGCCGCACCCGCGTGCGCTCGCCCTGGTCAAACCCCGCGACATCGACGCCATCGATGATGATGCGCCCGCCAAAGCCGCCTTCGAGCAGGCCGACGGCTTGGAGCAGCGTCGATTTGCCCGACCCCGATGGTCCCAGCAGCGCGACAATTTCGCCGCGCACCAGGTGCGCGTTGACGCCGCGCAGCACGGCAATTTCGGCGTCACCCTGGACAAAGCTGCGCGTCACATTCTCAAGCCGCAGCGCGTCACTCATAGCGCAGCACCTGTACCGGATCGGTATTTGCCGCCTTGAACGCGGGATAGAGCGTTGCAAGGAAACTGAACAACACCGCCATTACCGCAATGCCAATGATTTCCGCCGGGTCGGGATCGGCGGGCAATTCGGTCAAAAAGCGGATCGATGGATCCCACAAAGTCTGGCCAGTGATCAGTTCCAACCCACGCACCACTTGCCCGCGGAACAGCAGCAAGATCGCCCCCAGCGCCATGCCCGCGATCATCCCTGCAACGCCGATCGACACACCGATGCTCATAAAGATGCGCAGAACCGATTCGCGCGTTGCGCCGATGGTGCGCAAAATCGCAATGTCGCGGGTCTTGGCCTGGACCAGCATGATCAACGACGAGATGATGTTAAACGCGGCCACCACCACAATGATCGACAATATGACGAACAGCGCGACGCGCTCGATCGCCAACGCCTCGAACAGGCTGGCGTTCATGCTGCGCCAGTCGGCGACGACCGCTTTCGTCGCCACTTGCTGAGCGAATGGTGCCAAAATCTCACCGACGCGGTCGGGATCCTCGGTCTTGATCTCGATCATGCCAACCGAATCGCCCAGCAGCATCAACAGCTGCGCATCCTCCATCGGCATGATGACAAACGCTTTGTCGAAATCATAAACCCCGATCTCGAAAATCGCGGCGACATCATAGCTGATTTCGCGCGGCACGGTGCCAAAGGGAGTCGCGCGCCCGGCGGGATTGATGATGGTGATGCGCGATCCCACCGACGCGCCGATGTTGCGGGCCAACTGCGCACCAATCGCCACCCGCCCGCTGCCTGGGGCCAGCGCGGCAAAGCTGCCCTGCGTCGCCTTGCCCTTAAGCGAGGGATTGCTGCGGATATCCTCCACCAGCATCCCGCGCACCAGTACCGCCTCAACCCGCCCGTTGAAGGTGGTGAGCAACGGCTGCTCGATCAGCGGCGTTGCCGACACCACGCCCGGCACAGCCTTCGCCTGCCGCAACAGTTCCTGCCAGTCGTCGAGCCGCCCGCCGAACCCCTGGACCACCGCATGGCCGTTCAGCCCAACAATCTTGTTGAACAGCTCGGCGCGCACGCCGTTGACGACGCTCATCACCACCACCAGCGCGGCGACGCCCAGCATGACGGCGGTGAAGCTGAATCCCGCCGCGACAAAAATAAACCCCTCGCCGCGATGCGGCAGCAGGTAGCGTTTGAAGATCATCCATTCGTGGGGGCGCAGCAGCATCGCGCGGGCTTTAGGGCGGCGTTGGCTCGCTGGCAATGTTGCGCAAACGCAACAGCCTTGTCGGCAAAATGGTGCCACCATGCGCTGGGCGGGTGACAAGGCCCACAATGGCGCTACTCAGGCAATGCACTGATTGCGGACAGCGATGGCCGGTTTCAGGGAGTGCCGGGTCTGCAAAGCCCGGCGCAAAGGGGGATGGCGAAGTTCGTCACAGGCGCCCGGGTCTGACAGCGGTCAGGTCCGGGCGTTTCTTTCCCTGATCACAACCACTCGCATATTGACTCCGTAGCAATCGCTACATACGACTACAACTGTAGTCGTTAGGGGATCACTATATGCGCGAGTTGCTTGGAAGCCTGATCACGCTGATATTTCTGTCGTGCGCAATGCCTGCGTCCGCTCATTCAGAGCGACACCAAACTGACCTGTTAGCATATCTGGCGAATCACGGCTTCTCGGCCATACCGCTTACAAAACTCCGTTCCAGCCATGAAAGCGTCAAAGTCGAAATCAACGGAGTCACCGGTCTGTTCATCCTTGACTCAGGTGCCGGTGCGTCGGTCATTAACAACAGCAGTCTCGCCAAATTCAATCTGAGCAACCCTGCAGGCCCTCAGCAAAACGCCACCGGAGCCGGGGGTACATTTGCCATAAACCAGTACCAGGTCCACAGCTTTGCAATTGAATCGATCAGACTTCCCGTAACGGAAGTGCGAAGTGCCAACCTCGACGGCGTTGTGGGTGCTTTGCGTGCGGCCAACAATGTCGAGGTGGACGGCGTTATTGGTCAGGATATATTAACGCAATTTCAGGGCATTATAGATGTCGGCGGGCAGAGGCTGTTTGTGCGCATACCGACACGCTAGGTCACGGCATCCCCGCGGTGTGTTTTTCCGCATCCGGCCGACGACTATATGCTAAATCCTATGCTTCGCTCTCGGCAATATCCTCCAGCATTTCGGCGTCGAGCACGCGGACGCGTCCTTGTTCGAGGCTGATCACACCCGCCTCTTCCCAATTTTTCAGCTGACGGTTGATATGTTCGCGGCTCATCCCGGCAAAATTGCCGAGTTCTGTTTGTGAAAGTTCCAGCCGCGTCGCCTCGGCCCCCACCCGGATCAGGCGGCGCAGATAACGCGCAAGACGCGGCCCTGACGCATAGGCGCGGTCGCTTTCGATCGTCTGGTCGGCTGTGCGCAGGCGGCGTGCCAGTTGCTGCATCATCCGCCAGGCAAAATCAGGATGGCTAGCGGCGAAATCTTTGAGGGCGTTGCGCCCCAGCTGCAAAGCGCTGCCGTCGCTGGTGGCAAACACTGAAGCGGTGCGCTCGCCGCCATCAAGCAGTGCGATTTCGCCCAGCACCGCGCCCGGGTCGGCATAAGCAAGGATGATTTCGCGCCCGTTCGCGGTGGTCAGCGTCACGCGTGCCGACCCTTCGGTCAGGATCAACAATTTGTCGCCGCTTTCACCCTGCGCTAGCAATTCCTTGCCGCGCTTGAAACCAATGCGCACCGCGCGCGCGGCCAGATCGTCCCAATCTTGCGCGGCCAGCCCGGAAAACAGGCTGTCCGGCCCCTGCATCTTCGCCAATTCGCTATAATCCATCGCGCCCGTCCCCTTGGCGAATGGCCCGCAAAAATCAGACCAAGCGACTCTGCCTTACCGCAGCGGCGATAAAGCTGGCAAATAATGGGTGCGGTTCAAACGGGCGCGACTTAAGCTCGGGGTGGAACTGCACGCCGATAAACCAGGGATGGTCAGGGCGTTCGACAATTTCGGGCAGCTCACCATCGGGCGACATGCCACTGAAAATCAGCCCCTGCGCTTCCAGCCGTTCGCGCCACGCGGTGTTGACCTCGTAACGGTGGCGGTGGCGTTCCGAAATCCGCTCGCTCCCATAAATACCCGCGACATGGCTGTTGCCCGACAACGCAGCCTCATAGGCCCCCAGCCGCATCGTTCCGCCCAGATCGCTGGCGGCGCTGCGCTTTTGCAGCCCCTCTTCGCTCATCCATTCCTCGATAATGCCGACCACCGGCTCGTCGGTTGGGCCGAATTCAGTCGAGGAGGCGTTCGTTACCCCGGCCTGATTGCGCGCTGCCTCGATGCACGCCATCTGCATCCCGAAACAGATGCCGAAATAGGGCACACTGCGCTCACGCGCGAAGCGGATCGCCTCGATCTTCCCCTCCGCCCCGCGCTCGCCAAAGGCGCCGGGCACCAAAATCGCGTGCATCGGCTCCAGCTTCGCCGCAACGTCGCTGTCCGCTGCCTCGAAGAGCTCGGCGTCGATCCACTGGATGTTGACGCGCACGCGGTTTGCCAAACCGCCGTGCACCAGCGCTTCATTCAAGGACTTATACGCATCCTGCAGCCCGACATATTTGCCGACCACACCAATCGTAACCTCGCCTTCGGGGTTCTGCTTGCGGTCCATGATGTCGTACCAGCGCGACAGATCGGGCGCCGGTGCGTCGGTGATGCCAAAGGCGCGCAGCACCTCTTCATCCAGCCCCTCGCCATGATATTGGACGGGGACCGAATAGATGCTCTCGGCGTCCAGCGCCGGGATCACCGCTTCCTTGCGCACGTTGCAGAACAGCGCGATTTTCGCCCGTTCGCTGTCGGGCAGCGGTTTTTCGGCGCGGCACAGCAAAATATCGGGCTGAACGCCCAGGGACGCAAGCTCGCGCACGCTGTGCTGTGTTGGCTTGGTCTTCAGCTCGCCTGCCGCGGCAATATAGGGCACCAAGGTGACATGCACCGATACCGTCTGGTCGCGGCCCAATTCGTTGCGCAGCTGGCGGATCGCTTCGATGAAGGGCAGCGATTCGATATCGCCCACCGTGCCGCCGATTTCGCACAGCACGAAATCCAGATCGTCGGTTTCGGCCATGGCAAAGGCCTTGATGGCGTCAGTGACGTGCGGGATGACCTGCACCGTCGCGCCCAGAAAATCGCCGCGCCGTTCCTTGGCAATAATGTCGCGGTAAATGCGGCCAGAGGTGACATTGTCGGCCTGCCGCGCCGCGACGCCGGTAAAGCGTTCATAATGGCCCAGATCGAGGTCGGTTTCCGCCCCGTCGTCGGTCACGAACACCTCACCGTGCTGGTAGGGCGACATGGTGCCGGGGTCGACATTGAGATAAGGGTCAAATTTGCGGATACGCACGCGATAGCCGCGCGCCTGTAGCAGCGCCGCGAGCGATGCTGCCATGAGCCCCTTGCCAAGCGAAGAAACCACGCCGCCGGTGATGAAAATGAACCGCGCCATGGGAGAAAAGGCCTAGCCGCAAGATTGTCAAAAGCGCAAGCGCGAGAATCGCAGCCGCAGGAATTTTTCGGAACGGTTGGGCAGCGGAATAACAACAACTCCGCTTTCCCGGCCGAACACGAGGGGCCCCTGTGAGCGGGGCGAGAAACCGAGCTGCCTAAGCCTCAACCTCGCTCGGCACAGCGGCTCTACAACTCGCCGAAACTTATTGCTCCAGCGGCACACCCTGTTTCGTCGGCGGCGCCGCCTCTTTCGGCGCTGCTTCCCCGGCCGCAGCTCCTGCCTCGAGCGGATCATCCGAAAGCGGCACCGAACCCAGGGCCGGGGCCGCAGCTGGCGCCGCCCCCGTCACAGCCGCGCCGGGCGCGGCCTGACCCGATTTCGACAGCGAGGTATCAATCTTGGTCGCGCCGCTGCCCCCCGTTGCAGCCAGCGCTGCGAGCACAATCGACAAACCAACAAACAGCATCGCCAAAATGGTTGTCGCGCGCGTCAGGAAATCGGCCGCACCACGCGCCGACAGCATGCCCGCCGGGCTGCCGCCAACCCCCAGACCGCCACCTTCGCTGCGCTGCATCAGGATCACGCCGATCATGGCAGCGGCAATCAGCGCCTGCACGACGAGGAGAAAGGTAAAGAGGGTGCCCATGAACGCGTCCTGTGTGATTTTTCGGGATTGGCCGCGCACATAGGGGGGAAAGGGCCAGGGTTCAAGCGGGAGGCACGGTAACCGCAACAATCGGCGCGAACTTTGCCGCCGTCAGGCTCGCGCCACCGACTAGCGCTCCATCAACATCCGCTGCGCCGAGCAATTCGGCCGCATTGTCGCCGTTCACTGACCCGCCGTAGAGGATCGAAATATCCTGCCCCACCGTGCCGTAGCGCGCGCCAAGAAACCCCCGAATCGCGTCGTGCATTTCGGCCACATCGGCCACCGTTGGCGTCAGGCCGGTACCGATCGCCCACACCGGTTCATAGGCAATGATCAACCGGTCGAGATGCTGCGGCGCGGGGAGCGAATCTTCCAGTTGACGTTCGACCGTCGCAATTGCCCAGCCGCTTTCGCGCTCGGCGCGGATTTCGCCGACGCACAATATGGTGATCAGCCCCGCCGCGAGCGCGGCCTCCGCTTTCTTGCGCACCTCCGCGCTGGTTTCGCCATTGTCGGTGCGGCGTTCGCTGTGCCCGACGATCACCATCCGCGCACCGGCCTCGATCAACATTTGCGCCGACAGACATCCGGTGTGCGCCCCGCTGGCGTTCCAGTGGCAATCCTGCCCGCCGATGATCAGGCCTGGTTGGCGCGCAGCAGCAGGCGCGATCAGTGTAGCGGGCGGACAGATGGCAACGGTTGCCGTCGCACCGGCCGCTTGGGCCGCAATCGCGTCCAGCTCGGCCAACGCGCTCAGCGACCCGTTCATCTTCCAATTGCCGACAATATATTTGCGCCGTGCCATAACATCCTCCCCGCTTCGGGCCTGCCTATTGGCGCTGTGCCCGCGCACTGGCAAGCCACAAGCGCCCTTGATGACGGCGGGCGCACCGCCTAAAGCACCGCGCTTGCGGCCCTTCGCTGCACCTAACGACGACTAGACAAGGCCCTGCCTCTTCCATGATCACCGCCATCCGCCGTATGTTTTCGTCCGCCGTCGGCAAAGTGCTGGCGCTGGGCTTTCTGGTCTTCATCGGCCTTGCCTTCGCGCTCACCGATGTCAGCAACATCGGCAATTTTAGCGGCGTTGCCGGGGGCGATGTGGCCAAAGTGGGGAGCAAAGGCATCGGCGTGGGTGAACTGCGCCAGCAGGTGCAGCGCAGCTATGAACAGGCGCGCCAGCAGCAACCGACGCTGACGCTGGCGGCCTTTGTCGAATCAGGCGGGCTCGACAATGCGCTCAAAACCATGATCGAGGCGCGCGCCTTTACCCTTTACGCGCGCGAGCTAGGCTTTGCCGCGAGCAAGCGCCAGATCGACGGGCGCATCGCCGACACGCCGCAATTTTTTGGTGTCGCCGGCAAATTCGATCAGGCCGCCTATGCCCGGTTCCTGCAACAGCAGGGCTTGTCCGACGCCGAAGTGCGCGAAGATTTCGAGCGCCAGATTTTGTTTGAACAGATTATCAGCCCTATCGCGTCGGTGCCCGCTGTGTCGCCTTCGCTGGCGCGTCCCTATGCCGCGCTGCTGCTGGAAGAGCGCAAGGGCAATGCGACCTTCATCGCCGCCAGCGCACTCGCGCCAACAACCACGCCCGACGACAAAACACTGGCGACCTACCTGACCCAGAACCGTGTCCGCTATAGCCTGCCCGAGCGCCGGGTGCTGCGCTATGCGGTGTTTGACCGCAGCGCGGTGCCCGTTGCCCCGGTCACCGATGCCGAAATTGCCAAGGCGTTCAAGGACAATGCGGCCCGCTACGCCGCGAGTGAAACGCGCCGTCTGGCGCAGGTCATTGCCCCGACCCGCGCCGCTGCCGACAAAATCGCCGCCGCCGCGCGCGGCGGCCAGTCGCTTGATGCCGCCGCCTTGGCAAACGGCCTGTCGTCCAGCTTCACCCAGCCGCTGTCGCAGAGCGCCTTTGCCTCGCAAAGCAGCGCCGCCACCGCCAAGTCGGTGTTCGCCGCCGCGCGCGGGGCGATTGTAGGCCCGGTTGAAGCGCCATTGGGCTTTGCCGTTTACCGCGTCGCCGAAGTTAATGTCATTCCGGCGCGCACGCTGGCGCAGGCGACCCCCGAACTGCGCCAGCAGCTTGGCGCGACCAAGGCGCAGGAAGCCATGGTCACCTTTTACAACAGCGTGCAGGACGCCGTAAACAATGGTGCCTCGGTCGAAGAAATCGCGGCCGAGCGTAAGTTGAAGCTGGTGGAGACCCCCGCCATCCTGCCCAGCGGCCGTGCCCCCGACCAGGCCGGTTTTGCCCTGCCAGCCATCCTGGCACCGATGGTCAATCAAGCTTTCCAGGGCGCGACCGAGGGCGAGGGCCAGCTGGCGACGCTGGAGCAGAACCAGTCGTTTGCGGTTTTTGACGTAAAGCAGATTGTCGCCTCGGCCCCGCCGCCGCTGGCGCAGATCAAGGACACGCTGATCGCTGATTGGCGGCTGGCGCAGGGTCACCGCGCCGCGCGAGACAAGGCCCGCGCCATCGTAAAGGCGGTCGAGGCCGGGCAACCGCTCAGCGCCGTTGCAACCGGCACCGGCGTCGGCGCGGTGCAGACCATTGGCGGCACCCGCGCCCAGCTCGCGCGCGACGGACAGCGCGTTCCGCCCGAAGTGGCGCTGCTGTTTTCCATGTCAGCCAACAGCGTCAAGACGCTGGAAATCCCTGGCAATCGTGGCTGGATGGTGCTGTCGCTCGGCGCGCTGCCGCGGCCCAATCCCGCTGCGGTTGATCAGGCCCGCGTCGATGCCGTTGCGCGCCCGCTTGCCGGTGCTTTTGGCAATGAATTGGTCGCGCAGCTGATTGCCGACGCCAAGGCGCGCGTGGGCGTGACGATCAACACCGACGCGGTGAACCAGCTCAAGCGCGAAATGTCGGGCCAGTCGCCCGCCGCGCTTTAAATCTTATGCTGGCCGGGCTCGAGCAGGCGCGCACCGCGCTCGCCGCTGGCCGCGCCGGGGTGATCTGGCAGCGCCAGATTGCCGATACCGACACGCCGATCGCCGCCGCGCTGAAGTTGATGCAGCCCGAGCGCGGCGACTGGCTGCTCGAATCGGTCGAAGGCGGCGAAACACGCGGGCGCTACAGCCTGATCGGGCTCGACCCTGATTTGTTGTTCGAGGTGCGCGGCAACGATGCGCGCATCAACCGCGATTGGCGAACGGCCCGTGAAGCCTTCACCGCCAGCCCTGAACCCGCACTCGCGGCCCTGCGCGCGCTGGTCGCCGAATGCCGCTTTGATGTGCCGGCTGACCTGCCCAAGGCACTGGCGGTGCTGGTCGGTTTCTTCGCCTATGAAACCACCGGTCTGGTCGAGCGCCTCCCGCGTGCAGCTGGCGCTGGCCTTGGTCTGCCCGATATGGTGTTCGTGCGCCCCGGCATGGTGCTGGTGTTTGATCGCCTCGCCGACGAGCTGTTCCTCGTCGCGCCTGTCTGGCCCGGTGGCGATGCCAACGCCGCTATCACCGCCGCCGCTGAACGGATCGAAGCCACTGCCGCGCGCCTGGCCGGTGCGGTTCCTGGCAGCCCCCGCACTGCCGCTCTGCCGGACCCCGCCGACATTACAGCCACGGCGCACACCCCGCCCGAGCGCTACGCCGCGATGGTCGCGGCCGCGAAAGACTATATCGTCGCGGGCGACATTTTTCAGGTGGTGCTGGCGCAGCGCTTTTCTTCACCCTTCCCGCTCCCGCCGCTTGACCTTTACCGCGCCCTCAGGCGCATCAATCCTTCGCCCTTCCTCTATTTCCTTGACCTCCCCGGCTTCTCGCTGATCGGATCGAGCCCCGAAATATTGGTCCGCGTGCGCGACTGCGAAATCACCATCCGCCCCATCGCCGGGACCCGTCCGCGCGGCGCCACCGCTGCTGAGGACGTCGCCAACCGCGACAGCCTGCTCGCGGACCCCAAGGAGCGCGCCGAGCATCTGATGCTGCTCGATCTGGGACGTAACGACGTTGGCCGCGCGGCCAAGGGCGGCAGCGTGACGGTCACCGACAGCTATACCGTCGAGTTCTACAGCCATGTCATGCACATCGTCAGCAATGTCGTCGGCCAGCTTGCCCCTGATAAGGACGCCATCGACGCACTGTTCGCGGGTTTTCCGGCGGGCACCGTGTCGGGCGCGCCCAAGGTCCGCGCCTGCGAAATCATCGCCGAGCTAGAGGCGGACGCCCGCGGGCCTTATGCGGGCGGCGTCGGCTATTTCAGCCCCGACGGCAATATGGACAGCTGTATCGTCCTGCGCACCGCGATCCTGAAAGATGGCGTCATGCATGTGCAGGCCGGCGCGGGCATCGTCGCCGACAGCGTGCCCGAATATGAACAGCGCGAGTGCGAGGCCAAGGCTGGGGCATTGTTCGCCGCCGCGCGCGAAGCCGTGCGGCTTGCGGGTGAAGCGGGATATGGGCAGTGAGCGCCACATGATTTTGGTCATCGACAATTACGACAGCTTCACCTTCAACCTCGTCCATTATCTGGTCGAGCTGGGGGCTGAGGTACGTGTCGAACGCAACGATGCACTGACCGCAGCCGAGGCGCTGGCGTCAAACGCGACCGCTTTCCTGCTCTCGCCCGGCCCCTGCACACCCAATGAAGCGGGGATCAGCCTCGATCTGGTCGCCGGCTGCGCTGCGTCCGGCAAGCCGCTGCTGGGTGTGTGCCTCGGCCACCAGAGCATCGGCCAGCATTTCGGCGGCACCGTCCAGCGCGGCCATTTGATGCACGGCAAAACCTCGCCGGTCAGCCACGACGGCAGCGGGCTGTTCGCAGGCCTGCCCACCCCCTTCACCGCGACGCGCTATCACAGCCTGGAGGTGGTCGATATTCCCGCCGAACTCATCGTCAACGCAACCAGCGATGACGGCGCCGTCATGGGCTTCCGTCACAAGGAACTCCCCATCCACGGCGTGCAATTCCACCCCGAGAGCATCGCCACCGAGCACGGCCATGCGATGCTCGCCAATTTCCTGCGCGTGGCGGGCATGCCGGTGGGGGAACGGGTGTGAACAAACAGCGTCATTGCGAGCCAAAGGCGAAGCAATCCAGGGCGTCGCAAGGCCGCTCTGGATTGCTTCGCTGCGCTCGCAATGACGGGGAAAATTCAAGATGACCCTGCCCGACGCCACCGAACCCTTGACCCAAGAGGAAGCCGATGCCGCCTTCGCGCTGCTGCTTGACGGCAGCGTCGATGATGAAGCCATCCGCGACTTCATCCTCACCCTCTCGCTGCGCGACGAAACACCAGTCGAAATCGCCGCCGCCATCCGCGCCATCCGCGCACGCATGATCCCGGTCACCGCGCCCGCAGGCGCGATCGACGTGTGCGGCACCGGCGGCGACATGAGCAACAGCGTCAATGTGTCGACCGCCGTTGCCATTGTCGTCGCGGCGTGCGGCGTGCCCGTCGCAAAACACGGTAACCGTGCGGCATCAAGCCAGGCGGGCGGGGCCGATACGCTCGAAGCTTTGGGCCTGAACCTCGACCGCGCGAGCGAAACCGCTGAAGCCACGCTTGCCGACCTCGGCATCGCCTTCCTGTTCGCGCAAAAGCACCACCCCGCGCTCGCCCGTCTTGCCCCGATCCGCAAATCGATCGCGCGGCGCACGATTTTCAACCTCACCGGCCCGGCCTGCAACCCGGCGGGCGTGCGCCGCCAGCTGATTGGCGTGGCGCGCCCCGACTTTCTGCCCGTCTATGCCGAGGCACTGGCACTGCTGGATACCGAAGATGCGATGCTGGTCGCGGGCGACGAGCCGCTCGACGAACTATCGGTCAGCGGGCCGAGCACCCTATTGCGCCTCCAGCGCAAAACCGCGCGCATCACCCCCGAAGACGTCGGCCTCACCCGCCACCCCCTCGTTGCCCTGCGCGGCGGATCCGCGGCCCACAATGCCGCTGCGCTCCGCCGCCTGCTGCTCGGCGAACAGGAAAGTGAACTCGACCGCGCCTACCGCGACGCCGTGCTGCTCAACAGCGCCGCCGCGCTGATGGTCGCGGGCGAGGCGGCAAGCTGGCACGAAGGCGTAGAGGAAGCTGCCGAGGCCATCGACAAGGGGCTGGCGAACGCGCTGCTCAATTGCTGGATCAAGTTTTGACAGCGCGCGCAACAAGAATAAAGCACCATCCATTCATGACTGACTTACTCTTCACTCCTGACCAGCATGATGCGGCGTGGCAGCAGACGGCGGAGTTTGCCCAGCGTTACCTCAATGGCGTCGCCGACCGTCCGGTCTATCCCGACCTCGACCGCGCCGCGCTGCGCGATGTGATGGCGGCCCCGCTGCCGCGTGCAGGCTCGCCCCTTTCCGCTCTGTTTGCCGAGCTGGAGGCCGTCATCGTCGCCAACGCCACGCACACCGCCCACCCGCGTTTCCTACCCTATGTCCAGCCGACACCGAACGCGATCGCGCCCTATGCCGATGCCATCGCCAGCCTGCTTAACCAGAATTGTAACCTGTGGCACCTGTCGCCCTCGGCCAATGCGGTTGAACAAACGGTCGTGCGCTGGTTCGCCGACCTGTTCGGCTTTCCCGCCAGCGCCGGCGGCCTGATTACCAGCGGCGGATCAGCCGCCAATCTGGTCGCACTCACTGCTGCACGCGATCATGCCTTGGGGCCAGACGCGCGCAAACATGGGCTGCAGGGCCAAGCGCGTCCGTTGACGATTTATACCTCCGAAGAGGTGCATTCGAGCATCGACAAGGCGGTGTCGGTACTTGGACTGGGCACCGACAATTTGCGCCATATCGCCACTGATGCGACGTTTCGCATCGATATCGACGCGCTCGCGGCAGCGGTGCAGCAAGACCGCGCCGCCGGTCGCCAGCCCTTTTGCGTCGTCGCCAGCGCGGGCACAGTCACCACTGGATCGATCGACCCGATTGCAGAGCTTTCAGCATTTTGCCGCAGCGAAGGCCTTTGGCTGCATATCGACGGAGCCTATGGCGCGCTGACGGTGCTCAGCGAGAGGTATCGCGTGCTGATGCAACCCATCGGCCTGGCTGATTCCGTGTCGCTCGATCCGCACAAATTTCTGTTTTGCCCCGCAGAAGCTGGTTGCGTGATCGTTCGCGATGCCGGCAATTTGCGCCACGCGTTCGGCGCCCAGCCGAGCTATCTGACGATGTCGGAAGACCCCGATTTCGTGGATTATGCCAATTACGGCCCGCAGCTGACGCGCAGCTTCAAGGCGTTCAAAGTGTGGTGGTCACTGAAATTGTTCGGGGCCGACGCCTTTGGCCGGGTTATCGACCGCATGGCGGACCATGCTGACTATATGGCCGCAGGAATCGGCAAGCGACCGGAGCTGGCATTGCTGGCCCCGGTAACATTTAACTGCGTGTGTTTCGGCGTTGCGGCGCTCGACGAGGCGGGCAACCGCGCCGTGCTGAAACAGTTGGTCGACAGCGGCGATGCTTTCCTCGGCCCCGCCAACGTCAAAGGTCGCATTGGCCTGCGCGCTTGTTTCATGAACCTGCGTACCACCCGCGCTGACATTGACTTTATCCTCGACCGGGCATGCGAAATCGGCGAATCGATCGCGGCAGGACGGCAAGGCCAATGACGGATAAACTCGCGGAAATCTGCGCGACGAAGCGTATTGAAGTAGCTGAACGCAAGGCTGCAGCTCTTCAATCCATGCGTGAACATGGGTTAGTCGGCACGCCATGGGACGATGCCACCGATGCGGAAGCGTTGGACCTTTGGGCGGTTGAATGCAGTATAACTGGCGGCTTGCGTAGTTTCCATTCAGCCTTGGTGCGCAAGCATAACGAAGGGAAACTCGCCCTGATCGCCGAAATCAAAAAGGCCAGCCCGTCCAAGGGGCTGATCCGCGCCGATTTTGACCCGGCCGCCCACGCCAGCGCCTATCAGGCGGGCGGCGCGGCGTGCCTGTCGGTGCTGACCGATGGGCCCTATTTTCAGGGGCATTCCGATTATCTGCGTGCCGCCAAGGCCGCCTGCGATCTGCCGGTGTTGCGCAAGGATTTCATGATCGACCCCTGGCAGTGCGCCGAAGCGCGCGCGATGGGGGCCGATGCCATCTTGATTATCGTCGCCGCGCTCGATGATGGCGCGATGGCCGAAATCGAGGCCGAAGCTTTCGCCCAAGGTCTTGAAGTGCTCGTCGAAGTCCACGACGAGTCCGAGCTCGAGCGCGCGCTCAACCATCTGAAATCGCCGCTGATCGGCGTCAACAACCGCAATCTGAAGACGTTTGAGGTTGATCTTTCGACCACCGAGCGTCTGGCCAAGCTGGTTCCAGACGATGTGCTGCTGGTTTGCGAAAGCGGTATAGCCAGCCATACCGACTGTCAGCGCATGGCGGCCAGCGGTGTGCGTACCTTCCTGGTCGGCGAAAGCCTGATGCGTCAGGCGGATGTCGAAGCGGCGACGCGCATGCTATTGACGGGCGCATGACCAAACTCACCCACCTCGACGACGCCGGTCAGGCTGCGATGGTCGACGTGTCCGCCAAGGCCCCGACTGTGCGCGAAGCGGTGGCATGCGGGCGCATCACCATGTCGGCCGCAGCCCTGACCGCCATCCGCGATGGAACAGCGAAAAAGGGCGATGTCCTCGCCACCGCCCGCATCGCAGGCATCATGGCTGCCAAGCGCACCAGCGATCTTATCCCGCTGTGCCACCCGCTCATGCTGGCCAAGGTCGCGGTCGATTTTGTGTTCGAAGCAGAGGGCATCCGCGCCACCGCCACTGCGCGCCTTACAGGCCAAACGGGGGTAGAGATGGAGGCGATGACCGCCGTGTCGGTCGCGCTCCTGACTCTCTATGACATGGCAAAATCGCTCGATAAGGCGATGGTAATCAGTGATATTCGCCTTTTGAGCAAAACCGGTGGCAAATCGGGCGACTGGCAGGCCGCATGAGCGGGCTGCTACCTGTGGAGGAAGCACAGACCCGTCTGCTTGCACTCGCCAAACGACTGCCGGCGGAAACATTGTCTCTCACCACCGCGCTTGGCCGCTATCTCGCAGCCCCCCTTGCTGCGCTGCGCACCCAGCCCGCCGCCGCACTGTCGGCGATGGACGGCTATGCCATTCGCTTCGCCGATCTGCCGGGGCCTTGGCAACAGGTCGGCAGCATCGCGGCGGGCAGTTGGCCCGAAACCGGCATTGCGCCGGGCGAAACGATGCGCATTTTCACCGGCGCTCCGTTACCCGAGGGTGCCGATACCGTGCTGGTTCAGGAAGATGCGGCCGCTACCGATGGCAAAATCGCTCTCACCGGATCAGGCCCCGCCGCGCCGGGCCAGCATGTCCGCGCGGCAGGGAGCGATTTTTTCGATGGCGCCGACCTCGCCGCCGCTGGTGCACGCGTCTCGCCGGGCCTCGTTGCCCTCGCCGCGATGGCAGGACACTCCAGCTTCACCGTCGGTCGCGCCCCGCGGGTGGCGCTGATTTCAACCGGTGACGAACTGGTCGACCCGGGCGCTCCGCTGGCTCCCGGCCAGATCCCGGACAGCAACGCCCCGATGCTGACCGCGTTGCTAACGGCGGTTCCGGCACAGATCGGTGCTATTGTCCGCATCGGCGATGACCGCGCCGCCACCATTGCCGCAATCGACCAGGCCGCCACTACGCACGACGTCATTGTCACACTGGGCGGCGCGTCGGTTGGCGATCACGATCATGTCCACGCCGCCATGACGTCACTCGGCGCCCCGCCCGCCTTCTGGAAAATCGCAATGCGTCCCGGAAAACCGCTGCTCGCGGGGCGCGTCGGCAATGCGGTGCTCCTCGGTCTGCCGGGTAATCCGGCGTCAGCCTTTGTGACGGCGCAGCTGTTCCTGCTGCCATTGTTGCGTCACCTCGCCGGGGCCAACATGCCGCTGCCCGAGGTGGCACACGCCACGCTCGCTGCCCCGCTAGAGGCGGGCGGGCCGCGCCGCGATTATCTGCGCGCGATCGTCGCTGATGGACGCATCACACCCTTTGCGGCGCAGGATAGCGGCCGCACGATTGCACTCGCCAACGCCAACGCGCTCTTGGTTCGCGACATCGGAGACCCGCCCCAGCCCGCAGGCGCACTGGCACCATATATCGCGCTTTGAACAAAGCGGGACCACAGGGGCTTGACGCGGCCCGCTTTGTTCTTTAGCTGTTCTTCCTATGTCCAGAGGCTGACCAGCGAAGGGTGCCAACATGCTTACCGCAAAACAGCAGGAATTGCTCGTCTTCATCCAGCAACGGCTCGACGCCAGCGGCATTTCGCCCTCGTTCGAGGAAATGAAGGAAGCGCTCGGGCTCAAGTCCAAATCGGGCATCCACCGGCTGATCAGTGCTTTGGAAGAGCGCGGTTTTCTCCACCGCCTCCCCAACCGCGCCCGCGCGCTCGAGGTGACGAAGCTACCCGACGCGCTTAAGGCCGAGACCGCGTCTATGCGCAACAATCGTGAAAATGTCGTGCCCTTGCGCAAAAATCCTGCGCGCATTCCGATCGCCGCCAACGACATCATCGAGCTGCCGCTACATGGCAAGATTGCTGCCGGTGTTCCTATCGAAGCGTTCGAAGATTCGGCCGCGCTCGCCGTGCCCGCTGCGCTGCTCGGCCCGGGCGATCATTATGCGCTCGAAGTATCGGGCGATTCGATGGTGGAGGCTGGCATTTTGGACGGCGATTATGCGCTGATCCAGAAAGCCAACACCGCGCGCGAAGGCGACATAGTGGTGGCGCTGGTCGACGGGCAGGACGCAACGCTCAAATATTTCCGCCGCGAAGGCGCGATGATCCGGCTTGATCCTGCTAATGGCGCCTATGAACCGCAGCGATATCCGGCGAACCGCGTCATGGTGCAGGGGAAGCTGGCGGGCCTGCTTCGTCGTTACCACTGACCTGCTGTGCCTGCCGCCATGGGTGGGCATCACTCGGGTCGATGGCGGTACTCAGGGACGGTGGATCGAACCGCACTGCCACGCCGCCGTGGACATCAAATGCATCGCGGTCGAGCGTTAGCCAGCGTGCTCTGCACCCCACCGGCAGCCAGCGATCGGCAATGACAATGTCGGCCGCGGCGCACGCTGCGATCAGTTCCGGCCCGTCAACCAGATAACGGCTGCGCGCTGCCAATATTGTCCAAGTGCGCCCGCCGCGCGCGACCGGCCAACGGCAGAAATCGGCGTTGCATTCGCTGCCGGGGAGTTCGGCAAACGCCGCCATTTCCTCCCCACTGCCTGCCGCCTCGGCCAGTTGTTCACGCACATAGTCGCCTGCGCCCGATCGCAACGTGGCAAAACGGCCATCATTCATCCGTGCAGCAACATGGCGGCCGTCGCCGGTAATCAGCAAATCAGGCGCCGGAGACGCCAGCATCAGGGCAAAGCCGCCCAAGGCCGGTCCCAGTCCCCACCAACGCCACCGCGTTTGCCACAGCAGCACCCACAGCAAGCTGCCTATCGCGAGCGCAAAGCCAATCGGTGATGGGCGCGGCAGTGTGAGCACTGCTCCGGGAACGGAAGCCACAAAATGGGCAATGCCCAACAGGATTTCGATTCCCTTGCCGGCTATCCACCACGCCGGTGCACCCAACCCCAAGCTGTCGAGCGCCAGCGCCAGCGCCTCCATCGGCATAATCACAAAGGTGGTCAGTGGAATCGCCAGCACATTGGCGAGCGCACCGTAAAGTCCGGCGCGATGAAAGTGGAACATGGCAATCGGGGTCAGCGCCACCTCGATGGCCAGTCCGGTCAGCACCAATCCCGCCAGCGCCCGGATAAATCGCGCTGCCGCGCCTTCATCCCGCCGAGCCAGCCAGCCTTGCACGCGCGGGTGCTGGTGCAGCGCAACAATGGTGGTCACGGCCATGAAACTCAGCTGAAAACTGGGTCCTGCCACGGCCTCGGGCCAGAACAGCATCACCAGCAATGCCCCTGCCGCAACCAGCCGCAGTGTCAGCGCCTCGCGGCCCAGCGCCAGCGCCGTCAACACCAGCAATGCGGCTATGCACGACCGGATCGTTGGCACTTCTGCCCCGCTCAGCAGCGTATAGCCGATGCCCGCCAGCGCCGCACCGCCCGCCGCGAGCAGCGGTACCGTTCCCGACCGCGCCAATCGCTGGTTCAGCGCTAGCAGAACCATCATCGCAAACATGGTTCCAGCCACAACCGCCGTTATGTGCAGCCCGCTTACCGAGAGCAAATGCGCCAATCCGCTGCGCTGCATCGCTTCATTATCGGCATCGGCGATGCCGCCGCGATCGCCGGTGACCAGCGCCGCCGCCACACCGCCTGCACTGCCCTGAATTTGGGCCTGGATATGCTTCGTGAGTCGCGCTCGCACTCCGGCATCGGGCGACGGCGCGGTTCCCCCGGCTACGGTCGGCTTGCCGATCACGCTCCCGACTGCCCCCAATCCCTCGAACCAGGCGCGCTGGGCAAAATCATAGCTTCCGGGCAGAGTCGGCCCCGGTGGTGGCATCAACCGCGCGCGTAATCCTATTCCCCGCCCCGCCACGAGTGGTCGATCGGGCAGGTCACGCTGGGCAATCGTTACGCGCACCCGGCGAGGCAGGTCAGCGCGGCCAACGGGCTCCACGACGATTCGCACTGTTTCCCGCGCGGGCAGCGGCTCGACATCGCGGATAATGCCTGAAAAACTGGTGGTAACCGGGCGCGCTACCACCGGACCCGCGACCCACTGGGCGTGCCCCCACACCAGCGCCAGACCCAAAACCGCCGCCAAGGGACCGCGCGTCAGCATGGCCCCCGCCCGCGTCCCGCGAGCGAGCAAATGGGCGACGAGCGCCACGGCAATCAGCAGCCCTGCTGCCCCGCCCCACGCCAAAGGGTGCGGCAGCACGAACCACAACATGATGCCTGCGCCCAGCGCTACTGGCAGCCAAATCCCAATAGCATCGCGCTCTGCCTCAAGACGCGCCTCCAACCGCGTCACCGCTGTCGTCCGGGGGGCCGCAATGGGCGTTTGAAGCGGCACTGTTGCCATGCTAGGGGGTCCCCCGCGACCCGACCGGGCGCCTTATTCAAATTGCGCAAAGAATCGCCTCGTGACAACCCAATCCCGCGCCGCTGCTGAAGCCACCGGCAGCGCCGTTGTAACCCGCTTCGCCCCTTCGCCCACCGGCTATCTGCATATCGGCGGAGCGCGTACTGCGCTGTTCAATTGGCTGTTTGCGCGCCACCACGGCGGCAAATTCCTGCTGCGGATCGAGGATACCGACCGCGCGCGATCAACCGATGCGGCAATTGACGCCATAATTGATGGCATGCGCTGGCTCGATCTCGATTGGGATGACGAGGTCGTCTACCAATTCGCGCGCGCCGAGCGACATGCCGAAGTTGCGCACCAGTTGCTGGCGGCGGGCCATGCCTATGAATGCTGGTTGACGCAGGACGAGCTCGCTGCAATGCGCGCCGAGGCACAGGAAAAGCGCCTTCCTTTCAGGGTGCGTAGTCCATGGCGCGACCGCACCGACCGCGGCGAAGGCCCACCGGTCGTGCGGCTCAGAGCGCCGCAGGACGGCGCCGTTACCATTTCTGACCGCGTACAAGGCGATGTCACCGTCCAGAATTCCGAGCTTGATGACTTCATCCTGCTGCGCTCGGACGGTACGCCCACCTATATGCTCAGCGTCGTCGTCGACGACCATGACATGGGGATCACTCATGTCATTCGCGGCGATGACCATCTCAACAATGCCTTCCGCCAACTGGCGTTGATCCGCGCGATGCAGTGGCCAGAGCCTGTTTATGCCCATGTTCCGCTGATCCACGGTGCCGACGGTGCGAAACTGTCCAAACGCCATGGCGCGCTGGGGGTGGACGCCTATCGCGACGAACTGGGCTATCTGCCCGAGGCGGTGAACAATTATCTGCTACGGCTCGGCTGGGGGCATGGCGATGCCGAGATTATCAGCCGCGATCAGGCCGTCGAATGGTTTGATCTGGCCAACGTCGGGCGCAGTCCGGCGCGTTTCGATTTCAAAAAGCTCGATAATCTGAACGGTCATTATCTGCGCGAGGCCGATGATGTCCGCTTGGCCAAGCTGGCCGCACCGATGCTGACCGCAGAGCTGGGGCGCGACCTGACCGATACAGACCTTGCGCTACTGACGCGGGCAATGGCCGTGATCAAAGTTCGCGCCAAATCGTTGCACGAAGTCGTCGATGGCGCCCGCTTTCTGTTCGCCAAGCGCCCGTTGGTGATGGATGACAAGGCCGCGCAGCTGATTGCCGATGCCCCGGCCGGGCTGGTAACGGCTGCAACCACATGTTTGCGCGGCCTCAACGATTGGAGCGGCGAAAGCATTGAAGCGGCAATCCGCGAACAAGCCGAGATTGCAGGCGTCGGGCTAGGCAAAATCGCCCAGCCGCTTCGCGCTGCGCTGACCGGCCAGGCCGTCTCTCCGGGCATTTTTGACGTGCTCTTGCTCTTGGGACGCGAGGAAAGTCTAGCGCGGCTTGACGCGGTACAATAAGTTCCGGCAGGGGCGAGTCTTCTCTCAGAATCGCCAGCGGGCTACAGGGGAATAATATGAGCCAGAACAGCGCCAGCTTCACCCTTGGCGACCAAAGTGTCGCCATGCCCGTGCATCAAGGTTCTGTAGGGCCTGATGTCGTTGATATCCGAAAATTCTATGCGCAAACCGGCGCTTTCACCTATGACCCTGGTTTCACTTCGACCGCCAGTTGCCAGTCGGCATTGACCTATATCGATGGCGATGAAGGCGTCCTGCTGCACCGCGGCTACCCCATCGGCCAGCTCGCCGAACATTCCAGTTTTATGGAAGTTTGCTACCTGCTGCTGAACGGCGAGTTGCCAACAGCAGACGAACTTCATAACTTCAATTACACCATCACCCGCCATACCATGCTGCATGAGCAGCTCGCGACCTTTTACCGCGGTTTTCGGCGCGATGCCCACCCGATGGCCATCATGTGCGGCGTCGTTGGCGCGCTGTCGGCATTCTACCATGACTCGACCGAAATCAGCGACCCGCACCAGCGCATGGTGGCCAGCCACCGCCTGATCGCCAAAATGCCGACGATTGCGGCGATGGCCTATAAATATTCCGTTGGCCAGCCGTTCATCTACCCGCGCAACGACCTGTCCTACACCGGCAATTTCCTGCGTATGACCTTTGGCGTGCCAGCTGAAGAATATGTCGTTAACCCGATTGTCGAAAAGGCCCTTGATCAGATTTTTATTGTTCATGCCGACCATGAGCAGAACGCTTCGACGTCAACGGTTCGGCTGGCGGGATCATCAGGAGCCAATCCTTTTGCCTGTATTGCCGCGGGTATCGCATGCTTGTGGGGACCGGCCCATGGCGGAGCGAACGAAGCCGCGCTCAACATGCTCCGCGAAATTGGGCGCCCCGAACGAATTCCGGAATATCTCGCCCGTGCCAAGGACAAGAATGATCCGTTCCGTTTAATGGGTTTCGGTCACCGCGTTTACAAAAATTACGATCCGCGCGCGACCGTCATCCAAGGGATGGTGCGCGAAGTCTTGGGCTCGCTGGGGATCAATGACCCGGTGTTCGAAGTCGCGCTGCAGCTCGAAGAAATGGCGCTTAACGACAGCTATTTCATCGAAAAGAAGCTGTTCCCCAATGTCGATTTCTATTCGGGCGTCATCCTGTCGGCGATCGGGTTCCCGACCACTATGTTCACTGCGCTGTTCGCACTCGCCCGCACCGTCGGCTGGGTGGCGCAGTGGAACGAGATGATTTCGGACCCCGAACAGAAAATCGGCCGCCCGCGCCAGCTCTACACGGGCCCGACGCAGCGCGACTATGTGCCGGTAAGCCAGCGCTAAATCAGCCTTTGGGCAGGCGCAGCGTGAAGCGCGCGCCCTGCCCCGGCGCGCTGTCGACCGTCAGGTCGCCGTCCATTGCCCGAGCTAACCGGCGCGCGATGTAAAGGCCCAGGCCAGACCCGCCACTATCGGTGCGGCCCAGCCGTTCGAATTTTTCAAAGATCAGCGATTGCTGATCGGGGGCCAAGCCCTGCCCCTGATCGGCAACGGTAATGCTCGCGTGGGACGCGTCCGCTTCGCCGCGTATCCAGATCATCGAACCTTCGGGCGAGTAGCGGATCGCGTTGCCGATCAGATTGAGCATGATCTGCAATACGCGCCGAAACTCGCCGGTTGCAGGCAAGGCTTCGTCACGCTTGGGTGCGTCAATGCGGATCTGGCGCTCTTCGGCCTTCATCCCGAGCAAACCAACTGCCCGCCGTGCCACATCTGCAAGATCGACGGCCTCACGCGCCGCGTGAAACCCCGGGCGCTCGATATTCTGCAAATCGCCAAGGTCATCGATCAGCCCGAGCAAATGCCGCCCGGCATGCGCAATATCGGCCGCGTAACGGGCATAGTCGGCACGGATCGGCCCTTCAAATTGGCCCGAAATCGTTTCGGCCGAGGCGATAATCCGGCCCAGCGGGCCACGCAATGCCCCGTCGATTCGCCGCCCAAAGCGCGGATCGGACAGCGGCAACGCGCCAAAGGCGGGATCGATGATCCGCGGCGCATCGGCAACGCCGGCATCATCGGCATCAAGCCGCGTCAGCCAACCCCGAAATCCAGAAAAGCCGCCTCCGGCGTCAAACAGTGCCGTTCCGGACATTGCCATGGCCGGGCGGTCGGCAATTAATGCGGCGGGCAAACGCAACCTTTGGTCGGAAAAACTGCGATGATCGGCAAGCGCCAGCAACAGGGGCAATCGGCCATCGCTGTCAGGTTCCAGCTCGAACACTTCGGACAGCGAGCGGCCTTGCCAGCCTTCGGTGGGTGGCGATCCGGTCACGGGTTGCAACGCCAAAAGGCGCAGCTGCGCATCACAGGCCCAGCTCCAATCGGTGGCCATAGATGTGCCAGCGCCGTGCGCGTCGGCATCCGCGAACCCGGCCGCGTCGGCTGCCTGCTGCGAGCGCCATTCGCGGATGATGATTTCGGCTCCATTGGCAACCGGGCTGATCGTCACGGTGGCGCTGATGTCGCTATGATCGTCAGCGGTCAGCAGCGAGCGGGTGATTTCGCGTTCCAGCCGCATGGCCAGCGCCGAAAGGCGCGACAGTTGCGGCAACATCAGCGGGCCACCGAGCTTGCCACCCGCGCGCTCCTGAAGGCGCAGCAGCGCGGGGTCGGCCGCGACCAGCAGCCCCTTGGGGTCAATCTGTCCGGTAACGACCGCGGCGCTCATAACGGGCGGTCCTGCTGGCGTGCTCGCAGCGCATTGGCGCGTGCTGCAACCGCCTGAACCAGATCTTCACTCGCCGGTACCGGCGGGGGCAATGTGGCATTGGTTGGCCGCCCCGGAATTTCGGCAAGGCTATCGAGCAGCGGGGTGATTGCGCCGGGTTCGAGGCCAAGCCCTGTGAAGAATTGCAATACAGCAAGCTCATCCGCCGCCACCAGCGCTGCCGCCGCGTCGGCAATGCGCCATCCGGATCGCACCGCCACCACTGCAATGACCGCCAGCCAATCGTGCCGAGCAATCGCGTCAGCCATAGCGGCTGCCAGCAAATCCGTCGTTTCAAGCGCGTTCACATAAGCGCGCGCCGCACTGTCGGCGGGGCAATCCGCCAAATCGGCCATGACGCGCTCCACTGCCTGGGCGATGGCAGGCGCGCGAGCGTTAAGGTCATTGGCTTGTGCAAGGTCCTGCGCGCCAAGGTCGAACAACAATGCCCGTCGCGCCGCAGCTGGCAATTCGGACGCAAGGAGCAGCGGCAGCCCAAACGCGTCACTGCGCCGACCGTCGGCCACGCGCAGCGCCAACAAGGCCGCATCGACCACCGCGGCGCGCGCCGGTTCGACCCCTGGCGGCACAGCGCTGCTCCGGCGTTTGCCACTCGCATCAGCGAACAAGCCTGGCAGCGGGTCGTGCAGTGGCCCGGTCATCATCCGCCGCCAGCGATATTCCTCCACGCGCGCAAAAATGGCCGGTGCCAGCGCCGCCGCCGATGGTAAGCCGACGCTTTCCCAATGGGCCCAGATGCTCGTGACCGGGATTTTCAACGGTAGCTCCGCGGCCAGCATCTGTACCAGTCGCCGGGTGATGCCGAGGCCGAGCGCCTCTTGCTCCTCGGTCAGCCTGACTGCACCGGGCTGGCCCAGCCGCGCCGCAAGCGCGGCCTGATGCTGCGACCAGCGCGCCGCCGCGCCGCCCAGACCTTCCAGAGAGGGTGATTCCTGCATGCCTGTCCTGCATAGCAGAGCCGCGTTAACGTTTGCTAAACCCTGTTGCTGTGTCGCGGGGCAAAGCGCAACCACAGCAGCAGCTGTGCAAGCCCAGCCAACGGCAGCAACGCTTTCGCCATAGGCAGCAGCCCTGCCGCAGCGGCAACGGCCAGGATCAGCCACGCCTGATCGGCATCGGGAAGCAGCCAGTGCCGCGCACGCTGCGCGCCCAATTCGGCATAAAGGCGCCGTGCCAGCAGGATAATCGCCGCAAGGCTCAGCCCAAGTGCCATCGGGACAAGCGGCGGCGGCGCGCCGGGTGCGGGCAATATGACCGGGACCCAGCCAATCGCCGCAAGAAGAGCGACCGATATGGCCCGAAACAGGCTCCGCAACTGCTCGAGCCGGACGTTTTCCAATCGGAAAGCCGCCAGAAACCGCAGCGCCGACAATCCAATGCACCCCACAACAGCGGCCAGCGCTGCGCCAAGTTCCTGGCCCAAACCGGCCGCAACCGCCGCCGCCAGCCACGCCGCCCCGGTCATCCACGGCAAGGCCGCGACCAGGCGTGGGGCGCGAACCAGCGAGGGACCGAGCAACCGCACCAACGGCATCGAGAACAGCGACCGGCCAAACCCCATGCCGCCATATTCCACACGCTCAATCCCCACTTGCTCCATTTGTGAAGCCGTTGCGCTGTTCGCAACGATGGAAATCTCGCCTTGTCCGAACAAGGCGGGTTCGCATTCCAGCCGCGTCGCATTGGCCTGGATGGCAAAGCGCAGCAACGTCAGCACAATGTCCCATTCGCCTGGCAGCGCCGCCAGTTCTGTCACGCTCGCGGCCGGGACCAGCGCCAGCCCGCCCCAGCGGTGCGCGGCATCAACCCGTTCGAGCGCGTGCGTCAACGGCGTGTCGGCGGTAACGAGGATCGACGGTGTCGCAGCCAGCGCCAGCGCTTTATATTGGCCAGGCGGGGCAATCAGCCCGTCGGCCACCAGCAACAGCCGGTCGGTGGGTTGCAGGCTGGTTTGCAAATCTGCGGCGTCGCGAACCACCTGCACGCGGCTGCCGCGGCGCCGCACCCGGTCGAGGGCTTGTAAAAGTTCCGGAGGCACAGCGCCCACAACGACGAATAAAGTCTCGGCACCCGCCGCCAGCGCACGTGCCGCTTGCCGCTCGATAATTGTTTCGCCCGCCACCGGAGCCAATGCGCGCAACATTGTTCCATCGTCGAGCGCTTCGCTCGCGGCGATCAGCGCGACGAGCGCCATGGCATCGACTGGTTGAAATGCGGGTTCACCCCCCCTGTCTGGTCACCATGCGGCAATTTGGCAAGCCTTGGTGCAGCCCGCGCGCCGCGAAGATTCCTACGGCGCCGCAGGTCATCAAATTTTTTCTGGCGCGCCTTTTGATGGAATCAATTAAAACAGTGACTTAGTGTCAAAATCTGGCATGATGGGTAAGGCTGTAAAGCTGGCCTTCCGCTTCCGCTTCGGCTAGACAGATTTCTGTCACATTACCCCCGAAAGAAGGCCCGGTCTTGACCGAAGAAACCCCCGTTCCCCCGCCCTCGCCCGAGGGCGTTGCCCCCGTCAACATCGTCGACGAAATGAAGTCGAGCTATCTCGACTATGCCATGAGCGTGATTGTCTCGCGCGCCTTGCCCGATGTGCGCGATGGTTTGAAGCCGGTGCACCGCCGCATCCTGTTCGCGGCGCAAGAAGGCGGCTTTGTTCCGGGCAAACCCTATAAAAAATCGGCAAAAATTGTCGGCGACGTGATGGGTAACTATCACCCGCACGGCGACAGCGCGATTTACGATGCTCTGGCGCGGATGACGCAGGACTGGTCGATGCGCGTGCCGCTGATCGATGGTCAGGGCAATTTCGGTTCGATGGACCCCGATCCGCCCGCGTCGATGCGCTATACCGAAGCGCGACTGGCCAAGGCTGCGATGACGCTGCTGGGGGACCTCGACAAGGATACCGTCGATTTCCAGCCCAATTATGATGCCAGCCGCGACGAGCCGTCGGTGCTGCCGGCGCGCTATCCCAATTTGCTGGTCAACGGCGCGGGCGGCATTGCGGTTGGCATGGCAACCAACATTCCGCCGCACAATCTGGGCGAAGTGATCGATGCCACGCTGGCGCTGATCGACAATCCGGCTATCACGCTTGAAGAGCTGATGGCTATCATTCCCGGCCCCGATTTCCCCACCGGCGCGCTGATTTTGGGCCAGGGCGGCGCGCGCAATGCTTATGCCACCGGGCGCGGCTCGATTATGATGCGCGCGACGCACGAGATTGAGGAAGGGCGCGGCGACCGCCGTTCGATCGTGCTTACCTCGATCCCCTTCCAGCAGGGCAAGAACGGCCTCGTCGAAAAAATCGCCGAAGCCGCGCGCGACAAGCGGGTCGAGGGCATTTCGGACATCCGCGACGAATCGAACCGCGAAGGCGTGCGCGTCGTCATCGACCTGAAGCGCGATGCGACCCCTGACGTCGTGCTCAACCAGCTGTGGCGCAACACCCCGGCGCAGCAAAGCTTCCCCGCCAATATGCTGGCCATCCGCGGCGGCCGCCCCGAAATGATGGGGCTCAAGGACATTTTGTCGGCCTTTGTGACCTTCCGCGAGGAAGTGATTACTCGGCGCTGCAAATTCGAGCTCGCAAAAGCGCGCGACCGCGCCCACATCTTGTTGGGCTTGGTCGTCGCCGTCAGCAATTTGGACGAAGTCGTCCGCATCATCCGCGGGTCTTCCAGCCCGGCGGCTGCACGCGAAGCGCTGGCGACGCGCGACTGGCCGGTGGGCGAAATCGCGCCCTATATCCGACTGGTCGAGGCCATCGAGGGCGACTTTGATGCGGGTGAAACCTATCGCCTGTCCGAGGCCCAGGTGCGCGCCATTCTGGAGCTTCGCCTGCACCGGCTTACGGCGCTTGGTCGCGACGAAATCGGCAAGGAACTCAAAGAACTGTCGGGCGAGATTGAGGAGCTTTTGAGCATCCTCGCCGACCGCGCCAAGCTCTATGCCGTCATGCGTGAAGAACTCAGCGCTGTGCGCGCGGAGTTTGCGACGCCGCGCCGCACCCAAATTGCGCCCGCCGCCGACGGCATCGAAGACGAGGATCTGATCGAGCGCGAAGAGATGGTCGTGACGGTCACCATGGACGGCTATATCAAGCGCACTCCGCTTGCCACCTTCCGCGCGCAGCGTCGCGGCGGCAAGGGCCGCGCCGGCATGGCGACCAAGGACGAAGACGTCGTCACCGAATTGTTCGTCACCTCCACCCACACCCCCGTGCTGTTCTTTTCGACCCACGGCAAAGTCTATCGAATGAAGGTGTGGCGCTTGCCCGAAGGCGGTCCGGCAACGCGCGGGCGGCCGATGATCAACCTGCTGCCATTGGCGCAGGGCGAAACAATCTCGACCGTGCTCCCCTTGCCGGAGGACGAGGGCGAATGGTCGAAACTGCATGTCATGTTCGCTACTGCCAAGGGTAGCGTGCGGCGCAACAGCATGGACGCCTTTGCCAATGTCCCGTCGAACGGCAAGATTGCGATGAAATTCGAAGGCGATGACGCCGATGACCGGCTGATCGGCGTCGCTTTGCTGACCGAAGGCGACGATGTGCTGCTCGCCAGCCGCCAGGGCAAGGCGATCCGCTTCATGGGCAGCGATATCCGCGAATTCCAAAGCCGGGCTTCGACCGGCGTGCGCGGAATGACATTGAAAGATGGCGACGAGGTTATCTCGCTGTCGATCCTCCACCGCTCGGGCGCCTCGCAAGAGGAACGCGAGGCCTATCTGCGCGCCGCCCCGTGGAAGGACAATGAGAATGAGCCGAGCCTGCCGGCCGATCGCATGACCGAAATGGCAGCGCGCGAACAATTTATCCTGACCGTGTGCGCCAATGGCTATGGCAAGCTGTCTTCGGCCTATGAATATCGTCGTACCGGACGCGGCGGCCAGGGCATTACCAATATCGACAATATCGCGCGCAATGGCCTCGTCGTGGCCAGTTTCCCGGCGGTCAAGGACGACCAGCTGATGCTCGTGACCGATCAGGCGAAACTCATCCGTATCAGCTTGTCCAGCTTGCGTGTCATTGGGCGCGGGAGCGCCGGGGTGCGGCTGTTCGATGTCGCCGCCGACGAGCATATTGTTTCCGCCGCGCTGATCGAGGAGAGCGAAGAGGCCGAGGATACGGAAGCCCCAGCGGCGCCAAGCGACGAGCCGACGAGCGAGTGAGCCCGACCGCTTTCAAGGTTTTGACCTCCAGCCAATGGGCGGAGCTGCAACGTGACAGCGCGTTTGCCGGTGCGCCGATCGATCTGGCCGATGGCTATATCCATATGTCGACCGCCGAGCAGCTTGAAGAAACGCTGGCAAAGCACTTCGCCGGGCAGACCGGTCTAGTAATTGCCGAAATCGATCTCAGCCGCTTTGGCGAGGCGCTGAAGTGGGAAGTGTCGCGCGGCGGCGCACTTTTCCCCCACCTTTACGCGCCATTGCCGCAGTCTGCCGTCATTGGCATTCAGCTTAGGGATATGGCGTAAAGCACGACCGCGCCGAGCAGCCCCGTTACCAGCGCGCCAAAGCACCACAGCACCGATCGGCGGATCCATAATGCTTGCCGCGCAGCAATGGCCTTGTTGGCGTCGATAACGGCTTGCAGCACCTGCGCCTGTTCGATGCGCGCGGTGGTTAGATCATAACGGGGGCGCTCGCGCGGGCTCCATTGGTCAGGCAACCAGTTGCGCGGTTCATTGCCGGGGAAAAAGAATTTGGCGGGCAGCGCGGCATGGACCGCCGCCATTGCCCCGCCGATCAGCGCCAGGGCCACAACCAGCGCAAGCGTGCGTAGTCCGGCGTCGGAGACGATACCCGTCGGAAGTTTTTCCGCGATCAACAGCCCGACCAGACCTGTCGCGACAGTGAGCGCGATACCGGCCAGCGTCAGTGCGCGCTGGTCTGCCGCAAAGCTCGCCTGAAACTGGCTGGCGACCAGCATTTCGCCTTCGCGTACGACTTCGGCCAGCACGGCGTTATCGAGCTTGGTCAGTTCGTCGAGCGACGTTGCTTCCTGCGACATGACCGCTATTTATCGCGTCATGGCCAAACCACCAGAGTCGAATTGGCGCGTTTCGGACGGCTCCGACGAGCAAGCCCGGCCTGAGCCTTTGCCGTGGACACAAAGCGCACCAGACATGCCGTCGGCGATGGACCATTTTCCTGGTGCCTCGCGGTCCGAAGCGGGCCGCTCTCTGGGCCTCACGCTCGCGAAGATTGTTGGCTTTGGTCTGTTGGCGGTCGCGGCAGGTATATTCTCCGGTTACTTGGGCTGGCCCTGATACAGGGTATTGAAAAGCGTTAGCGCCGCCGCGCCGCCAGCGTAGTCACCGCGCCCCACGCGATCAGGGCCTGCCCGCCAAAATAGAGCGGCCAGATCAGCATACTGGCCAGTCCCGGCGGCAAGGCACCGCCTATGCGCGCGAAAATCAGCAGGTCTGAAATAAGGAAGAACATGGCCCCCAGTCCGACCCGATAGCGCGGAAAGCTGCTCATCCACGCCGATGCTGCCATCACTGCCACCACCAGCGTATAGAAAAGTGCACCGGCAAACATGGCGGTATGGAAGCTACCGGCCTCGCGCAGCAGAAACCAGGTGATGACGAGCGACAGCGGTGCCACCACCGCCGTTAACAGCCGCTGCGACCCGGTCAGCTTGGGCCGCGGGTTGGCATTATATAGCCCGATCGCAATCACATGACCGAACAAAAAGGCAAAGGCGCCGATCATCAGCCCGGATGTTTCGAGCAACACATCGCCCAGCGCGCCAAAGCCCAGCACCAGCGCGATCATCTGGCCGTGGCGATCGCGGCCGTTGACCGCCGCCCATAGTGCCAGCAGGCCCACGCCCGCTCCCTTCCACAGGATGATCGACGGTCCGCTGAGCGCCAGCACAACCGGCAGCATATAGGTCGCCCCCACGGCCAGCGCGGCCCACCACAGCCACGGCGTTCGCGTTTCGTCGATCCGAACCGCTGCCTGCATATCCATCCCCCTTTTGCCGCGCCCCGCTTCGTGCCAAAGGCCGCGGCAACGCCTTTCCATGGAAACAGTAAACAGACAATGCATCATGTTCACATCATCGGCGGCGGCCTGGCTGGGTCAGAGGCGGCGTGGCAGCTGGCAGAAGCGGGCCTGACCGTCCGCCTGTCCGAAATGCGCGGTGGCGGCGATATGACCCCTGCCCACCAAACGGACGGCCTCGCTGAAATGGTCTGTTCGAACAGCTTCCGTTCGGACGATGGCGACAGCAACGCGGTCGGCCTGCTGCACCGCGAAATGCGCGCGCTGAATTCGCTGATCATGCGCGCTGCTGATGCCACCAAGGTTCCGGCAGGATCAGCCTTGGCCGTGGACCGCGACCAGTTTTCGGCCGAAGTTACCCGCACGCTGGCCTCGCACCCCAATGTCAGCATCGTCCGCGAACGCATTGACAGATTGCCTGAAAGCGGATTGACCATCGTCGCCACTGGGCCGCTAACTGCCGCGGCGCTGGCCGACAGCATTGGTGCCGCCACCGGCCGCGACGCGCTCGCCTTTTTCGACGCCATCGCGCCGATCGTCTATCGCGACAGCATCGACATGGATGTCGCCTGGATGGCCAGCCGCTGGGACAAGGTTGGGCCGATGGGTGACGGCAAGGACTATATCAATTGCCCGATGGACAAGGACCAATATCACGCCTTTGTCCAGGGACTGCTCGACGGCGAGAAGACCGAATTCAAGCAGTGGGAAACCGACACCCCTTATTTCGAGGGCTGCATGCCTATCGAGGTGATGGCAGAGCGCGGCGTCGAAACGCTGCGTTTCGGCCCGATGAAGGGCGTCGGGCTCGACAATCCGCGCACCGGGCGCTGGCCCTATGCGGTGGTGCAGCTGCGACAGGACAATGCGCTAGGCACATTGTGGAACATGGTAGGGTTTCAAACCAAGCTGAAACACGCCGAACAGGTGCGCCTGTTCCGCACGATCCCGGGGCTGGAAAAAGCCGAATTTGCGCGCCTCGGCGGATTGCACCGCAACAGTTTCATCCGCTCGCCCGAGCTGCTGGACGGTCAGTTGCGGCTGAAAAACGCACCGCATATCCGTTTCGCGGGCCAGATTACCGGGTGCGAAGGCTATGTCGAAAGCGCCGCCATCGGGCTGATTGCCGCGCGCTTTGGCGCTGCCGAATTGCGCGGGTCCGCGATCGCCCCGCCGCCGCCCGAAACCGCGCTCGGAGCATTGCTGGGACATATTACCGGCGGCGCCGATGCGGCGAGCTATCAGCCCATGAACGTCAATTTTGGTCTCTTCCCGCCGCTCGCCGATGACGTGCGCAAAAAGGACCGCAAGCTGGGCTATACGCAGCGTGCGGGAACGGCGCTTGCGAATTGGATGGCGGCGGAGGAACCAACCAACGCCTGAACCCCACCCCGCGCGCCCTGCGCGCGTCGAAGGGCCGTTCATTGCTTGGACATTGCCAAGATGAAGGACAGTCCTTCGACAAGCTCAGGACGAACGGCTTTGCAAATCTGAATGGTTCAACACCGGCATGCCGGATTCGGATTGCGTTTAGGCGCGGTCGTCGCAAATTCTGCCCGCGTCAGATCTCCCGACTTGTCACCGTCGGCTCCCGCAAATCGGTCACTCGTCGCCGCCGCCCATTCCTCGAACGTCAACAGATTGTTGCCGTCCTTGTCGAGCTTGCGAAACGCGGCCGACCGCGTGCCCAGCATTTCGATGCGGCTGATGCGCTCATTGCGATCCCGGTCATAGCGGTTGAAGCGCTGCTCCTCGCGCGAGGCGCGCTTGGCCTCGGGCAGCACCGGCGGCGGCGCACCAAATTTTGGTGCGTCGGCCCCCGCCTGCGGAATAGCCGGCAAGGCGGGCGGCGGCGCCGGCAGCTCGACCGTGCCTTCGCTCTGACTCAACCCCTGCCACAGGAACAGCCCGCCCGTCAGCGCCAGCGCGGTGGCGAGGCCCCCCAGCAAAAAGTGAGACCGCGCCGCCATGCATCACTCCGATAAGTCAGAATTCCACGCTGACCCGGCCATAAACGAAGCGTCCGCTGAAGCCAAAGGGTGACTGCGACGAATAGGGCAGGAAGCTGTTGTTAAGTCCGAAGTTAAAGCCATTCACCGTGCCGAACGGCAGACGGTCGGGATATTCGTCTAGCAAGTTATTGGCACCAACCGCCAGCTGCACTGCCTCGACCGGGTTGAACCGCACTTCCAGATCCATCACCCATTTCGGCGTCAGGGTGATATCGCCCGGCGCCGAGCCCTTGGGGATGGTGATATCCAGGCTCGGCCCCGGCAGGAACACGCTGCCATAACGGTTGCCCCGCGCCGTCAGCCCGAATTTGCCAGCTTCCCAATCCAGTCCGATGTTCAACTTGTTCGAAGGCTGACCATCGGTCAGGCGGAAGCTTTCGGGCCGTGCAAACAGGCGCTGCGCGGTAAAGCCGCTGAAAGTGCGCCGGTCCGTAATCTTGTTGTCGTTGATGTTATAGCCGGCGGTTAGCGTGAAGCGGCCTGCCCCAAAATCGGGTACGCGGTAACTGGCAACGATATCAAGACCTTCGGTCCGGGTATCGATCCCGTTGATGAAGAAGCGCGCCGAAGTGCCAACCACCCCGGCGGCCTGCAGGATAGCGACCACATCGGCCCCTTGCAGATTTTCGGTGAGGGTGATGCGGTCTTCAATCTTGATGTTATAATAATCGACCGTCACGTTCAGCCCGTCGATCAGGCTCAACACCACGCCCGCGCCAATGTTAAGCGATGTTTCAGCGTCAAGCGGCTCTGCCCCCAGCGCGACCGCGATAGGCGATTGCACCGGGAAAGTGCCAATTTCGATCAGCACGCCGTTCACATTGTTGGTCGACGTGGTCGAGAAGAACTGCTGCGCCATCCCCGGCGCGCGGAAACCGGTCGATATCGAACCGCGCAGCGCAATGCCGTCAATTGGTTCAAACCGCGCCGCCAGCTTGCCATTGATGGTGCTGCCAAAGTCGGAGAAATGCTCATAACGCCCCGCCAGCTGGACGTTGAATATATCGCTCAGGTCGGCATCCAATTCGACATAGGCGGCAAAGCTGTCGCGCGATTCGTCGATGGCGGTGGTTGGCGAAAAGCCCGGAAACACCTGCGATCCCGGTGCGGCACCGTTGCTGAAGGTAAAGGGACCGGCGACATAGCTCGCCACTTCGCCGGGCACGATCTTGTAATTTTCATTGCGCCATTCACCGCCCACCGCGAGCGAGGTTGCACCTAGCCCGAAATCGACCTCGCGCTGCGCATCGAAATTGACCGACATCTGGCCCGAACGCAGGCCGCCGGCGTCAAATGTGCGGGGGCTGTTAGCCGCGCCCAGCGATGTGTTGATGCTGTTCGAAATGACGTAATCAAGCCGGTTGGAGCCATAGTTGACGGACAGGTCAAGGTTCCAGCCAGCGGCTTCACCGCGGATGCCGCCCGCGATTGCGATATCGCGGATCTCGCTGTTGATCAGCGGCAAAAAGCCGTCGGGATAAACGGGAATGAACGTTGTCGTCGATGCCGACCAATCGCGGTTACGCGCATCGAGCGCGCGGCGGTAGAAGCCCGCGCCATTGCCGTCGCGCACACCATAGCTGCCGAATGTGTAGAGCTCAAAGCTCTCACCCACATCCATGCCGGCATTGACAAAGAAGTTGAAATCTTTGGATTCCCCGTCACCGAAGCGGTGCAGATAGCGTCCAATCGTCGCCTCGCGCGGGTCGCCGGCCGTAAGATACTGGCGGCGAATGTCGGGGCCCGACCGGTTGGTCGGCGAGCGGTCCTTATATTCGGCGGTGAAGTTGAAATAGCCGCTATCGCCCACGGGCAGCCCAATGTTGGTCGATAGCGTATAGGTGTCGCCATCGCGCCGTTTGCGATCATTGCCGGTGAAAGTGATCGCCGGGTCGTCGGCGGTCCCGGTGGTCAAGCCAACGCTGGCGACCTGCGCGACATCTTCCATCGTCGTGATATACTTGCCGAAACTCGCCTGCGCGCGGCCGCCTTCGCGCTTCTTGATCTGGATGTTGATGACGCCGGCAATCGCATCCGAACCATATTGCGACGCCGCGCCATCGCGCAGCACCTCGATGCGTTCGATCGCGAGCGGCGGGATGGTATTCAGATCGACCCCCGCCGAGCCGCGGCCAACCGAGCCATTGAGGTTGAGCAGCGACGATAGATGGCGGCGTTTGCCGTTGATAAGCACCAGCACCTGATCGGGGGCCAAGCCGCGCAATGTCGCGGGACGCAGCGAGTCCGTGCCGTCGGTCAGCGACGGCTGGGGAAAGTTGAACGACGGCACCAGATTATTGAGCAGCCGGTTGGTTTCGGTCGTTCCGCTGTTCACCAGCGAATCGGCCGAAATCACATCGATTGGCACCGTACTATCGGCCACGGTGCGGTCGGTACGGCGCGTGCCGGTGACAATAATGGTTGCACTTTCGTCGGCGACTTCGGCTTCCTCTTGCGCAAACGCGACGCCTGGCAGGCTGACGCTGGCGGCAGCGACTAGGGCGGTGGCAAGCAGCGAACGGGTGATGGTGCGTGACATAGCTGAGAGAGCTCCCTGTTTTGGCTCCGGTAGGCGGCAAATGCGCCTCGCGACCCGGGCTAACCGTCAGCATGACGGCACAGAAAAGCAACGCAATGAAATACGCGCAATTTTACGCAAATTTATAAGATAATTTGCAATACTGTGACGTGACTGCAACAGATTTACGGCGCTACCATGACGCGCCGACCGCGTGATTGTCTATCACAGCACAATCATTTATCGAGGCACTCGATGAGTTCGCCCTATCTTCCCACCCTGAAGCAGCTGCAATATCTGGTTGCGCTCGAAGCGCATGGTCATTTCGGCAAGGCTGCCGACAGTTGCAATGTTACCCAGTCGACGCTTTCGGCCGGCATCCGCGAGCTGGAAACACTGCTTGGCCTGATGCTGGTCGAGCGCACGCGCCGCGTTGTGCGCTTTACCCCGCTTGGACTCAACATCGCGCGCAAGGCGCACCGCGTCCTGCGCGAGGCAGAGGAACTGGCCGCATTGGCGGCAGGCGCAAGCCAACCGCTGACCGGCGAACTTCGGATGAGCGTGATCCCCACTATTGCGCCGTTCATGTTGCCAACGGTCTTGCCACAGCTACGCCGCGAGCGCCCCGAGCTCAAATTGTTCCTGCGCGAAGAGCCCAGTGCCCAGGCCTGCGATTCGCTCCACCACGGTCAGGTCGATTGTGTGTTGCTGGCGCTGCCCTATGCCTGCGGTGATGTCGATAGCGCCGTGCTGTTTGACGACCCCCTGCTGGTCGCATTCCCCGGCGACTTTCCGGGAGACCTGCCGGCGGTGGTCAGCGCCGACACGCTCGATCCCGCACAGCTGCTGATGCTCGAGGACGGCCATTGCCTGAAGGATCATGCCCTGGCTGCATGCAACCGCCCCGAATTGCGCAGCGGCACCCGGATGATGGGCACCTCGCTGCACACGCTGGTACAGATGGTCGATAACGGCCTCGGCGTTACCATGCTCCCGCAAATGGCGCTCGATTCCGGCATTCTCGACCGCACAGACATCGATACCCGGCCGCTTGCCTCGGACCATGACTGGCGCACCATCGCGCTTGTCTGGCGCAAGAACAGCCCGCGCGGCGAGGAATTTGCCCTGCTGGCTGATGTGTTGAAGCGGCTCTATATCGCGCGCGGCTAGTCCCACCCCGCCGCGCGCGCTTCGTCATTGGCGCGCGGTTCAACCCAGCGCTGTGTGCCATCCAGCAGCGTTTCGCGTTTCCACAGCGGGACATCGGTCTTGAGCCGGTCGATCAAAAAGCTTGCCCCCGCCAGCGCAGCATCGCGGTGCGCGCTGCTGGCCAGGACCAGCACAATGACGTCGCCGCGCTGCATCGGACCGATGCGGTGAATGACGCTGACACAATCCAACGCCCAGCGCGCTTGTGCCTGTGTCGCCAGAGCGTCCAGCGCCGCTGCGGTCATCGCCGGATGATGCTCCAACATCAATTCGCTCACGCCATCATCGCCGCGCACACGGCCAATGAAACTGGCTGTCGCTCCGTGCCCGCCGCGGTCATGCACCGCCAATTCGGTCACCACGTCAATGGCACCCGATGTCACCAATGCGCGTTTCACCCGCCGGTCACCGGCGGAAACAAGGAAATGTCGTCGCCATTGCCAAGGGTATCGTCGTGGTTCGCCATGGTTGCGCCCAGCGCCACGCGAATGCGTTCGGGCTCAGCGAACGCCGCTGCGCCGGCCGCATCGCGCGTGGCCAGCCAGCCGATCAGGTCGCGAACGGTTGCTATCCCGGTCGGAACGGTGACCGTTTCGCTGCCCTTCCCCATCCGTTCACGCACCCAGGCGAAATAGGAAATATTCATCGATAGCATAGTGTTAATCCATGTGTTTCAGACCAACACGCAGATAATCCCAGCCGGTTATGAGCGTCAGGACCGCCGCGCCCCAGAGTGATGCCAGCCCGACCAGCTTGACCCACTCCCATTGCGGCACCGCACCAGCCAAAATCAGCGCACCGAACGACACCAGCTGGAATGTCGTCTTCCATTTGGCGAGCTGCGTCACCGGCATCGACACTTGCAAGGTCGCCAGAAATTCGCGCAGACCCGACACAATAATCTCACGCAACAGAATGACCAGCGCTGCAATCACGTGCCACCCGGCAATATCGCGCGTGAACACCAGCAGCAAAATCACGGCCGCGATCATGATCTTGTCCGCAATCGGATCGAGGAATTGGCCGAGCCGCGACACCGTACCGCGCGCGCGGGCGACATATCCATCGAAATAGTCGGTCAATCCCATCAGGCAATATAGTGCAAAAGCAAGGGCATAGTCGATTTGAAGCGGTTGATGGCTGCCCATGCGCGTCCCCGGCCATAAAAGGAACAGCAAGATCGGCACCGCCAAAATGCGCGATAACGTCAACAAATTGGGCAGGCTCAACATTTTGATACAAAACCCCCGCGGCGCACGGTCATTATGACCTTTGACCGTCATCTTCCTAGCCGATATGGCATCGGCGCGACAACCGCGAAGCGCGCCGTACACAGGGGATAGGATTTCGATGACAGGCTCGCTCTCGCTGCTCGGTCAGCGCCGTTTTCTGCCGCTGTTTGCCACCCAGCTGCTCGGCGCATTCAACGACAATCTATTCAAGAATGCGATGGTTCTGTTCGTTGTCTACAATGTGCTGGACAGCGAGCGCGACGAAACGTTGTTCAGCGGTTTCGCCTCGCTGATCTTCATCCTGCCCTTTTTCCTGCTTTCTGCGATGGCTGGCCAGCTGGCCGACACGCGCGACAAGGCGCGGATCATCCGCATCGTCAAATTCTGCGAAATTTTGATCATGCTCGTAGGCGCGGCAGGGCTGCTGCTGGCGTGGCAGGGTATCGCGGTACACATGGTGGCCATCCCGCTATTGTTGCTCGCGCTGTTTGCCATGGGGGTGCACTCGACCTTCTTTGGCCCGATCAAATATGCGATTCTGCCCCAGCACCTGGCCGCAGACGAGGTGCTCGCGGGCACCGGCTGGGTCGAGGCAGGCACCTATATCGCCATTTTGGCGGGCACGATCATCGCCGGGGTGATCCCCGTTGAAATCGCCGCCGCGAGCGTCATTGTCACCGCTGTGGTGGGCTTTCTGACGTCGCGGCATGTGCCAGCGGCTCCGCCCGAGGCCGACGCCGATTCGCCGCCGGACTGGCACATCATCCGTTCATCGATACGTCTGGTCAGCGCGACCTTGCACATCCGCAAACTCTATCTGGCGATTGTGTCGATCAGCTTTTTCTGGACCATCGGTGCCGTATTGTTCATCCAATTCCCGCCGCTAGTAAAAAATGTCCTGACGTCCGACGCAGGCGTCGCCAGCCTGTTTCTGGCAATCTTCTCGGTCGGCATCGCCATCGGCTCGGTAGCCGTCAACCGCTTGCTCAAGGGCGAGGTATCGGCCCGTTACAGCCCGGCGTCTGTCATTGTCATGGGGCTGTTCGTCGTGGCGTTTTACTTTGTGTGTCGCGGCTGGATTAATGACAACCCCGGCGAGCTTTACAATATCGGTGAATTTTTGGACCATCAGAACAGCTGGGCGATTACATTGACGCTGCTGGGCGTGGCGATCTCGGGCGGAATGTTCGTCGTGCCGCTCTATGCCTTTCTGACGACCACAGTGCCGCTGTCGCAAACCGCGCGCACCGTGGCCGCCAACAATATCGTCAACGCTGGGGCGATGGTGGTCGGATCCATGATCGCCATCGGGCTCAGCACGCTGGGGATGAGTGTCATCAACCAGCTGTTGCTCAGCGCTTTTATGTGCCTGATTTCGGCGTGGCTGGCGTGGGAACTCCACAAAGCCTGCGATTAAGCCGCCCTGCCCCGGTCAGTACAGAAACACCATCAGCGTTGTGAAAAACACCGCGAAACTCTGCAGAAACAATTTCACATCGCTGGTGCTGACCAGCAACGGAGCGGGCTTGCGTTCCGCCGCCAGCGCTGCGCGCAGTGCGGCCTCCCAGTCCGCAGGAGCGGCGAGCGCCGCCACCTTTAGCTGCCGCAAATGATGGGCGCGTACCCGTTCGCGGATGTTGACGGCGTCGGAGTCGCTTTCGGTCATGCCGACAAAGCTATCGCGGCTTTAACGAATTGATAAGGTTAAAAGAGGGTTAATTTTTGAAACGTGTCAACGCGGCACATTGCTGCGGATCCGCAGCCGCGCATTGTCGCGCAAGCCGCGCTGACCCGGCTGACAAACGGCGGGCCGCATCCGCTGGCCCAGACACAACCGCACTTCTTGCAACCAGCCATTGCGTTCGGCTGTGACCGCCAGCATGGCGGCGCTCACACCTTTGTTCTGCTGGGCAAAGGCGCGGCGCAGACTCCCTGCCGTTTGCGGCTGGCGTGCCAGTGCCGCCATGTCGGGGAAACGCACAGCGCGGTACAGTATCGCCGCCGCGCGGAAATAGGCCGCCGGGGTCGGGCTCATGCACACGCCGTGCTTGGCCCATTGCCGCTGCATAAGCTGAACCGACGGCGACATGCAAAGATGCTCGCGCAGCACCGGTTGCGGCACGATCCGCGCCGGGCGGCACCATCCCGGATACCCGGTGCCGCTGCCTTGCGGCCACAGCCCATGCAAGACCCAGCCGAAGCGCCCCGTTTCGCCCCCGCACTGCACCGCGTCGCGCCGCTCGCCAAGATTGCGGCGACTGGCGCAATATTGCGGCGACCAGCTGAGCGCCAGCAAATAGCCGCTGATCGGAACCGTACGCGCCACCGCGCCGCGCGGGGCGCGCTCCAGCCGGGGCACGTCGATACGGTCCGGGGCGCGGCAGCTGATGACTTGCCCCTGCGCGGCCACGGGCAGCAGCGCGATGGCCAGATTAAGCCAGCGCAAAATCAAGCCCGATATCGGCGGCCTGCGCTGACTGGGTTAGCCGCCCGACCGAGACAAAGGTCACGCCCGTCTCGGCAATCGCCCGAATGGTATCAAGCCGCACGCCGCCCGACGCCTCAGTCGGCACCCGGCCCGCCACCAGCGCAACGCAGGCGCGCAGTTCGTCGGTCGTCATATTGTCGAGCAGCAGGTGCGTTGCGCCCGCACCCAGCGCGGGTTCGATTTGATCGATCCGATCAACCTCGACGATGATGCGTTCAATCCCTGCCGCGACGGCGCGCTGCACGGCGGCTTCGACCGACCCCGCCACGGCGACGTGATTATCCTTGATCATCGCCGCATCCCACAGCCCCATGCGGTGATTGGTCGCCCCGCCCATACGCGTCGCATATTTCTCCAGCACGCGCAGCCCGGGAATAGTCTTGCGCGTATCGAGCAAGGTGCAGCCGGTGCCGGCGATGGCATCAACATAGGCGCGCGTCATCGTGGCAATGCCCGACAGATGCTGCACCGTGTTCAGCGCCGAGCGTTCGGCGGTCAGCATGGCGCGCGCGTTACCCTTGATCCGCATCAGGTCGCTACCTGCCGTAACCGCCTGCCCCTCTTTGGCCAGCGGCGTGATTTCGATGTCGGGATCAAGCGCCTGAAAGAAGCGCACCGCGATCGGCAAGCCTGCCACGACAATTGCATCGCGGCTGTCCATCACCCCGGCAAAGCGCGCATCGGCGGGAATGGTCGCCTGCGATGTAATATCGCCTTCTGCCCCCAAATCTTCGGCCAAGGTGCTGCGGACAAAGGCATCAAGGTCAAAGCCGGGAAGCGCGAATAAGGTCATACCCCTGCGTTACCCGCGCGCGCGCTCAAATCAACTTGACGTTCACGTAAAGTAGCGGTGTGTTGCAAGCCAGAGGAGAAACAAATCATGCAATCGCCCATCTGCACCATGCTCGGCATCGAATTTCCGCTGCTTGCCTTCTCGCACTGCCGCGACGTCGTTGTCGCAGTGTCGAAGGCCGGGGGCATGGGCGTGTTCGGCGCCGCTTCGCTGCCACCGCACCGGTTGGAGGAGGAGCTAGCCTGGATCGACGCGCATATTGGCGGACGGCCCTATGGCGTCGACCTGATCGTTCCCAACAGCTTTGCCGGCAAGGGCGAAGACGGCCCACGCGCCGCCCCGGCCATTCCCGCCGAGCACCGCGAATTTGTCGCGGGGCTGCTCGGCCAGCACGGCGTCGAGGCGACCGATCTGACGCTGCCAAAGGAAAGCGCTGGCGGGCTGGGCACCAATATGACCGACAGCGGCGCGGCGGCGCTGCTGGAAGTGGCCTTTCGGCACCCGATCGGCCTGATCGCCAATGCGCTGGGCGTTCCGCCGCCGCTCATGCTCGAGCTGGGCAAACGCCACAATGTCCCCGTCGCCGCGTTGGTCGGCACGCGCGACCATGCGCTCGCGCAGGTGCGCGCTGGGGTCGACATCCTGGTCGTCGCGGGCGGTGAAGCGGGCGGCCATTGCGGCGAAGTCGCCACCATGGTGCTGGTCCCCGAGGTTGCCGCTGCGGTGGAGGCGGTCGGTGCGGACACGCCTATTTTGGCTGCGGGCGGTATCGTTACTGGCCGGCAGATGGCAGCCGCCATGGCAATGGGCGCGCACGGGGCGTGGACTGGATCGGTGTGGCTGACCACCGCCGAGGCCGAAACCAACCCGGTCGTGAAGGAAAAGATGCTCGCCGCCTCGTCGCGCGACACCATCCGGTCGAAAAGCCGCACCGGCAAACCGTCGCGCCAGCTGCGCTCGGTATGGACCGACGCTTGGGAAAGCGAAGCCGCGCCCAAGCCGCTGCCGATGCCATTGCAATCGCTGGTCAGCGAACCCGCGCTGCGCAAGGTCGACAAGCTGGCCGAGGGCGGGCACGAGGGCGCCAGAGCCCTGGCCACCTACTGGGTCGGTCAAGGCGTCGGACTGATGAACGAAGCCATGTCGGCAGGCCAAGTGGTGCAGGCGTTCAAGGAAGACTGGCTCGCGGCATGCGAGCGACTGAACGGATTTTTGGCGGAAGTGTAACCGTCACCCCTGCGCAAACAGGGGTGACACGCCTTTTTACCCCACGCGCGCGGTCAAAATCTTCCCCGGTTCACGCGGCGGCTCGCCTTTGGGCAGGGCGTCAACCGCGTCCATTCCCGAAATCACTTCACCCCAGACGGTATACTGGCGATCGAGGAAGCGTGCATCTTCAAAGCAAATGAAGAACTGGCTGTTGGCGCTGTTGGGATTTTGCGAGCGCGCCATGGAGCATGTGCCACGCACATGCGGCTCGGCCGAAAATTCGGCCGGAATGTCGGGCAGCTGCGACCCACCCATGCCGGTGCCAGTCGGATCCCCGCCCTGCGCCATGAAGCCGTCGATCACGCGGTGAAAGATGACGCCATTGTAAAAACCGACGCTGGCCAGCTCGGTAATCTGCGCGACATGCTTGGGGGCCAGGTCGGGACGCAGGCGGATCACCACCTCGCCGGTTGAAAGCGTCAGCGTCAGTGTCTGGTCGGTCATGGCAATTCTCCTGCAATCAAGTTGCCGCACGCCATAGCGGGGCGGGCGCGGCATGCCAGCCGAAAATTGCGCGTGCGCGTTGCCATTCATAGGGGCGGGGACTAGGGACAAGCCATTGTCCGGGTGCAGGGAGGCGCGCGATGACCGACACACCGCAGCACGCCGCCAATCCCGCCCCACCCGCGCGGACCGACTTCGACGACGAAAACCGCCTGCGCCCGCAATTTGTGCGCGAAGTGCTAGACCTTGCCGAAGCGGGCGATGTGGAGGGCGCACGCGACCGGGTTGGCCGCCTCCACCCCGCCGATATCGCCGATTTGTTCGAACTCGCGCCGTCGGATGGGCGCGCGCTGCTCGCCGCGACGCTCGGCGAGCTGGTGTCCGCCGATGTGCTGGCGGAAATGAATGATTATGTGCGCGACGATCTGGTCGAATTGCTCGCGCCCGAACAGCTTGCCGAACTCGCGTCCGAACTCGACACCGACGATGCCGTGGCGATTATTGCCGAGCTCGACACCGACGAGCAGCAAGCGGTGCTCGAGGCGATGGAGCCCGAGGATCGCGCCGCTATCGAAGACGCGCTGTCCTACCCCGAGGAGTCGGCCGGGCGCCTGATGCAGCGCGATCTGGTCGCGGTGCCCGAACATGTTACCGTCGGCGATGTCATCGACCAGCTGCGCGAAGGCGGCGATTTCACCACCGATTTCTGGGAAATTTTTGTCGTCGACCCGCACCATAAGCCCGTCGGCACATGCCAACTGAGCTGGATCCTGCGCACCCCGCGCGACATTGCGATCACCGACGTCATGAAGCGCGAACAGCGCCTGATCCCCGCCGATATGGATCAGGAAGAAGTCGCGCTGATGTTCCAGAAATACGCGCTCATCTCCGCCGCTGTGGTCGACAGCGCCGGGCGGCTGGTCGGCATGATTACGGTCGATGACGTCGTCCACATTATCCAGGAAGAAGCGGGCGAGGACGTGCTGCGCCTGTCGGGCGCAGGCGACGGTGACATCAACGAACCGGTCGCAGAGACTTATAAGGTGCGCGTGCGCTGGTTGATTGCCAATCTGGGCACCGCGCTGATCGCGACATCAATCATCGGCCTGTTCGGGGCCGCCATCGAACAGATGGTGGCGCTGGCTGCGTTAATGCCGATTGTTGCGGGCGTTGGCGGCAATGCCGGGACGCAGACGCTGGCGGTGACGGTGCGCGCGCTCGCCACCAATCAGGTCACGGCATCAAACAGCGGCCGCGCCATTTGGCGCGAGATGCGCATCGCAATGCTCAATGGCGGCACGATCGCGCTGATCGCCGGGACTGCCACCGCGTTCTGGTTCTCCAGCCCGCAACTGGGCGTGGTCATCGCCTGTGCGATGGTCGTCAATATTTTGGTCGCAGGCATCGCCGGGGTCGCCATTCCGCTGCTGTTCGATCGGTTCGACCAAGACCCGGCGGTGGCTAGCTCGATTTTCGTCACGATGATCACGGACAGTATGGGCTTTCTGGCTTTCCTTGGCCTGGCGGTCGCGAGCGGCCTGGTTTCTATCTGATTCATACGATTCAGAATTTTTTTGCATCGCGTGAAACCAAATGCGGTGAAGCTGCGTTATGGTTATTGGATGGCGTATAGCCCCCCAACCCGCGTCATCCAGCACCATGGGCCCGGCGCCGCATCACCCTCCCCCCCCCTCGATGCGCGCCGGGCCTATTTCTGGTCCGAACCAACGAAGGAGGGCGCCATGTCCCGCATCACCAAAATTATCCTGACCATCGCCGGCGCAGCCGCGCTCGCGGCGTGCAACACCATTGCCGGTATTGGCCGCGACGTGGAATCGGTCGGTGAAACGGTGGAAGACGCGGCGACTTAAGCCGCCTCGTCGGCCTTGGCCTTGTCGCGGCGGCGCTGGGTAAACCAGATCGCCACCAGCGAAATTTCATAGAGCAGGATCATCGGCACGGCGAGCAGGAACTGGCTCAGCACGTCCGGCGGCGTGGCCACTGCGGCAATCGCAAAAGCCGCAACGATCATATAGCGCCGCGCGCCAACCAGCTGATCGCGGGTAACAATCCCTGACCGTTCGAGCAGCATCAGCAAAATTGGCAGCAGAAAGCAGATGCCGAACGCCATCATGAAATGCATGATGAAGGACAGGTAGCTGCCGGCAGACGGCAGCGCCTCTTGCGACACCCCGCCCAGGTCCCCCTGAAAACTGAGCAGGAAAGTTAGCGCCACTGGCACTGCGCCATAATAGGCCGCCGCAGCGCCCAATGTGAACAGCAACGGTGTCGCCAGCAAGAACGGCAACAACGCCCGCTTTTCCTTGGCATAAAGCCCTGGTGCCACGAATTTCCACAGCTGGTTGGCGATGACCGGAAAGGCGACCATCACTGCCGCGAACAGGGCGACCTTGATCTCGACAAAAAAGGCCTCGAAAAGCTGGGTATAGATCAGCTTTGACTGCCCGGCCTTCACCAGCGGCGCGACCAAAAAGCTATAGATGGGCTTCACAAAATAGAAGCAGACGCCAAACGCCACGGCCAACGCCAGCACCGATTTGAGCAGCCGCGACCTGAGCTCGATCAGATGATCGAGCAGCGGCATCTTGCTCGCATCAATTTCCTCGCCACCGGTCACGGGTGTTTCGGCCGTCATGGCAGCGCTTCGCCCTTGGGCGGTGCAGCGGGGGCGTCGGGCGTCGCGGCGGTCGGCCGCATCAAGATTTCGGGACCGTCATCGTCACTTGCCACGTCAGGGCTGACCTGAACCGGCTCATCAACGCGCGGATATTGGCGCATGATTTCCTCATTTTGCTGGCGCCACTGCTTTTCCAGCTCTTCCAGTTCGGCCTCGCGCATCATCGTGTCGAGGCCCGAACGAAAATGCCGGGCCATACCGCGCGCTTTCCCGATCCATTTGCCAACAAAGCGCATTGCCCGTGGCAAATCTTTGGGACCGATCACGACCAGCGCAATCAGCGCGACCAACAGCAATTCAGTCGGAGCGATATCAAACATCGGTCAGCGCCGCCGCTCGCGGCAGATCAGGCAGGATCGCGGTCGTTGGTCACGGTCGAGCTGGGGGCCGGATCGGGCGCACGCTGGCCGTCGATCTGCTTTGGCGCGGCGACGGTTTCATCTTCTGCCATGCCCTTTTTGAAGCTTTTGATGCCCTTGGCAACGTCGCCCATCATGTCCGAAAACCGGCCCTTGCCGAACAACAACAGCACGATCACGCCCAGGACGAGCCAGTGCCAGATGCTAAAACCACCCATTTCAAAATCTCCTAGCCCGTCCGATTAGGCGTCTTCGCCGTCCTTTACCAGATCGCTATTGTCTATCGAAGCTTCAAGTGCCGCTTCATAGGCCAAATCGACCGGGTCGAGTAGCCCGGCGGCGCGCAAATCGTCGACGCCCGGCAAATCCCGGCGGCTGGTTAACCCGAAATGGGTAAGAAATTCCTGCGTCGTCTTGTAAATTAGCGGGCGCCCCGGCACCTCGCGCCGCCCTGCTGGCGCAATCCAGCGCGCCTCCATCAGCACATCCAGCGTACCTTTGGCGGTCTGCACGCCGCGGATCGCCTCAATCTCGGCGCGGCTGACGGGTTCGTGATAAGCAATGATGGCCAGCACTTCGGTGGCGGCGCGCGACAATTTGCGCACCTCGTCGCGCTCGCGCCGCAGCAGATGGGCGAGGTCGGCAGGCGTCTGAAAATGCCAATGCCCGCCGCGCTCGACCAGTTCGATGCCCGTTCCAGCGTGGCGCTCGGCGACGGCGGCCAGGATTTCCCGCACCTGCGCTGACGTCACCCCGATGCGCTCGGCCAGATCACGCGCATCGACCGGCGCGTCAGCGGCGAACAGCATCGCCTCAATCGCGCGTTCATTGGCGTCAATCATGCCGTGACCCCGCGCAGGTAAAGGGGCCCGAATGTCTCATCCTGCCGCAATTGCAATTTCCCCTGCCGCGCCAGTTCGAGCGCGGCGACAAAGCTTGACGCCACCGCCGAGCGGCGAAGCGGCCCGTCATAGTCGCTCGGCAGAAACGCTGCCAGTTCGGTCCAGTCGAGCCGCACACCCAGCAGCCGCTCCAGATGCGCCAGCGCCGCATCCAGCGTCACGACGGGTCGGCGCGCAATCATATGCACCACCGGTGCGGCGCGCGCCTTCACCTGACCATAGGCAGCAAGCAGATCATAAAGGCTCGCATCCCATTGGCGCAGCTTGATATCGCGCAGCCCCTCTGGCGCGGCACGCGCAAACACGTCGCGCCCCAGCCGGTCGCGCGCCATCAGCCGCGCTGCCGCCTCACGCATTGCTGCCAGCCGCTGCAGTCGCAGCTGCAGTCGCAGCGCCAGCTCGTCGGGCGATGGCTCCTCCAGCGGGTCTTTGGGCAGCAGCAACGCCGATTTGAGGTAAGCCAGCCACGCCGCCATCACCAGATAATCGGCCGCCACCTCCAGCTTCAGCGCGCGCGCGCTGTCGATATAGGCCAGATATTGTTCGACCAGCGCCAGGATGGAAATCTGCCGCAAATCGACCTTTTGTCCGCGCGCCAGTGTGAGTAGCAGGTCGAGCGGCCCTTCCCAACTTTCGAACGAAAGCCGCAGTGTATCGCCATCTGGCTCGCGCGGCAGCGCCTCGTCAGCAAAGTCGAACAGCACGGCGTCCGCCATCATGCCGCCGCCGCCATCAACGCATCGCGCCGTTCGATCAGCGCCGCGAAATCCGCGCCATTCCGCACTTCCCGTACCCGATCCATCGCGCCGTCCAGTCGCGCGCGCACCTCCACCGACATGCTGGGCAAGGCGTTGGCGATCCCCACCATATCGTCCATTTTTGCCCAGCAATTCAGCGCAATATCGCATCCCGCTGCAATGGCGCGGGCCGCGCGCGACGGCACGTCACCCGCCAGCGCATCCATGTCGAGATCGTCGGTCATCAAGAGGCCATTGAAACCGATGCGCTCGCGGATGATCGACTGAATCACTGTTGGCGACAGCGTCGCGGGCAATTCGGCATCCCAGGCGCTGAAAACCACATGACAGGTCATACCCATCGGCGCATCGCGCAGCGCGGCAAAGGGGGCAAGGTCGGTGGCCAATTCGGTATCGCGCGCATCGACCACAGGCAGCGCCTTGTGCGTGTCGAGCAATGCCCGGCCATGCCCCGGCATGTGTTTGACCACGCCGACCACACCGCCGGCCTGCAAACCGGACAGAATCGCGCGCCCCAGCGCCGCGACGCGCATTGGCTCGCTGCCCAGCGCGCGGTCGCCAATGACGTCGCTCGCGCCCGGTTGGCGCACGTCGAGCAGCGGCAGGCAATCGACATTGATGCCGCTGGACGCCAGCATCAGCGCCAGCGCGCGCGCATTGACCCGCGCCGCCTCAATCGCGCTTGCCGGGGCGCGCTCATATAGCGCGTCAAAGGCGGCTCCGGGCGGAAACTCCGGCCAGTTCGGCGCGCGCATCCGCGCCACGCGCCCGCCCTCCTGATCGATCAGAATCGGCACATCGTCGCGCCCCGACAGCGCGCGCAAACTGTCGGTCAAAACCCGCAGCTGGTCGTGGTCAACGATATTGCGGCCAAACAAAATATAGCCCGCAGGGTTGCTGTCGCGGAAAAAGGCGCGCTCGTCGCTCGTCAGTTGCGGTCCCGACAGACCGAAAATCGCCGGTAGCATCGCCGTCATCCCTGCCCGGGCGCGCGCGCCGCGCACCCCGTTTCCCCCAACACGGTCAGGATGACACGCCCTGCCACCAGTTTCAACGCACCACGGCGCAGCTTTCGCCCGCCACGCGCAGCTTGCCGCAGATTTCGCTCGCCGCCGCGGTGGAGCCAGCCCCGGCGCGCAAGCGATAGACGGTTTTGCCGCCGACCGTTGCAGGCACAACCGATTGGCCAAGCCCGTCCAGATAAGGGAAGCGTTTGGTGAGCGACGACCAAGCACGGTTGGCACTTCCCTCGTTGCTGAATGCGCCCAGCTGGATGGCGGTGCCCGGCGCCGGCGTGGCAGCTTCCGGCTTGGCGACAGCCGTCGCCGCCTTGGGTGGGGGGGCTTTGCTGACCACAATCGGGGCTTTGGCCGCCGGGGCCGGGCCATCTGGCTTGGCCTCGACAACCGCTTTGGGCGCAGGAGCGGCCGCCTTGGGCACGTCTGTCACCGCCGGTTCCTCGGGAATGCGCGCCGGATCGACGCGCCCGGCAGGCTCAAGCCCCTCGCTCGCAGCAAAACTGGCATCGCCTTCGCCTTCAAACTGCTTTGCGCCGTCGCTCGCTGGCGGCGTTTTATAGGGCCCGGCTTCGGCGGCAATCAGTTCACCTTCCCCGCGGTCGCGGCCACCCTGCCACCACCACAAAGCGCCGAGCGCCGCCGCAATCAGCACCAACCCACTGAGAACCAGCAGCAGCAACCGCACGGGCGAAACCGGCTCATCGTCAGCAAAATCGCCTGCCGGTTCCAGCCAGGGCAAGCGTTCCTCATTATCGAGGTTCAGCCCGCCCGCCTGTTCACCCGCCGCCATCATGCCAGTTCCTCGACCGCTGTCACCCCCATCAGTGCCAGCCCGTTGCGGATGACTTGCCCGATTCCCTGCGCCAGATAAAGCCGCGTTGCGGTCAGCGCCGGATTTTCAGTCTGGATAACCCGCGCTTCGGGTCGGTCGTTGCCGGCATTCCACCAGCTGTGAAACGCTGCTGCCACCTCGCCGAGGTAAAAGGCGATGCGGTGCGGTTCACGGTTTGCCGCCGCCGCTTCCACCGTGCGGGGAAATTGCGCCAGCAATTTCACCAGCGCCAGTTCGGTCTCATCCAGCAAGCCAGCGTCGGGCGCAGGCAGCACTATCGCCGCTTCGGCGACTTTCCGCCCGAGCGAGGCAATGCGGGCATGGGCATATTGCACATAGAAAACCGGATTATCCTTCGACGCCTCGACCACCTTGGCAAAGTCGAAATCCATTTGCGCGTCGGCCTTGCGCGTCAGCATGGTGAAGCGCACGACATCCTTGCCGACCATGTCGACGACATCGGCGAGCGTCACGAAATTGCCCGCGCGCTTTGACATTTTAAAGGGCTCGCCGTCCTTCAGCAGCCGCACCATCTGCACCAGCTTGACGTCGAAGCGCGTTTTGCCCCCGGTCAGCGCCGCGACCGCCGCCGTGATCCGCTTGACCGTCCCGGCATGGTCGGCGCCCCAGATGTCGATCAGCTCGTCGGCGCGCGCCGCCTTTTCGGCATGATAGGCCAGATCCGCGCCGAAATAGGTCCAGCTCCCGTCCGATTTTTTGATCGGCCGGTCCTGGTCATCGCCATATTGGGTCGCGCGAAACAGTGGCAGCTGCACTGGCTCCCAATCCTCGGGCGTCTCGCCCTTCGGGGCCTCAAGCATGCCGTCATAGACCAGGCCCTCGCCGCGCAGCCGCGCTTCGGCTGCCGCGGGCTTACCCGCCGCTTGAAGTTCGGCTTCGGAAGAAAACAGGTCATGCGCGATCCCCAGCTTGGCAAGGTCGGCGCGGATCATGTCCATCATCGCCGCCACCGCGCGGGCGCGGAACAGGGCGAGCCATTCGTTTTCTGGCGCAGCTACAAACTGGTCTCCAAATTCGGCCGCCAGCGCCACACCAACCGGCTTCAGATAGTCCCCGGGATACAGACCCTCAGGGATATCAATGGTTTCGCCCAGTGCCTCGCGATACCGCAAATGCACGGAACGCGCGAGGACATCGACCTGTCCGCCCGCATCATTGACATAATATTCGCGGATGACCTCGTGCCCCGTAAAGGCCAGCAGGCTGGCCAGCGCATCGCCGACCACGGCGCCGCGGCAATGGCCGACATGCATCGGCCCGGTCGGGTTGGCGGAGACATATTCAACATTGACGCGTTTGCCCTGCCCCATCGCCGAGCGGCCATAATCTGTGCCTTTGGCATGGATCAGCGCCAATTCGGCGCGCCACGCCGCGGCATCGACGCGCAAATTGATGAATCCGGGGCCAGCGATTTCGGCACTGGTGACAACCGGCAGTTTGCACAGCTCGCCAGCCAGCAATTCAGCCAGCGCGCGCGGGTTTGTGCCCGCAGGTTTGGCAAGCACCATTGCCGCATTGGTCGCAATGTCGCCGTGCGCGGGGTCGCGCGGCGGCTCGACACTGATATTGCTGCGCGGCAGGCCGGCGGGCAATTGACCGCTGGCTTCAAGCGCATCGAGCGCGGCACTGATATGCTTCGAAAAATCGGCGAAAATCGTCACGTTCGGCCATCCTGTCGGCTGGGCGTAAAGTCAAAATGCGGCATGAAACGCCCCGTGCGGGACGTCAAGGCGGCTGGCCCTGACAGCGGCGATTATCGTCGGACGTTATGCTCGAGCTGTGCTTCGGTCAGCTGGAAGCCGACCAGCAATTCGAAACTCGCGCGCTGCATGGCGGTGCGCACTTCGGGGACGGTCAGCGGATCGACCGCAGCATCCTCGTCTCCCGGCCGCCGCTTGCGCGTAATCCGTTCCATAACGTCGGCGGGCAGCGTCGCGGCCGCGCGGTCGACATAGGCAGAGGCCTGCCCTTTCCCGCTGCCGCGGGTCTGCCCGTCGGCAAAGCTGACGCGCACCTGACCGATGCGTTTCGCGACCACCGCCGAGCCGCCCTGGACGACGGCGGAGAAATAAGGGATGTCGATGCTGCGCGCCGGACCCGCGTCGCGGCGCGTGGCCAGCACGTCGAAGTCAGCAACCATATAAACTTTGTCGCCCTCTTCATTGCACTGCGGGGTCAATTTGGTGATGGCGGCCACCACATCCACCGCGCTCGCATCGCGGCTGGTGGCGGGGTCAAAGATCGTGATGTCACCGGTGTGCAGCGGAATGGCCAGCGCCGGGCACAGGCTGCGCGTCTGGGTGATGCCGACGCCCGACGACAGGTCGATTTCATTGTCCCGTGCACAGGCCGACAGAATCAAAACGCTGCCCGACATGGCGAGCAGGGCGGCACGGCGGCCAGACAAAGCAGAAAAAGTCACGAACAAAATTTCCTCAAAACTTGGTGCCGTGGCACCATGCGCGCCGCTTCTTATCGGGGGGATGAACGGGGCGCAATCTTTGTGGCCGCTTTTTCGGCGGCTGGCCCTTTGCGAAGGCGGGACGGCTGGTCTAGAAGGGCGGCATGACCGACACTGTTGCTCCCATCCATTTGCTCCTTGCCGCACCGCGCGGCTTTTGCGCAGGCGTCGATCGCGCCATCCGCATTGTCGAATTGTCGCTCGAACGTTTCGGCCCGCCGGTCTATGTCCGCCACGAAATCGTCCACAACAAATATGTTGTCGACACATTGAAGGCGCAGGGTGCGATTTTCGTCGAAACGCTGGACGATGTGCCCGACGGCGTGCCCGTGGTGTTCAGCGCGCATGGCGTGCCCAAGGCGGTTCCGGCAAAGGCTGAGGCGCGCGGCCTGACCTATTTCGATGCGACCTGTCCGCTGGTGTCGAAGGTGCATCGCCAGGCCGAACGCAACCATGAGGCGGGACGGCACATCATCTTTGTCGGGCATGCCGGGCATCCCGAGGTCATCGGCACCTTTGGCCAGTTGCCCGACGGCGCCATGACATTGGTCGAAACCGTCGAGGATGTCGCCGCTCTTGACCCCGCCGATCCCGACAAGCTGGCGTTCCTGACCCAAACAACGCTGTCGGTCGACGACACCGCCGCCATTGTCGAAGCTTTGCAGGCGCGATTCCCGTCGATTGTCGCGCCCAAGGGCGAGGATATCTGCTATGCCACATCGAACCGGCAGGCGGCCGTCAAAGCCATCGCCGAACGCTGCGATCTGATGCTGGTCATCGGCGCGACCAACAGTTCCAACAGCTTGCGGCTGGTCGAAGTCGCTTCGCGCGCGGGCACTCCGGCGCGGCTAGTGCAGCGCGGCAGCGACGTCGACCCGGCGTGGTTGGCCGATGTGAAGACGCTGGGCGTCACCGCTGGGGCCAGCGCACCCGAGCTTTTGGTGCGCGAAGTGATTGCCGCCGTCGCCGCTGTGCGCCCCGTGCATGAAGAGCAGGTCACTACGGCGGAAGAGCATATGATTTTCAAGCTGCCGCGCGGCCTGGAAACCGCTCCCGCCTGATGGCCGTCTATACGCAGGTTTCTGCCGAGCAGCTTGAAGCGCTGCTGGCGCGCTATGATCTGGGCACCCTGGTCTCTGCCAAAGGCATTGCCGAGGGCGTCGAGAACAGCAATTTCCTGATTGATACCACCCAGCGCCGCCTGTTCCTGACCCTGTATGAGAAACGGGTCGACAGCGCCGATTTGCCGTTCTTCTTCGCGCTGCTTGACCATCTGGCAGAACGCGGCGTGCCGGTGCCGCGCACCTACCGCGACAAACAGGGCGAACAGTTGCAAGAGGTGGCGGGACGGCCCGCGTGCCTGATCGAATTTCTGCCCGGCATTTCGGTGTCACAACCGACGCCGGCGCAGGCGCAGAATGTTGGTGCGGCGCTGGGGCAAATGCATGCGGCGCTGAGCGATTTTCCGCTGTTGCGGCCCAATGCGTTGGGACTGGCAGGATGGCACGACCTGGCCGCGCGCTGCGGCACCGATGGCCTCAATGCCATCCAGCCGGGGCTGGCAGACCGCGTGGCGGGCGAACTTGCTTGGCTCGACCAGCACTGGCCCGCCAACCTGCCCACGGCGATCGTCCACGGCGATCTTTTCCCCGACAATGTGCTGATGCGCGGCGACGCGGTGGGCGGACTTATCGACTTTTACTTTGCTGCAACCGAAGTCCGCGCCTGGGATCTGGCGGTCACGCACGCCGCATGGAGTTTCACCAGCGATGGCCGAAACTATGATGGCGCTATCGGCGCTGCTCTGGTCGCGGGCTATGATGCCGCCTTTGGTCGCAGCACCGCCGAAGCCGCGGCATTTGACGCCATGGCGCGCGGTGCGTGTCTGCGCTTTTTGCTGACCCGCGCTTATGATTGGGTGAACACGCCGCCTGGTGCGCTGGTAATGCGCAAGGACCCGCTCGCCTTTCTGCGGCGGCTCGATCATTACGCCGGCGCAGCATGACCCGGGCAAAAACGGTCGTCATCGCCACGGACGGGGCGTGCAAGGGCAATCCGGGACCCGGCGGCTGGGGCGCGGTGCTGCGGTGGGGCGATGTTGTGCGGACGCTGGCGGGACATGTGCCCGACACCACCAACAACCGCATGGAGCTGATGGCGGCGATTGAGGCGCTGGCCACACTCAAGCGCCCCTGCACCATCATCCTGTCGACGGACAGCGTCTATGTCCGCGACGGCATTACCAAATGGATCCATGGCTGGCAGCGCAACGGCTGGAAAACCGCCGCCAGAAAGCCCGTCGCCAACGCCGATTTGTGGCAGCGCTTGGCCGCTGAAGCCGCGCGCCACAGCATCGACTGGCGCTGGGTCAAGGGCCATGCCGGCGATCCCGACAATGAATGGGCCGACCAACTGGCCAGCGATGCCGCGCTGGGGAAGTTGCCCGATGGGGAGTGATCGGGGTTAGTCCGCCTCGCGCACCTCGGCCGCCGGGCCGTTCTTCTTCAGCGATTCGATGGCATTCTGGGCTGAAGCTTTGCTGGAATAGCCCTCGGTCCAGAACATGGTTTCGCTGTTATATTTGAAATAGGCGACATATTCGCCCTTCTTGTTCTGCTTGATCTCGAAATAATGCGCCATCGCTGCCTCTCCTTGCCTGGAACATCGCGGCAAGGCTGCCAGCGTGCCAATGCCCCGTAAAGCCCTAAAGTTCAGGCGAACCGCGCTGGACTGAACGCCCCCGCTGCGATGGCCGCATAGGCCGGATCGGCCGGCGTGCCCAGTTGCTCGGCGAGCAGCCCGGCGATGGCTGGCGCGGTCTGGATGCCAAAACCGCCCTGCCCCGCGCACCAGACAAATCGGTCATTGGCAGGATCGGCGCCGAACACTGGCAGCCGGTCCGGCGCAAAGCTGCGCAGTCCGGCCCACTTGCGCTCGACTGCAGCGATCGGCCAATTGACGACATGTTCGAACCGGTCGATGGCAATGGCCACGTCCAATTCCTCCGGCGCGACATCGCCTGCGGCGACCGGCGTTTCGTCATGCGGGCTCAGCCACACCCGCCCCTCGCCTTCGCCCTTGAAGTAAAATTCGCCGCCGACGTGGATCGTCAACGGCAGATGCGCGGGGGTCGCAATCCCCAGTCGCAACTGGACGATGGTGCGCTGATAGGGTTGGATGCCGATCGGCCGGATGCCGCTGTTCGCCGCAATCTGGTCCGCCCAGCCGCCCGCGGCATTGACCAGCGTGTGCACGCGCAGCGCGCCGCTGCTCGTTTCCACGTCCCAGCCGCCGTCACGCCAGCGCGCCCGCTGGAAAATGCTGCGCAGGTGCAATTCCGCCCCACTGCGCTTCGCCTGACGCAGATAGGCCGCGTGCAGACCCGCGACATCGATATCGCCGCAATCGGGCTCGATTGCGCCATGCACCCATTCGGGGCGCAGGCCGGGCACATGTGCGGCAATCCCCGCATGATCAAGCGGGCGGACATCGACCCCCTGCGCCGCAAAGGTCGCCACGAACTTGTCCACCGCAGCCTGTTCATCGGCCAGTCCGATGGTGAGCGCCGGGCGCGGGCTCAGGAAGCTGGTTTCGTTGAAGTCCGGATCGGGGCTTGCAATCACCGGCTTGCCCGCAATGGTCAGCGGCTGGACCAACGGCCCGCCATAGGTTTCGTGCCACAGCGCCGCCGATCGCCCGGTCGAATGGCGCGCTGGATTATCCTCCGCCTCGATTATTCGCACCGCACGGTGCCCAGCCAGTGCGGCGGCCAGGCTGGCTCCGGCGATACCCGCGCCCACCACCAGCACGTCACAGTCGAATCCGTCGGTCTTGGTCATAGCAGCCAAGGCTATGCCGACACTCGTCAGCGGCGGCAACCTTGCAAACGGGCGCTGGGGATTGGCCAGCCGCCGAACATGGTTACGTTTTGGTAAGTCAAACTTGTTAGGCCTGTGGCGATGACGTTTACCACGCTCGCCCCGCCCGTCGCACTGGCCCTTGCCGCCGCACTCGCCGCCATGATGCTGGCCGCGGCGATCAGCGATATTCGCAGCCGCACCATCGCCAATGGGCTGAACGCGGCGATGGCCGTGCTGGCCATCCCCTATTGGTTCGCGATTGGCCTCTCGCCTTGGCCTGACATGGCGCTGCAGTTCGGCTTCGCCTTCATCACCTTTGCCGCTTTTGTTGGCCTTTTCATGGTCGGCGGCATGGGCGGCGGCGATGTAAAAATGATTGGCGCGGTTGCACTGTGGGTCCCGCCATTGCTGCTCCTGCCGATGCTGATGGTCATGGCCATCGGCGGCGGCGTGCTGAGCGCGGCCATGCTTGCCCACAAATATTGGACCAAAAAAACCGAGCCGCCCGAGGTTCCTTATGGCGTCGCCATCGCCGCCGCGGGGCTTTGGATGCTTCACCAACAATATCTTAACCAGTTTACGTTTAACCCGTCGGCATGAGGGCAATTGCCATCGTCCGTTAGGGCAGGCGCAGGAGGCGAAAGATCGTCATGGATACGCGAAAGATAATGCTGATCGTGGGGGCACTGATTGTCGCAATTGGTGCGGCATTCGGGGTCAACCAGATGATGCGCGGGGCATCTGCTCCGCCCGCTCAGGCGGCGGCGGCGCCAAAGCCGACTGGTCCGTCGATTTTGGTCGCGACGCGGCAGTTGCCCGTCGGCACCATCATCGGCAACGACGCGTTCCGCTTTCAGCCCTGGCCCGCAGAGCTGGCGCAGAAGAATTATTTCCTGAAGGAAAAGACCGACGTCAATTCGCTGGTCGGCACCGTCGTGCGCCACGCCATTACGGCGGGCCAGCCGGTGACGCAGGGATCGCTGGTTCATCCCGACGATCGTGGGTTCCTGGCTGCCGCACTGGGCGCCGGCATGCGCGCCATCACGGTGCGCGTCTCGCTGGAGCAGGGCGTTGCCGGCTTCGTCTTCCCGGGCGACCGTGTGGACGTCATCCTCGCTCAGACCCTGCAAGTGAAAGAAGGCTCTTCATACCCGGACGAGCAGCTGTTCACTGCTGAAACGATTGTTCAGAACATCCGCGTGCTGGCGACCGACCAGCGTTTCGAGGCAGAGGACGAAGAGGGCAAGACCCCGGTCCGCACCTTTGGCACTGTCACGCTCGAAGCGACGCCTGAAATCGCCCAGAAGATTGCCGTTGCGCAAGGCATGGGCAAGCTGTCGCTGGCGCTGCGCCCGCTGTCGGAAACCGCAGGCGGCATTGATGCAGCCATTGCTTCGGGCGCGGTCAATGTGCCCACCAGTGGCAATCCGCGCGACGAACGCCGCATGCTTTCGGCAGTCGCGAGCCGTCCGACGTCGAGCAAATCCAATGCTGTCACCGGCGGCGACGTGTCGCGCTACTGGATCCCCGTGTCCGGGCGTCCGCGTGGCAGCGCCGCACCTTCGCGCAGCGGCCGCAGCGGCGGCGGTGAGTATGGCGGCAATCCCTATGCGGGCATTCCGGGCGGTTCGGCCGGTGCAGGGCTCGCCCCCCGTGGTCCCACCGTGCGCGTTGTGCGCGGTGACCAGGTCAAAGAAGTGACGGTTGGAGGCTATTGAGATGAACGCGAAGAAGCTTAGCGCGATGACCAGCATTGCCCGCACCGCAGCGATTGCGCTGATGGCCGGATCGCTGGTCGCGGCCCCCGCCGCCCCGCTGTTCGCCCAGGCGACGCAGAATGCCACCTCCAGCGTCGACCTGTCGGTCGGTCGCGGACGGCTGGTCACCCTGCCCGCCCCGATGACCGACGTCTTTGTCGCCAATGACAAGGTCGCCGACGTCCAGGTCCGCTCGCAGCGCCAGCTGTATATCTTTGGCAAGGAGCCGGGTGAAACCAGCATCTATGCCACCGATGCATCGGGCCGCGTGGTGTTTTCGACCGTTGCCCGCGTCGGCAACAACATCGAAACCATCGACCAGATGCTGTCACTGGCCATGCCGGATGCGAACATCAACGCCAACACGATGAACGGCTTTGTGCTCCTGACCGGTACGGTCCAGTCACCCGATGACGCCGCCGAGGCACAACTGCTTGTCGAAGCTTTTGTTGGCGACAAGACCAAGGTGCTCTCGCGCCTGCGCACCGCGACGCCGCTGCAGGTCAACCTGCAGGTCCGCGTGGCCGAGGTGAATCGCAGCCTGGTGAAGGAAATCAGCGGCAATTTGCTGACGCGCGACCGCGACGGCGGATTGGGTAACGGCTTTCTGGGCGCCTTAACGCGCGGCCGCAGCATCGGCGAAATAACCTATCCGGGCGATCCGGGCGTTCCGTCCACCCAGACCGGCACAAACTATCGGTTTACGGTGCCCGACGGGGTCAACAGCGTCGGCGCGGCCGGCCGACTTTTTGGCATCGACGTGATGGCCGCGTTGGACCTTGGCGAACGTTCGGGTTTGGTGGCAACATTGGCGCAGCCCAATTTGACCGCCATTTCGGGCGAGACCGCAGACTTCCTTGCGGGCGGCGAATTTCCGGTGCCGGTGCCGGGTCAAGACGGCCAGGTTACCATCGAATATCGCAAATTTGGTGTCAGCCTCGCCTACACGCCAATTGTCCTGTCGAACGGACGGATCAGCCTTCGCGTTCGCCCTGAGGTGTCCGAATTGTCTGCCGAAGGCTCAATCACGCTGCAGGGATTTGAAATCCCGGCCCTCACAATCCGCCGGGCGGAAACAACGGTCGAGCTGGGTTCAGGTGAAAGCTTCATGATCGGTGGCCTGTTGAGCAACCGGACAGTGAGTTCGATCGACAAGGTTCCCGGTGTCGGCGATATCCCGGTGCTAGGCACTTTGTTCAAGTCGGACAATTTCCGGCGCGGCGAGACCGAACTGGTCATTGTCGTGACCCCCTATTTGGTGAAGCCGGTGTCGGCGAACGAAATCGCCTTGCCCACCGACGCGTTCAACAACGCCAGTGATCTGTCGCGCGTTCTGCTCGGCCAGATCAACAAAGGCGGTGTCGGCGGCGATCGGCCCAAGCCGACCAGTGCGCCCGCCGCGCCCGATGCCGACCGTCCTCGCGCCACGCCGAGCGGTGATCCCGCCCCCGGCTTCAGCGTCAAGTAACCCGCATTTTCAGGAGTAGTGTGATGAAAAATCTGCAAAAACTGGCAATGCTGGGACTGGTCGCAACTCTGGCTGGTTGCGGCGGCGGTGCCAACAGTAACCGCAGCCTGGATTCGGTGCACCAACCGATTGTTACCAGCGAAGTGTTCAGCTTCGACGTTGCAACGGTCGGCAGCGAACTGCCTCCGTCTGAACAGGGCAAACTCAATGGCTGGCTCGATGCCATGGGCGTGGCCTATGGCGACCGCATCGCGATTGAAGACCCCTCGCTTTATGGCAAGGGAGCGGCCACCGCCCAGATCCGCGCTATCATCGAACGCCGCGGGCTGCTGGTCAGCGACGCTGTGCCGGTCACCGCCGGTTCGGTCGCTTCAGGCAATCTGCGCATAACCATCACCCGCGCAACGGCAAAGGTTCCGGGCTGCCCGAACTGGGATACCACCAAATCAAGCAGCGACAAGAACGCCACCTCGTCCAACTATGGCTGCGCTTCCAACAGCAATTTGGCGGCAATGGTCGCCGACCCCAATGACTTGATCAAGGGGTCGGGCGCCAACAGCAATGATCCTTCGGCCGCAACGAAACCGATCCGCGTTTTCCGCGAGAGCGAGCCGACCGGAAAGGGCGGCCTCAAAGATACAGCGACCAGCGAGCAGGGAGGCAAGTAAGTGAGCGCTTCATTCAAATCCGGAACGCGTGAACCGTTCAACGCCTTCGTTTGCGACGACGAAACGCTCGAACTGGTGCGCATGGTCGCTGGCGATCTCGGCTGGCCGACCGAAAAGTGCAACAAGGGCGGGCTCCGCAACGCGGTGCAGACATTGTCGGTGTCGGCCAGCCCGAACATCCTGTTCGTCGACATGTCCGAAAGCGGCGATCCGATCAACGACATCAACGCGCTCGCCGAAGTTTGCGAACCTGGCACCGTGGTGATTGCCGCCGGTCAGGTCAACGACGTCCGCTTGTACCGCGACCTGTTGTCCAGCGGTATCCAGGACTATCTGCTGAAACCGCTGTCGGTGGACCAGCTGCGCGACAGTTTCGCGCAGGCACAGGCGATGTTGTCGGCGCCCAAGCACGCCGATGGCGCTGCCGACCGGCCGCACCATCTGATGGCGGTGGTTGGTGTGCGCGGCGGTGTCGGGGCCTCGCTGGTATCGACCTCGCTTGCTTGGGCGTTCAGCGAACAGGCCGAGCGCCACACCGCGCTGCTCGACCTTGATGTCCACTTCGGTACCGGCGCATTGACGCTGGATCTGGAACCCGGCCGCGGGCTGATCGACGCGATCGATAACCCCAGCCGCATCGATGGCCTGTTCATCGAACGCGCCATGGTGCGCGCGTCGGACAAGCTTAGCCTGTTGTCGGCCGAAGCGCCGATTCACCAGCCGGTCCTGACCGACGGCAGCGCTTTCTTCCAGCTGGAAGAGGAACTGCGCAACGCGTTCGAAATGACCATCGTCGATATTCCGCGCCAGGTGCTCATCCCCTTCCCGCACCTCGTGTCGGAAGCTGGCACCATCGCGCTGGTGACCGATGTAACACTGGCGGCGGCGCGCGACACCATTCGCATGCTGTCATGGTTCAAACAGAATGTGCCGGGTGCCCGGGTCATCCTGGTCGCCAACAAATTCCAGAGCGCGGTGGGCGAACTGTCGCGGAAGGAATTTGAATCGTCGGTCGAACGTCCGGTCGATGTGGTCATTCCGTTCGATCCCAAGCTGGTCAGCCAGGCTGCCAAGCTCGGCAAACCCTATGCCGAACTGTGCAAGGGTACCAAGGCCGGGCAGGTGTGGAATCAGCTGATGCGTCAGATTCTGGAAGGCGCCGACGCCGATCCGGACGAAGTCTCAGCCAAGCCGGCGGCCAAGGAAAAGAGCGGCTCGCTGCTTGGCAAAATCGGCGGACTTGGCGGCATGCTGGCCAAAAAGGGCGCAAAATAATCGGGCCGGGGGTCGGGCCGCATTGGTCTGACCCCCGCCTCATCCTCTTGCAGGCGGAACGCATCGCACCATGAACATGCCCGTCATCATAACCATCGTCGCCACCTTTGTGGGGCTGTTGCTGCTGGGGCTTGCCCTCATCGGGCCGTCGGCAGGCAAGGCCAAATCGCGCCGCCTGTCTGCGGTGAAAGACCGCCATGCCGCCTCAACCGAGGCCGTGGTTGCCGCCCAGATGCGCAAGACCATTGCGAACCTGAACGGCAGCGCGGCCAATTCGCTCGCTTCCTTCATGCCGCGCCGCGACCTGATGGAACTGCGCCTGCGCCGGACCGGCAAAAACTGGACGCTCAGCAATTTCATGATGGTGTGCATGGTGATGTTCGTCGGCACGGCGGCGTTACTGGTGCTGATGGGTGCCCCGATACTGCTGACTGGCTTGATCGCTGCGTTCGTCGGCATTGGCTTGCCGCACTTTTGGGTTGGCCGGCTGATCAACAAGCGCGTCGCCAATTTCACCAAACGCTTTCCCGACGCCATCGATTTGCTCGTGCGTGGTTTGAAGTCGGGCCTACCGATCACCGAAACCTTCGGCGTGGTCGCTACCGAATTGCCGGGACCCGTCGGCGAGGAATTCAAGGGCGTCACGGAACGCATCCGGATCGGCAAGACGATGGAAGCCGCGCTTCAGGAATCGGCCGAGATGCTCGATACGCCCGAATTCCAGTTCTTTTGCATCACCATCGCGATCCAGCGCGAAACCGGTGGCAACCTGGCCGAAACGCTCAACAATCTGTCCGACGTGCTGCGCAAGCGCGCGCAGATGAAGCTGAAAATTCGCGCCATGTCCTCCGAAGCCAAGGCCTCGGCCTATATCGTCGGCGCCCTTCCCTTCTTCGTCTTCGGCCTCGTGTGGATGATGAACCCGCAATATGTTTCCGGCTTCTTCTATGAAGAGCGGTTGATTGTGGTCGGCATCGGCGGGCTGGTGTGGATGGGCATCGGGGCCGGGATCATGGCCAAAATGATCAGCTTCGAAATCTGACGGGGGCGGCGATTATGGACAATTTCACCCTCCTCACGGCTTTCGCACCGGCGGCTGCCGGACCCAAGCTCCTCGGCGTCGATGTTGTCTGGGTGGCCTCCATCCTGGCAGCCGTTGGCGTGGTGGCCGTCATGCTCGCCATCTATGGCGCGATGACGGTGCGCGACCCGATGGCCAAGCGCGTCAAGGCGCTCAACGAACGGCGCGAACAGCTCAAGGCTGGCATCACGGCATCGACCGCCAAGCGCCGCGCCAAGCTGGTGCGCAAGAACGAGCATGCCGACAAGATGCGTCAGCTCTTGTCGTCGATGCAGGTGCTGCAGGACACACAGGTCAAGGAAGTTCAGCAGAAACTGGCGCAGGCGGGCATCCGTTCAAAGGACCTCGCTGTCGCGGTCATCTTTGGCCGCCTGATCCTGCCCGTCGTGCTGGGCCTCCTCGTCGCGGTGGCGGTCTATTTCACCGACATGTTCCCCGACTGGACGCCGGTGAAACGCAACGGCGCGCTGATGGCCGCCTTGCTGCTCGGCTATAAAGCGCCCGACCTGTGGGTTTCGAACAAGCGCACCAAGCGCACCCATGCGCTGCGCAAGGGCCTGCCTGACGCGCTCGACTTGCTCGTCATCTGCGCCGAAGCGGGCCTGACCGTCGATGCTGCCTTTAGCCGCGTCGCCAAAGAACTGGGCCGCGCCTATCCCGAACTGGGTGAAGAATTTGCGCTGACGTCGATTGAGCTCGGCTTTTTGACCGAACGGCGCATGGCGTTCGAAAACCTGGCCTATCGCTGCGATCTGGAATCGGTGAAGGGCGTGGTCACGACCATGATCCAGACCGAAAAATACGGGACGCCGCTCGCCTCGGCGCTGCGCGTCCTGTCGGCCGAATTCCGCAACGAACGCATGATGCGCGCCGAAGAAAAGGCTGCACGCCTGCCCGCGATCATGACCGTGCCGCTGATCCTGTTCATTCTGCCGGTGCTGTTCATCGTCATTCTGGGACCGGCAGCCTGCTCGATCAAGGATGCGCTGATCGGCAAGATGTAAATCCACCGCTTGGGGGCGGAAAACCGGTCCGGGGCAACCCGGGCCGGTTTTCTTTTGGCCGGGCCGGTTTTCTTTTGGCCTCAGGCCGCAACCACCGCCTGCTCGATCGCGCCAAAGATGCTGTGGTGGCGGTCATCGTCCATCCAGACGCGCACCGTGTCGCCGGGTTGCATGAAGGGCGTCGCCGGCGCCCCGTTCCGGATGGTTTCGACCGTGCGCACTTCGGCCAGACAGCTATAGCCCAGCCCGCCTTCGGCAATCGGGCGTCCCGGCCCGCCGTCGCTGTCACGATTGGATACGGTGCCCGATCCGATAATGGTACCCGCACCCAGCTGCCGCGTCTTGGCGGCATGGGCAATCAACTGTCCGAAATCGAAGGTCATGTCGACCCCGGCATCCGCGCGGCCCAGCGGCGCACCGTTAAGATCGACGCACAGCGCGCCGTGCAACTTGGCGCCGTCCCAACGCGTCCCCAAGGCATCGGGGGTCACAAAAACGGGCGAAAAGGCGCTGGCCGGCTTTGACTGGAAAAAACCGAAACCTTTGGCCAATTCGTCGGGGATCAGCCCGCGAAGCGAGACGTCATTGGTCAGCCCGACCAACCGGATATAACTGCGCGCCGCCTCGGCCGACACGCCCATCGGCACATCGCCCGTGACCACGACGACCTCGGCCTCCATGTCGCAGCCCCACGCCGGATCGCCGAGCGGTATCGGATCACGCGGTCCCAGAAAGGCGTCGCTGCCGCCCTGATACATCAACGGGTCGTGCCAGAAACTGGCGGGCATTTCCGCCCCCCGTGCCTGCCGCACCAGCGCCACATGGTTCACATAGGCGCTGCCGTCGGCCCACTGATAGGCACGCGGCAGCGGCGCGGCGGCATCGCGTTCGTGAAACCGTTCGCGCGGGATTACCTCGTGATTCAGATCGGTCGCGAGGGCGACAAGGCGCGGTCCGGCGATTTCCCAGTCGTCGAGCGCCGCTTGCAAGGTCGGCGCAATCGCGGCAGCGCTCGCATACCAGGCCAGATCATCCGACACGACCACCAGCGCGCCATCGCGGCCCGATTTCAATGATGCCAATTTCATATATTCCCTGCCCCTGCTCGG
>NZ_JBXPUZ010000002.1:192989-620330 GCF_057220455.1 Sphingopyxis sp. sgz302558 | reverse complement strand
TCCCCCCCCCCCCCCCCCCGGGTGGCGGGTTCAGCGCGGCATCTGGATTGATGCGAAACAGGTAAAGCCGGTCTGCCCCGCCTGCAAGCGGCGGATATATTGCAAATAGGCTTGGCTTTGGTCGCGCGACGTGCCGGGCAGCGAGCGGCCCTGAAAAGCCGCCTTTACCTCTTCACCCGTAAAGGGCCGTGGCGCACCGGGAAATGCCCCGCGCGTTCCTGCCGGGACGAGCTTGCCATAGGGGTCGATATGCTGGCCCGCGCCGTTCGGACCCGGCACGGGAATCTGGCAGTTGAGCACGGACACGGCGGTCTGCGCCAGAGCCGGCCGGATGGTTAGCGCCGCGCCTGCGCCCGCCGCGCCAAGCACGAGCAGCCGCCGCCGGGTCGGAACGTCCGGTGCGTCGCTTTCATCCCGTTGTTCGGCATTATTTGGTTCCATCAGGCGACCTTAGCCAAATGCAGGGCGCCCGCAAAGCCGCTCACCCCCGCTTTCCCGCATTGGCACAGACGTTTTGCCAAGCGTAAAGGGGCGGAACCCCCTTGCGCCGCGCACCCCGCCTGTGCGAGCGCAGCATCGCCATGGACCGCGCCTCATTCCATTTGCCGCTGGCGGCATTGCTGCAGGTTGCCGGAACCATTGCGGCGCTGTTCATGTCTAGCGTGCCCGAAGCCGTGGCGGTGGTGGGGCTGGCGACGGTCATGGCCGTTTTCGTGATGACCTTGCCCGACAACACGCCAACGCCCACGTCGCCCCTGCTGGCGGCACAGTCGCGGCAAACAGCGCTGTTTGACCATCCCGCCTTCCACACGCTGATCGACAATGATGCTCGCGCGGTCCTTGGCCTGTCGGCGATGCGCATATCGCTCGCCAACGACGCCGCACTCGCGCTGCTTGGGCGGCATATTTCGGGCGCCGATGTACGCACCGCCATCCGCAATCCCGCCGTCATCGACGCGCTGCTTGGCTGTATCCGCCAGGGCGACGCCGCGTCGGTCGACGTCGTCGATTTCCAGCAACCGGGCGACCGCTGGCAAATCGGCATCGTGAACCTGGGGGAAAGCCAAAATCTGCTGATGCTTGACGATCGGTCGGCAATCGACGCGGCCGACCGGATGCGGTCCGATTTTGTCGCCAATGCCAGCCACGAACTGCGCACGCCGCTCGCCGCCATCCTTGGCTATGTCGAGACGCTGGACCAGCTTGACCCGACCGAGGCCGAACCAGTGATGAAGCGATTCCTCGGCATCATCGACCGCGAAGCGCGGCGGATGCAACAATTGGTCGCCGACCTGATTTCGATATCCCGGATCGAGGCTGACCGCTACCGCCGTCCAACCGCGCGGGTTGACCTTGCCGAGCTGCTCCAGCGCGCGCTGGCGGACATTCGCGCTGCCGATCCGCTGCGCGGGGCCGATGTCACGCTCGACAGTATCGCGGCGGCGCCCATGCCCGGCGATGCGGCCCAGCTGACCCAGCTCATTCACAATATTGTCGGCAACGCCATGAAATATGGCCGGGCCGGGACCCCCGTCAAAGTGGCGCTCAGCGCGGAGGGCAAGAATTGGCTGCTCGCCGTCAGCGATGTCGGCGAAGGCATTGCGCCCGAACATCTGCCGCGCCTGACCGAGCGCTTCTACCGCGCCGACGACGCCCGCAGCCGCGCCGTCGGCGGGACCGGGCTGGGCCTGGCTATCGTCAAGCATATCGCCGAACGCCACCGCGCACGGCTTTTGATTGAAAGCGAGGTGGGCAAAGGCACTACGGTCAGCTTGCTCTTGCCCATGTCAGAGGGCGACAATTGACCAATGTTACATAAATATGACGGCAAGTTGTCATCAAACCGTCATCGCGCCAGCGGATTGGGCCAACATCGAATCATGCCGCCTACACGCTGCATCAATCTGCAAACAGGAGTTGCATATGCTGAGGAAAGTCGCCCTCGTTGCCATGTCCGCTTTGGCATTGTCCGCATGCCAGGACCAGGCTTCGTCGGGTGGCGGCGCGCGCGACACCATCCGTGCGGTGGGCTCCTCGACCGTTTATCCCTTCGCCACCCTAGTTGGCGAACGCTTCGCCGAAGCCACCGGCATGAAAAAGCCGCAGATTGAATCGACCGGCACCGGCGGCGGGCTGGAGCGTTTTTGCGCCGGCATCGGCCCCGACACACCCGATATTGCCAACGCATCGCGCCGGATGAAGAAATCTGAATTTGAAAAGTGCAAGGCGAATGGCGTCACCGACATCATCGAAGTCCAGATTGGCTTCGACGGCCTTGCCTTTGGCGAAGCAAAGGCGGGGCCGGGCCTGTCGTTGACGCTGGAGGATGTCTATAAGGCGCTGGCGGCCGAACCCTATGGCAAGCCCAACACCGCCAAGACCTGGAAAGATGTGAACCCGGCTCTCCCCGCCGTACCGATTTCGCTGTTCGGCCCCCCGTCGACCTCGGGCACCTATGACAGTTTCAAGGAATTGTTCTTGATCGCGGGCTGCGACCAGAATCCCGAAATGAAGGCGCTGAAGGCCAGCGACAAGGAACGCCACGACAAGGTTTGCGGCACATTTCGCGGTGCGCCCTATTATGTCGAGCAGGGCGAGAATGACAATCTGATCATCTCAAAGCTCGACAAGAACCCCAACAGCATCGGGGCGTTCGGCTTCAGCTATCTCAACAGCAACAGCGACAAGATTAAGGCTGTGCCCGTTGGCGGCGTGACGCCAAGTCTGGAAACCATCGGCAACGGCAGCTATCCGGGTTCGCGCGCCATGTTCATCTATATCAAAAAGGCGCATGTCGGGGTGATCCCCGGCCTGATGGAATATGCTGCCGAATTCGCCAAGGGTTCCGCCAGCGGCGGCTATCTGAATGAACGCGGTCTGATTCCGCCCACCGCAAAGCAGGCCGAAACAGTCGCCGAAGCGCTGAAGGCAAGGACCGTCATGACCGGAGCGGGACTGAACTGAGGACTTTGCGCGGCTGGCCAGTCCAGCGGGGTGCCAACGCAGTTTTTAATGCCGGGCGGGATGGACAGCGCGTCTGACCCCGCCGGAACGACAGGGGCAAAATGGGCAGTACGACTTTCATCCTGATCTTGCTCGTTTTCGGGCTGGGGGTGGTTGGCTGGCTCAGCGCGCGTGCGCGCGCGGCGATGCTGGCGCGCCAACCCGCGACGCGTCTGCACAGCTTGCCTGGTTACCACGGCTGGTACGTCGCCTTGTGGCTCGTTGTCCCGGCGGCGCTGTTTCTGGCGGTTTGGAACAACATCACGCCGGCGTTGATTACCAACGATGTGCTGACGACGCGCGCGGCCGAACAGCTGCCACCGCCCGGATTTGAGCGCGCGGCCATTTTGGGCGACGCGCGCAGCGTTGCGACCGGAGAGAAGAGCATCGCTTCCAACCCGGCCGCCGGGCCTTTCATTCGGCCATATCGCGAGGCAACGGCAAAATTCCGCACCATCGGTGTCGTCGCTACCATCGCGCTGCTGCTGGCCGGGGGGGCCTATGCCTTCACCCGCATCAAGCCGGATTTCCGTGCGCGCACGCGGGTTGAACGGGTGGTGATGGTGCTGTTGTTTGCAGCATCGTTGGTGGCGATCCTGACCACCTTTGGCATTGTGTTTTCGCTCCTGTTTGAATCCTTGCGCTTCTTTGCACTGGTCCCGCCAACCGAGCTCTTGTTCGGAACAACGTGGAAGCCCGAAGCGGGCGTTCCTGAACCCGATACCTTCGGCGCTATCCCGCTGTTCTGGGGCACCGTGCTGATTGGCGCGATCATCGCGATGATCGTTGCGATCCCCATCGGGATGATGAGCGCCATCTATCTCACCCAATATGCGCGCCCCCAAGTCCGGCAGTGGGTGAAGCCGATGCTGGAAATCCTCGCGGGGGTCCCGACGGTCGTTTACGGCTATTTTGCTGCGCTGACCGTCGCCCCCGCCTTTCGCAATTTTGCCGCGATGCTCGGTGTGCCCAATGCAAGCACCGAAAGCGCGCTGGCGGCGGGCGTGGTGATGGGCATCATGATTATCCCCTTTGTCTCGTCAATGGCCGATGACAGCATCAATGCCGTGCCGCAGGCGATGCGCGATGGCTCGCTGGCGCTGGGCGCGACTTCCAACGAAACCATCCGTGAAGTGCTGATTCCGGCGGCGTTGCCCGGGGTCATGGGCGGCATATTGCTGGCGGTCAGCCGCGCCATTGGCGAAACCATGATTGTGGTTATGGCCGCCGGCCTGTCGGCGAACCTGACCGCCAACCCCTTTGCCAGCGTCACCACGGTTACGGCACAGATCGTCAAGCTCCTGACCGGCGATCAGGAATTCGACAGCGCCAAGACACTGGCGGCCTTCGCGCTGGGGCTAGTGCTGTTTGTCGTGACATTGCTGCTCAACATCGTCGCGCTGCGCATCGTCAAGAAATACCGGGAAGCGTATGAATAGCCCCGTCCCCACTTCCGCGCGCACCGGCCCGACCGACTGGAAAGGCAGTGCCATGCAGGGCCGCATCGCGCGGCGCTACGCTGCCGAGCGCCGGTTCCGGTTTATCGGCTTGGGGGCGGTGACGCTGTCGGGTCTGTTTCTGGCTTTCCTGCTGATCACGATGATCGGCAACGGGCTGCGCGGCTTTACTTATACCAGCGTGACCGTCCCGATCGATTTCGCTGCCAATCCTTTGACCGTCAGTACCGAGGATTTTGCGGCACCCGATATTGATCGCCAGCTCGCCAATGCGGGTCTGCGCGACATTGTCGATTTTTCTGCCGAAGCGGCACTAGGCGCGGACCGTCGCTGGGTCGTCTCCGAAAATGGCTGGAAAGTCGTCCGCGACGCCATCAAGGCCGATCCTGAACTGGCAACAAAACGCAGCGATTTTACGATTCCTGTTTCATCTGACGTGGACATTGCCGCCAAGAGTGATGGCAGCGCGGCGGCGGAGGCCGTAGTGGCCGATCTGAAGGCCAAAAGCCTGTTGTCGACCGGCATCCATTGGCCCTTTTTCACCAGCGCCGACGCCACCGACCCTGCGGTTGCCGGCATCTGGGGCGCGCTCAAAGGCTCGTTGATGACTATCCTCATCGCCTTTGTCGTCGCTTTCCCGATGGGCGTACTGGCGGCCCTCTATCTCGAGGAATATGCCGCCAAGAACCGCTGGACCGATCTCATCGAAGTGTCGATCAACAATCTGGCGGCGGTGCCATCGATTATCTTTGGTCTGCTTGCCCTGGCGGTGTTCATCCAGTTTTTCGGCATTTGCCAGGCCAGCCCGCTCGTCGGCGGGTTGACGTTGGCGCTGATGACTATGCCCGTTATCGTCATCGCCAGCCGCAATGCCATCAAATCGGTGCCACCGTCGATCCGCGATGCCGCGCTGGGCGTTGGCGCATCACCCGTGCAGGTCGTGTTCCATCATGTCTTGCCGCTCGCTTTGCCCGGCATCATGACGGGGACGATCATCGGCATGGCGCGCGCGCTGGGCGAAACCGCGCCGCTGCTGCTGGTCGGCATGCGTGCTTTTATCGGCGATGTGCCAAACGGCTTGTGTTCGCCGTCGACCGTGCTGCCAATGCAGATTTTCCTGTGGTCGGACGAAGTCAACCGCGGCTTTGTCGAGAAAACGTCCGCCGCCATTATCGTGCTGCTCATCGTCCTTTTATCGATGAACGCGCTCGCCATCTATCTTCGCAACCGTTTTGAAAAGCGCTGGTGACATGACCGAAGCCGAAACTGCCGCCCTGCCTGAAAATCCGAAGATGACGGCGGAAAGCGTCAACGTATTTTATGGCGAGAAACAGGCCATCAAGGACGTGTCGATTGCCGTAGGCACCGATTTGGTTACCGCCTTCATCGGCCCGTCGGGTTGCGGAAAATCCACTTTCTTGCGTTCCTTGAACCGCATGAACGACACCATCGCCGGCGCGCGGGTGACCGGCGCGATCAAGCTGGATGGCGAAAACATCTATGACCCCGCGATGGACGTGGTCCAGCTGCGCGCACGGGTCGGGATGGTGTTTCAGAAGCCCAATCCATTCCCCAAATCCATCTATGACAATGTCGCCTATGGTCCCCGCATTCATGGGCTGGCGCCGAACAAAGCCGATCTCGACGTCATCGTCGAGCGCGCGCTCCACCGCTCGGGGCTGTGGGACGAGGTCAAGGACCGGCTGAGCGAAAGCGGCACTGCGCTGTCGGGCGGTCAGCAACAGCGGCTGTGCATCGCGCGCGCCATCGCGGTCGACCCCGAAGTCATTCTGATGGATGAACCCTGTTCGGCGCTCGACCCGATTGCGACGGCAAAAATCGAAGAGCTGATCCACGAACTGCGCGGCAACTACGCCATCGTTATCGTCACGCATAACATGCAACAGGCCGCCCGCGTGTCACAGCGCACCGCCTTTTTCCATCTCGGCAGCCTGATCGAATATGGCAAGACGACCGACATCTTCACCAATCCGAAGAATGAACGGACCAAGGATTATATCACCGGCCGCTACGGCTGACCGGCGTACAAGGACAAAAAGACATGGGTATCGGCGGCGAACATACGGTCAAGGCGTTTGACGATGACATCAATCGCCTGCGCGGGCTGATCAGCGAAATGGGCGGGCGGGCCGAACAGGCGCTGACCCGCGCTATGACGGCGCTCAACACCGGCGACCTTCAGCTTGCGAGCGAGGTGATCCGCGACGACGCGCGCATCGACGCGCTGGAGGCCGAAGTAGAGCGGTTGGCTGTCGAAGTGATTGCCCTGCGTGCACCCATGGCCGACGACCTGCGCGAACTCATCGCGTCGCTGAAAATCGTGTCGGTTGTCGAACGCATCGGCGATTATAGCAAGAATATCGCCAAGCGCGTCGCGCAGCTGAACGAAAGCCGCTCGATCGAGGCAATTCCGCTGCTCATGTCGATGTCCGAACTGGTTGCTGGCCTGGTCCGGGACTCGCTCGACAGCTTCGCCCGGCGCGACGCCGAACTCGCCCGGAATGTGACAGTGCGCGACAAGCCGGTCGACGATTTCTACAACAGCATCTTCCGCGCGCTGGTGACTTTCATGATGGAAAATCCGCGCGCTATCTCCGAATCGGCGCATTTGCTGTTCGTTGCCAAGAACCTCGAACGCATCGGGGACCATGCCACAAATATTGCGGAAATGGTTCATTATGTTGTCACAGGAAACCGCTTGGAAGACCGCGAAAAGGGCGACGATCCCGTTGCTTGAGGGGTAACAAATGCCACAGCCTGACTTGTTGCTCGTCGAAGATGACGAGGCCATTGCCGAACTCATCGTCTGGCATTTCGCCAAAGAAGGTTATGCTGTGCGCCATACGCCCGACGGCGAACAGGCGCTGGTGCTGGCGGCCGAGCGCGTACCCGACATCGTCCTGCTCGACTGGATGGTCGAAAGTCTGTCGGGCATTGAAGTGTGCCGCCGCCTGCGCCGCAACGCACGCACCGCGAACGTGCCCATCATCATGCTCACTGCGCGCGGCGAGGAAGAAGACCGCATTCGCGGCCTCGAAACCGGTGCCGACGATTATGTCACCAAGCCGTTCAGCCCGCGCGAACTGGTGGCGCGCGTGGCGGCGGTGCTGCGCCGTCTGCGCCCGGCGCTGGCGGGCGAAATCCTCGCCTATTCGGACATCGAGCTCGACGCGGTGGCGCACAAGGTCAAGCGCGGCGGCACGACGCTCGCCATCGGCCCCACCGAATTTCGCCTGCTCAGGCATTTCATGGAACATCCCGGCCGCGTCTTTTCGCGCGGGCAACTGCTCGACAGCGTGTGGGGACAGGATAGCGATATCGAATTGCGCACCGTCGACGTCCATATCCGCCGGCTGCGCAAAGCGATCAACGCGCACGGCCACGCCGACATCATCCGCACGGTGCGCTCGGCGGGCTATGCGCTGGATGCCGACGGGGAATTGTAAATTCACCAAAACCATAGTCGTCCTGAACTTGTTTCAGGACAACAAGCCACCGTACCCCCGTTGTCCTGAAACAAGTCCAGGACGACGAACGATGATGTTCACCCCCTTCCCTCTCCTACCGCCCGCCGCTACACCTGCGGCATGATCCAGCACTTCATCCGCGCCCTTGCGCTCACCGCCGCCCCCTTTGCCTTAGCTGCCCCTGCCATGGCGCAAAACCAGCGCCCATTGTCGCCCGAGGATCTGGCGACCTTCGACCGTGTCGCCGCCCCCACCGTGTCGCCCGATGGCGCAGTCGTGGTGTGGCAACAGACCGCGACCGACCCCGCCACCTATGCCCGCAGCACCGGCTTGTGGATGGCGGCCACCGGCGACGCCGAACCCCGGCCCATCCAGATTGTCGACACGCCCGGCAAAAATGAAAGCGCGCCGGCCTTTGGCCCCGATGGCGGCCTCTATTTCCTGTCCAACACGTCGGGCCTGACACAGGTGTGGCGCAGCGCCGGGCCAGCAGCGGCGGGCAAACCGGAGCAAATTACCAGCACTCAAGCTGACGTGGCCGGTTTCAAAATATCCCCAGATGGCAAAAAGCTACTGGTCTGGGGCGATGCGCCTGTCGATTGTTCGACATTGGGTTGTCCAGCGACAGCAGCAACGGGTATCCCTGCGGCAACCGGACGTCATTACAAGGACGGCGTCGGCTTTGTCCGCCACTGGGACGCCTGGGAAACGCCGGGCCGCTACAGCCGCGCTTTCGTCTTTGATCTGATCGACGGCAAGGCTGCCAACCCGCGCGCCGTATCCGGCACCCTTGTCGGCGACACGCCGTCCAAACCCTTCGGTGACGGCGGCGAACTCAGCTGGAGCGCCGACAGCAAATCGGTCTTCTTCACGCTGCGCCTTGCTGACAGGAATGAACCGCGGTCAACCAACCTCGACATTTATCAGGCCCCGGCCGACGGCAGCGCCCCGCCCGTCAATCTGACCGCCGCCAATGCCGCCACCGACACCCTTCCCGCCGCCTCGCCCGATGGCAAATGGCTTGCCTATGCCGCGATGGCGCGGCCGGGCTATGAGGCCGACCGGCAGGTGTTGATGCTGCGCGACCTGAAAAGCGGCGCAGTGCGCCGGCTCACGCAAAATTGGGACCGCTCGGTCGGCTTGATCGCTTGGTCGCCCGATAGCAAGAGCATCATCGTCACCGCACAGGATCTGCTCGAACATCCCGCCTTCCGTGTCGACATCCGCAGCGGCAAGGTCGACCGCATCACCGAACGCGGCAATGTGTTCGACGTCGTGCCGCTCGCGAAGGGCGGCATGGTGCATCTGCTCAACAGCATCGCCGGGCCGACCGACGTCATCCTGCGCGATGCCAAGGGGCAGGCGCGCAACCTGTCGAACAGCAACGCAGATCGCCTCGCCGCGCTCGCGCCGGTGCAATATGAACAGTTCGGCTTTGCCGGCGCAAATGGCGATTTGGTGCGCGGGCAAATCATCACGCCGATGGGGGCGAAGGGCAAATTGCCTACCCTGCTCCTCGTCCATGGCGGGCCGCAGAGCAGTTTCTTCAACAGCTGGTCCACGCGCTGGAACCCGCGTCTGTTCGCGAACGGCCAATATGCCGTCGTCACCATCGATTTCCACGGGTCGAGCGGGTACGGCCAAGCCTTTACCGACAGCATCAACCGCGACTGGGGCGGCAAGCCGCTCACCGACCTGCAGCTTGGGATGGCCGCCGCCGCCAACACCAATCCGGCGGTCGATCCCGCCAACGCCTGCGCGCTCGGCGGCTCTTACGGCGGCTATATGATGAACTGGATCGCGGGCCAGTGGCCGGGCGGCTTCAAATGCCTGGTCAACCACGCCGGTATCTTCGACCTGCGCGCCATGGCCTATGAAACCGAAGAGCTATGGTTCGACGAATGGGACCATGGCGGACCGTGGTACAGCCGCCCCGACCCCGAAAAATGGAACCCGGTAAACCATGTGGCTGACTGGCGAACCCCCACGCTCTTCATCCACGGCGAAAAGGACTACCGCGTCCCTTACACGCAAAGCATCGCAGGCTGGACCGCGGCGCAGCGCCGCGGCGTGCCCGCCGAACTGCTCGTCTTTCCCGACGAAAACCACTGGATTTTGAAGGGGCAGAACAGCGTCCAATGGTACCGCACCGTGTTCGATTTCGTGGGACGGCATTTGGAAAAATAGCGCCCCCTTGCCGCACCGCACCATCGGCGGCTAAGGCCAGCGCGTCATGGCACTGGAAAAAACCTTCGAACCCGCCGCAATCGAGGCGAAATGGGCGCAGCATTGGGAGGCGAACGGCTTGTTCCGCCCGCACCGCCCCGATGCAGTCCCCTATACCATCGTCAACCCGCCGCCCAATGTGACGGGCGCGCTCCACATCGGCCATGCGCTCGACAACACGCTTCAGGATGTGCTGATCCGCTACGAACGGCTGCGCGGCAAGGATGCCTTGTGGGTCGTCGGCATGGACCATGCCGGCATCGCGACGCAGATGGTGGTCGAACGGCAAATGGCCGAACGCCAGCAAAAGCGCACCGATTTCACCCGCGACGAATTTGTTCAAAAGGTCTGGGAATGGAAGGCCGAAAGCGGCGGCGCGATTACCGGCCAGCTGCGGCGGCTCGGCTGTTCGATGGACTGGGCCAACGAACGCTTCACGATGGACGACGGCATGAACCGCGCCGTCGCCAAAGTGTTTGTCGGCCTCTATAATCAGGGCCTGCTCTACCGCGACAAGCGTCTCGTCAACTGGGACCCCAAGCTCAAGACCGCGATTTCGGACCTTGAGGTCGAAACACACGACGTACCGGGCCATTTCTGGCGCTTCCGCTATCCGCTCGCCGATGGGGTAAAGCTCGATGATGGCAGCGACCATATTGTCGTCGCCACCACGCGCCCCGAAACGATGCTCGCCGACATGGCGGTCGCGGTGCACCCCGACGATCCGCGCTATAAGAGTGTCATCGGCAAATATGTCGAACTGCCGCTGACCGGCCGCCGAGTGCCCATCGTCGCCGACGAGCATGCCGACCCCGAACTGGGCAGCGGCGCCGTCAAGATCACGCCGGGCCATGATTTCAACGACTTCGAGGTCGGCAAGCGCGCGGGCATCAAACCCGCCGACATGCTCAACATGTTCGACGCCGAAGCGCGGGTCGTGCAGACGGCAGACGGCCTCATCCCCGCCGACCTGATCGGCATGGAGCGTTTCGACGCGCGCAAGGATGTTGTCGCACGGTTGAAGGCGCTCGGCCTGCTCGTCCCGCACATCGTGGCTGACAAGAATGGGGACGTCGTCGAACACGACGCCGAACCGCGCACCATCCCCACCCCTTTCGGTGACCGCGGCGGTGTGGTGATCGAACCCTGGCTGACCGACCAATGGTATGTCGACGCCGCCACGCTCGCCCAGCCCGCGATCAAGGCCGTCCGCGACGGCGACATCAATATCGTCCCCAAGACGTGGGAAAAAACCTGGTTCAACTGGCTGGAGAATATCCAGCCTTGGTGCGTGTCGCGGCAGCTGTGGTGGGGCCATCAAATCCCCGCATGGTATGGCGATGACGGTGGGTGCTATGTCGCCGAGAATGAAGAAGCGGCGCAGGCGCTGGCGGGCGACGGCGTCACGCTGACGCGCGATCCCGACGTCCTCGACACCTGGTTCTCCTCGGCGCTGTGGCCCTTCGCGACGCTGGGATGGCCGGAGCAGACAGACACAATATCGCGCCATTACCCCAACGACGTCCTCATTTCCGGCTTCGACATCCTCTTTTTCTGGGATGCGCGCATGGCGATGCAGGGGTTGCACTTCATGAAAGAAGTGCCGTGGCGGACGCTGTACCTCCACGGCCTCGTCCGCGCGCCCGACGGGCAGAAAATGTCCAAATCCAAGGGCAATGTGGTCGATCCGCTGGGCCTGATCGACCAGTACGGCGCCGACGCGCTGCGTTTCTTCATGGCCGCGATGGAAAGCCAGGGGCGCGACATCAAGATGGATGACGCGCGCCTCGCCGGTTACCGCAATTTCGCGACCAAGCTATGGAACGCCGCGCGCTTTTGCGAGGCCAATGGCATTGGCGCCAGCACCACCATCGCCGCGCCGCCCGCGACGCTGGCGGTCAACCGCTGGATCATCGGCGAAGTCGCCGAAACCGTCGCCGCCGTCGACGCCGCGCTCGCCGCCTTCCGCTTCGATGAGGCGGGGAATGCAATCTACAGCTTCACCTGGGACCGCTTCTGCGACTGGTATCTGGAGCTGATCAAAGGCCAGATCGATGACGAAACCAGGGCTGTCGCCGGCTGGGTGCTCGACCAGATTTTGGTCATGCTCCACCCCTTCATGCCGTTCGTTACCGAAGAATTGTGGGGCCAGCTGGGTGATCGCGCCAACTATCCGCTGATCACCGCGAAATGGCCCGAACCGGGCGCAGGCGTCGATGCCGCCGCCAAGGCCGAAATCGAATGGCTGATCAAGCTGGTCAGCGAGCTGCGCGCGGCCAAGGCTGAACTGGGCATCGCCCCCGGTGCACGCCTCGCGGCGCATATTCCCGCCAGCCTTGCGCCACGCGCCGCCGCCATGGCTCCCGCGCTTGAACGTGTGGCCCGCCTCTCTTCGGTCAGCACCGATCCGGCCCCGGCGGGGGCATCGGCGCAGCTGGTGATTGACGGTGAGACCATCGTCATCCCGCTCGAAGGCATCATCGACATTGCGGCGGAAAAGGCGCGCCTTGCCAAATCGCTCGAGGCCGCCGCGAAGGAGCGCGACGCCCTCGCCGCGCGCCTCGCCAACCCCGCCTTCACCGAGCGCGCCAAGCCCGAAGCGGTCGAAAAGGCCCGCGCCGACCACGCCGCCAAGGCCGCCGAGGCTGAACGGTTGGGTGCGGCGCTGGCGCGGTTGGGTTGAGCGTAGGCTTCGACCAACCCGCCCGCCCGTTCGACCAAAATCCGCACGGGGGCTGCAAAGCCCGCGTCACCTTGCTATGCAGGCGTCGTGAACAAACCCACCTCGCCTGCCCGTTTCGTTGCTGACCAGCGCGCGCGCTTGCTCGCTGCGCCGCCCGAATGGGCTGCGGCGGATGCGCGCGTCGATTGGCGCGTGGCGGTGGGGTCGATCATCGCCATGTGGGCGATTTATTTCCTGATTACCACCGGCCTTGCCGCACTCGCGGGCGCACCCGAACAGGTCGGGCTGATGGGGCGCCGCGCCATTGTCGTCGTTTTTGGCGCGCTGTGCACATTGCTGCTTTATCTGCTGCTCATCCGCGTCCAGCCGCGTTCGTTCGGCGCGCGGCTCGGCGTCGCGTTCGGCGCAGCGGTACCGCTGACCATCCTTTACGCGATCATCAATCTTTATGCCTTTTTCGTCTGGTTCCCCACCGACGAGAGCGTGAAGATCATCGCCGAAGTGCAGGACAAATACCCCGCTGCCTGGCAGACGGTGTTGGTGCTCGACAGCAGCATAAGATGGTATTTCTTCTTCGCCGTCTGGGCCGCGCTCTATGTTGCATTGGGCTATGCCAATGAAATGCGCGCGGTGGAAAGTCAGGCAAACACCTATCGGCTAGAGGCCAAGACCGCGCAGCTGCGGGCGCTCCATTATCAGGTCAACCCGCATTTCCTGTTCAACACGCTCAACAGCCTGTCCTCGCTGGTGCTCGCCGGGCGCAAGGCCGATGCCGAAGCGATGATCATCAACCTGTCGTCTTTCCTGCGCAGCAATTTGGCGGCCGACCCCGAAACCCTGGTCACACTGGCCGATGAAATCGCGCTGCAGCGGCTCTATCTCAACATCGAACAAGCCCGCTTCCCCGATCGGCTGCACGTCGATGAAAATGTCCCCGCCACGCTGGAAAATGCGCTCGTGCCGGTGCTGATCCTGCAACCGATCATCGAAAATGCCATCAAATATGGCGTCGGCCCGGCACGTAAGCCGATCGGCATCCGCCTCGATGCGTCGGCCGAATATGGCCAGCTGGTGGTCTCGGTCAGCAACGATATCGACCCTGATGCGCCCGTTCCCGCTCCCGGCACCGGCCTGGGTCTGAACAATGTCCGCGACCGGCTGATGACGCGTTACGGTGCGCGCGCCGGGTGCGAATGGGGGCCGAACGAGGCGGGCGGTTTCACCGTCACCCTGTGGCTGCCGCTGGGCGATGAGGCCTTTTCCTGATGGACCGCACGCTCCGCACGCTGATCGTCGACGACGAACCGCTCGCCATTGAACGGCTGCAAATACTCGCGGGCCAGCAGGAAGGCGTGCTGCTCGTCGGGACCGCCAGCGACGGCGCATCGGCGCTGCGCATGGTCGAAGCGCTCGCCCCCGATCTGTTGCTGTGCGACATCGCCATGCCCGGGCTCGATGGTCTGGGTGTGGCTGCTGCGCTCGACAAGCTCGACACCCCGCCTGCCGTCGTTTTCGTGACCGCCTTCGATAAATTTGCGGTCGCCGCGTTCGATGTTGCCGCGGTCGATTATCTGCTCAAACCGGTGTCACCAGACCGCCTTGCCCGCGCCATCGCGCGCGTGCGCGAACTGCGGCAGGGCGATCCGGCGCAGCGGCGCGGCAACTGGATCAATGAATTCTGGGTCCAGCATCGCGGCGAAATGCTGCGGATCGACGCCGATACGGTCGACTGGATCGAGGCCGAGCGCGACTATATGCGCCTGCACGTCGGCCCGCGCAGCTGGCTGATCCACCAGACCATCAAGGAACTGGAAGTGCGGCTCGACCCCGCTGCCTTCCTGCGGATCCACCGGTCAAAAATGGTGCGGCGCGATCGCGTCCGCGCGCTCAAGCATCATGGCGATGGCGCGTGGAGCATCGATCTGGGCGAAGCCGGTCAGCACCGCATCGGCCGCACCTATCTGCACGACGTCAAGGCGATCATGCAGCAAGGGTGAGACGACAGGGCACCTAGCCATCGTCGTCCTAAACGCTATCGTCGTCCTGAACTTGTTTCAGGACAACAAGCCACTCTCTGTCCGTTATCCTGAAACAAGTTCAGGATGACGAAAAGTTGGCGACGAACGTCACGTCCTTGCAAACGAAGCAAAGCAATCCAGTGCGGCTTGTCGCTGCCCTGGATTGCTTCACCTTTGGCTCGCAATGACGAGCTTTACTTCTGCCTCAATCCGCGCGCGCGTAGCGCTGCGCGGCCTTGCGCACCGCGTCGGCGACCTTCGGCTCGACGCGCTCGATGGCAGCCTTGCGGCATTCGTTGGCGCGCGCGCGGTCGGCCAGCGACGTGGCGCTCCTGAAACCGCAGGCCGAATTGGCGGCCATACGCAGGCGGGTTTCAAGCCGCTCGCGTCCACGCTCGTTGTTGAGGTCAAGGTCGTCATAGCGCACGATGCGGCTGGTGGGTTCATAGGGCCCTGTGTTCTGCGCCAGCACCGGTGCGGCGCTGGCAACAGTGGTGGCACATATGGCGGCGAAAAGGGTCAGTTTACGTGTCATGGGGGGGAGAGCTTTCTTTTCCTATAGGCCGCAGTCCCGCCCGTTCTGGGTCTGGGGCAGCGGCCATGCTGCGAAATGGGGCGCGGAGCCGAAGGCGAAGAGACCGGGGAAGCACCACCGCCTCCGAACCCCGCAGCCCCCTTCTACGAACTGTATTACCGTGGTGCGACACGGCTTCGATTACATCTGTTTACGTGTCGATGGGGGGACGGACGACGGATGCAAATCGACCAACGGCCAAAGCGATGAAATGAGGGTGAAACAAAGGGCCATGTTCGCTTGCAGCTTGACTCTGTCGCGGCCCACGCCACTTGCTGGGTGCAATCTATCTCGTCCGCACCATATTGCATCGGGCGAACAAATCTGGAACATCCACTCCTATGAGTCTCACCCGCATCCGCCAGCATAGGTTTTCCATATGCTGACCCACATCAAAGTGCGCGGCGCGCGCGAACACAACCTCAAGGGCGTCGATGTCGATCTGCCGCGCGACAGCCTGATCGTGATTACGGGGCTGTCAGGCAGCGGCAAATCAAGCCTCGCTTTCGACACCATCTATGCCGAGGGGCAGCGGCGCTATGTGGAGTCGCTATCGGCCTATGCGCGCCAGTTTCTGGAAATGATGCAAAAGCCGGATGTCGAACATATCGACGGCCTGTCGCCTGCCATTTCCATCGAGCAGAAAACCACCAGCCGCAATCCGCGTTCGACCGTCGCCACCGTCACCGAAATCTATGACTATATGCGCCTCTTATGGGCGCGCGTCGGCGTGCCCTATTCGCCCGCCACCGGGCTGCCGATCACCGCGCAAAATGTCAGCCAGATGGTCGACCGCGTCATGGCGCTGCCCGAAGGCACGCGCGCCTATCTGCTGGCCCCCGTCGTGCGCGGGCGCAAGGGTGAATACCGGAAAGAACTGGCGCAGTGGCAAAAGGACGGCTTCACCCGTGTTCGCGTCAACGGCGAATTTTATGACATTGCCGACGCGCCGGTGCTCGACAAAAAATACAAACACGACATCGAAGTGGTGGTTGATCGCATCGCCGTGCGCGAAGGCCTCGAAACGCGCCTCGCCGACAGCTTCGAAACCGCACTGAAGCTGGCCGACGGGTTGGCCTATGTGGATTTAGCAGATGGCAATGTCCCCGGCCGGGAGGAAGAGGACGCCGCGGGGGGCGCAATGAAGGGCGCAGGCCTGCCCCCTAACCGTATCGTCTTCAGCGAGAAATTCGCCTGCCCCGTCTCGGGATTCACCATCGCCGAGATTGAGCCGCGGCTGTTCAGCTTCAACGCCCCGCAGGGCGCCTGCCCGGCATGCGATGGTCTTGGCGAGCGGCTGGAGTTTGATCCCGAGCTGGTCGTCCCGAACCATGCGCTGTCGATCAAACAAGGCGCGGTCGTGCCCTGGGCCAAATCGAACCCGCCCAGCCCCTATTATATGCAGGTGCTCGCCAGCCTCGCCAAAGCGTACGGGTTCAGCCTCGACGCGCCGTGGAGCAAACTCAGCGGCGAGCAGCAGCTGGTCATTCTTTACGGCAGCGGCGGCGTGCCGGTCGAGCTGACCTTCATCGATGGCCGCCGCACCTTCACCACCAAAAAGCCGTTCGAGGGCGTCATCGGCAATTTGAACCGCCGCATGCTGCAAACCGAAAGCGCGTGGATGCGCGAGGAACTGGGCAAGTTCCAGACCGCGCAGCCGTGCGAAACTTGCCACGGCGCGCGGCTGCGTCCCGAACCGCTCGCGGTCAAGATCGCGGGCGAACATATCAGCATGGCGGCGCAGCGCAGCGTCGGCGATGCGCTGGCGTGGTTCTCTGGCCTCGAGGACAAGCTGACCGACACGCAGCGCCAGATCGCCAAAGCCATCCTCAAGGAAATCAACGAGCGGCTGGGCTTCCTCAACAATGTCGGGCTCGATTATCTCAACCTCAACCGCACCAGCGGGACGCTCAGCGGCGGCGAGAGCCAGCGCATCCGCCTCGCTAGCCAGATTGGCAGCGGCCTGTCAGGCGTCCTCTACGTGCTCGACGAGCCCAGCATCGGGCTGCACCAGCGCGATAACGACCGGCTGCTCGCCACGCTGCGCCGCTTGCGCGACCTCGGCAACACCGTGATCGTCGTCGAGCATGACGAGGATGCGATCCGCAGCGCCGACCATATCGTCGACATGGGCCCCGGCGCGGGCGTGCACGGCGGCGAAATCGTCGCTGAAGGTCCGCTCAAAACGGTGCTGAAAAGCAAGAAGAGCCTGACCGCCGACTATCTCAACGGCACGCGGCGCATCGACGTGCCGAAGCGTCGTCGCCCCGGCAATGGGCTCGATCTGGTGCTGAAGGGCGCACGCGCGAACAATCTGCTCGATGTCACCGCGCGCATTCCATTGGGCACCTTCACCTGCGTCACCGGCCTTAGCGGCAGCGGGAAATCCAGTCTGGTCATCGACACGCTCTATGCCGCGGCCGCACGCACATTGAATGGCGCGCGCGTCGTCGCGGGCGCGCACGACAGCCTGACCGGGCTCGAATATTGCGACAAGATTATCGACATCGACCAGTCGCCCATCGGCCGCACCCCGCGTTCGAACCCTGCGACCTACACCGGCGCCTTTACCACCATCCGCGACTGGTTCGCCGGGCTGCCCGAGGCGCAGGCGCGCGGCTACAAGCCCGGGCGGTTCAGCTTCAACGTCAAGGGCGGGCGCTGCGAAACCTGCGCCGGCGATGGCCTCATCAAAATCGAGATGCACTTCCTGCCCGACGTCTATGTGACGTGCGAGACGTGCCACGGCAAACGCTACAACCGCGAAACGCTCGAGGTGAAGTTCAAGGGGATGAGCATCGCCGACGTGCTCGACATGACGGTCGAGGATGCCAACGACTTCTTCAAGGCCGTCCCCGCGATCCGCGACAAGATGGCGATGCTGTGCGAAGTCGGCCTTGGCTACATCAAGGTCGGCCAGCAGGCCACCACCCTGTCGGGGGGCGAGGCGCAGCGCGTCAAACTCGCCAAGGAACTCTCGCGCCGTTCAACCGGCAAGACGCTCTACATCCTCGACGAGCCCACGACGGGGCTGCATTTCGAAGATGTCCGCAAGCTGCTCGAGGTGCTCCACGCCCTCGTCGACCAGGGCAACAGCGTGGTCGTGATCGAGCACAACCTCGACGTTATCAAAACCGCCGACTGGATCATCGACATGGGCCCCGAAGGCGGCGTCAAAGGCGGGCGGATTGTGGCGGAAGGCACGCCAGAGGTGGTGGCGAAAACCAAGGGCAGTTTCACCGGCGAATATCTCGCCCCGATGCTAACCGGGCATTAAATTCATCGCCTTACGCTCCCCCCACGACACAGGGAGGCGGCGCATGCGACTTTGGATGATCATCGTTCCGGCCGTGGCGATGGGCGGACTTAACGAGGCATATAGCGAGTGGCGCGAAAGCCCGCCCAGCGCCCAGAGCGAGGCGCGCCGCCAATGCATCGCGATCGCCGATGACAATGGCTTCACCCGCATGGAAGCGGTCGAGATGTGCGGCTGTGCCTTGCGCGCCGCGACAAAGTGGAAGCGCGCGAACGATGACGCCGAATATACGCTTGCCGTTCACCAAAGCCTCGCGCAGCCCTGCATCGAAGAGGTCATAGCAAAGCGTGACGACCCACCGCCCTTCGGAACCTTCACCTCCGGCCCGCCGCCGCCGCGCCCGGCCCCGCCCGAAAGCCTGCGCCGGCGCCTCGAGATGAGCGAGTCGTATCGCCCAACGACCGCCCCCGGCGAAGGCGACTCCGTCGCCACCTACCCCGAGGGCCAGCACGGCTATTAATCCAGCGCTGGCGGGCTGACCCCACAACCCCATTGACTGCGCGCGCCTTCCCCTTACGTTCACGTAAAGGGAGAGACGACGCCATGAATTTCCAATTTTCGGACGAAGCCGAAGCGCTGCGCGACCAGGCGCGCAAATTCCTGGCCGAACGCGCCGACAAGGCCAAGGCGCGCGCCGTCATGGAATCGGGCGCCAGCCACGACGCCGCGCTGTGGGCCGAAATTGTCGCGCTCGGCTGGCCCGCGCTGCGCATTCCGGAAGAGCACGGCGGCCTTGGCCTCTCCATCCTCGACCTGTGCGTGCTCGCCGAAGAAGTTGGCCGCGCGCTCGCGCCGGTGCCCTTCACCAGCTCGGTCCTGCTTGCGACCGAGGCGCTGCTCATCGCCGGCACGCCCGAGCAGCAAGCGCGCTGGCTGCCCAAACTTGCCGAGGGCAGCGCGATTGGCACCGTCGCCCTGTCCGCCAAGCCCGTCACCGGCGACACGCTGGCCCCCGTCCACGACGCCGCGGCCGCCGATTTCATCATCTTCACCGCGCCCAATGGCCTGCACCTCATTGAAACCGCGCAGTGCAAGGTCGAACCCGTCGAAACCGTCGACCTTGTCCGCCGAGCCTCGCGCGTGACCCTCACCGGCCATGCCGCCCCCATGGCGGGCGGCGGCACCGCCGCCGAAGCCTTCCAGCACAGCGCCGCCATCCTCCTCGCTTTCGAAGGGCTGGGCGGGGCCGACGCGGCGATGGAAATGGCATTGGGCTACACGCAGCAGCGCGTCGCCTTTGGCCGCAAGATCGCGGGCTATCAGGCGGTCAAGCACCGCCTTGCCGACATGTACATCAAGAACCAGCTGGCGCGCAGCCACGCCTATTATGGCGCCTGGGCGCTCAGCACCGATGCCCCCGAACTGGCGCAGGCCGCCGCGGGCGCGCGCCTCGCCGCGATCGATGCCTATCAGTTTGCGGCGGAAGAAAATGTCCAGCTGCACGGCGGCATCGGCTTCACCTGGGAAAGCGACTGCCAATTTTTCTATCGCCGCGCGCGCACGCTCACGCTGGCCTTGGGCGGCAAGGCGCTCTGGGCCGACCGCCTCGTCCGCGCGCTCGAACAGCGCAATTCGGCGATGGCAGCGTAAGATGCATCGTCATTGCGAGGAGCGCAGCGACGAAGCAATCCAGGGGCGGCTCCGCACCGCTCTGGATTGCTTCGCTGCGCTCGCAATGACGAACTGATTGGAGAGAGGCACCCAACATGGATTTCAACGACACCCCCGCCGAAGCCGCCTACCGCGCGCAGGTGCGCGAATGGCTGGCCGCCAATGCCGACGCGCTGCGGGCGGAGGATTATTCCAGCCGCGCCGAATCCATCGCCGCCGCCAAGGCGTGGCAGGCGCGCAAATATGCCGCGGGCTATGTCGGCATCACCTGGCCCAAAGCCGTCGGCGGCCAGGGCGGCACCGCGATGCAGCAGATCATCTTCAATCAGGAAGAGGCAAAGGTCGGCGCGCCCACCGGCCTCTACGCCATCGGCCTCGGCATGTGCATCCCCACCGTCTTCACCCACGCGCTCAGCCCCGACATCGCCGCGCGCTATGTGCCCGCTGCGATGAAGGGCGACGAAGTGTGGTGCCAGCTGTTCAGCGAACCCAGCGCGGGGTCCGACCTTGCCGCCATCCGCACCCGGGCGGAGCGCGATGGCGACGACTGGATCATCAACGGGCAAAAGGTGTGGACCAGCGGTGCGCACCTGTCCGACTATGGCATCATCGTAACCCGCACCGATCCGTCGGTCCCCAAGCATAAGGGGCTGACCATGTTCATCGTCGACATGCGCGCGCCCGGCGTCGACGTGCGCCCCATCAAGCAAATGTCGGGGGGCAGCGAATTTAACGAGGTGTTCTTCACCGACGTGCGCATCGCCGACACCCACCGCCTCGGCGGCGTGGGCGAAGGGTGGAAGGTATCGCTGACCACGCTGATGCACGAACGCCTGGCCGTCGGCGGCAAACCCGCGAGCGCGCCCGGCGTGCAGGAAATGATCGAGCTCGCACGCGCGATTGCCACCGACGAAGGCGGCAGCGCGCTCGAACAAAGCCACGTCCGCCAGAAAATCGCCGACGCCTATATCGCCGACCGCGGCATCGCGCTGACGCGCATGCGCACGATCAGCGCGCTATCGAGCGGCCGCACCCCCGGCCCCGAAAGCAGCATCAGCAAGGTCGTCGTCGCCAAAACGATGCAGGAAATGGGCGCCTTCGCCACCGACCTGGCCGACAGCGCGGGCGCGATGACGGGCCCCGACGCCCCCGCCCTGCCCCACATGACGCGCTTTCAGGGCAGCTACATCGGCGCCGCCGGCCTGCGCATCGCCGGCGGCACCGACGAGATTCTGCGCAACATCATCGCCGAGCGCGTGCTGGGCCTGCCGGGCGACGTGCGGCCCGACAAGGATGTGCCGTTTAGCGAGGCGGTTAAGTTGGGGTGATGGGGGGGGGTGCGACCCACGGCAACCTATATTTTCATCGCGCAAGCACAGAACCTAGTTAATCTAGAGGCAATGGCCCACCAAAACTAGGTTTTCACCTCAGCACATCAGCTGCTGCGAAGTTGCGTATCAGATCGACTTTAGCATTTGAGCCAGCTAACATAATTGCCGTATGATGGGCTCAATCCGTAATTTTTTCCGAGATCGCAGTACCGCCTTCAGACGGGCGATTGCAAGGACGCCCGCCAGCGTCAATCGTAGCGTTCAATACGTTACAAGCAAACTTGTTAGACTTACTTGGCAAGAGATAGCGTTCTTTTTCTTGCCCGTCTGGATATTAACAAACATAGCCATATCACTAGGACCATACGTACAGCTGGTAATTGAGAGTGCTGTCAACAACAAAGCACCTTCGATTTATGATGCAGCATACGGGCATGGCATAGTCCAGTTCCCAAATTTAGGCCAATGGTATGCCACAATATTGGATCCTTATATTTTAGTCATGTCTCTGGCTATTTCTAGCCCTGTGCTATTTTCTAGAAAAATTCTAAATATATCACTCTACGCAGGCATATTGACGTTCGTTGTTTGGATGATATACGATTTAACATTGTACATATTACAGTCCACAGAATTTGAATTTTCCTTAACTGTAAATTTATTTTTCAATATCTGTGGCGGAGTGCTGATTTTTATCGTTTATTTCGTTCTGTTTTACGTATATAGATTTCTAACAGAACGATCTTTCAAATATCGTAGAGAATTTTTTTCGATAATTTGCGTATTTTTTGCGATACTAACGTCTACATTTGTCTATTATGGCCTGACGCTATTTTTTCAACCGACTCTTGTGCGTGTTGAAGCTCATTTGAATGCGCCAAATTCCGGATTTTTTCGTGCCGGAGGAGCGTCGCGCTTAGAGAAGTATGGCCTAGACGAAAGTTCACTGCGCAATTTCACGTTTTTTCCTAGTGGAACCCCTGCAGCCAGCATTAACTTAACAGATCCCGAGGGTAGGTTAGTCGCGACGCTTGCTCCAAAGAGGCGGGGGCGCCTTTATGATGTGAATATCTCTGTTTTGCGGAACTGTATGCATCTTTCTAAAGTTAGGGAGGTTGTCAATAAGCCACGCCGAACTATCCTTCATTTCCCGAATGTAAAGACTTTTAATATTTCTCTCGAAAATTCTAGAATATCTAATCTTTGGCTGGTAGAGGAATCTACAATCGAAGTAATTCCAAAGATACTTTCATTTTATTGGCTTGACACAAGCACGGATAGAAAAATTGCGATTCCAAATATTTCAACATTTCTGACTAAAGATGACGTAGTCAAGATTTCCGGTAATGATCTGTCGTTCGGGCTTTCAAGCCTGATGGTGAGCTTGGGGAAACCAGACACTCAATCCCGGTCCGTCCGTTACGCATTGACCGTTGATGGCGTAAATAAGGCGGTTAATCTTGTACCTAGCGGGAGCTTAGCGGAAGGGACCTTCGCGGAATGCAGCGAGGCTCCCGGGCTAACGGTAAATTCAGACGAAAATGAATTTGACCTCTCTTTGTCCGACGTAGCGTTGGGAGCAACTCTTTGGGTCGATGTGACAGAAAGCAATGCGGACGGGTCATTTGTGACTGACAAGTCCCAGCTCAAAATTGAAAACGCGAATGGCTGGCTGAACGTCGAGGCCAAGGCTGATAGCGAAGAATACGAAGGTAGTCTCGGTGACACTGGAATAATCTCGTTTTCGGAAGCAGGGAGCGACGTTTGGATAGATGGGGTGAAACAAGAAGCCCGAAGTTCAGGTACCTATTTGATCGCCGGCTCTCTTCGAGGCCAGTACGATGGCCCTAATAAAGTTCACCTTGTTGGTTTTGGCGATTCCGTTTGGAGAAATAACAGTAGAATCAATCCCACCAGATGGGAACGTATGGAGATCGAACTTAAAGTGATGCTTTTGACAGCCTTTGGCGCATTAGGAATGTTGCTGCTTCGTTGGATGTATTCAGCACGGAGCGAGATTTTCGCTGAAGTAAATTCTGAACTGCAATGAACACTGATTTCCTGTGGGGCTGTGGCGGGGTTGCGGTGCGGTTATGATGACTCCCTGCCTAACCCCCAAACTCTGACCGCACCCCCGGTCGGGGACACGCAACCCTTCGACAAGCTCAGGGCAGGCGGACATGTCCTCGGAACACGCCTCCCCCTCTGCGTCCCCTGCGGACCTCCGCGATCTCTGCGTGAACCCCATCCCGCCGCGCAGCCCCACGCCCCCCAAACTTTCCCCTTTCCTACATCCGCCCGATCGGCTTAGCCTGTTGCCAATGCCCGTTCGCTTGCGCCGCGCCGCCCCGCCTTCCGCCCCGCGCGCCGGTCCGCGCTTAAAGCGACAAAAGATACAGTCGGGAGTGGGGTGGCCGTGGCTTTTGTTGCTTTAAGGGGGCGCACCCCGCCGCCGGGGGGCGGTGGCCGGGGGGATAGGGGGATGCTTCTACTTTCTGAAGAATCCGCGGGTTTTGCGGGGTCGGTGGGGCGCGCTTTGGGGGGTGATAATCCTCCGCGCGTGGCGGGGGGATGCGCCCCCCCTACCCCACCAGCGCGGCGTCGCGCAGCCCGCGCCACATGCGCAGCGCCTGGCGCGATTCGGGGACGTCGTGGACGCGCAGCAGCTGCGCGCCGTGGCTCGCCGCCTGATAATGCAGCGCGATCGATCCGCCCAGCCGCGCGTCGGCGGCGGCTTCGCCATCCAGCGCGCCGATCATCCGCTTGCGGCTCGCGCCGAACAGCACAGGGCAACCCAGCGTGTGGAACAGCGCCAGGCCGCCCACCAGCGCCAGATTGTCCGCCACGCCCTTGCCAAAGCCGATGCCAGGGTCGACGATGATGCGCGCGGCATCGATCCCTGCCGCCGTGCACGCGGCCACGCGCGCGGCCAGCAGGTCGTACACATCGAACAGCGGGTGGGCATAATCGCCGCCCTCGTGCGGGTCGCTTTTGGCCGATGGCGCGTGCATCAGCACCACGGCGCAGCCCGCCTTGGCGACCACCTCCAGCGCGCGCTCGTCATAGCGCAGCGCCGATATGTCGTTGACCAGCCCCGCGCCCGCCGCCAGCGCGGCTTCCATCACCGCGGCCTTGCGCGTGTCGATCGACACCGCGACGCCGCCCTTGGCCAGCGCCGCGACGACGGGTTCGACGCGCTTGATCTCGTCGCCTTCCCACACCAGCGGCGCGCCGGGGCGCGTGCTTTCGCCGCCGACATCGACGATCGCCGCCCCCGCCGCGGCCATCGCAAAGCCCGCGTCGATCGCGGCCGGTCCATCGACATGCTTGCCGCCGTCCGAAAAACTGTCGGGCGTGACGTTCAATATGCCCATGATCTGCGGCTCGTTCAGCCGGATGGTCCGCGCGCCCAGCTGCAGCGGGCCGCGCGGGCGCTGCACCGCGGCCACCTGCCGCTGCGCCGCATCGCCCAGCGCCGACGGCATGGCGGCGATCCACTCCGCCAGATCGGGCACCGGCACGATGGCCGATTGCACGCTCGCCCCATCGACCAGGCTGACATGCCACGCCGCGAACCAGACCATCGTGTCGGCAAGGCGCAGGCACGCCTCGTCCAGCTCGTGCGGGCGATCAACGAAACAGGTGGGGCGGCAATAGAGGCGCGCGCTGCCGGGAGCGCTGCTCAGGTCGGATTTGGTCAGGGGGGTGAACATATTGCTTCCTTACCCGTCATTGCGAGCGAAGCGAAGCAATCCAGAGCGGTTTACCCAAGCGCTGGATTGCTTCGCTTTGCTCGCAATGACGAATTGCGGTTACGCCTCATTCGCCAGCAACCAATCCTGCCGCACCGCGTCGATCACGCGCAATCCCTCGGCGGTTTCGACATGCCAGAAGGTCCAGCCGTTACAGCTCGGCGCGCCCTGCACGCTCGCGCCAACCTTGTGGATCGATCCGCTCGCGCCGCCATGGTCCAGCGATCCGTCGATGCGCACCGTCGCGCGCCAGCGGCGCTTGGCGTCGGTCAGCACCGCGCCCGCCGGGATCAGTCCCGCCTCGACCAGCATGCCAAACGCCACGCGCGTCGCCGCCGTCGGCGCCATCATCGTCTTCAATGCGCTTTCATCGAGCGGCAGCGCCATCGCGATGCGTTCCTCGGCGGCGGCGATATAATCATCCTCGCGCTCGATGCCGATGAAATGCCGCCCCAGCCGCTTCGCCACCGCGCCGGTCGTCCCGGTGCCGAAAAAGGGGTCGAGCACGACATCGCCGGGGTTCGAGCAAGCGAGCAATATGCGGTACAGCAGCGCCTCGGGCTTTTGCGTCGGGTGGACCTTGTGCCCCCCTTTTTTCAGCCGCTCCTGCCCGCCGCAAATCGGGATCAACCAGTCCGACCGCATCTGGAGTTCATCATTCAGCGTCTTCATGGCGCGGTAATTGAAGGTGTATTTCGCCTTCTCACCCATGCTCGCCCAGATCAGCGTCTCGTGCGCGTTGGTAAAGCGCGTGCCCTTGAAATTGGGCATGGGGTTGGCCTTGCGCCAGACGATGTCGTTCAGGATCCAATAGCCCTGATCCTGCAGCGCCGCGCCGACGCGGAAGATGTTGTGATAGCTGCCGATCACCCAGATGCTGCCGCCGGGCTTCAAAATGCGCCGCGCCTCGGCCAGCCAGGCGTGGGTGAAACGGTCATAGGCGGCGATGCTGTCGAACTTGTCCCATTCGTCATTCACCGCATCGACCGTGCTGCCATCGGGGCGGTGCAGGTCGCCGCCAAGCTGCAGGTTATACGGCGGATCGGCGAAAATCAGGTCGACCGACGCGGCGGGCAGGCTGCGCATCATCGCCACGCAATCGCCCTGCAGGATGGTGTCGAGCGGCAACGCCGCCGCTTTGGCCGCCGTCTTGTGGCCGACCTTTTCCATCACGCCCATCGTCGTTCCCCCGTCCATCGGCGCGCCAGGACGGGCCCGCTAGCCGAGGTGTGAGTCCGGCGGAGTCCGCCGTCAAGCTCAAAGACTTAGGTCGCAGGCCTGACAATATGGTTAACGCGGCGCGAACGAATGGAGTCCGCCACAGCATGTGGAGTCCGCGCGCGCATGCGGACTCAAGGGGTGGTGGTGTGGCGCGAAGGACTCACAGCGGCAAAAAATGCTGCGCGACAGGGGCAAAGCTGCGCCGGTGCAGCGGCGATGGCCCCAACGCGCGCAAGGCGGCTAGATGCTGCGCCGAGCCATAGCCCTTGTTCGACCGCCAGCCATAGCCGGGGTGCGCGGCATCGGCCTCCGCCATCAGCCGGTCGCGGTGCTGTTTGGCGATGATGCTGGCCGCCGAAATACAGGGCTCGATCGCATCGCCGCCGACAATGGCGCGCGCGCGGTAGCGCCATTGCGGCAGGCGGTTGCCGTCGACCAGCACTTCAGCCGGTTCGGCCAGCTCGGTCGCCAGCGTATCCACCGCGCGCGTCATCGCCAGCATCGTCGCCTGCAGGATGTTGATGCGGTCAATCTCTTCGGCGCTCGCCACGCCGATTGCCCAGCGGCACCGCGCCTTGATCTCGGCTTCCAGCGCTACCCGCCGCCGCTCGCTCAGTTTCTTGCTGTCATCCAGCCCGGCGATCCCGCCATCGCACAGCAGCACCGCCGCCGCGACCACCGGCCCCGCCAGCGGCCCGCGCCCGGCCTCGTCAACGCCGATAATCACAACGGAGCCTTGATCAAAACACCGTAGCCCTGAGCTTGTCGAAGGGCGTGCCGCCGCGACGCGCGCTTCGACAGGCTCAGCGCTACGGTTGAGGGCGTGGGCCTCACCTACTATGCCTCATCGTCCAGCAGGAAATCGGTCACGCGCTGCTGCCCCAGCGGGCCATGCCCCTGCCCCAGCCCCGGCGCCTCCATAATCGCGATGCGGGTGAAGCTGATTGCGCGCTCGACCGCGTCGCCGATTGCCATCCCCTGCCCCAGCCCCGTCGCAATGGCGCTGGCCAGCGTGCAGCCGGTGCCGTGCGTATCGTTGGTGTCGAAACGCTTGCCCTCCCAATGCCGCTGCTGGCCCGAAGGCGAAATCAGCGTATCGACCACCACCGCGCCGTCGCCGTGCCCGCCCTTGACCAGCAGGTGACAACCATGGCGCAGGACCGGCGCGGTGCCGCCCAGCGCATTAAGTTCGGGCAAGTTAGGCGTCACCAGCGCCGCAATTTCCATCAGCTTGCCAAAGGCTGCGATGGTACGCGCATCGGCCAGCACCGATCCGCTCGTCGCCACCATCACCGGATCAAACACAATCGGCACGGTCAGCGCGGTCAACCGCGCGGCCACCCGCTCTGCCGTCTCGGCGCTGCCGATCATGCCGATTTTCACCGCATCGACACCGATATCGCTGACCACGCTGTCGATCTGCGCCAGCACCATCTCGGTCGGCACCGCATGCACCGCCTGCACCCCCAAGGTATTCTGCGCTGTGATCGCGGTGACCGCGGTCATCGCATGCCCGCCCAGCATGGTGACCGTCTTGATGTCCGCCTGAATCCCCGCCCCGCCGCCGCTGTCCGACCCGGCGATGATCAGGATGCGTGCGGTCACGAGGGTCAGCGCTTGTAGCGCCGCACTGTCGAGGCCGGATGCTTTTCCAGATGCTTGGCATCACGGATCGGCCGGTCGAGCAGGTCGCCGCCGCAATTGGGGCAAATCTCGTCAAGACGGTCGGCGCAATTGGCGCAGAATGTGCACTCGAACGAACAGATAAAGGCACCGTGCATCTGCGCGGGCAAATCCACGCCGCATTTTTCGCAATCGGGTCGCATTTCAAGCATATATCTAACTTTCTAAACCGCCTGCCCTGAGCTTGTCGAAGGGCCGTCCTTTCGCTGTGGTTAAAGAAAGGACGGTGCTTCGACAAGCTCAGCACAAACGGTGACGGGAATTTAGGTGGCAGTCGCGGTGCGCACCGCATCACAAATCATATCGACCACTTGGGTTACTTGGCCCGCATCATCGCCTTCGGCCATCACGCGGATCAGCGGTTCGGTGCCTGACGGGCGGATCACCAGGCGGCCTTTGCCCGCCAGTGCCGCTTCGCCCTCGGCAATCGCGGCCTTGACCGCCGCATCCTCCAGCGGCGCGCCGCCGGCAAAGCGCACATTCTTCAGCAGCTGCGGCACCGGATCAAATTGGTGGAGCAATTCGCTCGCGGGCCGCCCCGCACGGATCAGCTCGGCGAGCACCTGCAGCGCCGCAATCGTCCCGTCGCCGGTCGTCGCATGGTCGGACAATATCATATGCCCCGATTGCTCGCCGCCGACGTTAAACCCGCCCGACTTCATCCGTTCGAGCACATAGCGGTCGCCGACCTTGGTGCGCTCCAGCGTCAGCCCTTGGCCCTGCAAATGCCGCTCCAGCCCCAGGTTCGACATCACCGTCGCGACCACGCCGCCACCTTTGAGCAGGCCCTGCCGCGCCCAGCTTGATCCGATCAGCGCCATGATCTGGTCGCCGTCGACAATCTTCCCCGCCTCGTCGACGATGATCAGCCGGTCGGCGTCACCATCCAGCGCGATGCCGATGTCCGCCCCGCTCGCCACCACCGTTTCCTGCAGCAAGGCGGGCGAAGTCGATCCGCACAGATCATTGATATTGGTACCGTTGGGCGTGACGCCGATGGTGATGACATCCGCACCCAGCTCCCAAAAAGCGGTCGGCGAACTGTTGTACGCCGCGCCATTGGCGCAATCGATCACCATGCGGATGCCATCGAGCCGCACGGCTTCGGGCAAGCTCTGCTTGACCGCATGGATATACCGTCCGCGCGCATCCTCGATGCGCTTTGCACGCCCGATCGCGGTCGGCGCCGCCAGCCTGGGCTCGCGCGCCAGTTGCAGCTCGATGTGCCGTTCATCCTCGTCGGACAATTTATAGCCATCGGGGCCGAACAATTTGATGCCATTGTCCTGATAGGGATTGTGGCTCGCCGAAATCATCACGCCCAGATCGGCGCGCATCGACCGTGTCAGCATCGCCACCGCTGGGGTTGGCATCGGCCCCACCTGCACCACGTCCATGCCGACGCTGGTAAAGCCCGCGACCAGCGCATTTTCGATCATATAGCCCGACAGGCGCGTATCCTTGCCGATCACGACGCGATGCTTGTGGTCGCCGCGCAGGAAATGCGTCCCCGCTGCCATGCCGACGCGCATCGCAATTTCGGCGGTCATCGGCGCCGTGTTGGTCAGCCCGCGAATCCCGTCGGTGCCGAAAAACTTGCGCATCCCTGCGGCTCTCCCTAACCCTTGCGGTCGATGACCAATATCAGCCTTGGCCAATTGGCCCCCGCTTCGCCCCGCCTAATCCGCTGCCCTGCCAATGGCAAGGCGCGCGCGATGGGCATCCGCTAAGATGCTGGCGAAATTGGCCAAACCTTCGGCGGTGGTGATCATCGGAGCGCTGCTGGTGGGTATCGCACTCGGCGCATTGCTGGGCCAGACCGCCCCCGATGCGGCACAGGCATCGGTGCCCTATATCGAACCCATCGGCGGGCTGTGGTTATCGGGCTTGCAGATGACAATCATCCCGCTTCTCGTCGCGCTGCTCATCACCGGCATCAATGCCGCCGCAAACGCGGCCAAAGCGGGGGCAGTGGCGGCGCGCGCGGTGATGACCTTCGTGATTCTGCTGGCGCTGTCGGCGACTTTTGCCGCCATCGTCATGCCGCTGATCCTTGCCAATGTTCCAGCCCCGACCGAAGCGATGGCGGCGCTGGCAGCATCGGTAGGCGTCAGCAGCGACACCGATACCGTGGTGCCCGATTTCGCCAATTTTATCAGCTCAATCCTGCCCACGAATGTCGTCAGCGCGGCAGCCGGGAACAATATCCTCAATCTTGTCGCCTTTTCGACCATCTTTGCCTTCGCCATCACGCGCTTGCCCGATGCGACGCGCGCACCTTTAACCGACTTTTTCCGCTCGCTGGGCGAAGCAATGCTGGTGGTCATCAACTGGATGCTGGCCCTCGCGCCCATTGGCGTCTTTGCGCTGGGCTATGCGGTTGCAGTCAAAACCGGGCTCGCAGCGCTGGGCGGGCTCGCGCACTATGTCGCCGCCGTCTCGAGCATTGGCATATTGCTCACCTTCATCGCTTATGGCGTTGCCTTCACGGTCGCCCGCCTGCCCGTCGGCACTTACAGCCGTGCCGTCCTCGCGCCGCAGGCCGTCGCCATTTCGACGCAAAGCTCGCTCGCCTCGCTCCCTGCCATGCTCAAGGCATCCGAAGCTGTGGGCGTCCCGCCCGAGCGCGCCGACGTCATCCTTCCGCTGGCCGTCGCGCTGTTCCGCTTCACCGGCCCCGCGATGAACCTCGCGGTCGCCATCTATGTCGCGCACATGTTCGGGATCACGCTTGACGTGCCCACGCTCGCCATCGGCATTGGCGTCGCCACCATGACCTCGCTCGCCTCGATCAGCCTGCCCGGCAGCATCAGCTTCATCACCGCCATTTCGCCCATCGCCGTCGCCATGGGCGTGCCGATCGCGCCGCTGGCCATTTTGGTCGCGGTCGAACAATTGCCTGACATTTTCCGGACACTTGGCAATGTCACTATGGATGTTGCGGTAACCGCCGCTATCGACAAATCCGTGCCACGAGAGGAACCCAAGCCATGAAATACCGCACCCTCGGCCACGGCCTGACCGTATCCGCCATCGGCATCGGCTGCATGCCGATGATCAAGGATGGCAATATCATGTACGGCGAAGTGGCCGACATGGACGAGGCGACCGCGACCATCCACCGCGCCATCGACCTGGGCGTCACTTTTTTCGACACCGCGCAAATCTATGGCCCCTTCACCAACGAGGAACTGGTCGGCAGCGCCATCAGGGGCAAGCGCGAGCGCCTAGTCATCGCCACCAAATTCGGCTTCAAGTTCGAAGGCAACCAGATTGTCGGCGTCGATGGCACGCCTGCCAACGCCCGCGCTTCATGCGAAGGGTCGCTCAAACGGCTCGGCATCGACACCATCGACCTCTTTTACCAGCACCGCGTCGACCCCAACGTGCCCATCGAGGAAACGGTCGGCGGAATGATGGAGTTGGTGAAAGAAGGCAAGGTGCGCCACATCGCCCTGTCCGAAGCCGGCCCCGACACATTGCGCCGCGCCGCGAAGGCTGCACCCATCACGGCGCTGCAAAGCGAATACAGCATCTGGGAACGCGACGTCGAAGACGAAATCCTCGGCGTGTGCCGCGAATTTGGCATTGGCTTCATCCCTTACTCGCCGCTCGGGCGCGGTTTCCTCGCGGGCACGGTGCGCAGCCTTGATGACCTGCCTGCGCATGACTGGCGGCGGCAGGACCCGCGCTACAGCCCCGAAAACCTGCCCGCCAACCTTGCCATTGTCGATGCGATTGCGGGCGTGGCGGCGAAGCATGGCGTGTCGAACGCCCAAGTCGCTCTCGCCTGGTTGCTGGCACAGGGCGACGATATCGTCCCCATCCCCGGCACCAAGCGCCGCGCGACGATGGAGGATAGCGTTGCCGCCGCCGATGTGGTGCTCACCGCCGACGACCTCGCCGCAATCGAGGCCGCTGCGCCGCGCGGCGGCACCGCTGGCCCGCGCTATGGCGAACGCGGCATGCGGATGGTGCGGATATAGCACCCTTTCGTCATCCCGGACTTGATCCGGGATAACATGCTGCCGTCGGTCGTTATCCCGGATCAAGTCCGGGATGACGATGGCAAAGCTATTGAGCCCGGCGACGGCCCGTCACAACCACCGCCACACCCCGGCTGCCATATAGCCCAGTGCGCCATGCGCCCAGGTCGCTCCCAGCCACACCACAATCCCGCCGAACAGCGCGTGCGGGCGAGGCATTGCGTCGGCCCAGCGCAGCCGTCCGCTGAACTGTCCGCTAAACGGCACGAACGCCGTGCGCGACTGCCAATCCTGCCACGCCGCGCCCATCAGCTTGGCCTTCTTGCTGTCCTGCCCCAGCGATCCGCCGAGCGCGAGCAGGATGAGCGCAAGGCACAGGGTAATCTGCCCCGGCGTCGGCACAACCATGATGTGAGCGGCCGCCCATAGCGAAAAGCCCCACATCATCGGGTGGCGCGTAATCGCAAACACCCCGCGCGCCGGCGCGGCCGCGGCCTTTTCTGCCCCCGGCGCCGCAAGCGCGGGATTGCCGATCAGCGATCCCAGAAACAGGATACTGGCCAACAGCACAATCAGGCTCGCCAACGCCCATAGCGCGTCACCCACCGCCCACAATGGCAGTTCTGCGGGCATCGCCTGATAGGCGCGCACCATCAGCACAAAGGTGGCGAGCGCCACCACCGAATAGACAATCTGGAAACCCCGTTCGCCAATCCGCCCGGCGAGCGGCGCGCGCAGCGGATGCGACAGCAGGAAATGGGTACCGACGAACAACGCCGCTCCGAAAGCCAAGTTGTTCATCGGGTCCATATCAAAACTCCCCCCAATGCCGTCGCCCTGAATTTGTTTGGCGGCTATCCGCTTATGGCAGCTACCTGTTCCCCGGCGCAAGCCGGGGCCCAGTTTTGGCGGCTTTGGGCCAGCTGGACCCCGGCTTGCGCCGGGGAACAGTGCGACCCTTTTCTCACTTAGCGCTCGTATGCCTTGGGCAAATCGCCCTCACCCGCTTGGCTATAGCGCTTCGCCAGCCGGTCCTGCCGCGTTTCCAGCGACTGGCGCTTGCCGTCGATCCAGATCGCAATCGGCGTGCTCGATAGCTCCAGCGGGTCGCCCGACCAGATCACCACGTCGCCCGCACGGCCCGGGCGCAGCGATCCGATCACCCCATCGACCCCGGCCGCGCGCGCGGGAGCAGAGGTGATCGCGGCAAACGCCGCATCCCAGCTCATGCCGCTCGCGCCGGGCACTTTGGTCAGCGCGACAATGTTGCCCGCATATTGCAGCGTGTATCCCATTTTGTGCGCATCATCATCGTCGAACACGCCGATGGTGACATCGACCCCCGCCGCGTTCAGCCGCCCGGCGTTGGACTGCGACGCCGCCAACCGTTCAAAACTGTCGGGCAGATCGGTCAGCGCCGATACCAGCACCGGCACGCCCGCCGCCGCAATCGCGCGCGCCACCATCCAGCCTTCGGTCGCGCCAACCAGCACCAATTTAAGCTGCGGAAACTCGCTGCGCAATTTCAGCACATTGATAATATCGGCGGCGCGGTCGACGCGGACGAACAGCCTGTCGGTGCCATTAATGACCCGCGCGAGCGCCTCGACATCGGCGCGCTGGAGCAGCGCATCGGGAGCGGCGTCGGCCAGATTGCCGCGGACATAGCTGCGCGCGGCGAGCAATTGTTCACGAAACAACAGAAAGGTCGCTGCGCGGCTGCCGCCCGCGGTTTCCGCCCCGCCTTCGCCGAAGGTGACATATTGGAAAGCGCGCGGGCGCGTCACCATATCCATATCATCGCCCAGATCGACCACGGCGCCCTGCCCGTGGAACAACCCGCCGCTGGTCCCCGGAAACACCAGCGCGCGCGTGACGCCATCGGCGCGGTTCACTGCGACCGGCGCGCCCATCGGGTTGAGCGCAGGCGAAATGTCGATGGCCGCCGAAAAGCGCGACTTGCCTGCGTTGCGGTCGTTGGTGGCGTCGACTGCATCGACCTCGACCAGGCCCACGCGGCTGAACCCCGCGACAATGCCGGGGGTCACATATTGCCCACCCGCATCGACCGTTTCGATCCCCGCTGGCACCGCGACACCCGCGCCCGCCGCGACCACCTTGCCGCCGCGTACCACCACTGTGCCGCCTTCCACCGGCGCGCTCCCGTCGCCGATGACGAGCCGCGCATTGGTGATGGCGATGTCCTGTGCATTGGCTGGACTAACCGCCAACAGCACCCCGGCGAAAGCCGGGGCCCAGAGTGTCCTTAGCCAATGTGTATTTGTACCCGCGATGGACCCCGGCTTCCGCCGGGGAACGGAGAAGGAGAATTGGCGCCTCATTTCACATCCCCTTCGCCCGGCTGGCCCAGTTCGAAATCGCTCACCGGCCGCTTCTTGGGGTCGTTCGCGTCGAACATCAGCGCACCGTCGATCCACACTTTTTCGGGCCGCGCATAAACAGACAGCGGATTGCCGTTCCACAGCACAACATCGGCCATCTTGCCGGGCTTCAGGCTGCCCGTCTTATCAGCAATGCCCATCGCTTTGGCGGGGTTATAGGTTATCCAGCGGATTGCATCGGCATCGCTGATCTGCATCCCCGCGCGGCGGCCCGAGGCGAGCGCTTTTGCCGCCTCCTGATTCAGCCGCTGGATCTGGTTGGCGTCGTCCGAATGGATCACCGTGCACGCGCCCGCATTGTGGATCAGCGCGGCATTTTCGCGCACCGTGTCATAGGATTCCATCTTGAAACCCCACCAGTCCGCCCACACGGCTGAGCACACGTCGTCGGCCTTCAAAAGGTCGGCGATTTTATAGCTTTCGACCGCATGGTGGAACGCGCTGACTTTGTATCCAAATTCGCGCGCCATATCGAGCACAATGGCCATTTCGTCGGCGCGGTAGCAGTGGTTCTGGATCAGGATTTCTCCCGACAAAACGCCCGCGAGCGTTTCCATCTGCAAATCGCGCTCGACGGCTTTGCCCTCGTCCAGCCTCTTCTTATAGGCCGCCGCCTTCGCCCAAGTCGCGCGGTTCAGCGCAACATTGCCCATGCGCGTCGATGGCAAGCGGTTGCGCCCGCCGTAAACGCGCTTCGGATTTTCGCCGCACGCCATTTTCAGGCCATAGGGCGCGCCGGGGAACTTCATCCCCTGCATCGTGCGCGCATAGACATTCTTCAGCGTCACGCTGCGCCCGCCCATCAGGTTCGCCGAGCCCGGCAGCACCTGCAAGCTCGTCACCCCGCCGTTGGCGAGCGCGCGGGCAAAGCCGGGGTCCTGCGGCCACACGCTGTGCTCCGCCCACACCTGCGGCGTGATCGGATCGGTCGCTTCATTCCCGTCGCTGTGCGCGGGTACGCCGGGCGAGGGATAATCGCCCAGGTGGCTGTGGATATCGATGATGCCGGGCGTGACAAACTTCCCCGCCGCGTCGATGACCATGATGTCGGCGGGAATAGGCGTGCCCGCCGGACCGACGCTGCTCACCTTGCCGCCCGACAGGAACACGACCCCGCGTTCAAACACCCCGCCCTCGCCGTCATGCACAGTGGCGTTGATGATCGCCACCGGCGCACCGGGATAGGGCTTATAGGTCGAAGGATAGGGGTCCTTGTTAAAGGCGACGGGCTTTTCCTTGGCCTCGGCAACAGGCTTGTCGCCCGCGGAAGCCACATTGCCGCCGGTAGATGCGCAAGCCGACAAGGCCAGCGCCAATAGGCTTGTTGCAACCAGATTAAGCCGCATCATTGGCATCCTTCAACGTGTCGAGGTGCATCAGCTTTTTGATCAACGGTGATACCAAAATAACCAGCACGCCAAAGCCTATCGCGTAAAGACCGATGGTTTGATAAACATCCAGCACCAGCGCCTTGCCCGCGCCCTCACCGCTTGCCTTTTCCGAACCCGTCGCGGCCGCAATCAACCCTGCGGCGAAATTGCCGGTGGCCGAAGCAAAAAACCAGGTGCCCATGATCAGCGACGCCATATGCGCGGGCGACAACCGGTTCATTGCGCTTAAGCCCACCGGCGAAAGGCACAGCTCGCCCGTGGTGTGGAGCAGATAGATCAGGAAGATGAAAATCACCGGCGTCGCATTGCCCAGCCCAACCGACTCCGCGCCCCATTTCAAGACCAGAAAGCCAAGGCCCAGTTGCAGCATGGCAAGGCCGAATTTGGCGGGCGCCGAAGGCTCTTTTCCGCGACGTCCCAGCCAGGTCCACAGCCCGGCAAAGACGGGCGCGAGCAACACAATGTATCCCGCGTTCAGCGACTGGAACACCGATGCCGGCACTCCGGCGCGATCGACATAGCGGTCGGTGAACAGGTTGAGCGACGATCCGGCCTGTTCGAACAGCGCCCAGAACAAAATGGACCCAAGGATCAGGAACAGCGCGGCAAAGATGCGGTCACGGTCCTCGGCGGGCAGCTTCACCACCGCCGTGAAGAGGACGTAAGCCACCAATATGGCCCCGCTCAGGCCCAGCACCGTGCCGACCACCGCCTGATTCTGCACCATCCACCAACAGGCGCCAACCGCCAGCAAGCCGACGAGATAGAGCAGCCATTCGAACTTGATGCCTGCCACCGGCGCAGCCAGCCGGGCCGGGTCGGGCGCTTCGCCGCGGCCCAGCAGCAACGGCTTGCCCCAGATGAAGACGATCAGACCCAACAACATGCCCACGCCCGCGAGGCCAAAGCCATAGGACCAACCACGGGTTTCGCCGATATAGCCGCACAGCAGCGACCCGAGAAACGCGCCCAAATTGATGCCCATGTAAAAGATGGTGTAGGCGCCATCGCGGCGCACGTCGGTGCGCGGATAAAGTTGCCCCACCATCACCGAGATATTGGCCTTCAAAAAGCCCGAGCCGACGATGATGAACGCCAACGCCAGCCAGAAGATGTTGAGGCTCGCGGCATCCTGCCCCCCATCGCCTTCAAAACCCATCAAGAAATGGCCGAAGGTCAGCAGCACCGCACCGTAAGCGACCGCTTTTCGCTGCCCCAGATATTTGTCAGCCAGATAGCCGCCGAGCACCGGGGTGATATAAACCAGCGCCGTATAGGCGCCATAGATGATGCCCGATTGCCCATCCGAAAACAGCCAGTGCTTGGTGAGATAGAAAATCAGCAGGGCGCGCATGCCATAGTAGGAGAAACGCTCCCACATTTCGGCGAAAAACAGGACAAACAGGCCCTTGGGATGTCCGAGTATCGTCCCTGCCGAATCTCCGTGCGGCAGCGCTGCATTGGTCATGTCGACCCTTCCCCTTATGGTTTGATTGCGGCCAACCTAGCGAGAAAATTGCGCAAGGGAAGAATCTAATTTCACGTCTGTGACAGTCGCGATGGGCCTTGCGCCGTCCCCCACGCCCCGCCATGGACGCCCCATGTTCAACGACACCTCCACCTTGCGCTCCCACCTCGCCACGCGCCGGTCGGGCAAGCCGCGCGACATGGTTGCGCCCGGTCCCGACGCCGCCACGCTTGATGCAATCCTCACGCTGGCGACGCGCACGCCCGACCATGGCAAGCTTGCGCCGTGGCGAATGATCGTCATCGGCGACAACCAGCGCGCCGATCTTGCCCAATTGCTCAAGACCGCCTGGATTGCCGAACATCCCGGCGCTGCAGGACAAGATCTCTCCGCGCTCGACCAGTTCGCGCATCAAGCCCCAACGCTGGTGCTGCTCGCCTCAACCCCGGTCATCCCGTCCAAAATCCCGCTGTGGGAACAGCAATTGTCGGCGGGCGCGGTGGCGATGAACCTGCTCCACGCGGCGCACGCGCACAGTTTTGTTGCCAGCTGGCTGACCGGCTGGGCGGCCTACAGCCCCAACGTCGCCGCCGCGTTCGGGCTGGGCGAGCACGACCGCATCGTCGGCTATTTCTTCATCGGCTCGCCGGGTGCCGAGCTCACCGAACGCCCGCGCCCCGATCCAACCGCAATCATCCGCAAATGGACCCCGCCCGCTGATTGACTGTGCTGCTGTATTATGGCAATAGGGCGGGATGATCGACCCCAACAAGCCCGTCTATCTGCGTCTGCGCGACACCATCGCCAATGCGATCCTCGACGGCAAATATGGTGACGGCGACATGCTCCCCTCGGTCCGCGCGCTCGCTGCCGAGGAGGGCGCCAATCCGCTGACCGTCGCCAAAGCCTATCAGAGCTTTCAGGATGACGGGCTGGTCATCGTCCGCCGCGGTGTCGGCATGTTCGTGGCCGATGGCGCTTCGAAGAAATTGCGCGCTGCGCTGCGTCAGGAATTTCTGACCAATGTGTGGCCGCCAGTGGCTGACCAGATCCGCCGGATCGGGATCGACGTCCGCTCGCTGATGGATGACATCGACGCCTGATCAGGCCTGCATGTCATATTGCTTCAGCAGGTCGTAAAGCGTCGGTCGGCTCACCCCCAACAGCTTGGCCGCGACCGAAATATTTCCCTCGCTTTGCCCCAGCGCGCGGCGGATGGCGATGCGGTCGGCCGCCTCGCGCGCGGCGCGCAGGTTCAGATAGTCGCTCGCGGCCGCTTCGTCAGGATTGGAAAAATCGAGATCGGCGGCGGTCACCAGCTTGCCATCGGCCATAATCACCGCGCGCTTGATGCGGTTTTCCAGCTCGCGGACATTGCCCGGCCAGCTCCACTGGTCGATCAGCGCCAGCGCGTCGGGGGCCAGACCCTTGACCTTGGGATTCAGCTTGGGCGCCAGCGTCTGAACAAAATGGCGCGCGAGCAGCACGGCATCGCCCGGCCGTTCGGCCAATGACGGAATGCGCACGACAATTTCGGCGAGCCGATAATAAAGATCCTCGCGGAAGCTCCCCTCGGCCACCATCGCATCCAGATCGCGGTGCGTGGCGCATACGACTCGGGTATCGACCGGGATCGGTCGCCGTCCGCCAACGCGCTCGATCACGCGTTCCTGCAAAAAGCGCAGCAGCTTGACCTGCAACGGCAGCGGAATGTCGCCCACTTCGTCCAGGAACAGCGTGCCCTTATGCGCCAACTCGATCTTCCCTTCGGTCGCCTTGACTGCTCCGGTAAACGCGCCCTTTTCATGCCCGAACAATTCGCTTTCGAGCAGATTTTCGGGGATCGCAGCGCAGTTGATCGCAACGATATTGCCGCCGCGCCGCGGCCCCGCATCGTGCAGCCCGCGCGCCAGCAATTCCTTGCCCGTACCGCTGGCGCCCAGCAGCATCACCGACACATCGGCCCCGGCGACACGCTCGATGGTGCGCGCCACTTTCAGCATTTCGGGTGCACCCGTTATCATGCTGCCCAGCACGCGGTTATCGCTGCCTGCGCGCGTCACGAGTCTTTGATTTTCAACCTCGATGGCGCGCACGTGCATCGCACGCCGCACGATCAGCCCCAACTCGTCAATATCCAGCGGCTTTTGGTAAAAGTCCCACGCCCCCGCGGCAATGGCGGCTTGCGCACTTTCGCGCGCGCCGTGGCCAGAAGCGACAATGACCTTGGTATCCGGCTTTTCGGCCAATATCGCGCTCAGCAGGCGCAGCCCTTCGCGCACGCCATCGGGATCGGGCGGCAGCCCCAGGTCGAGCGTCACCACCTCGGGCTCCTCGGCGCGCAGCAGCGTCATGGCGGAATCATAATCGCCGGCAATCAGCACCTCGTGCGCGTCATAGGCCCATTTCAGCTGACGCTGCAGCCCGGGATCATCTTCGACCACCAGCAGCTTGGCCTTTATCACCCCCGTCATTGCGTTCATGCCGCCCGTTCCTTCCGTCCATTTTCAGCATCGGCCGCCGCGCGCGGCAGCCACAGCGAAAAGCGCGTGCCTTCGCCCTCGCGGCTGTCGACGTCGAGCCGCCCGTTCATCGCGCGCGCCAGCTGCAGCGCCTCAAACGCGCCCAGGCCGAATCCGTTGTCTTTGGTCGATACGAAAGGTTTGAACAGGCCGCCGCGGATGAATTCGCGGCTCATACCGCGCCCATGATCGACTACATCGATGCGGACGCCGTCGCCCTCGGCGCTCGCTGCCAGCAACACCGGCGCATTGTCCGGGCTGGCGTCGATCGCGTTCGCCACCAGATGGCCCAAAATCTGCAGCACGGCATCGCTATCGCCAATCACGGCCAAGCCATCATCATAGCCGGTCGAAACCGGGTGTCGCCGCCCGGCCTCGGTCGCCACCCGGTTCAGCAGCGGCGCCACCCGCACCGCGCCAAGATTGACCGCACCGCCGCGCCCCTGCGGTGACAAGCGCAGCAGCAGCTCGTTCATGCGGGCGACCGACAATTTCAACGTCTCGATCATGTCCGCGCGGAATTCGGGATTGTCCGCGTGGCGTTCGGCATTGGCCGCCAGCAACCCCAGCTGGCTCGCCAGGTTCTTGACGTCATGCATGATGAACGCAAAACGGCGGTTGAATTCGTCGAAGCGTCGCGCCTCGGACAATTCGGCCTGGCTCTGCATTTCGGCGATATGGCTGGCTGCCTGCCGCCCCGAAATGCGCAGCACGTCCAGATCCTCCCAATCGAGTGCCCGCGTGGCGAGCGGCCGGTGCAGCAGCGCAACGCCGACCATGCGGCCCATGTGCAGCAACGGCATCAGCACCCACGCCCGCTGGTCGGCAATCAGCCAGGCTGGCAGTTCGATCGGCGGCCCGACATCGTCCTGCGGATTGCTTACACCACGGCGGATCTGGTCGATATCGACGATATGCCCCGTTTCTTGCAGGGCAAACGCATCACGCACCGAAAGCAGATTGTCACCATCCAGCGCGGTGGGCCACTGCCAATGGTCGATAATCTGGTAATTGCCATCGCCATCGGCTGTCAGCAGCAGCGCCCCCGGGCTGCCGGCCAGTTCGGCCAGCGCGCGGGCGATGCGGCGAAAAGTCGGCTCGCTGGCGTCGGCCTGTCCCTCCAGCGTGGCGGTGAAGCGCATCCATTCGGCGCGATAGTCATAGCGGTGCTCGAAGAAATGCTTCGCAATCATCACCGACAGCCAGGCCCGCGCGCGCCGCGACGCAAACAACAGCCCGCCGACACCCAGCGCCAGGATCAGGAACACGCCCTGCACCAGCTGCCCATAATCGCCGCCCAGCAGGCGCGCCAAAGCAGCGGTCAGGGCGATAACCATGAAATAGGCCGCGAGTCCGACAATCGCGAGCGTGCGGAAAGCAATGGTGCGCGACAACCGGATGCGTTCACGCCCGGTATCCATCGCTACCAGCAAAAAGGCCGGCAGCACCATCAGGGCGACCAGCGGCTCCAACAATACCAGCGTCGCCGGAGTGCTGCCGGTAAGCCAGCCGAGCAGGTGGTTATTCAATGTATAGGCCCACATCACCACGATGCCGCCCGCAACCAGCAGCACGGGTCCGCGCAGCCCGTCGCTGCGATGCCGGGCAAAATTCTCCACCAGCAGCAGCCCGCCCGACGCCGTCAACATGTCGACCAGCCGCAAACCCGGTTGCAACCACCCCGTCTCGATGGGGACACTGGCCAGGGCCACGTCGAGCAGGGCAAGACCACCAAAAATGGCGGCAATCAGGTTGATCATCACCAACGTAAGCATCACCAGCCGGATGGCGCGCGTTCCCAGACCCGCACCGTCAACGACGAATGATGCCCGCAACCAGCCCAGAAACACCAGATTGCGCAGCGTATCGGCCAGCAGCGCGCCCGAACTGCCCGGCCCGGTCATCCACCACACGCCGCTCCACAGTGCCATGCCCGCAACCAGCAGCACCAGCGCCGCCCGCGACGGCATTAGCCCAGCCATCTGGCGCGCTGGTCGCAGCGCCAGCCACAGCGCACCGCTGCCAAAAGCCAGCAGCGCTAGCCCGGCGACGATGCTGCTCAGCTGGACCAGCCAATCGCCCATTACCGTGCCCCCGCCGGCCACAGCACCACCCGCACCGTCTGCAACAGGATCAGCAGATCCAGGAAAGGCGAGTAATTTTTGGCATAGTAAAGGTCATATTCCAGCTTGACCCGCGCATCCTCGACCGACGCGCCATAAGGGAAATTAATCTGGGCCCAGCCGGTCAGCCCCGGCTTCACCATGTGCCGCTCGGCATAATAGGGCATTTGCTGTTCAAGATCGGCGACAAAGCACGGCCGTTCAGGGCGCGGTCCGACAAAGCTCATCGCACCCTTCAGCACGCACCAGCACTGCGGCAGCTCGTCGATACGCAGCATCCGGATGATCCGCCCGACGCGCGTGATCCGCGGGTCATTTTCCTCGGCCCACACCGCTTGCCCCGCGACTTCGGCATCGGTCCGCATCGAGCGCAGCTTCCAGATGTCATAAGTCTCGCCATACAGACCGACGCGCGGCTGGCGGTAGAGCACCGGACCGCGGCTATCGAGCTTGATGGCAATCGCGGCGATCAACATCAGGGGCAGCGTCGCGAGCAGCACGACCAGGCTGGCGACGATGTCAAACACCCGCTTGCTCACCCGCGCCACGCGCTGCCCCGCCGAAAAACCGTCGGAAAAGATGAGCACGCTGGGGTTGGTGGTGGCCAGATCGACGCGCCCGGTCTCGCGCTCCAGAAAGCTCGCCATGTCGTTCACATGCACACCGGTGGTCTTGATGCGCAGCAGATCGGCCAGTGGCAGTGCGTTGCGCCTTTCTTCCAGCGCCAGCACCACCTCGCCTGCCCCCAGCGCGGTCACATGGTCGGCCAGACTGTGAATATCGCCGCGCCGCACCGCGCCCGGCACCACGGTCGGCGCATCGGTCATCGCAACATAACCCGCGACCGTGAAGCCGCCGCCCGGCTGCTCCGCCAGCTCGCCAATCCGCGCTGCGCGCCGTCCTGCGCCCAGCACGACAATGCGCCGCCGGAATGTGTCCGTGCCAACACACAGCATGAGCAGAAAGCGAATGCAGAACAGCGCGGCCAGCGCCACCGCCATCGCGTAAATGCTGTTCGCGCGCCACAGCGTCCATTCGGGAAAAGCGAAGCGCACCAGCGCCAGGAAAATCACCCCCAGCGACACGCCGGCAATCAGCCGCGCTACGCCGAATTTCATCGAACGCAGTGCCTCGTTGCCGTAAAATCCCGTCGCCATCATTCCCAGCTGCAGCGTCACCGAAAAGGTAATGAGCGGCAGCCAGCGGTCGTTCAGTGGCCCCACCACCATACCGATCTGGTGGGCATAAATCCGCCATCCCGCCTCCGCCGCCAGCAGCAGCGTCGCCAGCTCGACCAGCCACAGGCCGATCACCGCATGCGGCACATAATGTTTGAACAGCCGGAACATCGCGCCCGTGCATAACCGCCACATATTGAGTGTCGGTTAATCTTACACTGCATCCCTTACGGAACCGCGCCGCTGTCGAGACATTTTACATTCACATGCCGCATGCAAAGGCATAGCTTCGCTGCATTAGGGAGAGCCGCCATGAAAACTGCTATCACCATTTTCTCCGCCACCGCCATGCTCGCTGTCGCACCGCCCGCCGCCGCGCAGCGCGAGGACAAGGTATTGGGCGTTGGTGGCATTTTCGGCTGCTCGGTAGGCGGAGACAGTCAGGAAATCGGCGCGGGCGTCGGCGGCCTGCTGGGCGGTTTCCTTGGCAACCGCATCGCCGGGCGCGGCAACCGCCTGCTCGGCACCGTGCTCGGCGGCGCACTCGGCGCGGCGGCCGGATCGGCCATCGGCTGCAAATTGCAAAAGGACGACCGGGAAAAGGCCGAACGGGCGGTGCAGGACGCGGTGCTGACTGGCAAAGACCAGACATGGAGCAACCCCGAAACCGGCGCCTCGGGCACGGTCGAGGTTGAGGATGAGGGCAATTTGAGCGGCGGCGGCGCAGCCCTCGCCGACGTCCAGTTCCGCGATGGCATCGACCCCGTCGACCGCTTCCGCAGCGTGAACGCCGCCTATGTCGCCACCGCCAACGTCAACATTCGCCAGGCCCCGACCACCGCCGCCCCCATCCGCGGCCGCATCGCCAGCGGCCAGCGCGTGTGGATCCCCGCGCAGGTCGCCAACCAGCAATGGTATCTGGTCAGCGACGGCGGCGTCGCGCAGGGCTATGTCAGCGCCCCCCTTATGAAGCCTGCGGTCGCCGCACAGATGGCCGCGAACAACTGCCGCGTCGTCACCCAAACGGTCAACGTCCCCGGCCAGGGCGAGCAAAGCGAAAAGATGCAGGCGTGCAAGGGCAGCGACGGCAATTGGTCGATGACCAGGGTGTGAGCCAGCAGGTTGAGGGATCGTTTTTGGTCTATCGGCAAAACCCCTGTTGCCAATTGACATAAGTGTCGGTAACGCGGCGGCCGCGCTAGTGAACTTTCATCTCCGGTTCCCTCCAACATTGAGGCCAGATGTCGCACCTGACGAAAGCAAATAGTGCGATATATTCGCCGGAGGACCGGGAAAAAATCGCCGACGCCGTCCGTCGTATTGAAGCGATTCTGCACGATCTGGACGCGATAGGACCGATGTTGGGTTCAGCCCATTTATCGCTCGCTATCGAGACGTTGCGCAAAACAGCGAATATCGAAATCCCGAATTAGCCTTACCCGCACACGCTTGTATATTATTGCTTGAACGGTAATGGTTAACAAGCCTATCCTTGACCCTTGGGGGTGCGCGATGTTTGACGAGAATCCTAACTTGGCTGCCTCGCTTTCCGAGAAGCAGCGCGAGGTTTTGGATCTCGTTGTTGCCCGCTATTCGTCCAAGGAAATTGCGCGCAAACTCGGAATTTCAAAACATACGGTCGACCAGCGCATCACGCTTGCCCGGCAAAAATTTGGCGCTGCATCGCGCAACGAGTTGGTAACGCGCTATTTGGCATCACAGGCGATATGCGATCGCGTCGCATATGATCCAGCGCAGGTTCCCGAATCTTTCATCACGCATGACATCGGTGCGCAGGGCGAACAGAGCGGCCCGATCTTTTCAGTAGCGGACATGGCCGGGTTTACCTCGCCATTCGTCAGCACTGAGGGGTCTCCGCTTGATCACCCTCTCGCATCGCTGGACAGAAAGTTTGGAGTTTTTGGCCGTCTTGGCGCAATAGGCCTGTTGGCCGCACTGCTAGCAGTATCGCTTGTTGCGATGCTGTCCATGGCGCAAACCCTGAGCGATTTGCTTTAGCGTTTTTGTTACAATTGCTTGGCGCATCGCCAAGGCAAAGGAGTTCAAAAATGCCCATGACCCCGAATGTCGCCGCACAGCGTATTGCCCGCAACCTGATTGCTACCGAGAATGATATCGACCGCGTTCTCGCCAGCGGCGCGAGCTTGCTCGCAGACATTGCGCAGGCACGGATGGACATCGGCGCCGACGCTGCCAGCGGACAAATTGCGATCATGCGCGTCACCGAAGCGCTGGGCGCGCTGTCGACCGCGCGCAAGCATTTCGTCCAAACGCACGCTGAACTGCGTAGGGTTGGCGAAGAGCGTGCGGACTTTATACTGCCAAGCGAGTGCCCGAAAACTGCGCAGCTCGACGATCAGGTTGACAGCCTTAAGGCAGCTTAATTCAACGGTTAAGCAATATGGCTGATTTGATCACCGTCCTCTTTGTAGTTACTCTGATTTTCGGTGTAATCCGCTGGGGAAGTGGCCCAGAAAAGGTCGGTGGTCAAATCCTGTTATTTGTTGTTGGCTTTGGCCTACTGCGATCCTTATTGGTTGACGGTCCCGTCGATGACTTTGATGTCCTCGGTTTGCTTTCCGACAGCCTTGCATTTCTCGGATTTACTTGGATCGCAATATTTTCCTGGAGATTCTGGCCCATATGGACAGCAGCATTACAGCTTCTGGCAATCGGCGCGCACTTCGGCCCCGCGCTACACCTCCCAGTCGACCCCGTGGTCTACGCGATTATGCGCACTGCACCCACAACCGTTGCGATGTTCACCCTGATCATGGTCACTTTCCTGCAACGACGCAAGCCACGCTTGGTCGGCAACACGCAGCATTGGCGAACATGGTCCGGGCCGTTGAACCGGATTTCCCCGAAGAGATGGCCGCGCGCCTTCTTGCCCAATACGGGTCGCTGACCGCGCTATTGGCTGAGCCTGCAAAGGAGCTTTTCCTCTCCACCGGCAACCAGGCGCTCGCGACGATCTTGAGCACCGCCAAACATGTTGTTGTTGAAGCGTTGCTTGATGAACTGCCCAAAACACCATTTTCCCCGTCCAATCAGGATGTCTTGCGATACATCACCGCAATCATGGGCGGGCTTACCCGTGAAGAGGCGCATGTGTTCTTTCTGGACGGGCGACTGCGCTTTCTGCGGCATGAGGTATTTTCGTACGGCACAGAGGCTCGTGCCGAATTCCCAATGCACGCCGTGTTTCGGCGCGCGTTACAGATTGGCGCTTTGCAGCTGGTTCTGATCCACAACCATCCATCGGGGAACCCCGAGCCAAGCGAGGACGACCTTTTGGTGACCAAACAAATCGCAGCCGCCGGTCAAGCCGTTGGCCTCGCCATCCGTGATCACCTGATTGTGGCCAGCCCCAATGTGTTCAGCTTTCGTGCCGCAGGTCTGCTATGAGCGCGATCGAACGCGGAACCAAACCGACCCAATGTGCTTTCAAGGCGCGCGCTCAGTCACTACTCAACCTGCGCCGGCAACAACGTGCCCTGTTTGGCAATGGCTGGGTAAGCGACGCCTGGTGGGAGTTCATGCTGATCATCTATGCAAGCGATCAAGGCACGGTGATCGATCGCTTCTCGCTTGCAGGAGAGACAGACCAGTCTTTCGAACTAACGGAGCGTTGGCTCACCTTGTTGATCGATCATGGTTATGTGCGCCGCGTGGGTTGCCAGGCTGCACATGATTCACGGGCGCACGAGCTTACCGATGTGGGACGAGCAACGGTTGAGCAATGTTTGGGGGCTGCCGGGGGCACGGCGTTCGGCGGCGATTGAAATCGCACCGCGGCAGTGCTCCTTGCCTGGGGCGAACGCCCCCAAACCTCGCAAAACTGGTCGATGGCTGCGCCCGCGCACCCCCCCCCTACCCCCCAATAAACGCCAATATATCGGCGTTCAGCACATCGGGGTTCACCGACAGCATCCCGTGCCCCAGCCCCGGATAGACTTTCAGCTCGCCATTGCGCAGCAGTGTGATGGCTTTGTGCGCCGAAGCATCAATCGGCACAATCTGGTCATCATCGCCGTGCAGCACCAGCGTGGGCACGCTGATCGCCTTCAGGTCTTCGCTCTGGTCGGTTTCGGAAAAGGCCTTGATGCCGTCATAATGCGCCTTGGCGCTGCCCATCATGCCCTGGCGCCACCAATTCTGGATCATGCCTTCGTGCACCGTCGCGCCGGGCCGGTTGAACCCGAAAAAGGGGCCCGTGGGCACATCGCGATAAAATTGTGCGCGGTTGGCTGCCAGCGCCGCGCGCAACCCGTCAAAGGCCTCGATGGGCGTGCCTTCGGGATTGTCCGCCGTCTGCAGCATCAGCGGCGGCACCGCCGACACCAGCACCGCTTTCGCCACCCGGCCCGCCGGTTCGCCGTGCCGCGCGACATAGCGCGCCACTTCGCCGCCGCCGGTCGAATGGCCGATGTGAATGGCGTTGCGCAGGTCGAGCGCCTTGACGACGGCAAAGGCATCGGCGGCATAATGGTCCATGTCATGGCCGTGCGCCACCTGATCGGACCGGCCATGGCCGCGCCGGTCGTGCGCGATAACGCGAAAACCCTTGTCGAGAAAGAACAGCATTTGCGTGTCTCAGTCATCGGCGCTCAGCGGCCATCCGTGGTGGAACATGATCGGCTGGGCATCCTTGGGGCCCCAATCTTTGTAGAAGATAGCCACGCCATCGTCGGTCGTCACATAGGTCATCGCTGCTTCTCCTGGAAAAGTGATCGGGACACCCGAAGAGTGCAACATGCTACAATTGCACGCGCATGACAAAGGCGGAAAATCCCCCCTGTCGCGCAGGCACGAATTGCCTACTGCCCCTTCGCTTCCGGAAAATTCGCGCGCAGCCCCAACGCCGCCAATCGCACCGTTTCTGCCACGCGCCGGGCGCGGGTTTCGGGGCGCATTGCTTGCTGGATCCATTCCAATATGCCGCGCCGCGATGACGGGCTAAAGGCGGCAAAATTGTCCGCTGCGCTACCTGCCCCCGCCAGCGCCTGTGCCAGATCATCAGGGATCTTTAGCGCATCAACCGCGTTCAGCCGGTCCCAGCTGCCGTCCGCTTTTGCCGCCGCAATCTTCGCCAGCCCTGCCACCTGCATCCGCCCCGCCGCCGTCAGCCGCTCGACCTTCGCCTTGTTCACCGCCGACCAGGCGCTTCTCTTTTTGCGCGGCGACAGCAGCAGCATCGAGCGGTCATCGTCCAGCTTGCGCGGCAGGCTGTCGATCCAGCCCCAACACAGCGCCTCGTCGACCACATCGCCATAGGCCAGATGCGGCCCGCGCCCCTTTTTCCAGCGGACCAGCCAGATGCTCTCGCGCTGCCCATGGTGGGCGGCCAGCCACGCCCGCCATTCGGCCAGCGATGCCACGTCAACGCGCTCCAGATGCCAGCCTGCTATCTTCACAGCCCGTGCCACTGCCAGATTGGCATCCAACTCTGCAAGGGTCAGGACGTACGGCCTCTTCCCTTGATTGAAGGCGATAATGGCTGGATTTTTTCCGTGCGCTGGCAGGTTGACGGCCCTTGTAGCGCTCGCTACGACACCTTACGACTACAAGTGTAGTCGCTTACAAAGGGAGGTTCTGTGTCGCATCAAATCAAGTCAATTTGCTTCGCAGCGATGCTCGCCGCACCTGTGCTGGTCAGCAACGGTGCAGTGGCCGCTGAATCATCTTTGTGCCCCGCCGCTATCAATATTGTGGGCGATCTGGCCTGTGTCGAGAGCGCGCGCGGCGTCGCGCTGGCTCAGGACGCAACGCGGGCACAGCGCTTGTTAGACCTTGCCGAGGGCGGGGCGTCACGCTTCGCATCCTACTTTGACATCGAACCGCTGCGCTATGCGGTGGTGGAACAGCCTGATGCGGTGCTAAGCAATGACAAGATCGTTACCTTGCGCAAATCCGGCTATCCGGTGGTGCTGGCGTGGCTATCGGAAGCCGTGTTTCGCCAGCAAAGCGAAGCGTCCATTCGCCGCGCCGTAACGGCGCAAATGGCGGGCCGATCGGCCGAGGAAATCGAGGCGGCGGTTCAGGCCGGCATGGCACGCCAAATGGACCCGGCGCGGCGCGCCAGAATTGAATTGGCCGCCGTGCCCCACGAATTGGGTCACGACTGGTTTCGCATCGGCTATTGGCCCGACGCGCCATTGGGCGAAAATAAACATTATGGCGGGCCCAGCCCCGACTGGCTCGATGAAATGTCGGCGGTGCTGCTGGAAGCACCCGAAATGTTCGCCGAACGCATCACCCAGTTTGAACAGCGTTATGCCAAGTATCGCGCCAACCCCGCCGGCGCTGACGAAGGCACCAAATTGTTGCTGGATCTGAAAAACTTCATGACCGAAACCCACCCGGCCTTTGACCAGGTGCGGTTGCTCAATGCCATGCAATCAGACGAGGAAAAGAAAAGCACTGTGCGCGTACTCACCGGCGATGAAGCCAGAAAGATCGCCGAGGGCGGGGTGCGCTTTTATCTGCAATCGGCCGTCGCGTCAGAATATCTAATCGACCGGACGGGAGATCAGCAGATTTTCGGCCGCATCGCTCGCGCCTTTGTGCGCGGGGAAACGATCGAACAATGGCTGGCGGGTGCGGAACCAAAGGGCACACTGCCCCGCGACCTCGACGCTCTCCAAGCCGATTGGATGGCGTGGCTCGAAAAACGTTTTCCGTCCGGTTGAGCCACGCGCGCGTTCCTTCACCCCGCAAAGTTGAACGGTGATCGCCCCCGCTCGCGATCGCTGAACTGTAGCGGTCGTCCGATCGGCGGCGCCGAACGCTGCGGACAGTTCGTCCGTGTGCACTTGCGGCACCCCGGCCCGATCGGCGTTGCCGGGGCGCGCAGCATGTCCAGCCCGCGTGCGGCGGCGATGGGTGCGGCAAGCTTGGCATCCACCCCGATGACCACGGCGAAGCGCGCGGGCGTGCCGCCGCCGCTCGCGCCGACCGCCGCCACCGCGCGCGCCTGCGTGTACCAGCGGCTGCCATCCTCCAGCTCGACCAGTTCGGACACCACCTCGCCCGCGCGCGCGAACGCCTCGTGCACGCTCCACAGCGGGCAGCGCGCATCGCCGTCGACCAGCGGGCTTTGGCTCGCGCCGGTGTAACGCTTGCTCGCCTGCCCCGCGCGGTCGATGCGCAGCATGAAAAAGGGCAAGCCGCGTGCGCCGACGCGCTGCAGCGTGGTCAGCCGGTGGGCGACCTGTTCGAACCCCGCCCCAAAGCGCCGCTGGAGCAGCAGCAGGTCATAACCCGTGCCCTCGCACGCGCGCAAAAACCGGCCATAGGGCATCATCAGCGCGGCCGCGAAATAATGGACCAGATGGCGGCGGAACAGGCGTTCGGCGGCGGCATCGCCCAGCCGCGCGCCCGCGACCAGCGCGTCGATGGCGTCCCCCTGCTCGCTCTGCGCCAGCACTGCGGCGGCCTGAAAGGTACGGCTGTTGGGGCGCAGCAGCTCGGACAGCACCAACTGGCGGCTGTGATAGTCGAGGTAACGCAGCCGGTCGGGCATCACCTCGGCGGGCATGATGCGGATGCCCAGCTGGTGCCGCGTGCGCAGCCGCTCGCTGATCTGCGCATACAGGTCGCTGCCAGCCAGCCGCAATTCGTCGGCGAGTGCCTCGGCTGCGGCGTCGAGGTCGGCAAAATGGTTGCGCCATTGTTCGATGGCCAGGCGGACGGCGCGCACTTCGGGGGCTTCGCTATCGACCGCCGCGCTGCCCTCTCCCCCCTTGGTATCGTAGAGCCGCGCAAAGGCTGCGGCGATCATCGGCGATGTCGCCAACCAATCCTCGACATCCTGCGGCTGGATATCGAGGTCCGCAAACATCGCATCGCCCAGCCGGCGCCGCAGGCCCGCAACGCCGCCAGCGACCGCGCTCTCGGTCAGCTGCGCCAGCTCGAACCCGAACCGCTCGGCCAGCCGCACCAGCACCGGCGCGGTCAAGGGCCGCTGGCCATGCTCGATCAGGTTGAGGTAGCTGGGCGAAATGTCCAGCGCTTCGGCCATGGCCGCCTGCGTCAGCCCAGCCGCGCGCCGCGCCTTGCGCACCGCGGCGCCCGCAAATACCCGCTGCTCGGCCATATGTAACTTTCTTTACAATTTCACCGACGAATATGCACGATATGAGCATTATTGACAAGATTTATTGACAAAGCTTTTCACGTTGCGCGGCACTTTCGCCAATATCCAATCATCACCTCCCACCAAGGACTGCACCATGGCCTATCAAGACGACATCGCCCAATCGGGCCGCATCATCCGCGACCAAGACGGCCGCTGGGATGCGATCAGCCCCGAAAGCGTCGCCCGCATGCGCGCGCAAAACCGGTTCCGTTCCGGTCTCGATATCGCCAAATATACCGCGCGCATCATGCGCGCCGACATGGCGGCCTATGACGCCGACCCGGCCAATTACACCCAGTCGCTCGGTTGCTGGCACGGCTTTGTCGCGCAGCAAAAGATGATTGCGGTCAAAAAGCATTTCGGCACCACCAAGGGCCGCTACATCTATCTCTCCGGCTGGATGATCGCCGCGCTGCGCAGCGAATTCGGACCCCTGCCCGACCAGTCGATGCACGAGAAGACCAGCGTCCCTGCGCTGATCGAGGAAATCTACACCTTTTTGCGCCAGGCCGATGCCCGCGAATTGGGCCTGATGTACCGCGAACTCGACGCAGCCCGTGAAGCCGGCGACGAGGTGAAGGCGAAGCAGCTGCTCAACGCCATCGACAATCATGAAACGCACGTCGTGCCGATAATTGCCGACATCGATGCCGGCTTCGGCAATGCCGAGGCGACCTATCTGCTTGCCAAGAAGATGATCGAGGCGGGGGCCTGCGCGCTCCAAATCGAAAATCAGGTGTCGGACGAAAAGCAATGCGGTCACCAGGACGGCAAAGTCACCGTCCCGCACGAAGATTTCCTCCAGAAAATCCGCGCTATCCGTTACGCCTTCATGGAACTCGGCGTAGAGGACGGCATCATTGTCGCGCGCACCGACAGCCTGGGCGCGGGCCTGACCAAGCAGATCGCTTTCAGCCGCGAACCCGGCGATCTGGGTGACCAGTATAACAGCTTCCTCGACTGCGAAGAGGTGGTCGGCGCAGGCAACCCCGGCGACGTCCTGATCAATCGCGATGGCAAGCTGCTGCGCCCCAAGCGGCTTCCCTCCAACCTGTTCCAGTTCCGCGCCGGATCGGGCGAGGACCGGTGCGTGCTCGACTGCATCACCAGCCTGCAAAATGGCGCCGACCTCATCTGGATCGAAACCGAAAAGCCGCACATCGAACAGATTGCCGGAATGGTCGACCGTATCCGCGAGGTCGTGCCGAACGCGAAGCTAGCCTATAACAATTCGCCCAGCTTCAACTGGACGCTCAACTTCCGCCAGCAGGTGTTCGACGCATGGGCCAAAGAAGGCCGCGACCTCGCCGCCTATGACCGCGCCAAGCTGATGAGCGCCGACTACGACGCCACCGATTTGGCAATCGAGGCCGATAATCGCATCCGCACCTTCCAGCGCGACGCTGCCAAGCGTGCCGGGATTTTCCATCACCTCATCACGCTGCCGACCTATCACACCGCCGCACTCAGCACCGACAATCTGGCCAAGGATTATTTCGGCGAAATGGGGATGCTCGGCTATGTCGCGGGCGTCCAGCGCAAGGAAATCCGCCAGGGCATTGCGTGCGTGAAGCACCAGAATATGTCCGGGAGCGACATTGGCGATGATCACAAGGAATATTTCGCCGGCGAAGCCGCGCTGAAAGCAGCGGGCAAGGACAACACGATGAACCAGTTCGCCGCATAAACAGTTTGCGCGGCGGACCTCGCCGCCGCGCTCACCTGCTTTCCTGGGGAGGAAAGCCTGCCCGCCGGAAGTCGCAAGACCTCCGGCGGGCATTTTCTTGCACGATCAAGTGGTTGGGCGCAGCGAACTGTGCAGATGCGCGATCTTCCATTTACCGTCTTCATAGACATAGATGAAGCTGAAGCGCGCGGAGGCTTCACTAACTTCGCCCGTTGTCGGATTGGTCAGCTTGACGGTCCAATTGCCGACGCGCGTTGCCATGTTGCATCCGACCGTCGTTTCGGATTCGGTCACCGTGCCGAATGGTTTGTTAGCCAGGAAGCCGACAAAATAGTCGCGAATTCCTGCCGCATCGGTGCGCATCTTACCCGACACGGTAGGCAGCAACACGGCATCTTTGCTGAACAGCGCGGTCACCACATCGGGGTTCCGCGTTTGGAACCCGTCGTTGAATTCCTTGAACAACCCGTCAACTTGCGCCTGGGTTACCGCGACGCACTTGGCGGCATTGGTCTTGGCCTCGGCCACGACGGGAATGGTGGCCACTGCGGCCATGGCCAGGACAACGGCAGTCAATTTCATTTTACTCTCCTGTCAGTTTTGGTTGGGGATAAAAACAAACATCAGTGGGCCTCGGAGGGCTGGCCGCGGGTCTTCACCAGCGACCAGATAACTCCGCCTGCAATCAGGCCCATGGTGACGCCCAGGCTCAGCACCGGCGGGAACTTGTCCCCGCCGAGGACGAAGTCAGCGACGAAAATCTTGGACCCGATGAACACCAGCACCAACGCCAGCGCATATTTCAGGTAATGGAAGCGGTGCACCATCGCCGCAAGCGCAAAGTACAGCGCGCGCAGGCCCAAAATCGCCATGATGTTCGACGTATAAACGATGAAGGTGTCGGTCGTGATCGCAAAGATCGCCGGCACACTGTCGACCGCGAAGATGAGGTCGGCGATGTTGATGACGATCAGCGCGAGCAGCAGCGGCGTCATCGCCCGCACCAACTTGCCGGACTTTTCGTCGGGCACCTTCACCACGAATTTTTCACCGTGCAGTTCCTTGGTGACGCGGAAATGCTTGTTCATGAACCTGACGACCGGATTGTTCGCCACGTCCATTTCCTGCTCGCCGGTCATCAGCATCTTCACACCGGTGAAGATCAGGAAGACAGCGAAGATATAGAGCGTCCAGTAAAATTCCTGAACCAGCGCCGCACCCAGCGCGATCATGATGCCGCGCAGCACGATAACAGCCAAAATGCCCCACAGCAGCGCGCGATACTGATATTTCGGCGGGATCGCGAAATAGGTGAAGATCATCGAGATGACGAAGACATTGTCGATCGACAGCGCCTTTTCGATGAAGAAGCCGGTGTAATATTTCATGCCCAGGTCGGCGCCCTTGGCGTACCAGACCCACAGGCCGAACAGCAAAGCCACGCTAATATAGAAGGCCGACAGTTTGAGCGATTCCGCAACGCCCATTTCCTTGTCTTCCTTGTGCAAAATGCCAAGGTCGAACACGGTCAGCGCCGCTACAATGCCCAGAAAGGCGAGCCAGAACCAGACCGGCGTGCCCAGCCAGATGGTGGTTAGAAATTCCATGTCCCTGTTTTCCAAACTAGGCCGCCCCGGCGCGCAATTGCCGGGGCGGCGAAAATAAACTTGCTAGATTGCGGTAAGTCAGCGCGCCCGAACGGGCTTGCGCATCAACTGCGCCAGCCGGTCCTTGACCGCCAGCTTCAGCTTCTTAAGCCGCAGCACGCGCAAACGGTCACCCGACGGACGCGCAGCTTCGCGCCGGATCGCTTCGTCGAGCTGGCGATGCACCTGCGTCAGGCGGAAAAGATAAGGATTAAGCGACATAAACATGGCCTCCTGAAAGAGCTTTGACTCTCGACTCAGGTGACCCGATGCGCCGCCTCTCTGTGAGGGGGGAGGGAAAGGCCATAGCGCACCGGGATCACCCGATGCGGTCCGACATCACATCCTGCAAGTGCAAGAATGTCAGAGGGGCCCGGCCCGCATACCGCCTTAATGCGCGAGCATTGGGATTGGTTGCACGACCAAACAAAAAAATTTCCTGCGTCGAATCCCAGCAAAAAGCCCCGGCCTCCTTTACGGAAACCGGGGCTCCTTGCGACCCGTCAAGAGGGGGGAAACGACGGGTATTACATCAGGTCAAAGCGATCTGCGTTCATCACCTTGACCCAGGCCTTGATGAAGTCGCGCACGAATTTTTCTTCATTGCCATTTTCGGCATAGACTTCAGCAGTGGCGCGCAGCTGCGAATTCGAGCCGAACACCAGGTCGGTCCGCGTCCCGCGCCATTTCACCTGCTTGCCGGTGCGATCCTTGCCGACGAAGCGATCGTCGCTTGCCGGGTCGGCCTGTTCCCAGAAGACGTCATTGTCGAGCAGGTTAACAAAGAAGTCGTTGGTCAGCACACCCTTGCGAGCGGTGAACACGCCATCAGGTGTGTCGCCATGGTTGGCACCCAGCACGCGCAATCCGCCGACCAGCACAGTCATTTCAGGTGCCGAGAGGCCCAAGAGCGACGCACGGTCCAGCAGCAACTCTTCCGTCTTCACCGGCTGCGGCGACTTCAGATAGTTACGGAAGCCATCGGCCTGCGGTTCCATCCAAACGAAGCTTTCAATATCGGTCCACTCCTGCGTCGCGTCGCCGCGCCCGCCGGTAAAGGGCACCGTCATGTTGAAGCCAGCGTCCTTGGCCGCCTTTTCGACCGCTGCCGAACCCGCCAGCACAATCGCGTCAGCCAGGCTCAGCGACCCACGCAGCTCATTCAGCTTAGCCAACACCTTGGCGAGCTCGGCGGGCTCGTTGACGTCCCAATCCTTCTGCGGGGCGAGCGCGATACGCGCACCGTTGGCGCCGCCGCGCTTGTCGGACTTGCGGTAGGTCGAGGCCGACGCCCAAGCCGTCTTGACGAGCTGCGAAACCGTCAGACCTGATGACAGCACCGCCGCCTTGAACGCCGCCACATCGCCATCCGAAGGCATAGTGCCGGCAGGAACCGGATCCTGCCAGATCAGGTCTTCGGCCGGGACTTCCGGTCCAAGGTAAAGGCTCTTGGGGCCCATATCGCGGTGGCACAGCTTAAACCAGGCGCGCGCAAACGCATCATCCAGCGCCGCCTGATCATCACGGAACCGCTCCGAAATCGCGCGGAATTCGGGATCCATCTTAAGCGCCATATCAGCGGTCGTCATCATGGTAGGCACGCGCTTGTTGGGGTCGCGCGCGTCGGGGGCCATATCTTCCGGATCGGGGTTGATCGGCTGCCACTGCTGCGCACCCGCCGGGCTGCGCACCAGTTCATAGTCATATTTGAACAGCAGGCGGAAATAGTCGTTGCCCCACTGGGTCGGGTTCGGCGTCCAAGCGCCTTCGATGCCCGACGTGGTAATGTGGCCCTGCCCGATTTCATCCTGATCGGTCAGCCAGCCAAAACCCTGCAGATGCATAGCTTCCGACGCCGGGCTGTTGCCAAAGGTTTCGGCAGGCTTCGCGCCATGCGCCTTGCCAAAGGCGTGACCACCGGCAGTGAGCGCGACGGTTTCTTCGCTGTTCATCGCCATGCGGCTAAAGGTCGCGCGCATGTCGCGTGCCGACTGCAACGGGTCAGGATTGCCGCCCGGGCCTTCGGGATTGACGTAGATCAAGCCCATCTGGATCGCCGCGAGCGGCCCTTCCAGTTCTTCGGCACCTTCTTCAGGAATGATGCGCGTCTTGGCGCCTTGATTCACCCAAAGCTCTTCGGTGCCCCAGAAGGTATCGCCTTCGGACTGATACACGTCCTTACGCCCGCCCCCGAAGCCGAATACCGGGCCGCCCATCGACTCAATGGCGACATTGCCCGCGAGGATGAAAAGGTCGGCCCAGCTGATCGACTGGCCATATTTCTGCTTGATCGGCCACAGCAGGCGGCGGGCCTTGTCGAGGTTGCCGTTGTCGGGCCAGCTGTTCAGCGGCTCGAACCGCTGCTGCCCGCTGCCCGCACCGCCACGACCATCGGTTACGCGATAGGTGCCCGCGGCGTGCCAGGCCATGCGGATCATAAAGGGGCCATAATGACCATAGTCTGCCGGCCACCAAGGCTTGCTGTCGGTCATCAAGGCCGTGAGGTCATTCTTCAACGCCTGATAATCGAGTTTCTTGAAAGCCTCGGCATAATCGAAATCGGGACCCATGGGGTCGGGTGACACGCCATTTTGGTGCAGCATGTCGACGGGCAGCGCGTCGGGCCACCAATCCTTATTCTGGCGGCCCAGCAATGAGCGGGCAGCGCCTTGATGGGGGAACGGGCATTTTGCAGGGGCGTTCATCATCTCTCTCCTTTGGGGTAGGGACTCGCCGCATCGACGACCAGTATGACCGCATGGTTGCGCCACGCGTCCTTATCGGTCCAATAAATCAAACCGCATTCACTAATCGATTTCACCGCAATTCGCGGCGCAGCTATTTGCCTAGCAGCTTCAGCGTCATCGCCGTCATTGCTTCGGTCGCGGTAGCCACCACCACCGGCGCGTCGGGGGCCCAAAAGGGCGAATGCAGGCTGGGCAACTGCCGCCCCTCCTTCATCGCCGCATCATATTCGGCCTGCTTCACGCCGCCGACCCAGAATATCAGCGATTTGATACTGTTATCGGCGCGGTAAAACTGTCCGAAATCCTCACCGCCCATCACAGCGGGAACCTGCCGAACGCGGCTTTCGCCGAAATGGCTCTTCAGGAACGCGCCCATCTCGACCGTAAACTCGGGACTGTTGTATGTGGATGGCGTAAATTCTTGCTCCTCAACGCGCACCACCGGCATCCGGTCTTCGGGCATGCCCGCGGCAATCGCCTCTCCGCGCGAAATTCGGCGGATGCCGTCAAGCATCTTCTTGCGCGTCTCGTCTGAAAAGCTGCGCACTGTCAGCTGCAACTTGGCCTCGTCCGAAATAATATTGTGCTTGGTGCCGGCGTGAAAACTGCCCACGGTCACCACGGCGGCATCCTGCGGGTCAAGCTCGCGTGACACCAGGGTCTGGAGCGAGCCAACAATGCGGCTGGCGAGCACAATCGGGTCCTTGGTGGTGTGCGGGTAGGCGCCATGCCCGCCGACGCCTTTCACGTGGATATCGACGCTGTCGACATTGGCCAGCGCAAAGCCGGGGGTATAGCCAATCATGCCGGCGGGAAACTGCGCCGCATCGTGAAAAGCGATGGCATAGTCCGGCTTGGGGAAACGGGTGAACAACCCGTCTTTCAACATCGCGACGGCCCCGGCACCGCGCTCCTCGGCGGGCTGGCCGATCATGACCAAAGTGCCCGACCATTTGTCCTTGCTCGCCGCCAGCATGCGCGCGGTGCCTACCCAGGCGGTCATATGGGTGTCATGACCGCAGGCGTGCATCACACCGGTTTCGACGCCTTCCTTGGTCACCACGCGGACTTTTGAAGCGCCGGGCAGCCCCGTTTGTTCGGTCACCGGCAACCCGTCCATATCGGCGCGGATCAGCACCACGGGCCCGGGCCCGTTGCGCATGACCGCCACAACACCATGCCCCCCGACTTTCTCGGTCACCTCAAACCCCGCAGCGCGGGCTTCGCGTGCCATCACTGCAGCCGAGCGCTCTTCCATAAAGCTCAATTCGGGATTGGCATGCAGATCGTCATAGATCGCCATCAACGATGGCAGTTCGGCCTTGATCTTCGCGTCCATGCCCTGCCCCGCGGCGGGCGCCGCCAACATCAGCGACAGGGTTAGCAGTGCCATATTGCGCATCATCTTCACTCCGCAGGAACAAGCTCGATCACGTCGAGCAGGGATTCAAAGGCCGGACGCGGGAACACGATCCGCCAGCGCCGATCGCCAATGCGCTCAACGATCCCGGCCATATCGCGCAGCTGGTCGCTGCCATAGTCTAGCGCCATCGTCTCATCGCCCAACACAAGCGTACCGAGGAAAATTAGGCGCTGGCGATCATCCGGAAACAGTCGGCCATTCAGCCGCTGCGATCCGCGTGTCTTGACCATACTGACATAGCCCGATTCATCGCCGACCTGGCAATCGAACCAGTCATAGGTGATAAAGCCGGGCCCAGCTCCCTGCGTGCCGATTTTAACGGTGCGGCACCGAAAAGCGCCCATCGGCAGTTCCGGATTCATAAGCGCCGCTTGCGGGTCGAGCAGTGCCCCTTCAGCAGCGATTTGCGGTGCAAACCCCTTGGCGCGCGCGTCAGCCAGAGCAGCGGTCCATGTGCCATACCAATCGCGCACGCGCGCGCGGTCACGCGGCGTCGCCATCGCCCGCCACCCTGCAGGATCATTGACGCCCTTGTTCCCCGACGCAAAGGCACCCTTCACGTCGGCGGCAATATCGGAACAGCCGGACAGCAGCAGCATCCCGATGGTCAGCATCGCCGCGCTTAATGGACCCCGCATCACACCCCTCTCGCCGTGCATCCTGTCACCTTGCTATTGCGCGGTCCAGCCACCATCGACGGACAAATTGGTGCCAGTAATGGCGCTGGCGGCATCCCCGCAAAGAAACAGCGCGAGCGCCGCCAATTGTTCGACTTGCACAAATTGCTTCTGCGGCTGTTTGTCGAGCAGCACCTGGCTCACCACCTCGTCATAGCTCATGCCGCGCGCCTTCATTGTGTCCGGGATCTGGTTTTCAACCAACGGGGTCCAGACATAGCCGGGGCAGATGTTATTGACGGTAATACCCTGCGTCGCAACCTCCAGCGCCACGGTCTTCGTCAGCCCGGCCAGCCCGTGCTTCGCACTGTTATACGCGGCCTTAAAGGGACTGGCGACCAGGCTGTGCATCGATCCCGTATTGATGATCCGCCCCCACCCTTTCGCCTTCATCGCCGGCAGCACGGCCTTGGTCGCATGGAAGGCCGACGACAAAATGATCGCCAGTACCGCGTCCCACTTTTCCTCCGGGAACTCATCGACTGGCGCGACATGCTGGATGCCTGCATTGTTGATCAAAATGTCGGGCGCGCCAAACGCGGTGGTGCAGGTCGCCACCATATCGCGGATGTCCGCTGGCTTGGTCATGTCGGCGCCGTGATGCACCGCCTTGCCCCCATTTAGCTCGCCCAGTTCGGCGACCATGGACGCAATCGCAGCAGCATCGCCAAAGCCATTGATCATGACTGCCGCCCCGGCCCCGGCGAGCGCGCGCGCATAGCCCAGCCCGATGCCAGAGGTGGATCCGGTGATCAACGCGGTGCGGCCGCTAAGGTCGGTCATCGGGGCTTCACTCCTCACTGTGGCAGGGACGGCAAGAACCGCATTCTCAAACCCTTGTCGCGGGTCTATGCAGGGGTCAAGCCAAGACCAAAAGGATGCCGCATGCGCCTTGACGATTATGATCCAGGAGACGACATCCGCGACCTGGGGCGCGGCGGTGGCGGCGGCTTTGGCGGCGGCGGGGGCGGCGGCATGGGTGGCCTGCTCATCGGGTTGCTGCCGATGTTGCTCGGCCGCAAAATGGGCTGCGGCACACTGCTCATCCTTGGTATCGCGGGCTATTTTCTGCTGTCGAGCGGCATGCTCAACCTTGCCGGGCCGGCCGAAGCGCCGTCGGGCACCAGCCAGTCCTCGGCGACCAACATCGCCTGTGACACGGCCGAAGAACGCTTCGCCTGCAACGTGTTCGGCTCGACGCATCAGGTGTGGGACGGACTGATCCAGAATTACCAGCGCCCGACACTGAATTTCTTCACCGACAGCAACCGCTCGGGCTGCGGCGCCGCGCAGGCTGCAATGGGGCCATTTTACTGTCCTGCCGATCAGGGCGTCTACATCGACACCAGCTTCTTCAACGAACTCGGCCAGCGCTTCGGCGCGGCGGGCGACGCCGCACAGGCCTATGTCATTGCGCACGAGGTCGGCCACCATGTCCAGACCATCAGCGGCATTTCCGATCAGGTTCGGCAGGCGCAGCAGCGGGCAAGCCGCGCCGAGGGCAATGCGCTGCAAGTGCGCATGGAACTGCAGGCCGACTGCTATGCGGGCGTATGGGCCGCAAGCGCGCGCACCCGCGATGGCCAGTCGGTGATCGAACCCGGCGACATTGAAGAAGCGCTGCGCGCCGCCAACGCCATCGGCGACGATAATCTGATGCGCTCGGCGGGTCATCGTCCGGTGCCTGAAAGCTTTACCCACGGCACCAGCGAACAGCGGATGACCTGGCTGCGCCGCGGCCTGCAAACGGGCGACCCACGCCAGTGCAATACCTTCGACGCTGCGCTGTAGGTATTACAGCCGCCCTGTGGCTTGGCGTGGTGCCCGTCACCGCGTCGGTGCCTTCACGTGACCTCTATATTCACGCTGGCCGCCTGATCGATGGCATCGGCGAGAGCGCCCTCGAAAATCAGTGCATCACGACGCGCGGTCCGCGCATCCAGTCGGTTGAACCCTGCGGTCCAACCCCGCCGGGGCTTGAACGCATCGACTGGTCGCACCTCACCGTGGTGCCGGGCCTGATCGACCTCCACACCCATCTCGCCGATGCCGGCCAAAGCAGCGACCTTGCCGAACCCCTCAAGACTTCACCCGCGGCGACCGCTTTGATTGGCGCGCGCCATGCCCGCGTCACATTGGAAGCCGGTTTCACCAGCGTGCGCGACGTTGGCACTTATCGTGGCCTGACCGATATTGCCTTGCGCAACGCCATTGCACGCGGCGACGTGCCGGGTCCGCGCATGTATGTCGCGGGCGCCTATCTCACCATCCCTGGCGGCGGCGGCGAGCTCAACGGGGTCGTCAAGGACAACCGCGACCTGCCCGCCGACATGCGTCTTGGCGTCGCCGCGACGCCTGAAGAGGCCGCCGCCAAAACCACCGCGCTGCTCGATGCGGGGGCCGACTTTATCAAAGTCATCGCCACCGGCGCAGTGCTGGCCATCGGCACCGAACCCGGCGAGCCCGAACTCACGCCCGAACAGCTGCGCGCCATCGTCGCTGTTGCCCATGCGCGCGGGAAAAAGGTCACCGCGCACGCCCACGGCACGGTGGGAATTCGCAACGCTATCCTCGCGGGCGTCGACAGCATCGAGCATGCCAGCCTGGCCGACGAGGCCGTGCTGCAATTGGCCAAAGAACGCGGCGTCGCGCTGGTCATGGATATTTACAACGGCGACTATATCGACACTGAGGGTCGCAACCAGGGTTGGCCCGAAGAATATCTCCGCAAGAACCGTGAGACAACGGATGTCCAGCGCGCCGCCTTTCGCCGCGCGGTCGAACTGGGCGTAACCATCGGTTATGGCACCGACGCCGGCGTCTATCCGCACGGCCAGAACGGCAAGCAATTCGCCTATATGGTCCAGCACGGCATGACGCCCATGCAGGCAATCAAATCGGCCACTTCCGTCGCCGCGCGCATCATCGGTGCCGAAGCTGACATTGGTACGATCGCTCCGGGCCGTTACGCCGACCTCTTGGGTATAGACGGCGACCCTTTAACCGACATAAGCATACTCGAGCGCCCGCCACTGACTGTACTGCAAGGCGGCCGCCTCATTCGCTGACAAAACGGCTTTCCTACATTGCATAAATCTGCACATTGGCATCGATGCACGCCGCGCCCGCCTCGCCCGCATTTTCGCCGCTGCAATTGCAACTTCGTAAAAGCAACAAAGGATACAGTTTCAGTGCGACTGGCGGTATCTTTTGTAGCTTTAAGGATCGGCCACATTTCCTACAAAACTGTGTGAAGTTGCGCAGAATTCTGCGGTTTGGCGGCACGTCCGCACTTGCGCCCGGCGCTTCAGCGGCTATGCAACCGCGCAGCACATCAGGGAGACTAATATGACCATCAGCTTTGCCAATCGCGTTGCCATCGTCACCGGCGCGGGCGGCGGTTTGGGCCGCGCCTATGCGCTTGAACTCGCACGGCGCGGGGCAAAGGTGGTGGTCAATGATCTGGGCGGCGCGCGCGACGGCACCGGTGCCAGCGACGCTGCGCACAAGGTGGTGGAGGAAATCAAGGCCGCAGGCGGTGACGCTATGGCCAATGGCGGCAGCGTCACTGAATATGAACAGATGGTCGAAATGGTCGCACGGGCGAAAGGGGCGTGGGGCGGCGTCCATATCCTCATCAACAACGCCGGCATCCTGCGCGACAAGACCTTTGCCAAGATGGACCCGTCCGATTTTGAACTGGTCGTGCGCGTCCATCTGCTCGGCAGCGCCAACGCCACCAAAGCCTGCTGGGATCTGATGCGCGAGCAAAATTATGGCCGCATCCTGATGACCGCTTCGTCGACTGGCCTGTTCGGCAATTTCGGCCAGGCCAATTATGGCGCCGCCAAGCTGGGCCTCGCGGGCCTAACCAAAACGCTTTATCTCGAAGGCGCGAAATACAATGTGCACGTGAACACGCTGTCGCCCGTCGCGGGCACGCGCATGACCGAGGACCTGTTCCCGCCGGAATTGTTCGAGAAGTTCACGCCTGAAAATGTCGTCCCCGCTGCGCTTTATCTGGTCAGCGAAGATGCGCCGTCGAACATGATCATCGGCGCGGGCGCAGGGGCCTATCACGCCGCCTATGTCACGCTGACCCCCGGCATCGCGCTGCCCGAAGGCGAACGCACGCCCGAAGGCTTCGCCGCAAACTGGGAGGCGATTATCGACCGTACAGGAGACACCGTGCCGCAATCGGGCAGCGGCCAGTCGATGGTGGTGATGCAGGCGCTGCAGAAATTGGGATAGGCGCGCTGCCGTATTGACACAGCAATACACCCTTGCTATCACGCGCATGGGGCAAGGGGGATCGATCTGATAAAGGACGACCCCGATGTATAGCGACAGCGACCTGCAACAGGCGGTCGACGCAGGTGTGATCAATCCGGAAGCGGTCGCCGCTTTCCGGGCCCACATCGCTGCGTCGCGTGCCGCGCCCGGCGCCGATGAGGAGCATTTCCGCCTCATCACTGGTTTCAACGATATTTTCGTCGGCATCGCCGCCGTCATTCTGCTGGTGGCAGTGGGCTGGATCGGCCAATCGGTGCACGAGGCACTGGCGGGACTGTTCGTCGCGGTCACTGCTTGGGGCCTTGCCGAATTTTTCACGCGCCGCCGCCGGATGGCGCTCCCCAGCATCATTCTGATGATCGCCTTTGCCGGTGGTGTGTTCGGAACCATGGGCGGCTTTCTGGTGCGCCATGGCGAGGCATGGTTTGGTAACCAGCCCGCCGACTGGATCCCCGGCACCTTGCTCGCCGGCATGGGTCTGATCACTGCCGCAGCCACCTGGTTCCATTGGAAACGCTTCATGGTGCCGATCACCGTTGCAGCAGGGGCCGCCGCGCTTGCGGGCACGGCCATCGCGTTGGTGTTGGCAGCGACCGGCTTTGACCAGCCGGACGAGAATCTGGTGCTCACGCTGGTGCTGATTGCCGGTGTCGGCATTTTTACTCTCGCTATGTGGTGGGACCGCAGCGATCGCGCACGCCAGACCCGGCGCAGCGATGTTGCCTTTTGGCTGCACCTGCTCGCCGCGCCGATGATCGCGCATCCGATTTTCGCGCTGCTCGGCGTCACCGACGGCAATGACATTGCCAGCGGCGCAGCCGTGGCTGTCATCGGCATCTATATCCTGTTCGGCATGGTGGCGCTGGCCATCGACCGCCGCGCGTTGCTGGTGTCGGCATTGGCCTATGTGCTGTTCGCACTGACCCAGCTGTTCCGCGAATTCGGTGCCGTTGAACTCAACGTTGCCCTGACCGCCTTTGTTATCGGCAGCGCGCTGCTGCTGCTGTCTGCTTTCTGGCAGAATGCGCGCAGCGTCGTGGTGGCATTGCTGCCAGCGTCGCTGGCACAACATCTGCCGGCAACAACTGCTGTCAGTCCGCAACCAGCTTCATAAGCCGCCGTTCCACCGGCGCGAGTACACCGGTAAGGTCGTGCCCGCGCCGGAGCACCGCCCCGCCTTCGGACACCAGCGCCCACATGCCCTGGCGATTCCGCAAGGCGGGGCGCTTTTCTATGCGGAACTCGGGGCGTTCAGCGGCGCGGCGAAAGGCAGAAAAGGTGGCCACCTCGCGCCCGAAATCCAGCGCATAATCGCGCCAGTTTCCAGCGGCAACCATGCGGCCATACAGGTCAAGAATGCGGTTGAGTTCGATGCGGTCAAAGGCAACCGGTGCCGGATAACGGGAATAGGGAAAGGGGGTTACCTCACCCATCAGGCCGATTTGCGCCCGCCCTTGCGCGCTGCGGGCATTGGAGCCGCTTCGGTCTTTGCGTCCGCCTGCAGCGCCGCAAGCTGCTTCTGCAGGACCTCTAGTTGGCACTGCAATATCTCCAGCTTCTGCGTTGCGGGATCGAACATCTCGCTGCACGGCGTGCCATAGGGGACGAATTCGCGCGCATAATCCTTGGCATCGACCAGCTGCGGCTTGGCGGGGATGCCAACCATCACCGCACCTTCCGGCACATCCTTGGTCACCACGGCGTTGGCACCAATGCGCGCGCGGCTGGAGACCGTGATGGGACCCAAGATCTGAGCGCCCGACCCGACGATGACATCATCAGCCAGCGTCGGATGGCGTTTGCCTGCCACCCCGTTGGCGGGATCGGTACCGCCCAAAGTCACGCACTGGTAAATCGTCACATTGTCGCCAATTTCGGCGGTCTCGCCGATCACGGTAAAGCCATGGTCGATGAACAGGTGGCGTCCAATCTTCGCGCCGGGATGAATGTCAATCGCCGTCAACCAGCGCGACCAATGATTCACCAGCCGCGCCAGAAAGAACATCTCGGCTTCATACAGCCAATGGGCAACGCGGTGGTATCCGACTGCCCACAAGCCGGGATAAAGCAGCACTTCCCAACGCGTGCGCGGCGCGGGGTCGCGCGACTTGATGCTGTCGAGATAGTCGATCAAAGCAGCGACCATGGCGGACCCCTGTTGCTATTGTCGCAAGATAACCATTGGTTCGCCCGCTTTCCACCCCTTGTTACATTTTGGGTGGTTAAAGACCTACACCTGCGCGCAGTAACAGCCAGCCCTCGGCGCGCGCCGATGCCGACCCGCCATTCCTTGCTAGCAAATGCGCCCAGCGATCGAGCGTACGCATATGGCGCGGGTGTTCGTTTATCGCTGTCGCCACGACCCGGTGCCGCATAGCGGAACGCAATTCCTCGGTGTTGCCGAGCTGTGCCGCACGCCCCAACCCCCATGCCCCTCCGGCCTGCATCGCCGCTGCCAGCTTCGTACCCGCCGCGTTCAATGCATTGCCATCGTCGGCCAGCATGATGGCTTCATAGGCATCGGACAGCGGCGCCAATGATCTTTGGCCGCCCCACACTGCCGCCAGTTCTGCCAGCAATGGCTCGCCTTTGGGGAGCTCGCCAGCATCGGTCGCCACCTGCTCCAGCCGTTCGCGCCACCACGCCAGCTTGATCTGCGCCAAAACTACCTCACGTCGCTCAGCCACTAAGCCGAACAGCCGCGCTTCCAGTTTCCATAATGCGCTCAGCGCCGCCCGCTCACCGCGCGGCACCATCAGCATCACGCGCGGGTCAAGCAGGCTGGGGGGCACCCACTCCAGCGACGGCGAAGCCGCGCTCAGCGATAGCAAACCTGCTTGGCCGCCGCGACAACGCGCGGCGCGTCGATCAGCGCGGCCTTTTCCAGGTTCGCCGCATAGGGCAGCGGCACATCCTCGTTACACACGCGCAGCACCGGTGCGTCGAGGTCGTCAAACCCCTGCTCCATCGCCACCATCGCCAGCTCGCTGGCAATCGAGCAAACCGGCCAGCCTTCCTCGACCACCACCATGCGGTTGGTCTTTCTAAGGCTGGCAAGCACGGTTGCCGTGTCCAGCGGGCGCAATGTGCGCAGGTCGATGACCTCGGCATCGATCCCCTCGCCCGCCAACGTTTCTGCGGCCTCGAGCGCTAAGCCGACACCGATGCTATAACTCACCAGCGTGACATCCTTGCCCTCGCGCATCACCCGCGCCTTGCCGATGGGCAGCACATAGTCGTCGAGAGCAGGCACATCGAAGCTGCGCCCGTAAAGCAACTCATTTTCCAGGAACACCACCGGATCCTCGCTGCGGATCGCGGCTTTCAGAAGGCCCTTGGCATCGGCGGCGTCATAGGGGGCAATCACGATCAGCCCCGGCACGCTCGCATACCAAGGTCCGTAATTTTGGCTGTGCTGCGCCGCTACCCGGCTTGCCGCGCCATTGGGACCGCGGAACACGATGGGGCAGCGCATCTGCCCCCCGGACATATAATTGGTCTTGGCCGCCGAATTGATGATGTGGTCAATCGCCTGCATCGCGAAGTTGAAGGTCATGAATTCGATAATGGGCTTGAGGCCGCCCATCGCCGCGCCCGACCCAAGCCCCGCAAAGCCATATTCGGTAATCGGCGTATCGATCACCCGCCGCGCGCCGAATTCGTCAAGCAAGCCCTGCGTAACCTTATAAGCGCCCTGATATTCGGCAACTTCCTCGCCCATTACGAACACGCGGTCGTCGCGGCGCATCTCCTCCGCCATCGCATCGCGCAGCGCTTCGCGCACAGTGGTTTTGACCATCGCGGTGCCAGCCGGGATGGCGGGGTCGGCGGCGGGAGCCATCGCCACCGAAGCGCGAACCTCAGGCGCGGGGACCGGTGCGGGTGCCGGTGCGGGAGCAGGCGCAGCAACGGGGGCTGGTGCCGGCGCACTCGTTTCCCCATCGCCGCCCATCACCGCAATCACCGTTCCGACCTTCACATTGTCGGTGCCTTCGGCGACCAAAATCTTGCCGACAACGCCCTCGTCGACCGCTTCAAACTCCATCGTCGCCTTGTCGGTCTCGATCTCGGCCAATATGTCGCCCGACTTGACCTCGTCGCCTTCCTTGACCAGCCATTTGGCCAGCGTCCCCTCCTCCATCGTTGGCGACAGGGCGGGCATTTTAATCTCGATGGCCATCAATATTGCTCCACCAGCACGTCGGTGTAGAGGTCTTCCAGCGGCGGCTCGGGCGCGCTTTCGGCAAAATCTGCCGCCTCGCCCACCACCTTGCGAATGTCCTGATCAATCGCCTTGATCTGCTCGTCGCTGATCCCCGCCGCCAGCATCACCGCTTTCAGCCCTTCGATCGGGTCGCTCTTTTCGCGCACTGCCTGCACTTCTTCGCGGCTGCGATATTTGGCGGGGTCGGACATGCTGTGGCCGCGATAGCGATAGGTTTTCAGCTCCATCAGCACCGGCCCCTTGCCCGCGCGGACCCACTCGAGCGCGCTCGTCACCGCGCCGCGCACGGCCAGCACGTCCATGCCATCGACCTGCATCCCGGGGATGCGGAAACTTTCGCCGCGCCGATAGAGCTGGTCTTCGGCCGACGACCGGTTAACGCTGGTGCCCATCGCATATTGGTTGTTTTCGATGACAAAGATGATCGGCAGCTTCCACAGCTCGGCCATGTTAAAGCTTTCGTACACCTGCCCCTGGTTCGCCGCACCGTCGCCAAAATAAGCCAGCGCGACCCCGCCATCGCCGCGATATTTGTGCGCAAAGGCAAGGCCCGTACCCAGCGCCACCTGCGCGCCGACAATTCCGTGCCCGCCATAAAATTTGTGCTCGACGCTGAACATGTGCATCGACCCGCCCTTGCCGCGCGAAATCCCCGCGGCACGCCCGGTCAGCTCGGCCATGATGACTTTGGGGTCGATGCCATAGGCCAGCATATGGCCATGGTCGCGGTACCCGGTGATCACGCTGTCGCGCGCCGGATCAAGCGCCGATTGCAGCCCCACGGCGACGGCTTCCTGTCCGATGTAAAGGTGGCAGAAACCCCCGATCAGCCCCAGCCCATAAAGCTGCCCCGCTTTTTCCTCAAACCGCCGGATCAGCAGCATTTCGCGGTAAAATTGCTCAAGCTCGGCCTTGGTCGCCGGATGCGGCACCGGTTCGCGGGGACCTTCGCGGCTAGTGGCTGCGCCAACCGATTTGGCTCGTGCGGGGGACTTGGCCAAAGGCTGCTTCCTTTACGTCAAGGGGACTGCGAACGGAGCACCGCTATAAGCACCGCGCGCATCACTTGGCAACGGCGCGGGCACCGCCCGGCCAGCATTTTTACGTATGCAGAAAACGCAACCGCTTAGCGCGGCGCGTCGGCCTCGGGCGTCATCGGGATGATGACTTCGTCAGGGTGGGCAACACCCAACTCGCGCCGCACCAGTTCATCGACCATGTCGGGGTCGGCGCGGCGATGGTCGAGCAGCTTCACCTGGTTACGCAACTCGGCCTCGCGCTTCTTCAACGCGGCCAGCTCGATCTTCTTGGATGCCACCGCCTGCGTATAATCGCCCCAGGCAAACAGCCCCGTCGGCCCGGCGAAGGCATAGCCGACGATGGCAAGCAGCGCGAGGGCAGCGAGTGCCGGGCCAATCGCGCCGCGCATCTGTCGCCGAACCTTTGGTTGCTTTGCCATCACCCTTTGCTTGAATCAGAAGTGATTCGCGGCGTCAACCCCGCACGCGCCGCTTTTCCACTGCTTCAGCCGAAAATCGCGCCCCCAGGATACTGCGCCATATCGCCCAGCTCCTCCTCGATACGGATCAGCTGGTTATATTTCGCAAGCCGGTCCGACCGCGCCAGACTGCCCGTCTTGATCTGTCCGCAGTTGGTCGCGACCGCCAGGTCAGCGATGGTCGCATCCTCGGTCTCGCCCGAACGGTGCGACATGACCGCTGTATAGCGCGCGCGCTGCGCCATCTGGACTGCGTCCAATGTTTCGGACAGGGTGCCGATCTGGTTCACCTTGACCAACAATGAATTGGCGAGCCCGTCGCTAATGCCTTGAGCCAGCCGCGCCGGGTTGGTCACGAACAGATCGTCGCCCACCAGCTGGCATTTTGCCCCAACCTTGTCGGTCAACGCCTTCCAGCCGACAAAATCATCCTCGGCCATCCCATCCTCGATCGACCGGATCGGATAATCGGCGACCAGCTCGGCCAGATAATCGGCCATCGCCTCAGGGTTCAGCGATAACCCCTCGCCGCTGATGACATATTTTCCGTCCTTGAAGAATTCGGTGGCGGCGCAGTCGAGGGCCAATACGACATCGCTGCCGAGTTTGAACCCCGCCTGCTCGACCGACGCGGCAATGAAGTCGAGCGCGGCGCGGGTTGAGGCAAGATTGGGTGCAAAGCCGCCCTCGTCACCTACCGCCGTCGCCAGCCCCTTGGCGTGCAGCGCCTTCTTCAGCGTGTGGAAAATCTCCGATCCCCAGCGCACTGCCTCGGCCAGGCTCGGCGCACCCACCGGCATGACCATGAATTCCTGAAAATCGATCGGGTTGTCGGCATGTTCGCCGCCGTTGATAATGTTCATCATCGGCACCGGCAGCGTCCGCGCCCCGACCCCGCCGACATAACGATAGAGCGGCAGGCCGCGTGCATCCGCCGCCGCTTTGGCGGTAGCCAGCGACACACCCAAAATTGCATTGGCCCCCAACCGCGCCTTGTTCGGGGTGCCATCCAGCGCAATCATCGCCATATCGATGTCGCGCTGGTCTTCGGCGTCCATGCCGATCACTTCTTGAGCGATTTCGCCATTCACCGCCGCGATTGCTTTGGTCACGCCTTTGCCCAGATAGCGGCCCTTATCGCCATCACGCAGCTCAACCGCCTCGTGCGCTCCGGTGGATGCGCCCGATGGCACCGCCGCGCGGCCAAAGCTGCCATCCTCTAGCAGCACGTCGACCTCAACCGTTGGGTTTCCGCGGCTGTCCAGGATCTGGCGGGCATGAAGGTCGATGATGGCGGTCATAGCTGGGCTCTGCTTCCGTTAGGGCAATATGCGCCGCCGCCTTATCCAGCGCATCGGACGAACGCAACGCTACACCTGCCAAATTGTCGCGCGCCACTGGCATCGGTTGAACGATGCCCCTATATCGACGTTGTCACTTGGCGCGCACAGATATGGTGCCGCTCCGCCGACACGAGGAGTTTGAACATGGCCACCCCAGCAACCCCCGCCAAGAAGGCCGCTGCGCCCAAGAAAGCACCCGCGAAAAAGCCGGCTGCCAAAGCGGCACCCAAGGCTGCGCCGAAGGCAAAGGCTGCCGCTTCGGCCCCTCATCCGGTGCGCGACCAGATTTCGGCCACCGCCGACACCATCAAATCGGAGGCCACCCGCCGCGCCAAAGAACTGCGCGAAGAAGCCGCTGCGCTCGCGAGCACTGCCAGCAAGGGCGCGCGCGAAGCCGCGACAAAGGGCAAGGACAAGGCCGCCGAAACCGTCGGCAGCCTCGCCAAAATGATCGAGGACAGCGCTGCGACGGTCGATAACAAGTTTGGCAAGCAATATGGCGACTATGCGCGCAGCGCCGCGACCACCGTCGCCGGTCTCGCCACCACGCTCGAAGAAAAGGATCTCGACGAACTGGCCAATGCGACGCGCGACTTTGTCAAGAAAAGTCCGGCCGTTGCGGTTGGCGCTGCCGCCGTTATCGGCTTCGTGCTTGCGCGCATGCTGAAAAGCGGCGGCGGCAAAGACGAAGCCTGACCGCAGGCGTGGTCACCCGGGGTAAGAGCGACGCGTCCGACGCGGGCGGCGGGCTAGGCGATGTGCGCCATGGCTTCGCTCCCGTTACGGCGCATGATGCTGCTGCGCCCCCGCCACCGCTCGCTGACATTGCGGCCAATTTGGTCGCCGACATCAAAGCGACGGCAGAAAGCGAACTCGCGCTTATTCAGGCGCGCGCTGCGCTGGCGGGCGATGGGGTGCGCCGCGCCGCCATGTGGGGCGCCATCGCGGGCGGGGCGGCGCTGATCGCCCTGCTCGCCATTGTCTTCGGGGTCATCGTGGCACTCGTTCCTTATGTTGGTGCGGTTTTCGCGACGCTGATTGTCGGTGGCCTGCTGCTCGCCCTTGCGGCTTTTGCTGCACTGCGCGCTCGGACCGGAGCGGCCGACGTGCGTACCGCATTTTCCGAACAAGGCGACAACCCGCACTGGAAGGGCGAGGAATGAACCCCAAGAAGGTCCATCTGCTCAACGCCGCGCGCAAAGCGCTGTTCCAGCGCGCCCGGCTCGGCCGTTCGCTCGGTGGCGCACGGCAAGAATTTGCCCCCGACGCCTTGAAACGCCGCGCCGCCAAGAAAGTGAATGCGCGCATCGACAGCAGCGTCGCGGCGGTCGAAGCCGGTCTGCGCAAGCACCGTGTTCCACTCGCGCTTGGGGCGCTTGCAGGTCTCGCCTTCGCTTTCCGTCGCCCGCTCAAGAATGCCGCCGACAAGGTCGCTAATTTCCTCGAACGGCAAAATGCCGATGCCTCCTCTGCCCCCTCCCCCGAACTACCGGAGCAAGATGATGAGCCAGTTTGACGATCTGAAACAATCGAGCCTCGACACCGCCGCGGCGGCGAAGGCGCGCATCACCGAAACCTATGGCAAGGCCAAAGCCGCGACCAGCGACGCCGCCGCGAAAGCAACCGAACAGGCCCACCAGCTTAGCGAAAAAGTCGCCCCTGTCGTGGCGCGCGGCAAGGCTGAGGCGGTAAAGGCAGGCACGAAGCTCAAGGAAGTTGCTGAAAAACAGCCGCTTACTCTTCTCGCGGGAGCCGCTGCCGTTGGCGCGCTGCTCGGCTCTTTGTTGCCCAAGGGAAGTAAGCGCGACGACGAGGGATGAAGAGCGCTGGCCCTCCCCCTTGCGGGGGAGGGACGAACGCTTGCCCCCTCACCCCTGCGCTGCTACCGGCGCGCCAGCTTTTTCAGCGCGGCAGGATGAAGGCGTCATGAGCAAATTGCATCTGGTGTTTGGCGGACGGGTCAAGGATCCGCGCACGCTGGAGTTCGCTGACCTTTCCAGCCTCGACATCGTCGGTATGTTTCCGGACTATAAGAGCGCCGAAAAAGCGTGGCGCGCGGCTGCCCAGCGCACGGTCGACGATGCCGAGATGAAATATGTTGTGGTGCATCTACACCGGTTGCTCGAGCCCGAAAGCGAGGCAGAGTAAAGCCCGCGGCCAAAAGCCGCTTTCCTACATCGCGGTAATCTGTCAGGCCGTCAAAAGGCTCTTTTGATCGTCAACACGATGATCGTGTGCCGTGTCCCGCCATGTGCGCTTAACGGCCCGCAGGCTCTCCCTTAAAGATACAAAGGATACACATAGGGGATGTGTGGCCGTGACTTTTGTATCCTTAAGCGGTCAGTCAGCGGAAATTATCGGCATAGGCCTGCAGCTTCAGCCGCCGTGGCGGTGTGGGTACCACGCTCACCGATATTCCGTAACGGTCGGCATAGGCGTGCGCGTCAGCGTCGCTCGCAAAGGTCAGCCGCACCTGCCGCTGCGTGTCGCCGCTCCCCGCCCAACCCATCAGCGGGTCGGGCCGCCGTGCTTCGGCGGGGGCGAATTCGAGCACCCAGCGGTCGGTGCGCGCACGCCCCGATTGCATAGCATTTTTGGGCTCCTGATAAATTCGCGCGGCCATGAATCATTTCCTGTGTGCAATGTTGCCGCGCTCAATAAGCGCGTGGGGAGGCGGTGCAAAGCGGATTCACGTCGCCCCATCGCGCCGCGCCTGCGCTGCCTTGGTCATCGTCGAAGCCCGCGCGTTCGCCGGGTCATCGGGCCAGCTATGCTTGGGGTAGCGCCCCTTCATCTCGCGCTGCACATCGCGCCAGCTTCCGCGCCAAAAGCCCGGAAGGTCGCGCGTCAATTGTATCGGACGGTGCGCCGGTGAGGTGAGCGCCAGAACCAGCGCCACGGGTGGCTGACCCACGGTCGGATGCACGGCCAGTCCAAACAATTCTTGCACGCGAAGGGTGACCAATGGCCCACACTCGGCGCCATAATCGATCAGGTGACAGGCACCAGTCGGCGAGGTGAAATGCGATGGAGCAATGCGGTCGATCGCCTGCCGCTCGGTCCAGTCCAGTTGCCCCAGCAAAGCGTCGACCAGGGCGCTATCATGGATATCGCGCAGCCCCCGCGTGCGCCCGAGCACGGGCGCCAGCCAGTCTTCCAAACTATCGAGCAGCGCTGCATCACCGAGCGCGGCGACCCCGGCAAAGTGGGCGCGCTGGCACAGCGCCAGCGCTGCCTTGCCCCAGCCGACAGCCGCCAGCCCCTGCGCGCGGACATAGTCGACCCGCGCGGCAACATCCTCGACCAGGACACCGGTATCGCGCGGTACCCGCTGCGCGGCCAATTTGATTGCGCCGAGGCGCCGCTCGGCGACGATATCGACGCGGTCGTTGGCCGGATCAAAGCTGCAAATCCGCCGTTCATCGATTTGGTCGTTGAACATGGCTTCCACCATGCCCGCGTCGATCGGTGCCGCGGCCAATATGCGCGCGCCATCGGCGCGGCCTTGTGCATCGCCGATTACCAACCATTCGTGATTGGCCAGTGTATCGGCGGGATCGAGGCGGAAGGCGCGTCCGCCTGCGCTCAAATACTCACCGCGCGCCCGGTCACGGCGGCGTGCTACCCGGTCCGGCCAAGCCAACGCCAGCAGCTCCCCGGCCGTTCTTGGTTCAGCACCAGCGTCAGCACCGACCAATTTCGCCAAACGCCGTGCCAAGCGCCGCGCGCTCTCGGCGCGTTCGCCGCGCGCATGGCGCCAGCTTTGCCACCTTTGCTCGATATCGGCATTGCGCCCGCCCAGCCCGGGCTCGGTCAACAGCACGGCAAGCTCCGCCGCGCAATTGTCCCGCGCCTCCGTCAGCATGTGCGCCAGCGGTACCGGCAGCGGAATGGCGGCCAGCCCTTTGCCATGCGCGGTGATGCGCCCATCAGGACCAAGCGCTCCAATCGCTTCCAAGCGCGTGCGGGCGTCCGCTACGGCCGCCGGGGTCGGCTGGTCCAGCCACGCCAACTGGCGCGGATCGACGATGCCCCAGCTGGCGCAATCCAGAACCACCGGCATTAGGTCATTTTCGTGGATTTCGGGCGGATCGAACAGCAGCATCCCGGCGGTCGCGGCCTCTTCCCACAGCCGATATGCGACGCCCGGCCCTTGCCGCGCCGCACGCCCGGCACGCTGCGTCGCCGACGCCTGGCTTGCGCGTTCAGTGACCAGCCGCGTCATCCCCGCTGCCCGGTCTAGCCGTGGCCGACGCGCCATGCCGCTGTCGATGACGATATGGACCCCGTCGATGGTCAGGCTGGTTTCGGCGATACTGGTCGCGAGGATCAGCTTACGCCGCCTCTCCCCGTCGCGCGCCAGCGCGGCGCGCTGCAACGCAGGATCAATCTGCCCGTGCAGCCGGTGCACGACCAACGGCAATCCTGCGGCCTCAACCCGCTCCGCCGTCCGCTCTATGTCCGCAGCACCGGGCAAGAAGGCGAGGAGATCGCCATGTGTACCATCGGCCAGCGCTTGCCGCACAGCCCCCAGCAACGCGTCGGGCAGCGGCTGTTCAACCCGACGCCCGAGGTAACGCAGCTCGAGCGGAAAAGACTGTCCTTTGCTCTCAACCACACTCGCCCCGCCAAGCATTCCGGCAAAACGCGTCCCGTCGAGCGTGGCCGACATGGCCAGCAAGCGCAAATCAGGCCGCAGCCCCTGCTGCGCATCGATTGCTAGCGCCAGCGCAAAGTCACTGTCGAGGCTACGTTCATGGATTTCGTCGAACAGCACTGCCGACACGCCGGTCAACTCGGGGTCCGCCAGCAAACGGTTACGAAACAACCCGTGCGTCATCACCAACAGCCGCGTATTCGCACCCACTTTGCTGTCGAGCCTCGTCGCATAACCAACGCGCCCGCCAACTGCCTCGCCCAACTCCTCGGCAATGCGCTCGGCAGCAGCGCGCGCTGCAAGGCGACGCGGCGAGAGCAGCCAGATGGCACCGGCGGCCCATGGTTGGTCAAGCAACGCGGGCGCGACGCGCGTGGTTTTGCCCGCGCCGGGCGGCGCTATCAACACTGCATTGGGACGGATCGAAAGCGCACCCAACAATTGCGGCAGCACCGCCATGATCGGCAGCTCTGCTGCAACGCTGGTCATCACTCAATAAGCGCGTGCAACCGCGAAGGCGACGGCCTCAGTCAGCGCCGCGCGCGCCTGACTCGGGCGGAAGCCGCCGAGCGCATCCACTGCGCGCTGGCCATAGTGACGGGCCCGTGCCAGCGTGTCGGTCACGGCGTCATGTTTGGTCAGTAACGCCTTCGCATGCGCCAGATCGGAATCCGATGCCTTGTGACCGATCATCGCCTGACGCCAAAACTCGCGTTCCTCGGCATCGCCTCGTGCATGCGCCAAAATAACCGGCAGCGTCACCTTGCCGTCGCGGAAATCGTCACCAACGCCTTTGCCCATAGTGGCGGCATCCGAAACATAGTCGATGGCGTCGTCAACCAGCTGGAAAGCGATCCCCAGATTGCGGCCATAAGCATCGAGCGCCGCCTCGGTCGCCTCATCACATTCGGCAACGACAGCCGCAATCTTGCTGGCCGCGGCGAACAGCTCGGCGGTCTTTGCACCGATAATCGCCAAATATTGGTCTTCGCTGGTTTCAACCCGGCGCTGCGCTGACAGCTGGTTGACTTCGCCCTCGGCGATCACCGCCGAGGCGCGAGAGAGGATTTTGAGTACCTTGAGCGAGCCGTCCTCGACCATCAGTTCGAACGCGCGGCTAAATAGGAAATCACCGACCAGAACACTGGCGCTGTTACCCCAGATCAGGTTGGCCGTTTGCTTGCCGCGCCGCAAATCCGATCCATCAACCACATCATCGTGCAGCAATGTCGCGGTATGGATAAACTCGACGGCAGCGGCCAATTTACAGTGGCGACGTCCGGGATAGTCAAGCAATTGCGCGCAGGCCAGCGTCAACATCGGCCGCATGCGTTTGCCGCCACCTGCAATTAAATGACCCGCAAGCTCGGGGATCAGCGGCACCTCTGACTGCATGCGGTCAAGAATGACGGCGTTAACCTCGTGCATGTCGTTGGCCACCAGCGCGAGTATCGGGTCAAGCGACGGTGGCCGGTTGGCGTGCAGGCGGTGGACTTCGGCACTCATAGGCTTCGCCATTGCCTTGGGCGGTCTTGTTTGGCAACGACAATCGGGACAAGGGAGGGTTTCAATGAATGATGACCAGTTGGGGCGTTATCGCCAGAGCATCGACAATATCGATGCCGCACTGGTCTTCATGCTCGCCGAACGGTTCAAAATTACCCAGGCTGTAGGCGAGCTAAAAGCGCGCCTCGACCTACCCCCGGCCGATCCGCAGCGCGAGGAGCGGCAGATCGAGCGTCTGCGCCAGCTGGCCCGCGATGCCAATCTGGACCCCGAGTTTTCCGAAAAATTCCTGCGTTTTGTTATCGACGAAGTCATCCGCCACCACGAAAGGCTGCGCGATACCTAGCCCGCCGGCAATCGCAGCCGCACCAGCAACCCGCCCATATCCTCGCTATCTTCAAGCAGGATGTTGCCACCGTAGAGCTCGGCAACATCGCGCACGATGGCAAGGCCCAAACCGGTGCCAGGCTTGGCACTGTCAAGACGCACGCCGCGATCAAAGATGCGTAGCCGGTCCGCTGGGGCAATCCCGGGACCATCGTCTTCGACAGCGATTTCGGCCATGCCTTCCGCTCGGGCCACGGTAACGAAAACGCTGCCACCACCATATTTGGCAGCGTTTTCGAGCAAGTTGCCGAGCAGTTCGTCCAAATCCTGTCGCTCTACGCGCGCTTCAAGCCGCTCATCGCCGGTCGCATCAAGGCGCAAGTCCGGGTAAAGTCGGGCTACCGCACGTTCGACGCTCTTTACACTTTCCCACACATTACAGCGCGCCTGCGCCGAACCGCGACGTCCAACCACGCGCGCGCGGGCAAGGTGATGGTCGACCTGCCTTTTCATCGTGGCAGCTTCGCGCCGCACCGTTTCGGCAAGCTCGGGGGTCGCCGATGTCGCGCTCGACACCAGTACCGCCAGCGGCGTTTTCAACGCATGCGCCAGATTGCCCGCATGCGTTCGCGCTTCTTCGGCTTGCTTCTCGCTGTGCGCCAACAACGCATTGAGTTCGTCAACAACTGGCTGCACCTCAAGCGGCATGGGCCTAGCCAAGCGCGCTGCCTCTCCTCCCCGCAAGGCTGCAATTGCTGCCCGGAGGTGCCGCAGTGGCCACAAACCGTAGATTGTCTGGAGCGCAGCAAGAACGATAAGACCCAATCCCAACGCGCCGAGGCTGGGATAAAGTGTTCGCCGCACAGCCCGAATTTGCTCATCCAAGACGCTACGCGACTGCGCCACCTGAAACCGCCAGCTGGTGGCACTGCCCGGCAATTGTACATTGCGTTCCAGAATGCGCAGTTCCTCGCCGATAAACTGGTTGCTGTCGTATACATGCAAGCCATCGTCCCGGTGCTCTTCCGGGGAAACCAGCCGCCGGTCCCACAATGACCGCGATGGCCAAGGCTCATGGCCCTTACCGCTGATTTGCCAATAAAGCCCGCTATAGGGTTCCAGAAAGCGTTGGTCCCCCAACGGCTGGATCATCCGTACTTCGCCATCGGGCCCGATCTCTGCGGAACGGATCATTGCCAGCAGAACATATTCTAGCCCGCTATCAAAATTTCGTGTGATGGCCCCGGTCAGGACCCGATCCAAAGCGAAGCCTCCGCCCAACAGCAACAGGCTGATCCACAGCGCCGCAATACCGATCATTCGGCGGCTGAGCGACCCTGTGGTCTGCCCGGTGACGCGGCCCAGGACTCCGCTATTGGTGGAGGTGCTTTCGGGCATCAGCCCTGCGGGTCGTCAAGCTGATAACCCAGACCACGAATAGTAGTGATGATATCGGCACCCAGCTTTTTGCGAATGCGCGTTACAAACACCTCGATGGTATTCGAATCGCGATCAAAATCCTGATCATAGATATGCTCAATCAGCTCAGTACGTGAAACCACCTTGCCTTTGTGATGAAGCAAATATGACAGCAACTTGAATTCCTGCGCGGTCATTTTCACTGACTGGCCCGCTAGCGTGACCCGGCCCGACCGCGTGTCGAGCCGTACGTCGCCTGCCACCAATTCGCTCGATGCATTGCCGGAAGCGCGCCGGATCAAGGCGCGCAAACGGGCAATCAGCTCTTCGGTCTGAAACGGTTTGGCCAAATAATCATCGGCGCCAGCATCTAGCCCGGCCACCTTATCCGACCAGCTGTCGCGCGCGGTCAGCACCAGTACGGGAAAGTTGCGCTTCTCCTTGCGCCAGCGGTCGAGAACGGTAAGCCCATCAACCTCGGGCAAACCCAGATCGAGAATTGCCGCGTCGTAATTCTCCGTTGACCCAAGAAAATGGCCATCCTCGCCGTCGGTGGCGAGGTCGACGGCATACCCCGCCTGCTCCAGCGTCGATTTAAGCTGGGGGCCTAGCGTGGGTTCGTCTTCGACAATCAAAATGCGCATCGCTTCACCTTTCGCACCGCCACGGGCGGCTTGTTGCTCATTTCACGGGTAGCATCGCAGCGCGGGTGGCAAAAGGGGCGCTGTCTCAGGGCTGGCGTCCGACAATCTTGCCGGTGCGCGCATCCACGAACACCACAATCACTTTGTTCCCATCCAAAAACTTTAAGCCATACCGCATCGTACGCTCGTCAAACTTCGGCCCGCCAAGATAGACCATATCGCGATAGGGGGCGCGTGCCTGCACCATCGCCACCAGCCGGCCCAACGGCAGCACTTGGCCCTGCTCTGCCGCGGCGCGTGCCGACTCCGCTTCACGATCATCACGTGCAGCGGCAGGTGCGGCGATCAACGCAAGTCCGCCCAAGGCAGCAGCAAGCAGTATAGGTCGGTTCATGCGCGGGATTTGCCAGCAGCGCATTGAATGGCCCATGAATAGGTAACGCAGCTTTGTGACAGTCCAGCCGGACATCGGCACGATCCGCATTCAGGGTCCAAGAAAATCCCGGCGGGGATGGTGGGCGCGACAGGGATTGAACCTGTGACCCCTCCCGTGTGAAGGGAGTGCTCTACCGCTGAGCTACGCGCCCGTCGCAGCCCAGAAGCGCTGCAGGCGCGCGCCTTAGGGTTATGGCGAACCAATTGCAATGCCCAGTTTGCCCCCCAACAACGCGGATTCAAAAAGGGGGCCGCAGCTTGGTGACCGCGACCCCCCTTTTTCATTCCTTTCGGACTTCGCCGATCAGGTCAGTTGACAGCGTCTTTCAGCGCCTTGCCTGCCTTGAACTTCGGCTGGGTCGAAGCCGGGATCGTCATCGTTTCGCCGGTGCGCGGGTTACGACCGGTCGACGCCTTGCGCTTGCTGACCGAAAAGGTTCCGAAGCCGACCAGACGGACTTCGCCGCCCTTCTTCAGCGCGGCAGTAATGGCATCAAACACGCCTTCCACCGCTTTGCTCGCATCGCTCTTCGTAAGGCCGCTGGCGTCAGCGACAGTGGCGATCAGGTCTTGCTTGTTCATCCCTTGGGAACCCCCTTATTGGCGTTGAATCTGATTCATGACATCTTTGTCATGGGCGCGCACTAACGGCCTTTCCCATGGCTTTGTCAAAGCAAAAAATCGCCATTTCGTCGCATAAATGCCATTTTTCCTCTTGTTGCATCGCAGCAAAAGCAAGCGCTTAGTGACGAATCGGAATGTCGCCTTCGCTAGGCGACCCTGCGACAGGCGATGCAGCCAGCTCGTCTGCCTCAGTCCATTCGATGGGGACCATCGGCTGCACCAAAGCAAGCGCCAGTACTTCGTCGACATGGCTAACGGGAATGATTTTCAAACCTTCGCGGATATTGGCCGGGATCTCTGCCAGATCCTTTTCATTCTCCTGTGGAATCAACACTGTGGCGATCCCGCCTCGCAATGCGGCCAGCAGTTTTTCCTTGAGCCCGCCAATCGCTAGCACACGCCCACGCAGCGTAACTTCACCGGTCATAGCGACATCTTTGCGCACCGCGATGCCGGTCAGCGTCGAAACCATTGCCGTGACCATCCCGATGCCCGCTGACGGACCATCTTTGGGCACTGCGCCTTCGGGCAGGTGGATATGGAGATCCTTGCGCGCAAAGACGCTGGGACGGATGCCATAGCTGGGTGCGCGCGCCTTGATAAAGGAGAGCGCGGCCTGCACTGATTCGGTCATGACCTCGCCCAGCTTGCCGGTGGTACGCACCTGACCCTTGCCAGTCGCAGTAACGGCCTCGATCGTCAGCAACTCGCCGCCAACTTCGGTCCACGCCAACCCCGTGACGGCACCGATCTGGTCTTCCTTGTCGCCCATGCCGTGCCGAAATTTTTGCACCCCGGCAAAGTCAGCCAGATTTTCGCCCGTGACCGTAACCGTTTCGGCCTTGCCTTCCAGAATGCGGCGCAGCGCTTTGCGCGCCAAACGCGCGATTTCGCGTTCCAGCGTACGCACCCCGGCTTCGCGGGTATAGTGGCGGATCAACGCCCGCAACCCGTCTTCGGCCAGTTCAAATTCGCCTGCCTTTAACCCATGCGCCTCGATCTGCTTGGCGATCAGGTGGCGCTGCGCAATTTCGACCTTCTCGTCCTCAGTATAGCCTTCGAGCCGGATAATCTCCATCCGGTCTAGCAACGGCTGCGGCAGATTGAGGCTGTTTGCGGTCGTCACGAACATCACGTCGGACAGATCGATATCGACTTCCAGATAATGGTCCTGGAATTTGCCGTTCTGTTCAGGGTCCAGCACTTCCAGCAGCGCCGATGCTGGGTCGCCGCGGAAATCCTGACCCAGCTTGTCAATCTCGTCGAGCAGGAACAGCGGGTTCATCGTTCCCGCCTTTTTAAGGTTGGTGGCAATCTTGCCCGGCAGCGAGCCGATATAGGTGCGCCGGTGGCCGCGGATTTCGGCCTCATCGCGCACGCCACCCAGCGACTGGCGAATAAATTCGCGCCCCGTCGCCTTCGCGATGCTGCGCCCAAGCGAAGTCTTGCCCACACCCGGCGGGCCGACGAGGCATAGGATAGGGCCCTTCAACTTATTGGTGCGCGCCTGCACAGCCAAATACTCGACGATCCGGTCCTTGACCTTGTCGAGCGCGTAATGATCGGCATCAAGCACCGCCTGCGCCGCGGCAATGTCCTTTTTGAGCTTGGACTTCTTGCCCCACGGCAGGCCAAGCAGTGCGTCGAGATAATTGCGCACCACCGTGGCTTCCGCCGACATCGGGGCCATGGCGCGCAGCTTTTTAAGTTCGCCCAGGGCCTTTGCGCGCGCTTCCTTCGACAGTTTCAGCTTGTCGATTTTTTCCTGCAGCTCGCCAAGGTCGTCTCCGCTCTCGCCGCCGTCATTGCCGAGCTCGCGCTGGATCGCCTTCAATTGTTCGTTGAGGTAATATTCGCGCTGACTCTTTTCCATCTGGCGTTTCACGCGGCCGCGAATTTTCTTCTCGACCTGCAACACGCCAAGTTCACCCTCCATGAAGGCAAAAACCATTTCCAGGCGCTTCGCCGGCGAAGGCTCAACCAGCAACGCCTGCTTATCTGCCACCTTGATGTTCAGATTGCCCGCGACCGCGTCGGCAAGGCGCGAGGCATCTTCAATCTGCGACAATTGCACCGCCGTTTCCGAGGGCATTTTCTTGTTGAGCTTCGCGTAATTCTCAAACTGATCCAGCACCGAGCGCATCAGTGCCGCAGTTTCTTTGCTTTCGTCAGCGACGTCATCCAGCAAGGTCACCGTCGCCATCACTGCCTTGTCCGAGGCGTCAAGCGCCTCGAGCTTGGCACGCTGCTTGCCTTCGACCAGCACACGCACGGTGCCATCAGGCAGCTTGAGGAGTTGAAGCACTGAGGCAATCACGCCAAGGTCGTAAAGATCGTCGCGCTCGGGATCGTCCTCACCCGGGTCGAGCTGCGCAACGAGAAAAATTTCCTTGTCGCTCTCCATCGCTACCTCAAGCGCAGCGACTGATCGATCGCGGCCGACAAACAGGGGCACGATCATTTGCGGGAACACAACAATGTCGCGCAGCGGCAACAGGGGGAATGTCTGGGTCAAATCTGGCTCCTCGCGCGGTCGCGGCATTGTTTTGGGCCGCCCGCAATTTACACGGTAACGCCTAATATGGCATTCATCCGCACGGCTTCAACCCGCCGCGCCCCCGCTTCAAAACGGCAGCTTGAATCCTGGCGGCAATTGCAGCCCCGATGTCGCCTTGCCCAGTTCTTCACCGCTCGCGGCATCGGCCTTTTCGCGGGCATCATTAAATGCAGCGGCCAATAAATCCTCCAGCATTTGCTTCTCGTCGGCGACCATTAGACTGTCATCAATACTGATGGCGATGATGCGTCCTTTGGCGGAGGCACGGATGCGGACCAATCCGCCGCCCGACACGCCTTCGACCTCTACGCTGTCGAGCTTTGCCTGTGCTTCGGCCATTTGCGCCTGCACCGTGGCCGCAGCCTGCTGCGCCGCTTTCATCATTTCCTCAAACGAATTCATGATGCCTTCCTGCTTTCAGTTTCGGGGGGGAGGATCCGCGCTGCCGGAAATGCCGCTAGGGCTGCCTTGACCACGGGAAGTTCTCGGATGGCGTTCTCGCTGTCCCGCACCACGGCAGCTTTGCTGTCACCAAGACTGGGCGTGCCCTCGCCATCGGAAAGTTCGACACGCCAGCGCTGGCTGGTCGCTGCGTGCAGCGCATCAGCGAGTTCGCGCGCGGCACCATCGTCGATGCCTGGTGCGCGCGCCAGCGTCAACACATTGTCACCTAGCCCAATCACGCGGCCGTGGTCATGAAATTGCACCGCAAGCCGATGACGCTGCGCTGACTCGAGAAGCGCATGGATTGCGGCTGCGTCGGACGGCCCTTCGGCAACCGTGTGTGATGACGCCGCGATTGCAGATGCTGGTGCAGGCACGCCGTTCGAAAGCATTCTTGCCAGCTCGCCGGGATCGGGCATTGCGGCCGCATGCACAATGCGAAGCAACAGCATTTCCAGATGATCGAGCGGCGTATTGGCCCGCAGCACCTCGTCATGGCCGCGCGTCAAAAGCTGCCACAACCGGTGGAGCTGGCCGTGCGTCAACCGATCCGCCCAGTCACCCATGCGCGCGCGATCCTCGTCGGGCAAGCCGCTGTCTTCGTGCCTAGCGACCTTTGCCAGCGTGACCGCGTGCACCAGATCCATCATCCCGCGCACCAGCGCAATGGGTTCAATCCCCAGCGCATAGTGCTGGCGCGCCTGATCGATCGCCGCGCCGGCATCGCCAGCCAGCACCGCGCCGAGCAGGTTGAGAATGCCCGACCGATCGGACAAGCCGAGCATCGCGCGCACCTGCTGCGCGGTAACCCGCCCGCCGCTTTCCAAGTCGGCATGGGCGATCGCCTGATCGAGTATCGACAGCCCGTCGCGCACCGATCCTTCGGCAGCATTGGCAATCAACCAAATGGCGGGCGGTTCGGCCTCGACGCCTTCCTTTGTCAAAATCGCCGCGAAATGATCAAACAACATCGCGGGGGTGATACGGCGCAGATCGAAGCGCTGGCAGCGCGACAGCACCGTCACTGGCACCTTCTGCACCTCGGTTGTGGCGAACAGGAATTTGACGTGCGGCGGCGGTTCCTCGAGCGTTTTCAAAAGGGCGTTGAAGGCATTCTTTGACAGCATGTGTACTTCATCGACGATGTAGATTTTATAGCGCGCTGACACGGCGGCATAACGCACCGCCTCGATAATCTCGCGTACATCGTCCACCCCGGTGTTTGACGCGGCGTCCATTTCGATGACGTCGATGTGCCTCCCCTCGGCAATGGCGCGGCACGGCTCGCACGCCCCGCACGGATCGATCGTAGGCCCACCTTGCCCGTCAGGGCCAATGCAGTTCAGAGCTTTGGCGATTAGCCGCGCGGTCGATGTTTTGCCAACGCCCCGCACCCCAGTCATCAGAAACGCATGCGCCAGCCTGTCGCGGGCTATGGCGTTCGCCAGCGTTGTGACCATCGCATCCTGTCCAATAAGCTCGGCGAAAGTCTGTGGTCGATATTTGCGCGCCAGTACACGATAGGCACCGCCAACAGCTTCGGTCTTGGGTTGCGCCGGTTCGTCCAGCCCCAAACCCATCATGGGCATATCATCGTCGGCGGAATCGCTCATGGCATGGGTCTTTAGACCCGCTGGGCGCAATAGCGATAGTGGAAAGGGTGGGAGCCGGAACGACCCGCAGCGAAATTCGTTACGGCTGCTTCCTTCCGGACCTGACCGGGTTGGCGAAAGCCACGTCCGCCCGACTCCCGGCGCGCATATGGCGGGGGCGCGGCCGAATTGCAAGACAGGCAGCGAACTGCCGTCGCTACAGTTGTTCTGACGGATCAGTGCCGACGCCGTCGACGTTGTTAACCATCTGTTTACCTGTTTCGGTCAGCTTTTGCTGGCGAGCCGCGCCATGAAATTCACAGCAGCCCTTGCCGCGAAAATCGCCGACCGCCGTGCTAGCCGGGGCCGCCGGGCTTTGCGGCTGGAAATTGAGCTGCGAGACGCCGACGGGCGATTGGTCAATGTTCGCGTTCGCAATATTGCCGAAAACGGATTGCTGCTGGAAACCGACAGTCAGCTCCTTTCCGTTGGCGATGTCATTGAGGTGGAGTTACCTGATAAGGGTTTGGTTTCGGCTGAAGTCAAATGGGCGGCACCGCCATTTTTCGGCTGCCAGTTGGACACCTTGCTGACCGCAGCGCAGCTGGCTGCAGCGCTGTTAAAGGCTGATCCTGTGCCCTACCGCCTAACCCAGGAAGGCGAACCCGTTGCGCAAGGAACCGTGCTGCATGTTCGCAGTGATCCGGTTCCTGACTTTTCCAAGCCATTCATTATTATGGCAGTTTTCTGGGTCGCTGTCGCAATCGGGCTGCTGGCTTTGGGTTAGGCCATCAGCGTCCCTGCATATTCCGGCTTTCGGCAGGAATATGCACGGTCAGCCCGTCCAGCGAATCTTCCAGGACAATCTGGCATGCCAGTCTGCTGGTGCGCCTGGCGCCCGCTGCGAGGTCGAGCATATCCTCCTCCATCTCGCTGGCATGCGGCAGGCGGTCAAAGTCTTCCTTGGCGACAATGACGTGGCAGGTCGAACAAGCCATCTGGCCTTCGCAGGTCCCCTCGAGCGGGAGCAACTGTGCTTGCGCCAATTCCAGTAGGCGGGTGCCAGCTTCGGCCTCGGCCTCGATACGATTCTCGCCGTCGGCTTGGATAAACGTCACGCGCACCATGGTCAGTTCAGCCCCTGTAGCTTTGCCGCCGCCAACAGCGCGCCGAGCGCTGCGTCCAGTTCGGCTTCGGTGGTATATCGTCCCCAGCCGAGCCGGATGGACGATCGCGCCTGCACTTCCGACAGACCCATAGCGCGCAGCACATGGCTGACTTTGCCCGATCCGCTGCCGCAAGCGCTTCCCAGCGAAAAGGCAACCTCTCGCGCGTCAGACAACAATCGCGCGGCATTGATACCGTCGCGCCTTATGTTCAGATTGCCCCGATAGCGCTCATCGGCGCCGGTGGTGCCATTGATTGTCCAGTCCTTGAGCCGGTCGGTCGCGAGGTCCCACAGCTGCGCCACATGCACCGCGTCAGCATCGATCCGCTCCGCCGCCAACGCTGCCGCTGCGCCGAAACCCGCGACCAGCGCGGGCGACACCGTGCCAGACCGCATGCCCTCTTCTTGCGCACCGCCGACCAGAAACGGGGGCAGATGCACGCCGTCTTTGACCCACAAAGCGCCAATGCCCTTGGGGCCATGGATTTTGTGGGCTGTCACGGCAATGAAATCGGGACCTTCGGGTATCACCATGCGACCAAAACCCTGCACGGCGTCACACAATAGCAGACCGCCAGCGGCATGAACGGCATCGGCGAACATCGTGACTGGCTGAATAGTCCCGACTTCATTGTTGACCAGCATGCAAGCGCCAATCGTGCCGGGTGCAATTTCATTAGGGATCGCAACTATGCCGGCATGATTGACCGGCCACAGCGCGCCGTTCAACCGTTCCAGACATTGGATTGCTGCGGCATGTTCGATGGCAGTGCCGGCCACGGGTGCACTGTAGTGGCGCTGCGCTGCAAATAGCGCCCAGTTGATGGCTTCAGTGGCACCACTGGTAAAGTAGAGGCGGCCACCTGAAGGGAGCAGCGCCGCCACCTGATCTCGTGCCACCTCTACCGCCGCCGCCGCCGCGCGACCGGCGCGGTAATTGCTCGCGGGATTCGCAAAGCCATCGCCATCGCCCGGTCCGGCCAACCACGGTAGCATCGCCGCGCGCGCTTCTGGAGCAAGCGGAGTGGTGGCCTGGTAATCGAGATAAAGCATGCCGGGCAATAAACCTTGTTGCGAGCGATTCGCAAAAGTTGCGTTCTGCAACCAATTCTCTATATAGCGCGTTCCCTGCCCTCGCCAGCCCCCGCTGGCGCCTCCGGTTCGCAGCCCACAAAAGAAAAGGTCAGCAATGCCCGACGTGATTTTTCCCGGTCCCGAAGGCCGGATCGAAGGCCGCTTTTCTCCGCCGCCGCGTCCACGCGCGCCCGTTGCGCTCATTCTGCACCCCCACCCGCAAGGCGGCGGCACGATGAATGACCGCATCACTCAGGCAATGTACAAAAGCTTTGTTGCGCGCGGCTTTGCCACACTGCGGTTCAATTTTCGCGGAGTCGGGCGCAGCCAAGGAACATTCGACAACGGCATCGGCGAACTCAGTGACGCCGCCTCGGCGCTTGATTGGGTACAGTCAATTCATCCCGAAGCGCAGACCACCTGGGTTGCCGGTTTCAGTTTTGGCGCATGGATCGGGATGCAGTTGCTGATGCGCCGTCCCGAAATTCGTGGTTTCTTGTCGGTCGCGCCTCCCGCCAATATGTACGACTTCAGCTTCCTTGCCCCCTGTCCTTCGTCGGGCATCATCGTTGCGGGCTTGCAAGATGAAATTGTCCCGCCTGCGTCGGTGCAGAAACTGGTCGATAAGCTGCGCACGCAGCGCGGGATCACCATCCACCATGACGAAATTCCACGCGCCAATCACTTCTTCGAGTTCGAACTCGAACAGTTGATGAAGTCGCTCGATAACTATCTGGATATGCGACTCGCGCCGGATTCGCCGATCAAATAGGAGGCAACGGGGCCAGCCAGATCGCGACATTGGCAAACATCACCAGCGCGGCGAGCAGCATCAGGATCGCGCGCCGATTATCGCCGCGCCGGAAGATGATGGCTGCGCCGAAGCCGAGCGCAAAGCCAGACAACATCAAGATTGCAAGGATGGTATCCGTCATTACGCCGATTTAACGCGCCGAAACAAAAGTGCCACCTTCGCTTATGGTCAAGGTGCAGCGCTTCGCCTAAAGCCTCGCCAGACGATTCTCGCCCAGTGTGACGGAGCCACCATGCGCCTTGCCATCGCCTCGGACCATGCAGCAGTTGGCTTGAAGGCCGAGCTGATCGCATGGCTGCGCGCTAGCGGCCACGAAGTGACCGATTTGGGCCCGGAAAGCACAGACAGCGTCGATTATCCCGACTATGGCTATAAGCTCGCTTTGCATATCGCGGCTGGTGAAGCCGATTTCGGCATTGCCTTATGCGGATCCGGCATCGGCATTTCCATCGCCGTCAACCGTCACCCCGCCTGCCGCTGCGCGCGCGTGTCGGAACCTTTGTCGGCGCGGCTGGCGCGCGAGCATAATGACGCTAATGTCATAGCGCTTGGCGCAAGGCTTACGGGCAGTGACATGGCGCGCGCCTGCGTCGAGACTTTCCTCACCACCACTTTTGCCGGCGATCGCCATGTGCGGCGTGTCGGCAAACTTACCCATCCCCCTGCGCTGGAGACGCCCGCATGACCACCGCTACACTCGATCGCCCCGCCATCCGCGCTGCGGGATTCTTCACCGACGGTGTAGCCGCCACTGACACTGCCGTGGCTGCCGCGCTGGCGAGCGAACTCGACCGCGAGCAATATCAGATTGAGCTGATTGCGAGCGAGAATATCGTGTCGAAGGCGGTGCTGGAGGCGCAGGGCAGCGTTTTCACCAACAAATATGCCGAAGGTTATCCGGGCAAGCGCTATTATCAAGGTTGCGCCCCGTCGGACGCGGTCGAAACGTTGGCAATCGAGCGCGCCAAGACGCTGTTCGACTGCGGCTTTGTTAATGTCCAGCCGCATTCTGGGGCGCAGGCCAACGGCGCGGTGATGCTGGCGCTGACCAAACCCGGCGCGATCATTTTGGGAATGAGCCTTGATGCCGGAGGCCATTTGACTCACGGGGCAAAGGCAGCGCAGTCGGGAAAATGGTTCAACGCCGTTCAATATGGTGTGAAGGCCGATGACCATCTGATTGATTTTGAACAGGTCGAACGGCTCGCTCGCGAGCATCGTCCCCAATTGATCATCGCGGGCGGCAGCGCTTATCCGCGCACTATCGATTTCGCCCGTTTCCGCGCGATTGCTGATGATGTCGGTGCATTGCTGATGGTGGATATGGCGCATTTTGCCGGCCTGGTCGCAGGCGGTGTCCACCCTTCGCCGCTGCCGCATGCCCATGTAGTGACGACGACGACGCACAAGACGCTGCGCGGGCCGCGCGGCGGGATGATCCTGACCAACGACGAAGCGATTGCAAAGCGCATCAACTCAGCAGTGTTCCCGGGCCTGCAGGGTGGCCCGCTGATGCACGTTATCGCCGCCAAGGCGGTGGCGTTCGGCGAAGCGTTGCGCCCAGAATTCAAGGATTATTCGCGCGCTGTTGTGGCCAATGCTCAGGCGCTGGCGGCGCGCCTGAAAGCGCGCGGGGCCAATCTGGTCGCGGGCGGCACCGACACGCATCTCGCGCTGGTCGACCTGACCCCGCTAGGCGTCACCGGCCGCGATGCCGACGAGGCGCTGGAGCGCGCCGCGATTACCTGCAACAAGAACGGCATTCCCAATGACCCGTTGCCGCCGATGAAGACCAGCGGCATCCGCGTGGGCTCGCCGGCCGGCACGACGCGTGGCTTTGGCATTACTGAGTTCGAGGAAATTGGCGACATGATCGCCGATGTGCTCGAAGCGTTGCGCGTTCATGGCGAACATGGCGATGCAGCCGTCGAGGCCGGTGTTCGCGCCCGGGTGCGCGCACTGTGCCAACGCTTCCCCATCTATCAGGGCTGATCTGCATTGCGTTGCCCTTACTGCGGACATGACAACAGCCAGGTGAAGGATAGCCGCCCGACCGAGGATGGCGCGGCAATCCGGCGGCGGAGGCAATGTGAGGATTGCGGCGCGCGCTTCACCAGCTTTGAACGCGTCCAGCTGCGCGAAGTGGCCGTCATCAAGGCAGACGGACGGCGCGAGCCATTCGACCGTGAAAAATTGTTGCGATCCGTTGGTATTGCCTGCCGCAAACGCCCGGTCGATCCCGCTCGTATTGAACGATTGGTATCAGGCATCCAGCGTCAGCTGGAAACCAGCGGCGAAACCGAGGCCACCGCGTCGCAGATCGGCGCTATGGTGATGGAAGCGCTCAAGGGTATCGATAGCGTCGCCTATATTCGTTTCGCCAGCGTCTATCGTGACTTCGCCGATGCCCGCGATTTTGAGGAATTCGCCGCGAGTATAAGCGAAGCCGCGCCGCGCAAAACCTGACGTATGGGTGTGGCCCCGCCCCCCGCCATCGTCCTTGTCCGCCCGCAACTGGGCGAGAATATCGGCAAGGCTGCGCGTGCGATGCTCAATTTTGGGCTGACCGATTTGCGGCTTGTGGCGCCGCGCGACGGGTGGCCCAATCCCGACGCCGGACCTGCTGCTTCGGGCGCTGACAATGTGTTGGCGGAAGCAAAGGTTTATCAGACACTGGCCGATGCAGTCGCTGACTGCGCGCATATCTATGCGACCACGGTACGACGGCGCGGGGTGACCAAGCCGGTGTTGACGCCCGAGGCTGCCGCAAAAGAGATCCACGCCGAAGCCGGGCAATGCGCACTGGTGTTTGGCGCCGAACGCTCGGGGCTTGAAAGCGACGATGTCGCGCTGGCGCACAGCATTGTCACGATCCCGATCAATCCAGAATTCGGTTCAATCAATTTGGCGCAGGCTGTGATCATCAACGCGTATGAATGGTCCAAGCATGTCGGGCTGGCGCAGCCAACGGTCGTGGACCTCGATCCGCCCGCCCCGCACGGCGAGATGGAGGATCTGATTGGTCATTTTGTCGCTGATCTGGAATCGTCGGGCTATTTCTTCCCCGCGGACCGCAAGAAGGTAACGTTGCGCGCGCTTCGTACGATGCTGACCAAGACCGGCTGGTCCAGCAACGATGTGCGGATGATGCATGGCATTATTTCGATACTTGGCCGACCGCGCAAACGCGGTTAGGCTGATGCCATTGCCGTTAGGCCAATTTCCGCAACGGAGCCCCAACCATGATCACCGCCGCCCTCGCTCTGCTCTTCGCCGCGTCCGATGCCCCCGCCCCTACCCCGCCCGCAGCGGTTCCGGCAAAGCCCAAAAAGATCTGCCGCGATATCGGACGCACCGGCACGCGCATGAGCAAGCGAAAATGCCTGACCGCTGATGAATGGGCAGTGGAAGAGCGGAGCGACAGCGGCAAGCTTGATGTGCAGAATCAGCAGTTTAAGCAGAATACCCACGATCCACTTGGCGGCGGCTGAAGCTAGGCCGATCCGCGCAGCTTGTCCCAGCGCACTAGTTCGTGCGCAATGGATTGCTCGATAAGCACGTCCCATACTGCCGTCAGCCGGTCGGGATCGAGCCCAGCCGCCGCTGCATGGCGGGCGACATTGGCCAGCACCTCTGCCTTACGCGCCTCGTCGCGCACCGTATCGCGGTCTGTCTTGATACGCGCAGCGGCGTTCATATAACCGAAGCGCCGGGTAAGTAGCGCGACCAGTTCACGGTCGACAGCATCCACGCCAGCGCGGACTTCGGTCATGGTGGTGCAATCGGCGGGCGCAAGCGGCTCTGACATGGCGCGCGCCATAGCCGATTTTGCTTCGCTGTCGAGGGGGTGGGCTTTCTCCGCCGCCACGCTTGACTTTGTAGGCACCCCCCGCTAACCGCGCGCCTTCGCATTTGACCCCGCACACCCGGTGCAGCGGCGGTCGCGCTTTTTCTCCCATGAAATCGCGGGCGGGTCCGGGTCGTAGGCTGCGTTCCAATGGTGGCGCGCGGCACAGCAAATGGAGTGACATATGTCAAAGCGCCAGAGCGCCAAGTATAAACTCGACCGCCGGATGGGCGAAAACATCTGGGGTCGTCCGAAGTCGCCGGTCAACCGCCGCGAATATGGCCCCGGGCAGCATGGCCAGCGCCGCAAGGGCAAAATGTCGGACTTCGGCATTCAGCTGCGTGCCAAGCAGAAGCTGAAGGGCTATTACGGCGACATCACCGAAAAGCAGTTCAAGAAAAACTATATCGAAGCATCGCGCATGAAGGGCGATACCGGACAAAACCTGATTGGTCTGCTCGAACGCCGCCTCGACGCGCTGGTCTATCGCGCCAAATTCGCACCGACCATCTTTGCCGCGCGCCAGCTGGTCAGCCACGGCCATGTCTATGTGAACGGTGTGAAGTGCAACATTGCCAGCCGCCTCGTGAAGCCCGGCGACGAAATCAGCCTGGGCAAGAAGGCGCAGGATATGGCACTGGTGGCCGAAGCGCAGAGCCTGCCTGAGCGTGACATTCCCGACTATGTCGCCGTCACCGATACGGCCAAGGTCACCTACACCCGCGTACCCACGCTGGACGAAGTGCCTTATCCGGTAAAGATGGAACCCAATCTGGTCGTCGAATTTTATTCGCGCTGATCCGGATCCGGCATCAACGATACAAGAGGGGCGGTCTTGCAGGGCCGCCCTTTTTCGTTTGGCTTCCTGCCGAGCCCTCTACTCCGCCTGCCCAGTGCTTGTTGAAGCGCTGGCATTGCCTTGAGCGGGACGAAAGAAATTGCGCTCCTTCGACAAGCTCGGGACAAACGGTTTGGGAGAAGCGTGCTGGTTCATCCCCTCTCTTGCACGAACCCTTCCCCACTGGCAGGAACCACCTTCGAATTTCCCGATAGGAAGCGTCCCGATGAAATTTCTCGCGCCTACCCTGGCATCTGCCGCACTGCTTACCGCTTGCACCACAGGCGGGACCGACGCCTCCGCCATTCCCGACGTCACCGTTCCCCAAATCTCGCTCAAGACCATGCAGGACGTAACCGGCCAGCTCGCGTCCGACGAATTTGAAGGACGCGCACCCGGCACGCCGGGCGAGGAAAAGACCGTCGCGCTGCTAATTGAGCGCTTTAAGGCAGCGGGACTACAGCCGGGCAACAAGGGCAGCTGGACGCAGGATGTCCCACTGGTTGAAATGACGGCAAAAAATATTAGCCCGCTCACCTTTACGGGCGGCAAGACCCCGCTCTCGCTCGCCTATGGCAAAGAATTTGCCGCGTTCAGCTACCGCGTCCAGCCAAGCGTCAAAGTGAAGGATAGCGACGTCGTCTTCGTCGGCTATGGCATCAACGCCCCCGAAAAAGGCTGGAACGACTACGCCGGAATCGATGTAAAGGGCAAGACCGTCGTTATCTTGATCAATGATCCCGACTGGCAAACCAAGGAAGCCAAAGGCGAATTCAACGGCCGCGCGATGACCTATTATGGCCGCTGGACGTACAAATATGAAGAGGCCGCACGGCAGGGCGCGGCGGCAGCCTTGATCGTCCACGACACCGAACCGGCCGCCTATGGCTGGAATGTGGTCCAGTCGAGTTGGACCGGCACGCAATATCTGGCTGCTTCCGAGAACAATGGCGCAAACGAGACTGCGGCCAATGGCTGGATCCAACTTGACAAGGCGAAGGCGTTGTTCGCCGGTGCCGGACAGGATTTTGCCGCGCTGCGCGAAGCCGCCAAGAAAAAGGGCTTCAAGGCAGTGCCGCTTACCGGCGTCAAAGCATCGCTGTCGCTCGACAATGACATCACCCGTAAAATGTCGAGGAATGTTGTCGGTGTTCTGCGAGGCGCGAACCGCCCCGACGAACATGTGCTCTACACCGCGCACTGGGACCATTTGGGCCGGTGCGAAGCAGTGAATGGCGATGATATCTGCAACGGCGCGATCGATAATGCGACCGGAACTGCCGCGTTGGTGGCGCTAGCCGAGGCACATGCGAAAGCGGGTGCGCCCGACCGAAGCCTGATCTTCCTTGCCGTTACCGCAGAGGAATCGGGGCTGCTGGGGTCTAAATATTACGCCGAAAATCCGGTGTTTCCGCTCGCCACCACGGTCGGCGGCGTCAATATGGACGCGCTGACCGGCGCAGGGGCGTCGCGCGACGTAATCGTTATCGGGCGCGGCAAGTCCGAATTGGACGCCTATCTCGAAAAGGCAGCGACCGGCGACAAGCGCGTACTGGTTACCGAGCCTACCCCTGAAAAAGGCTTCTATTACCGCTCCGACCATTTCAGTCTCGCCAAACTGGGCGTGCCGATGATCTATTTCGATGGCGGCGAAGACCTGCTCGAGGGCGGCACCGCAGCGGGCAAGGCGTGGGCAGCGAACTATACAGAAAAACAATATCACGCCCCGTCGGATGACATGAGCGCGATTACCAGCTGGGACGGGATGATGGCGGATCTGCGGCTCTATTATGCTGTCGGACGTATGCTGGCGATGAGCGAAGCATGGCCCAACTGGGTCGAAGGCGACGAATTCCGCGCGGTGCGCGACGCCAGCCGGAAATAGGCCGGTGACGCTGCGTATGCCCGCTGAATGGGCACGCCATCAGGCGACCTGGATCGGCTTTCCGCACATTGCCGAGGAATGGGCGGGACATATGGACGCGGCGCGGCGCGATTTGGCCGCCTTTGCCGACGCCCTCGCCGATAGCGGGCGCGGCGAAGAGGTGAGGCTGGTCGTGCGCGATGCCGACAGTATGCGCGCGGCGGCGGCGCTGGTGTCAAACCATGTGCGGCTGGTCCAGCATCCGCTAGGCGATATCTGGCTGCGCGACACCGGCCCAATTGTCGTCGGTACAGGCGGAAGCCGCGAGGCGCGCGACTTCGACTTCAACTGGTGGGGCGGCAAGTTCGTGATGTCCGGCGACCGCGAAATTGGCGCAAAGCTGGCCGCCGATACGGGCCTGCCCATCCGCAAATGCCATTGGGTGCTCGAAGGTGGCGGGATAGATGTGGATGGCACCGGCCTCGCCGTCACGACCGAGGAATGCCTGCTCAATCCCAATCGCAACCCCCAGCTCAGCAAGGCCGACATTGAAGCGCGACTTCGCGATGACCTCGGCATTGATCGTATCCTGTGGCTGGGCAAAGGTCTGGTCGGCGACCATACCGATGGCCATGTCGACAATCTCGCCCGGTTCATTGGCGAAGGACGGCTGGCCATTCCGGTAGCGGCCGGCGGCAACGACCCCAACGCCGCTATCTATGCCGACGCCCGCGCGCGCGCCAAGGCGTTTGGCATCGAAGTGGTGCCCATCCCTTCCCCCGGCCGCGTCGTCATCGACGGGGAACTTGTCGCAGCAAGTTATATGAACTTCTACATCGGCAACCGCGTTGTTGTGGTCCCCACCTATGACGTCGCCAATGACGATCTCGCGGTCGCCGCACTCGCCGATCTTTTCCCAGATCGTCGTACCGTCGGCGTATCGGCGCGCGGGATTATCATGGGCGGCGGCAGTTTCCATTGTTCGAGCCAACAGCTTCCGGCATAGCGGTATCCGCCATGACCGACCGCACCATTACCGTTGCCGCGCTCCAGCTCCCGCTGCCGGGCCCCGAGGCTGCGAACATCGACACCGTGTCCGATCTGGTCGCCCGCGCGGCAGCCGAAGGCGCACAGATCATCCTCCCACCCGAATTGTTCGAAGGCCCCTATTTTTGCAAGGTCGAGGATGAATCGCTGTTCGCTACCGCGCACCCGACTGCCGAGCACCCGAGCGTGCGCGCCATGGCCAAGCTCGCCAAGCAATTGGGCGTCGCCATCCCGACCAGCTTCTTCGAACGAGACGGGCCGCACCATTACAATACGCTCGCCATGATCGGATCCGACGGCGAGATTATGGGTATCTACCGCAAAAGCCACATCCCCGACGGGCCGGGCTATGAGGAAAAATATTACTTCCGCCCTGGCAACACCGGCTTCAAGGTCTGGGATGTTTTTGGCACGCGCATCGGCGTCGGAATTTGCTGGGACCAATGGTATCCCGAATGCGCCCGCGCGATGGCGTTGATGGGCGCGGAACTGCTTTTTTATCCTACCGCTATTGGCAGCGAACCCTATGACGCCAGTCTGGATACCAGCCGGATGTGGCGACGCGCCATGCAGGGACACGCCGTATCAAATTGCATGCCGGTGATTGCCGCAAACCGCATCGGTGACGAGGACGGCCAGCATTTCTATGGTCACAGCTTCATCGCCAACGAATGGGGCGATCTGATCGCCGAATATGGCGAAGCGGAAACTGGCGTGCTCGTCGCTTCGTTCGACCTCGGAATGGCCGCCAAGCACCGCGCGGGCATGGGCTTTTTCCGTGATCGTCGTCCTGAGCTATACGGACGTCTGGCGCAGGATTTTTAGCGCGGCGCTGCGTTGCGCTTCTTCTTTGCTGCCGGTGCAGCCTTTTTCTTCGCAGGAACTTCCGGCGGCTCCTGGGTTAACGGCAACCCTTTAGGCTGCGCCGCAGGTTGAAGGTGGCGCACGCTTTCCAACAGGTGTCGCTCCAGCGGTTGGGTCAGCCACAGCCCTGCGCGGCCGTCCCGTGACCAACGCACCACCGCCTCGCGCCTGATACCGCCCGGCAGCATAAGGTTGAGGCGCATTCCCGTCTCTACCGAACCGTCATGGATGATGCCCGCGCCATGCTGCGACAGATTGACGACTTCGATTGGGCGCATGCGGTGATTGACACTGGCCAGCGCGTGCGCATTGACCTCAACGCGCAGCGGGCGATGCCAGCCATTGTCTTTGTCCTCGGCGAGCTGACGCAAAACAAGCTCGCCGTCGATCTCGTCGGTGAATGCGACGCCGCATCTGCCGTCACGCACCCACGCCACTTGGCCGTCCAGTGAGATTTCCTCTGACAACATGATTGTAATGTCTTCGCCGACCGCAACTGGAACATTGGTGGTCAGCATCATGCCGCCGTCGGAGATATTGCGGACCATCCACAGTCCGGCATCGTCGATACGCACAATCTTGGCGATGCGGCAGACGGTGCGGAGCCGCGCGCCGTCGCGGCGGTCATCTTCAGCTTCCGCTATGGGCGGAGCGGAATAGAGGCGTGGTTCTTCCATCGCGGCCTTCCGTTTCCCTTCAACGTGACAAGGCGCCATGATTGAAGGATGCTGTCTGTGTCATGCATGAAAGCGGTAAACAAAGAATTGGAACTGGCACTGCAAAAACCGCAGAAACACCAACGCCCCCGACAAGGTCATAGCGCGTGGAGGCCGGGCAGCAGGCGTACGGCCCTTTCAGTCATCTCGCGAAATAGTGGCTTGCGCCCCAAGTTCCCGAACACCGGTTCATAGTCGCACATCAAGGCCGTCAGTTTATGCCAGTCGGCGCCGGCCAACTGGGCAATGGCGGTCAGACATTCCGCATGTGGATCTTCAACGTCATCAGACGTGCAATGTAGCATCCACGCGGCCACCACAGCCGCCGCTGGCTCAGCGGACCGACCAAGCCGCAATACGTCCGCGATAGTAGGAAGGATTATTTCGCGGATTTGCACTGACCCGTCACAAAGCAAGCCCGCCAACTGCAAATTCAGCGCCGGGTTGGCAAATCGCCGCGTTAATTCAGTGCAATATCGTTCGGGATCAAATCCTTTGAGCGGAGGCAGCGCGCCAGCAGTCTCCACAAAATAGCTATCGAGCAACATGCAGATTTCAGAATCCGCAACGGCGCTATCAAGGCGATCATGCCCTCGCAACCGGCCGCATAGCGCCAACAGCAGCAATCCCCCTTCCAGCAACCGGCGTCGGACCTTTTGAAAGGGCCGCGCCTCGGCCACAAAACTCACCCCAATCGCGGCAAGTGGCACACGTTCAGGCCCCAGATTGTCTTCCAGCACCCATTGCGCAAAGGGCTCGACGGCGACATCAGCACCCCCGATGGCGGTCGAGGCAGGCAAATCGTTGATCAAGAAACGGTCACCAAACACCGCCGGAAAGCGAATGTTCGCGGCAATCCAGTCGGCAAAAGCCACATCATGGGCAACGGCGGCTTCATCAATCAAGCTGGCCAGAATGACGTTGTTCTGATCCAGATTGTCGCAAGCCAATATCGTCAGGCCACCGCTACCAGCGTCGCGACGCGCAGCTAGCCCGGCGACGATCTGGCCAATGGGGTCGATGGCACGATCCCGCCCGGTCGCCCCAGCCGCAGGACTGACGTCATGACAACTGTCGGTGGCTGCAGCGCTCTGTCGATAGGCACTCTCACCAATTGCCACGGTAATCAACTGCGTGCGCGGATCGGCGATGGCGGCAACAACCGCTTCGCCGTCGTGGCGCGCATGCAGCAACCGATGTATCGCGTGGATCGAACGCCGGGTCAGCATCCTACCATGGGCTTCCACCAACACATAGCTGGCATCATTGGCCGCAAGAGCCTGATGGATTGGCCCATCAGACTGGGACACTGCGACAATGCCCCATTCCAGATGTCCCATTGCCAAAATGCGATCGACCAGCGGGGCAATGGCGGTACGAAAGCGGCGCCCCGTACCAAAGTGCACAATGCCTGGCGTTACCGTCCCGCGGTCATAATCGCACGGCATAACGGCCGGCAGATCGGGTTGCCATGACATGTCCATACCCGAGGGACGTAACGCGGCCGGGTAAAATCGGCGTTACCGGTGAACTATCGGATGCACCTACCTTCTGTGCCGGAGACGACGCTGCACAGCTTCACCGCTACACTGGCAGTCGAAAATGAACGACTGGTCCATGACGTACCGGTCAACCAGATTAACTTGACGCGGCGAGTACGTTCGGAAGAACCGCGCGACATGGACGAGCATCTGGAGGAAGTGCGCCGCTTTGCCCGTGCGGTCCTGCTACTTGGAGCACCGCTGCCTGATGCCGAAGATTCGCATTACCGCGCGCGCATCTATCGCGGCATGTCGATGACGGTCTAGAGCCTGTCCGCTGATAAAGGATGGTGCCCCTGGCCGGACTCGAACCAGCACGCCTTGCGGCACTCGATTTTGAGTCGAGCGCGTCTACCAATTTCACCACAGGGGCAGTGGGCGGTCCCCTAATGCCAAGCGGCGCGCCTTGCCAAGTTATTTCTTAAGCTCGCGCGTCAGCGTCTTGTGCGTGGCCGCGCCATAGGGCGGCTTGAACCCGCCCAGTCCTGCCACATCCAGCTTGGGCTGGCGATAGACGGCCTTGGCATGGCTAAACGTCTTGAAACCGTCAAAGCCGTGATAATTGCCCATGCCCGAAGGGCCTACCCCGCCAAAGGGCAAATCTTCCATGGCATTGTGAAACAGCACATCATTGACCGTCACCCCGCCAGAGATGGTGCGGGTCAGCACGCGTTCTTCCTCGCTCTTGTCGGTGCCGAAATAATATAGGCCGAGCGGGCGGTCGTGGGCATTCACATAATCGATGGCGTCATCGATGTGGTTGTAGGTTTTAACGGGGAGAATCGGCCCGAAGATTTCTTCCTGCATCACCTTCATATCATCGGTGGGGTTGCGGATGATGGTCAGCGGCATTTTGTTGCCGTTGCTACTGGCGAAATCCTCGCCGCCCGGATTGACTTCAATCAGATCAGCGCCCTTGTCGCGCGCGTCATCCAGGTAGCTTTGCAGCCGCGCACGGTTTCGCCCGTTAACGACGGAGGTGTAATCATCGTTGGCGAGCAGCGTCGGATACAGCTTGGCCGCACCCGCGCTGACGCTGTCGATCACCGCGCTTTCCTGATCCTTCGCCACCAGCAGATAGTCAGGCGCAAGACAGATTTGCCCCGCGTTCATAAGCTTGCCCAGCGCAATGCGCTCGCCAGCCTGCGCCAGATTGGCCGACTTCCCGATGAAGGTCGGCGATTTGCCGCCCAGTTCCAGCGTCACCGGGACCAGATTGTCCGCGGCCGCGCGCATTATGTGCCGCCCGACGCTGGTCGCCCCAGTGAAAATCAGATGGTCAAAGGCGAGCTTGGAAAAAGCGATCCCGACATCGGCGTCACCAGTGAACACCGCCATTTCGCTTTCGTCAAAATATTTGGGCACCAACGTCGCCATCAGCTCGGACACGCCTTCGGTAAACTCTGACGGCTTGATCATCGCGCGGTTACCCGCCGCCAATACTCCCGCCATTGGCACGAACACCATGCCCACGGGAAAATTCCATGGTGCTACGACGCCGACGACGCCTTTCGGCTGATAAACCACTTCGGCCTTCGCCCCCAACAGCCCTAGCGGAAAAGTCGGCTTGCGCCGCTCGCCGCGTGACCAGCTGGCAAGATGCTTTTTGGCATGTTTGAGCGCACTGACGGACGGCATGATGTCGGTCATCAGCGTCTGCTCCGTGCTGCGGTGACCGAAATCATTGCTGACCGCTTTGGCAAAGTCATCCTTATGATCGATCAGCAGCGCGATGGCACGGTCAATGCGGTCGCCGCGCACGGCAAGGCTTTCGGGCAGCGCTGCGGTAAAACTGGCACGCTGGGCGGCCAGTATGCGTTGCATGCGGTCGGCTTGGTCGATGGCGGCCACGGTCGTCTCCCGATTGTGTTTGGTATGACCGCGTTATGACCACGGCGGCGGCCGAGTTGCAAGATGAAACCGGATTGCCAAGGCTTTGCTGGATTGCGAGAGCGCTGGCGCGGGCTTATAAAGAGCCAACATCAAATCCCCTGCCCTAAGGAAACCCGCCATGACCGATCCGATCGTCTTCCTTTCCTATGCCCGCACGCCGATGGGCAGCATGCAGGGCGCGCTGTCCGACGCTTCGGCAACCGACCTCGGCGCGACGGCGGTAAAGGCAGCGGTCGAGCGCGCCGGGATCGACGGCGGCGATGTCGAACGCATCTACATGGGCTGTGTCCTGCCCGCCGGTCTGGGCCAAGCTCCGGCACGGCAGGCGGCGATCAAGGCGGGCCTCCCCAAATCGGTGCAGGCCACCACCGTCAACAAGGTATGCGGATCAGGCATGCAAACCGTTATCATGGGTGCCGAGGCGCTGGCTGCGGGCAGCGTCGATGTCGTCGTAGCGGGCGGAATGGAATCGATGACCAACGCGCCCTATTTGCTGAAAAAGCACCGCTCGGGCGCGCGCATCGGCCACGATACGGCCTATGATCATATGTTCTTGGACGGCCTAGAAGATGCCTATGACGCGGGACGCGCGATGGGGACGTTCGCGCAGGATACGGCCAACAGCTACCAACTCACCCGCGAAGCGCAGGATAATTACGCCATCGAATCGCTAAAGCGCGCGCAAGCAGCTATAGCGGAAGGCGGCTTTGCCAAAGAAATCGCCCCCGTCACGCTGGCGACGCGCGCCGGCGAGGTGGTGGTCGATACCGACGAAGCCCCCGGCAAGGGCCGCCCCGACAAGATCCCGGCACTGAAGCCCGCCTTTGCCAAGGACGGCACGATCACCGCCGCGACATCCAGTTCCATCTCCGACGGCGCCGCCGCAGTCGTGCTGACGCGCGCCAGCGTGGCTGCGGCGAAGGGCAAGGCGCCCGTCGCGCGCCTCGTCGCCCATGCCGCGCATGCGCAGGAACCCAAGGATTTCACCACCGCCCCCGTCGGCGCAATTCAGCAGTGCTTGGCAAAGGCCGGCTGGACCATCGCCGACGTTGATTTGTTCGAAGTCAATGAAGCCTTCGCCTGCGTCGCCATGTTCGCCATGCACGATCTCGGCATTCCGCACGACAAGATCAACGTCCACGGCGGCGCGACCGCACTCGGCCATCCAATCGGCGCGTCGGGCACCCGCATCATCACCACGCTGATTGCCGCGCTCGAACGGCATGGCAAAAAGCGCGGGGTGGCCAGCCTGTGCATAGGCGGCGGCGAGGCGACGGCAGTGGCGGTTGAGCTGATCTGACCGCGTCGGCGCCGCGGCAGTTTGCGACAATTTGCGACACTAATGTCCTGAAAATAAACGTCCCGTTCCGGTTGGGTTCAAAGCGGATCGCCTAATCCCTTCCTTGTCACCGGGCTTTGCCCCTGACTGACAAGGAAGGAATAGCACGATGAAAAAAACTGTGATTCTCGGCAGCGTAATGGCCGCCATGCTCACCCCCGTCGCTGCGCAGGCGCAGAACCGGGAAATTCGCGAAGAACGCCGTGATGTGCGCGAAGAGCGCCGCGAATATAATCAAGCGCTCCGTTATGGCGACCGCGGTGATGTGCGCGAAGAACGGCGCGAATATCGCGATGCCCAGCGCGACCTGCGCGATGCAAAGCGCGATTGGCGTCAGGACCGGCGTTACGGCAACTATCGCGCGCCCTTTGCCTATCGCCCGTTCGTGGTCGGCGTGACGCTACGTCCCAATTATTACGCTGCCGCTTATCGGCCGGGCTGGGACGCACGCTGGGGTCTGCCGCGTGCCAAGCGCAATCAGGTGTATGTCCGCCACTATAACGACCTGCTGCTTGTTAACGAGCGCAACGGCCGCGTGGTGCGGGTCTATCGCAACCACTTCCGCTGGCGCTAAGCCTGCCGGATGGGGGAGGAGGGCCGGGTTCTGGAGAGCGCCCGGCCCTCCTTTTTCCACCCAATCAATCGCCCCAAATGGCGTCGGTGGAAATCCAACCGCGTTTGCCGCGCACATCAAATAGGCACCAGCCGTCATCACAATCGGTGATGCGCCCGACCACGCCGGCTTCGGCCCGGTAAGCGACAGTCGCGTCACTCCGCGCCTCGCTACGCATCGCGGCGGGCCCGATCGTCACAATGGCCGTCCGCGTCCGACTCAGCAGCCGCGATGCCATCCAGCCGGTGGTGCCATCGGGATCCTCCACCTTGCGCCACGTTTCATAGCGCGCGACCACCCGCACCGGCAGGTCGCGGCGGCGATATTCCCAGATAACCGGCACATCGGGCGACGGCCCCTTGCGCATGCGCGCTTCGTCAACGGCAATCGACGCCCAATAGGGCAAATCGTCGGACTGGGCGCCGACCGGCAATGCCGCGCCGATCGCTACCACCAACCCCAACACCCCAAAAATTCCCGCCATCCGCATGGTTAATCCCATGCCAAAGCGCTGGCGCGATGACAACTGCCACGCAGCGGACCGCGCAGCATTATCCACCGCCGCGCGCACATGCTCTTGACCCGCGCGCAGGCGGGCGCTCTATCGGCGCATGGCCGACCTCACCCCCCGCCCCAAACGTCCGCGCGTCATCGTCACCCGCCAACTGATGCCTTCGGTCGAGGCACGCATGGCCGAATTGTTCGACGTCGTCCTGTCCGCTCACGACGCCGCCTTCAGCGCCGAAGATCTGAAGAGCGCGGTCGCCGACTGCGACGTGTTGGTGCCGACAGTGACCGACCGCATCGACGCCAATGTCTTGGCGGAGGCGGGCGAGCGGTTGAAGCTGATCGCAAATTTCGGTGCCGGGGTCGATCATATCGACCTCGCCGCCGCACGCGCCAAAAACATCATGGTGTCCAACACTCCCGGCGTGTTCACCGAAGATACCGCCGACATGACAATGGCGCTCATCCTGTCGGTGCCGCGCCGCCTGGCTGAGGGCGAGAAGTTGATGCGCTCGGGCCAGTGGCAGGGCTGGGCGCCCAGCGCGATGCTGGGCCACCGCGTCAATGGCAAATTGCTCGGTATCATCGGAATGGGGCGCATCGGCCTTGCGGTGGCGCGGCGCGCGCGCGCATTCGGGCTGTCGATCCATTACCACAACCGCAAGCGCCTGCCCGAGGCGATTGAGGCCGAGCTGGGCGCCAGCTATCACGCTAGCGTCGACACGCTGCTGCGCATCGCCGATATAGTCACGCTGCACTGCCCGCACACCCCCGAAACGCACGAGCTGGTCAGCGCGGCGCGCATTGCCGCGATGAAGCCCAGCGCTTACCTCATCAACACCGCGCGCGGCGAGGTGGTTGATGAGGACGCCCTGATCAATGCGCTGACCCACGGCGGCATCGCCGGCGCCGGGCTCGATGTTTACAACCATGAACCAGCGGTCGATCCGCGCCTGCTCGCGCTAGACAATGTCGTGCTGCTGCCGCACCTCGGCTCGGCAACGGTTGAAGGGCGCGAAGCATCGGGCGAACGCGTCATCGCCAATATCCGCGCCTGGTGCGACGGCCACCGCCCGCCCGATCAGGTGATCGAGGGTTGGGCTTAACAAGCGCGAGCTAGCCCCACCCTGTCCGTGCTCCGGGAACTAGGCGCTGGCAGTGGCGCATGTTGCACGCCGAATCATAACAAAAGTCGAACCGACGACATTTAATCGTCGCAAATTGAAAAGCCTGGCCAGACCGGCCCGCGCTAACCGCCGTGGAACGCGCTCGACGCGTGCTGGCAGTGCGCGCGTCGCGGAAAGTTTGGAGCAGCCCAATGTCGTTAGCGATTGCGTCGCCGTCTCATTCTTCGTGGCACCAATATACAATCATCCGGATTGTGACCGAAAGCGAAGTAATCCGGTCTTTCTATCTTGAACCTTCCAATGGACAGAGATTTGCACCGCACCGCGCCGGTCAGCATTTACCGATCCGGTTGAACCTGTGCGACGGCACATCGCCGATACTGCGAACCTACACATTGTCGGTGGCGCCTTCGGCAGCGCAGTTGCGCATTAGCGTGCGGAAACTGGGGCTGGGTTCAAGCCATTTGCATGAAGAGATTACCGTAGGCGACACCATTGAGTGCCGCGAACCGGCCGGCGATTTTACCATCGATTGCGAGCCAACTTATCCCGCAGTGATGATCGCGGCCGGGGTTGGGATTACCCCGATATTGGCTATGATCAGCCATCTCGTCGACGAAGGCGAACGAACCGGCGCGATGCGTCCGGTGATCTTGTTCTACGCGGCCCGATCCAAGGTCGAGCGCGCCTTCGATGCCGAACTAAGCCAGCTGCGCCGACGGGCGCGCGGCAAGCTGACGATGATCCGTCTACTGCAAGACACCGACAATGCAGTGATCGGCTTGGATTATGAAGAACAGGGCAAATTGACCACCTACATTCTGAGCAAGTATCTCGGTTTCCGAAAGCATGATTTCTATTTGTGCGGGCCACCATTGTTCATGCAGGCTGTCTACGACATGCTGTTGGGGCTTGGCGTCGCGGACAGCCGGATCTTCGCCGAAGCTTTTGGCCCGGCGTCGCTGCAACGGCAGCAGGAAGCTCGCTGTACTGTGCCTGCGATCCGACCGTCAGCAGTCCCGGTTGACGTTGTATTCAATGCGGCAGGGGACCAGGGCAACTGGTCACCCGAAGCGGGCAGCTTGCTGGAATTTGCCGAAGCATCCGGCCTCAAACCCGAATTCGGCTGTCGTGTGGGCGCATGTGGCGCCTGCAAAACACCACTGCTCGCAGGGGCAGTGGCCTATTTCCGGGAAACATCCGCTACGCACGCCGCTAACGAAGTGCTGATATGCAGCGCAGTCCCGGCGACGGTTGACGATGGCACCAGCAAGCTTGTGCTGGACATACGATGACGGCAATTTTGCCGTGCTGCTAACCGCGTGGCCAGCGGCACCGCGCATTTGCACCAACCAGGAACAGTTGTCATGACCGATCGTCCAACCATTACCCTGACCCAATTTGTCGGTGCCGATCATGGCCAGTGGCAAATTACGTCCATTTGCCCGTTTCGCGGAGAATCTCTGCCTTCGGCACCCTTTCTGGCAATCGATACCGATGCTGATCCGCAAGCAGCCGTTTGGACATTGCGCGGGGCGGGCAGCAACCTGCGCTACACCACCGCGCACGAACGATCGATGCTGCAAGCCAAACAGGAAGGATTGGGGCGCCCGTCGGCAACCCGCGCGGCACTCATCCCAATCCGCAAGGCGGCCGAATGGTGGGCCATGGCGCAAGACGAGCGGCGCGGCGTGTATGAACGCGGCTCGCATTTGCCGATTGGGCTCGATTATCTGCCCGGCGTTGCGCGCAAACTCTATCATTCGCGCGATCATGGCGAGCCGTTTGATTTCCTCACCTGGTTCGAATTCGCCCCCGAGCAAGAGGCAGCGTTCGACCATATGCTCGAACGGTTGCGCGCCTGCGCCGAGTGGGACTATGTGGATTGGGAAGTTGATATCCGCTTGACCCGCGCTGACGCTTGAATGGCGGAGTTGGGGACGCTCAATCTCCCGTCAAAATCCGTTCGACCAATTGCTTCATCGTGGGGGTGAAGTTGTTGGAATAAAATGGGTCAGTCTTGAAATTGTAGGCGACATGCCCGGCGAACATCAGATTGTCGTCGATGCTTCCGCCGTGCGCGATGTTCTGCAGCCCCTTTTGAATGCAGAAACTGCGCGGGTCGGCGAGATAACCGGTCGAAAAATCATCATGGTCCTTCCATGATGAAAAACCGCAATGCGACAGGCAACCCATGCAGTCGGTCTGGTCCTTGTGGATCTCCGCTTTCATTTCCGGAGTTTCAAATACCAGCGTATCGTCCGGCGTCTTGAGCGCCGCAGTGTATCCGGCATTCATCCATTCGCGCGCCTTGGCCTCGCCCGCTTCACAGACCCAGTATTTCTTGCGATCAACCTCCAACCGCACCGGCGTTTCCGGGCTTTCCTGCTTACCAAAGGCAATCTGGCGCTGGGACCGCGCCTCGAGCATGCGCAGGAAAGGATTGCGCACCGCGCTGGAATAAAAGCCAGTGGGCGAAAATTTCTGCAGCAGCACGTCATCTTCGTCCAGCGTGCGCAAATGGTCTTTCCACGCCTGGGGGATCGGGCTTTCGACGGTCAGCAGCGGGCGGGTGCCAAACTGGAAGGCGATCTGCCCCAGTTCCGGATTGTCGATCCAGTCATTCCAGTCGCGCAAGTACCAGACGCCCCCGGCCATCACGATGGGCAGGTCATCCGATATCCCCTCGGCACGCATGACCTCGCGCAGCGCCTTGACGCGGGGATAGGGGTCTTCGGGGTTGCGCGGGTCCTCGGCGTTGGACAAACCATTGTGACCGCCCGCAAGCCAGGGGTCCTCATACACAACCGCCCCGAGCAGATGCGGCACCTTGTGATAGGCGCGTTTCCAGAGCGCGCGAAAGGCGCGCGCCGAGCTGATAATCGGCAGGTAGAGAACATTGTGCCGCGCCGCGATTTCGGAGAGTTTATAGGGCATACCAGCGCCGCAGGTGACGCCAGTCACCAGCCCTGGGCAGTTTTCCAGCACGCCTTCCAGCACGCGCTGCGCCCCGCCCATTTCCCACAGGACGTTGATGTTGATCGCACCCCTGCCGTTCGCCATTTCATGGGCGCGCTTGATCTGTTCGGTCCCGCCCGCGATGGCGTAGGCGATCAGTTCCTCGTGCCGTTCGGCGCGGGTCTTGCCATGATAGGTTTGCGGGATGACATCGCCATCGGCGTCATAGCTGTCGGCGTTCACGGCGGACACAGTGCCAATTCCGCCTGCCGCTGCCCAGGCCCCGCTCGACATATGGTTCGTCGCAGATACCCCTTTGCCACCTTCGACCAGCGGCCAAACCTCACGGCCGCCGTAAACAATCGGCTTCAAACCCTTGAACACAAATGACCTCTTGATGTCGGGCCTGCTTTCTCTCCCCCGGCGCAGACCGAACCGCATACCCGCGTTAGCGCGCCTTGCCGCAATATTGAAACAGATTCGCGCCAAATGCGTCAGGCGGTGAACAACGACCGGCCCCCAAGCGCGTCGGCGTAGAGCTGGTCATAGGCGGTAACCATGGTCTGCTCATCGAACAATTGGGCGGCACGCACCGCATTGGCCGCGCCGATCCGCTGGCGCAGTTTGGCGTCAGAGGCGAGATGGTCAAGGACCGTCGACAGCTGATGGGGGTCACTGACAATGAAGGGCTGATTTTCCTCTGAAACCATGGCCTTCACATCGCCAACATCATAGCTGGCAATCGGCTTGCCCGCTGCCATCGCTTCGATGACCGCAATTGGGGCTTGTTCGCTCAACGAGGACAGCGCCAAAATGTCGAAATCACCAATCCAGCGGTGCGGCTCTGCCATGAAGCCGGGCATCACGAAGCGATTGTCCCAGCCGCAAGAAATTGCGCACGCGATAATCTCCTGCCGTTCCGGACCTTCACCCACAATGGCCAGCTTGACCCTTTTCTTGACATGACCGGCAGCAATAACGAGCGCGGGCAAATTCTTGACTTTTCGCAACCCGGCCACCGTGCCAATCACCACATCGTCAGCGGTGCGCTCAAGCTGCGGTATTTTCACATCGGGCGGGCCAGCATAGCGCGCGACGTCAATGCCGTTGCGGATCAGGGCCGCTTCCCTGCCCCACTCGGCGCTTGATATCCGCGCCAGCAATTCCGACGGCACCACCAGCGACTTTGCTGTGGGCAGTGCTAGCCGCCTGAACGCATTGCGCTTCCAGTTGCGCTTGACAGCTTCATCCTCGTTGAACCCGTCTTCATGGTGGATGAGCGGCGGTAACGGCATGAAGGGCGACAGCAGGCGGTGCGCCATCACCCCGTCCATCGCGCCCCAATTATAGCTGAGCACCAAGTCGAAACCCTGCATGTAGCGGGCGAGCGCCCGGTATCGGTGCAGCCCGGGCCTGCCGTGCAAAGTCGGCGCCGCCGTCCCTGGAAATTCGACCGCAATATCCGACGCGATCGCCGCGCGCGCGCCTAGTGCGTCGGGGGTCGCCGACAAGATGACATGCTCTGCCCGCGGCCCCATCAGGTTCATCAACCGCGTCGCCCGCGCCTCCTTACCGCCGAGCGTAAAGCTGGAATGGAGGTGCAGTATGCGCGCGGGCGCCGTCATGCGCCCAGTTTGGCCAGCCATGCGGTAATCGCTGTCCGTGCTTCGGGTTCATCGAGCGTCGGGGCATGTCCAACGCGCGGCACCGTACACAGAGCGCCACCGTGCGCGCGCGCCAGCATTTTCTTGGCGGTCGCCGCTGCCAATATGTCCGACAATTCCCCGCGCACAATCAACAAAGGGTGCGCCGCTAGCGCGTCGAAGGCAGGCCACATATCAATCCCCGCCTCACCGCCGGGCAGGCGAAACGGCGCAGCGATCTGTTTGTCATAGTCGGCGACGATCCGGCCCTCGGGGGTCAACCGGTGGGTGCGGTGCACCATGCGCAACCAGTCGTGGATGTCGTAATCCGGAAACACGCTGGCGTTGATTTCGGCTGTCTGACGCGCGGCGTGAAGCCACGTCGGCTGGCTTGGCGCACTGCCGACATAGGTGCGAATGCGATCGAGCCCAGCTGATTCAAGCTCGGGCCCGACGTCGTTAAGCACCGCCCCGGCAAAGCGCGCCGGCATTGTTCCTGCCAGCAGCATCGCGACCAGTCCGCCCAGCGATGTCCCAATGACGGCGAAGCGATCCCACTTCAGGCTGGAAAGCAATAAGGCGACATCCTGCACATAGGTGAGCGGCACATAGCTCATTGCGTCCTTGGCATAGCCGCTGTCGCCGCGCCCACGAAAATTGACCGTCGCGACCGGACCATGTTGCGCCAGCTCCGGTGCCAGCAATTCGAAATCACGCGCATTGCGCGTAAGGCCGGGCAGACACAATATTGGCAGCGCGCTCTGATCAGCGCCATACAGGCGGCAATGCAAACGGATTCCGTCGCCCGACCACCAAAAATGATCGATCCAATCGGTTGGAACTGGCCGGAGCTGCGCCGTCAAATTCAGTCCTTCTCGCTGCGGGACACCAGAAACGTCTATCGCGGCAAGGCGCGGGTGACGCAAGCGTTGCAGGCGACGGCTTTCGCGGCTAGGGACAAGCGCATCGCCGGTCGCCCCCCAGTCTGTTCGACTGGCGCGCGCTTGACTGGCCATCGTCGGCACGGTCCGAACGCTGGGGGATTCAGATAGCTTTATGAGCGGCGAGATTGTTTCATTCGAACCAGCCACTGGCAACGAGCTGTGGCGGGGCAACATCAGCAATGTTGACGATGAGGTTATGGCGGCGCGCGGGGCATGGGCCGAATGGGCCGCCAAGCCGCTGACCTTTCGCGTCGAGACGCTGCGGCGCTTTGCCGACCGGGTGAAGGCTGAAGGCGACAGGCTTGCTGACCTCATCGCGCGCGAGACCGGCAAGCCGCTTTGGGAAGCCAAGACTGAAGTCGACTCGGTCGCCAATAAGGTCGATATTTCGGCACAGGCCTATGGCGAGCGCACCCCCAACCGCCGTATCGACGGGGCCATGGGCATGCGCAACGCGCTGCGCCACAAACCGCACGGCGTGCTGGCAGTGCTTGGTCCCTATAATTTTCCCGCGCATCTGCCCAACGGGCACATCGTTCCCGCGCTGATTGCCGGCAATGCAGTGGTGTTCAAGCCATCGGAAAAGACGCCTGCGGTCGGCGCGATGCTTGTCGATCTTTATCGACAAGCGGGCGTGCCCGAGGGCGTGGTACGGCTGGTCATCGGCGGCCCCGACGAAGGCAAGGCGCTCGCGGCGCATGAAGGCATCGACGGCTTGTTGTTTACCGGATCAGCGCGGACGGGCATTGCGCTCAACCGGCAATTCGCCTCGCGTCCTGACAAGATGCTGGCACTCGAGCTGGGTGGTAACAATCCGGTGGTGGTGTGGGACACCGCCGAACTCACCGGCGCCGCCACGCTCGTCGCGCAATCGGCATTCTTGAGCGCCGGACAGCGCTGCACGGCTGCGCGCCGCCTGATCGTCCATGACGATCTGGCCGACCGCTTTATCGACGAGGTGAAGGGTATTGCGGGCCGTCTAATCATCGATGAACCGCATGCCACCCCCGCGCCTTTCATGGGGCCTGTGATCGACAACGACGCCGCCGACAGCTTGACCGAGAGTTTTCTCGAGCTGATGTCCAACGGCGGCAAGGTGATCAAACATTTGGCGCGCCCGGTAAAGGGGCGTCCCTTTCTGACCCCCGGCATCATCGATGTGACTGGTATCAAAGAGCGTCCCGATGCCGAGCTGTTCGGTCCGGTGTTGCAGGTGATCCGCGTCGGATCGTTCGAAGAGGCGATCATCGAGGCCAACAACACCAAATTCGGCCTTTCCGCTTCACTCATTGGCGGGACACCCCAGCTGTATGATCAATTCTGGGCCAATGCGCGCGCCGGGGTGATCAACTGGAACCGCCCGACCAATGGCGCGTCTTCGGCCGCCCCCTTTGGCGGCATTGGCCTTTCGGGCAATCACCGGCCAAGCGCCTATTATGCCGCCGATTACTGCGCCTATCCTGTCGCAAGTTCGGAGGCGGAATCGGCGCGCGCCAGCATCGGCGTGGGTCTTCGCGATCCCGAAGGCGACGGTGACCGCCCCAATCTGGTGCGCAAGGGCGCATAGCTGACCTTTAGTCTGGGCAATTATCGCTGATTTGCCCCGATCGGCCAGACGGCCCATCTTGCTGCCATGCATGACGCTCCCCTCCCCCTGCACCGCGCGGGCAAAATCTGGCTGGTCGGTGCAGGGCCGGGCGACCCCGACCTGCTGACAGTGAAGGCGGCCCGCCTGATTGCCGGTGCCGACCTGATCGTCCACGATGGGCTGGTCGATGCCGCGATTTTGGCGCTGGCTTCACCGCACGCCGAGCTGGTCTCGGTCGCCAAACAGCGCAGTCGGCACACCTTGCCGCAGGATGGCATCAATGCGCTGCTGGTCGATGCGGCACGCGCCGGACGCGATGTGGTGCGGCTGAAGGGCGGCGATCCGTTTATATTTGGGCGCGGCGGCGAAGAGCTGGAGGCGGCACGCGACGCCGGCATCGCCTGCGAAATCGTTCCTGGTATCACCGCCGCTACGGGTTGCGCGGCTGCCGCTGGCCTCCCCCTCACCCACCGCGACCATGCGCACAGCGTCAGCTTTGTCGCGGGGCAGTGCAAGGACTTGACCGATCAGGACTGGTCGGGCCTCGCCGGCCATGGCCGCACGCTGGTTGTCTATATGGGCATCGCCACGGCAACAGCGATCGCTGACAAACTGATGGCCGATGGTGTTGCGCCCGATCTTCCCGTCGCAGTACTAGAAAAAGGAACGCGCGCCGACCAGCGCGCGCTGCGCACGCTGCTCGCCGATCTGGGCGATATGGTGGTGCGCGAGGGTGTTAAGAGCCCTGCGCTGATTGTTATCGGTGCGGTCACGGCGCTTGCCGATGCCGACGACCGGCTTCACGCACTGGCCGCCGAAGCGGAGAAGACTCTATGAAAATCCTGACCGGAAACGACCTCGCCAGCGGAGCGGTGACCTGGTGGACCGGCAGCGGCTGGTCGCGCCATGTCGAAGATGCCGTGGACGTCGGCGAAAGCGGCGACGCTATATTGGCAGCCGAGGAAGGCGCGCGCCGCGTCAATGCCCCCTATATCATCGCCGCCGAAGCCACCCCGCAAGGCCCGCGCCCCGCGCATATTAAGGACCGCGTCCGCGCGCTGGGGCCCACGGTGCGCCCTGACCTTACATTAAAGCCCGCCGATCCGGCCGCAGGCGACTGGGTGATTTGATGCGCGCCCTGGTGCTGACCCTGCTGCTCGCAATAGCCATGCCGGCTATCGCCGCGCCGCAACCTGCCAGTCCGGCGGATACCATGGTGGTCGAGCGGACCTATTTGAAGGCCGCGCCGGGCGTTCGCGAAGCGCTGGCCAAATTCATTGTGGCCAACTGGTTTGCAATGGACCGCACCGGTCTCGACCAAGGGCTCTTCACATTTTACCGGCTCTCGGAAAATCTGGACCCTGTCGCCGATTGGGATTTTGAGGTCGCGGTCGGCTATCCCACCGCCGAGGGCTATCAAAACCGCGAAACGCAGGGCCGGTTCGAGGCGATCCGACAGGCGCACACCATCATCTTGATCGACGGCAAGGGCCTCAGCGAGCTCGGGCGCATCGTTCGCACCGACCGCATTCGCCCGCGCGAAGGAAGCTGACTCATGTATAAATATGACACTTATGACCAAGCCATGGTCGATGCACGCGTTGAGGAATTCCGCGATCAGGTGCGCCGCCGCATGGCCGGTGAGATCACCGAGGACCAGTTCAAACCGCTGCGGCTGATGAACGGTCTTTATCTGCAACTCCACGCCTATATGCTGCGCGTCGCCATTCCCTATGGCACGCTCGACAGCCGCCAGATGCGCATGCTCGCGCATATCGCGCGCAAATATGACCGCGATTACGGCCATTTTACCACGCGCCAGAACATCCAGTATAACTGGATCAAACTGGAAGAGTGCGGCGACCTGCTAGCCGATCTGGCCAGCGTCGAAATGCATGCCATCCAGACCAGCGGCAATTGCATCCGTAATATCTCCTCCGACCAATATGCCGGGGCCGCTGCCGACGAAGTCGCCGACCCGCGCCCCTGGGCCGAGCTGCTGCGCCAATGGTCGAGCTTCCACCCCGAATTCAGCTTCCTGCCGCGCAAGTTCAAGATTGCCGTCATTGCGTCGGACGAGGATCGCGCGGCCATGCGCCTCCACGACATCGGTATCCAGCTGGTCGAGCGCGACGGCAAGCTCGGCGCGGCCTTCTACGTCGGCGGCGGGATGGGCCGCACCCCGATGATAGCACCGCTGATCAGGGATTTTGTGCCGATCGAGGACTATCTCAGCTACGCCGAGGCGTGCCTGCGCGTGTACAACCGCTATGGTCGCCGCGACAATATCTACAAGGCGCGGATCAAAATTCTCGTCCATGAAATCGGTGCCGACGAATATCGCCGCCAGGTCGAGGAGGAGTTTGTCCACGTCAAGACGCTGGGCATCGATCCGCCCGCCGCCGAATTGGAGCGCATAGCGGCCTACTTCGCACCGCCGGCCTTCGATGCCGATGCCGCCGCGCCGCTGGATCGCAGCGACCCCGATTTCGCCGTGTGGCTCGACCAGAATGTGAAGCCCCACAAGGTGCCGGGCTATGCCATCGTCAATATCAGTCTGAAGCCCGTCGGCGGCATTCCCGGCGATGCGTCCTCGGCGCAGATGGACGTGATGGCTGACCTCGCCGAACGCTACAGCTTTGATGAGCTGCGCGTTACGCATGCCCAGAATATTGTCCTGCCGCATGTGGCCAAACGCGACCTCCATGCTGTGTGGTCGGCGCTGCGCGATGCCGAGCTGGCTGATGCCAATCTCGACCTGATCAGCGACATCATCGCTTGCCCTGGCCTTGATTATTGCAGCCTCGCCAACGCGCGCTCGATACCGGTCGCGCAGAAAATCGCGCGGCGTTTCGCCGATTTGGATCGCCAGCGCGAACTGGGCGAGCTCAAGCTCAAAATCTCGGGCTGCATCAACGCTTGCGGCCATCACCATGCCGGACACATCGGCATTTTGGGCGTCGACCGCAAAGGCGTCGAAAATTACCAGCTCCTTCTCGGCGGTTCGGGCGCGGAGGATGTGTCGCTCGGAACCATCACTGGCCCCGGCTTTGACGAGGATGGCATCGTCGATGCCGTCGAACGCGTCACTGACAAATATCTCGAGCTGCGCGCGGACGGCGAACGCTTTGTCGACACTTATCGCCGCACCGGCATGGCCCCGTTCAAGGAGGCGATTTATGGTTGAGCATCTGACCAGCGGCGAAGAACCCTGCGTCACCCTTGACGCCTTCCTGACCCAGTCGAATGCCACCGCCGTGCGGCTGGAGCCCGACGAGGATGCGCGCGCACTCATCCCTTTTCTCGATCGGCTCCAGCTGATCGAGATCGCCTTTCCCAAATTCCGCGACGGACGCGGTTATTCGGCGGCGCGCATCTTGCGCGAGTCGGGTTTTACCGGCGAATTGCGCGCGCAGGGCGACGTGTTGGTCGACCAGATCGCTTTCCTGCAGCGCTGCGGCTTTGACAGCTTTGCCCCCGAAAAGCCGCTCAATCCCGCCGATGTCGAAGCGGCGCTCAAGCGTTTCCCGCACGCCTATCAGCGCGCAGCTGATGCCGCTGTGCCGATCTGGAAACTGCGGCATGGCTAAGGCCGCGCGCCAGCTTGACGTCATTGACACCGCGCCGCCTTTCATGGCGTCCGACGCTGCACAGCTGAATGCACGCTATGAAGGCGTCGGTACGGCGGACATGCTCGCCAACCTACTTGCAACCCGGCCCTTCGCAAATGTTGCGGCGGTGTCCTCCTTCGGCGCAGAGTCGGCAGTTTTGCTCCACCTGATCGCGCAGATTGACAAGTCGGTGCCGCTGATCTTCGTCAACACGCAAAAGATGTTTGCCGAAACGCTGCTCTACGTCGATGAACTCAGCGAGCGGCTGGGCTTCACCGATTTGCGCGTCTATCGTCCCGACCCGCTGTTGCTCGCAGCGCGCGATGCGACCGGGTTGCGCTGGTCCTATGACCCCGACGGCTGCTGCGACTTGCGCAAGAGCGAGCCGCTTCGCCGCGCGCTCGCAGGCTTCGACGCATGGATTTCGGGGCGCAAGGCGTTTCAGGCCAAAACCCGCGCCGCGCTGCCGCGCTTTGAGATTGATGAGGGTCGCCTCAAGATCAACCCCCTCGCTGATTGGGACAAGGCACGGATCGACGCCTATTTCGCAGAGCATGACCTGCCGCGCCACCCGCTCGAAGCGCAAGGCTATCCCTCAATCGGTTGCTCGCCCTGCACGTCTAAAGTTCTCCCCGGCGAAGACCCGCGCGCGGGCCGCTGGCGCGGGTGGGACAAGGTCGAATGCGGCATCCACGGCGAAGTGACGCCGCTGCCGGGCGGGGACGATCCGGCGAACGATCCGATTTTCTGACGCAGTGCTCCCAATATCTGCGCCATCGTCATCCCGGACTTGATCCGGGATAACATCCCACTGCCGCTTATTATCCCGGATCAAATCCGGGATGACGAAAAACTTGGTTCATCAATGATTGCGCACGCTGCTCTGGATTGCTTCGCTACGCTCGGAACGACGGCAAAAAATCACTCATAATCCTCATACGCCTGACTACTATCGGCCAGATCGGTGAATTTCGTCGTCCGCGCCTCAAAGTGCAGGCGCACTTTACCGGTCGAGCCGTGACGCTGTTTGGCGACGATCAGTTCGGCAAGGCCGAAAACACGCTCCATTTCCTGTGCCCAGGCTTCGTGCGCGGCGTGCACCTTGACATCGTCGCCCTCGACCGGCCGTTTGGGTTCGCGCGCGGCGACATAATAATCCTCGCGGAACACGAACAACACGATGTCGGCGTCCTGCTCAATCGAGCCCGATTCGCGCAGGTCCGACAGCTGCGGCCGCTTATCCTCGCGCTGCTCGACCGCACGGCTGAGCTGGGACAGCGCCATCACGGGAACGTTGAGTTCCTTCGCCAAAGTCTTAAGACCGCGCGATATCTCACTGATTTCCTGAACGCGATTATCGCCGGCTTTGCTCGTTCCTTGCAGCAATTGCAGATAGTCGACGATGATCAGGCCGATGCCATGTCGCCGCTGCAGCCGCCGCGCGCGGGTGCGCAGGCCAGCGATCGTCAGCCCCGCCGTATCGTCGATGAATAGCGGCAATGTCTGCAACCGCTGCGCCGCGCGGCTCAGCGACTGGAAATCATCCTTGCTGATTTTCCCCATGCGCAGCGCCTCGCCCGAGATGCCCGATTGTTCGGCCAGGATGCGCGTCGCGAGCTGGTCGGCGGACATTTCCAGACTGAAAAAGGCGGTTTTCGCGCCCATGTTTTTCTCGGGCGGGATGCCGTCTTCCTCGTCGCGGCGATAGCGCTCCGCCGCGCTGAAGGCGATGTTCGTGGCGAGCGAGGTTTTGCCCATACCGGGACGTCCGGCGAGGATGAGGAGGTCGCTGTCATGCAGCCCGCCAATCTTGGCATTCACGCTGGCAAGACCCGTGGTGATGCCCGACAGGCTGCCGCCCGAATTCAGCGCGCGTTCGGCGACATCCAATGCCGATTTCGTCGCTTGGGCAAAATGCTTCACCGTGCCGAGCTCCGCTTCACCCCCCGCCACGCGATAGAGCGCGGTTTCGGCCTCCTCGATCTGCGCCTGCGGGTCAACGCGCTCGCTGGTGTCGAGCGCGTTTTCCACCATCACCCGCCCGACGCCTGCCAGCTCGCGCAGCAGCGCCAGATCGAAAATCTGCCGCGCAAAATCACGCGCGCCGATCAACCCCGCACCGCTACCCGTCAATTGCGCGAGATAGGCCGTCCCACCCACGGACTTCATCGCCTCGTCGGCGTCGAACATAGGCTTCAGCGTCACCGGGTTGGCGACCATATTGCGCTCGATCAGCGCGGTTGCATGCGCGAAAATGCGCCCGTGCAATGGCTCATAAAAATGTTCGGGCGTCAACGCGACCGGCAAGTCTTCGGCGACTCGGTTGTCGATCAGCAGCGCCCCCAGAAAGGCCGCTTCGGCTTCGATATTGCGCGGCAACTGCGCAGCTTCGCCATTGTTGGCGGGCACGGGAAAGGGAAGGACATCAACCATGAATTCATCATGCGCCGGGGCCAGATGGGATGCAACGGGCGTGACCCGATTGGTTGGGGGAGATGTCGGGGATAAGTCCCTTGCCCTCGCCCTTTTCCTAGGCGAAGAGGCTGGGCGTGAACGAAGACCGCCGCATCATCTCTGTCGATCTCGACGAAACGACCATCGTCTGGCGCAATGCCGACGTCGAGCAGGAGCGGCGCGTCGCAATTTTTGATTTGCTCGAGGAAAACAGCTTCACCCCCGCGCGCCAGCATGACGATGGTTATGCCGGTCCCTATCGCCTGAAACTGCGCGTCGAGGAAGGACGGCTGGTCTTCGAAATTGCCCGTGAAAATGGCGAACTGCTGGAGGTGTTGATTTTGGGCCTCGGTCGCTTCCGGCGCCCGATCCGCGACTATTTCGCCATCTGCGACAGCTATTATCAAGCGATCCGCACGTCGACCGCGCAGCAAATTGAAACGGTCGACATGGCGCGCCGGGCGCTGCACAACGAAGGCGCGGAAATGCTGATTGAGCGGCTGGAAGGCAAGATTGCGGTCGATTTCGATACCGCGCGGCGGCTGTTCACGCTGATCTGCGTGCTGCATATCAAGGGTTGAACCGGTGAACACTGTGCTGCGCCGGGTGACCGCATGGGCGGTCTTGTTGCTGATTGCGGGCGGCGCGGCCCTCTGGTGGGCAGCGCGGTGGAAACCCGATCTGGTTCACTATCCCGAACAAGGCGTGTCGATCAGCGCCGCCAATGGCGATGTGCCATGGGGCCGGGTCAAGGCCGCGGGGGCGCGTTTTGCCTATCTCGCCGCCACGGACGGCGCGCGCGGCCGCGATGGCCGCTTCGCTGCCAACCGCGAAGGCGCAGCGGCGCAGGGCATCCGCAGCGGCGCCATCCACCGCTATCGGTTATGCGCCTTTGCGGCTGATCAAGCGGCCAATTTCATTCGCAACGTGCCGCGTGATCCCACCGCGCTGCCCCCGGCGGTTTGGCTGGAACTCGATGATGATTGCGCCGCCCGCCCCAGCCGGGCGCTGCTCCTGTCCGAACTCACTACCTTCCTTGCCCAGATTGAAGCCCATCTGGGTAAGCGCAGTATCATCGCTCCCAGCGCCGCGTTCGACGCCGAATATGGGGTCAGTCAGGACGTGGCGCGAACCACGTGGGTACGCGGATTTTTCTTCGAGCCCGATTATGGCGCCCACGACTGGACCCTGTGGCAGGCGAGCGACTATGTCCGCATCACCGGGGTCGATGGCACCGTCGGCTGGAATGTGGTGCGTGGGGAGCGATGATGGCGGATATTGAGACAAGAAAGGCGCTGATCGCAGCCGCGCGCGAAGCCGCTGCCCGTGCCTATGCCCCTTATTCGGGCTTTCATGTCGGTGCGGCATTGCTGCTGAGCGACGGCAGTATCGTGACCGGGGCTAATGTTGAAAATGCAAGCTACGGCCTGTCACTCTGCGCCGAAACAGTGGCCATCGCCAAACTCGCCAATATGGGCGCGCTGGCACAGGTGCGCGCCGTGGCAATCATCGGCGGACGGCCCGAAAGCGGAGCGCTTGTCGGTACAGAACCGGTGCATCCCTGCGGTCGCTGCCGCCAGATGCTCAACGAAGCCGCCGAACAGGCGCGCGCCGACATGACGGTCATCTGCACGTCGGGCGACGGCGGCGCGACAGCGACTTACCGGTTAAGCGAGCTCTTGCCGCACAGTTTCGGGCCGAAAGACTTGGGGCTGGCCTGAGGGGCTTGCGCTCGCCCGTCGCCGCCGCCACACCCACAGCCATGGCAATTCTTTCCGACAAATGGATTCGTGAACAGGCTCAGACACGCGGGATGATCGAGCCGTTTGTTGAGGCACAGCGGCGCGACGGCTGCATCAGCTATGGCCTATCGTCTTATGGCTATGACGCACGCGTCGCGCCCGAGTTCAAGATATTCACCAACGTCCATTCGACCGTCGTCGACCCCAAGAATTTCGACCCGCAAAGCTTTGTCGACATGCAAACCGACGTCTGCATCATCCCGCCAAACAGCTTTGCGCTTGCCCGCACCGTCGAATATTTCCGCGTGCCAGAAGATGTGCTGGTCATTTGCCTGGGCAAATCCACCTATGCGCGCTGCGGCATCATCGTGAATGTCACCCCGCTCGAGCCAGGGTGGGAAGGTCATGTGACGCTGGAATTTTCCAACACGACCCCCCTACCCGCCAAGATTTACGCCAATGAAGGCGCGTGCCAGTTTCTGTTCCTGCAGGGCAATGAGCGCTGCGAAACCAGCTACGCCGACCGCGCGGGTAAATATATGGGGCAGCGCGGAGTGACGCTGCCGCGGCTTTGATTTTGTGCCCCGCCCGCCCTGAGCTTGTCGAAGGGCTGTCCTTTACTTTGCAAAAGCGGAAAGAAAGAACGGCCCTTCGACAAGCTCAGGGCGAACGGTTGAGGAGAATAAGGTGGCTGCGAAGAACCGCGAATTCGATATCATCGTCTATGGCGCCACCGGCTTCACTGGCCGCCTCGTCGCCGAATATCTGTCCCAGCATTATGCCGGCCGCAAGGATGCTCCCAAATGGGCGATGGCGGGGCGCAGCGACGCCAAGCTCGCCGCCGTTCGCGACGAAATCGGCGCGCCCGCTGATACGCCGCTGGTCGTCGCGGACGCAAGCGATCCTGCCAGCCTCGACGCCATGTGCGCACGCACCCGCGTCGTGCTGACCACCGTTGGCCCTTATCAGCTTTATGGCAATGAACTGGTCGCCGCCTGCGTGAAAGCGGGCACGGACTATGCCGATTTGTGCGGCGAGCCGGGCTGGATGCGTGAGATGATCGATCTGCATCACGAGGCGGCGAAGGCATCGGGCGCGCGCATTACGTTCAGCTGCGGCTTTGACTCGATCCCTTTCGATCTCGGCGTCCTGTTCCTGCAGGCCGAGGCAGTGAAGCGCCACGGCTCCCCCGCCCCGCGCGTAAAGGGCCGTATGCGCAAGATGGCGGGCGGCGCGTCGGGCGGAACTGTCGCCAGCCTGACGGAGACGCTCAAAGCCGTAGCAAGAAAGCCCAGCCTCGCGTTGCTGCTCAAATCCAGCTTCGCATTAACCCCCGGGTTTGAAGGGCCGTCGCAGCCGTCGGGTCTCATCCCCGAATATGACAGCGCGACCGGTACCTGGACCGCGCCCTTCATCATGGCGCCGATCAACACCAAAAATGTCCACCGCACCAATTTTCTGCTCGGCCATCCGTGGGGCACAGACCTTGTGTATGACGAAATGGTGATGACGACCATCGGCGATGCGGGGAAAGCGATGGCGGAGGCGATGGCCAAGGCCAACCCGTTCGGCGAAAGCAAGTTGAAACCGGGCGAAGGGCCAAGCAAGGAAGAGCGCGAGAACGGCTTTTACGACATTCTCTTCATTGGCGAATGGCCTGACGGGGCGAAGCTGACCGCCAATGTTACTGGCGACCGTGATCCCGGCTATGGCTCGACGTCGAAAATGCTGGCGGAAACGGGCATCGCCTTACTGGCGAGCCAAGGTGGCGGCGGCGTGTGGACGCCCGGCGCGCTGCTGGGTGACGCACTGATTGCTCGGCTGACCGAACATGCCGGGCTAACGTTCAAGATTGAGGATTGACCCTTCCTATCCTTCAACCTGTCTGCCTTGAGCTTGTCGAAGGGCCGTCCTTTCCGTTGACTCAGGAGTAAAAAGGACGGCCCTTCGAAAGGTTCAGGATCGGTGGGCTGTTCATAGAAAATATTTGATGACCCACCCCTCCACCCTCGATGCTTTGCTCGCTACGCTTGCCGATGACGGCGATGATGTCACCGCTACCATCGACCCCAGCTGGATGCAGGGCCGCACCGCCCATGGCGGGATCAGCAGCGCGGTGGCGCTGGCGGCAGTGTTGCGCAGGCACCAGCCCGAACAGCCGCTCCGCTGTGCCCAGATCAGCTTTGTCGGGCCCCTCGGCGGCGATTGCCGCGTGGCGACACGCGTGATCCGCCAGTCGAAATCCAGCCTGTTCGTCGATGCCGGCGTATCGGGCGCTGACGGGTTTGGCACGGCGGCGTTGTTCACCTTCTCCCGCGCGCGCGCCTCGCACCTTGACCATGATCGGCTGGCAATGCCGGAAGCGGCAGCTCCCGAAATGCTGGAACCCATCCCGGCAAGCAAATATCGCCCCGAATTTACGCGCCATTTCGACATGCGCCCGACATCCGGCCCGCGCATCGTGACCAAGCAAGATAAGGCCGAGATGCTGACCTGGGTGCGCTTCAATGAAAATCCGGCCTGCCATCCGGCCGTTGCCCTGCTGGCGCTCGGTGACGCGCTCCCCCCAGCGGCCCTGCATTTGTTCCATGAATTTGGTCCGATCAGCTCGATGAACTGGACCGTCAATATGCTCGTCGACACCCCCACCACTGACGCCGATGGCTGGTGGCTGCTTTCGGCCACAAGTCGCTATGCCCGTGGCGGCTTTTCGGTGCAGGACATGATCATCTGGAACCGCGCAGGCCAGGCGGTGGTTTCCGGCAGCCAGGCGGTGGCGATTTACTGTTGACGCGGCAACAATATCTGCGCCTCCAGCCCACCTTCGGTCCGATTGGCCAGCAACAACGACCCGCCCTCGCCCTCGGCAACCATTTTGGCGATGGCCAAGCCCAGCCCAGATCCACCAGTGGCACGGCTGCGCGATTCCTCGCCGCGCGCGAATGGTTCCTGCAGCGCGTCAATTTTGGCCGGGTCAATGCCGGGGCCATTGTCGGCGATGACGATGGCTATCGCGCCAGCTGCCATATCCAACCGCACCTCGGCGCGTGTCGCATAAGCCAACGCATTATCGATCAAGTTGCGCACCGCGCGCGCCAGCAGCATTGCTCGCCCGACAAAAGCTGCGTCGTCGGCCCCGGCGATCCGCGACACGGCCAGCCCACGCTCGGCATATTCCGCGACCAGCGCATCGAGCCAAGGCCCCAGGCGGATGCGCGCCGGTGCCTCGACGCCCGCCCCGCTGCGCGCGACCGCCAATATGTCGTTCAGCATCGCCGCCAGTTCGTCGATTGACGCAATCATCTTGGTGCGCAGCGCCTCGTCATCCACCTGTTCCACGCGCACGCGCAGGCTCGCAAGCGGCGTGCGTAAATCATGCCCCACCGCACCGAGCATCCGGTCCTTATCTGCCAGCATGGCATCGATGCGCGCTCGGAACAGATTGAACGCTCCCATCAGGTCGCGGACATCGGCGGGACCACGCGGCGCCAGCGGTGCAGCGCGGTCGCCCGGCATCGCGCCGCGCACCGATTGCGTCAGTTCGTTGAGCGGACGCGACACGCGCCACGCAATCAGCACAATCGGCACCAGCAGGCCGAGGTAAAGCAGCAGAGTTTGTCCGATCAACAGCGCCGACAACCGGTCGCCCGTCTGGGGCGCGCGCCCTTGGACGCTGATCCAACGGATGCCGTCGAACACAACGACGACGGCGCGCGGCGGGATATAGGGTTCGCCCTCTGCCTGTCCTTCAACCGCCGCTCGGCGACCCGACCCGGCCATATGCCATGCCCGCACCGAACGCACAGCCACCCCATTTTCCGCCAGCAGATCGCGTACATGCTGCGCCAGCCGCGGGATTTCGCGCGCTCGGGGCGGACGTTCCGGGGCAATCAACGCGATCGACACGCGGCCGCGCTGATAGTCGCCTGGCCCAAGAATCGAATCTTCGCGCCGCTCGCGTTCGACCAGGTCATAGATGCGGGCAGCCGCAACACCGCCAACCTGTGCGACAAATTGCTCGCGCTGCGCCCGACCAAGCAACCACAAATTGGCCGATTGCGCCACAAACAGCGTTATCGCGACCGCCAGCAACAATTGGCCGACCAGGCTTTTGGGCCACAGCCGCACGCGCATCACCTCGCCTCGCCCACGCGCCGCACGTCGCACGCCAACGTATATCCGCCGCCCCAAACGGTTTTGACCAGTTTGGGATGTGTCGGATCCTCCTCGATCTTCTTGCGCAGGCGACTGACGAGATTGTCGATGGCACGATCAAAAATATCCGCCTCGCGCCCGCGCACCATGTCAAGCAACCGGTCGCGGCTCATCACCTGGCGCGGATGGCGCACCAACGCGTGCAACAAAAGATACTCGCCCGTCGACAGCTCGATCACTGATCCGTCCGGGCCAAGCAGCGTACGTTCGGCGTCGCGCAGCATGTACCCGGCAAAAGCATATCCGCTGGCGTCACCGCCAATGGGCACGCCCGCCGGAGCGGCTCGGCGCAGCACGGTGCGAATACGCGCCACCAGCTCGCGCGGGTTAAAGGGTTTGGCCAGATAATCGTCCGCACCCATTTCCAGCCCGACGATTTTTTCGGTATCCTCGGCCCGGGCCGTCAGCAATATCACAGGAATATTGGTGGTAGCGCGCAAGAACCGCGTCAGCGACAAACCATCCTCACCCGGCATCATGATGTCGCTGACGATCAGATCATAGTCATTGGCCGCCACCAGTACCCGTGCCTCCGCCGCCGATGCAGCGGCATCGACCAGGAACCCTTGCCCGACAAGATATTCGCCCAGCGGCTCGCGGATCGACGGTTCATCGTCAATCAACAGCAAACGGCACAATGGGACAGCGTCAGGCATAGCGTGCATGGCGGGTCGGCCAATACGTTAGAAATTGCAAGGGGCGGCGCGCTGCCCGAGGGGAGGAGCGAGGCAGCGCACCGCCAGTGTGCCGCCCGGGCCGTGGCGGCGTGGAGTGGGTTTTATTCGCCAGCAGATGTGGCAGCGGATCCGCCGCGGCGACCTTCGCCGCGCTTGCCGTGCACGGCGGCGCGTTCCTCTGCACTCACCTGCCCATCCTTGTTCGCATCAATACGGTCGAACCGGGCGAGCGCGGCGCTGCGCATTTCATCAAGCGTGATGGCCTTGTCGCCATTGGTGTCGACCATACCCAGCATATGGTGACCGCCGCCGTGACGCCGGTCGCCATGCTTGCCGCGCATTTCTGCGCCGCCGCCGCGACGTTCCGCGCGCGCTGCGCGGCGCTCGGTCCGCTTGGCGTCGCGTGCCGCTGCGGCGGCATCGAACTCGGCGCGGCTGACGCTGCCGTTACGGTCGGTATCGAGCGCGGCGAACATGGCGTTCTGACGTTCGGCGCGATGTGCAGCGCGGTCGCCATCATCAACCTTGCCGTCCTTGTTGGAGTCGAGCTTGGCAAACCGTTTGGCCACGTCAGCTTCAACTTCGGCACGCGTCAGCACGCCATTATTGTCGGCATCGGGGTTGGCGCGCGCAGCGCCCGGGGCGGGTGCGGCCAGCGCGGGGGCGGCAATAGCAGCGGCTACGGTGCCGAGCAGCAGCGAAAATTTCTTCATCACCTTTGGTCCTTGACTGCGGGCGAACAGCTGGGGCGCCGTCCGACGATGCCGCATCTAGGCTTCATATGTCCTGCAACTATGCCAATCGGCGGCAAGTTTGTCGCAATTTGTCGCGGGCTGGAGCGGGTAGCGGGAATCGAACCCGCCTAGCTAGCTTGGAAGGCTAGAGCATTACCACTATGCTATACCCGCTCATGTCCAAGCGCGCGGCGATTGCCAGCTTGGCTCGACGACGTCAAGCGTCGCGACCGCGCGATTGAGAACATAAACGCAACATGCTAGTCGGCGATGCGTGGACGAAGCCTCGGACCCTGGCGCATTTTCGCGCAAGATCATCCATGTCGATATGGATGCTTTTTTTGCGTCGGTGGAGCAACGCGATAATCCCGACCTGCGCGGCAAACCGGTCGCGGTCGGTGGGTCGGCACGGCGCGGCGTAGTGGCAGCCGCATCCTACGAAGCGCGCAGGTTTGGCGTTCGGTCCGCCATGCCCAGCGTGACGGCGGCACGGCAATGCCCCGAACTCATCTTCGTGCCACCGCGCTTCGATGCCTATAAGGCCGTATCGCAGCAAATCCGCGCCATATTTCGCGACTATGCCGACGAGGTTGAACCGCTATCGCTCGACGAGGCCTATCTTGATGTGACCGCCGACAAGGCCAGGCTGGGCAGCGCGACCGCCGCCGCCAAAGCGATCCGCGCGCGAATTCGGGCCGAAACCGGGCTTACCGCGTCGGCCGGCGTCAGTTATAACAAGTTCATCGCCAAGCTGGCGTCGGACCAGAACAAGCCCGACGGACTAACCGTCATCCGTCCCGATGCCGGCGCGGCATTTGTTGCGGGTTTGTCGATCCGCCGCTTTCACGGCATCGGGCCGGTAACCGCGGCGAAAATGGAAGGGCTGGGCATTTATTCGGGCGCCGACCTCGCCGCACATGACCTGGCGTGGCTCGCCGCGCATTTCGGCAACAGCGCCGAATGGCTGTACAATCTCGCGCGCGGGATCGACCACCGCTCTGTCAAATCGAACCGGCCTTTGAAATCGGTCGGGGCAGAGCGGACATTCGACACCGACCTGACCGACCCCGCCGACATTGTCGCCGCGCTCGACCATGTCGCAGCGGTCGTGTGGGACCGGCTGTCGGCGAAACAGCGGCAAGGTCGCACGGTGACGCTGAAGCTGCGCTTTGCCGATTTCACCACCATTACGCGGGCGAAGACCTTGGGCGGGCAAGTCGCCGATGCGCTCACGTTGCGCGGCATAGCCTTTGGATTGCTCGAGGCGTTGTTGCCGCTGGACCAGGGGATAAGGTTGCTCGGCGTGACGGTGAGCAAATTTGAGGGCGAGACAGAAGCCGAAGCCGGCGCCGCCAATGGCGCCGACTTGTTCAGCCTCACTTGACCGGTGCGGCGAGCGACGGGACGGCTTTGCGGAGTGCCGCTTTCATCTTGGGCGACAGCGCGGCAAAGCTGCACAGCTGCAGCTGTTCGTCGCTTTCCTGAATTTCTTCACGGTGCGGCGCACCGACGCGGTACAGCGCCCGCGCAGGGCCAACGGATTTGATGCGAAAATAGCCAGCGCCATCGAAACCGCCGAACTGCATCTGCGTAAAGCCATCGCCGACTGTCCGGGTCTGGGTGATCGGCTCCAGCTCTGCGGCCGGACCCATGCTGCCGTTGGGGCCGTAAAAATAAAATGCGCCCCACCGCTGACCGTCAAAGACATAGCCATAATGGGTGGTTGCACATTTCTGGCTCAGATCGGTCCAGAATCCCTTGGCGACCGGCAAACTGATCGCCGCTTGTGCCTGCCCCCAACTCGTCAGCAGCAAAGCGATTCCAAGCAACCTGCGCATGCCATGTCTCCCTCACCACTCGCGCTCATGGTGACGTCATAATGGCATCAGCGCAAGGCTCAGGCGAAGCGCCGCTCTTTCGTCGCGGTAAAGCGAATCGCCGCATTTTTCTGCGCAACATAGCCCAGTTCCCACGCGTCCTTGGCCATGAACACCGGCGCGCCGTCACGGTCGGCGGCGCTGGCACCGCGATGCTCGGATTGAAAGGCCTTGAGCGCGGCCGTATCGTCCGAAGCAATCCAGCGCGCGGTGTCCCACGGCGATGCCTCCAGCTTGGCCTCGACCTTATACTCCGCCTCCAGCCGGCTGATCAGCACATCCAGCTGCAACTGGCCGACCACGCCGACAATCATATTGGACCCGATCTCGGGGTAGAAGACCTGGATGATCCCCTCCTCCGCCATATCGTCGAGCGCTTTGCGCAACTGCTTGGTCTTGGTCGGATCAACGAGGGCAACGCGGCGCAAAATCTCGGGAGCGAAATTGGGCAGGCCGGTAATCGTCACGTCGCTGCGTTCGGACAGCGTGTCCCCGACCCGCAGCGTGCCATGGTTGGGGATGCCAATGATATCGCCGGGAAAGGCTTCCTCGGCCATTTCACGGTCCTGCGCCATGAACAGCATCGGGCGGCTGACCGCAATCGCCTTGCCTGTCCCCGCCTGCGTCAGCCGCATGCCGCGCGTGAATTTGCCCGAGCACAGCCGCATGAACGCGATGCGGTCACGGTGCGCGGGGTTCATATTGGCCTGCACCTTAAAGATGAAACCGGTCACATCGTCGCCCGCCGGGTCGACGGGCGCGGGTTCGGCGGGCTGCGGCTGCGGCCCCGGCGCATGCGCGGCGAGTGCGGCGAGCAATTCTTCAACCCCGAACAGCTTCAGCGCCGAGCCAAAGTATACCGGCGTCAGGTCGCCACCACGATAGGCCGCCGCGTCGAACGCGGCATAGCCCGCCGAGGCCAGCTCGATTTCCTCGTTGAACTGGTCGAGCGCGCGCGCATCGACATTGGCCGCCAGCTTGGGATCGTCGTGTCCCGCCAGTGCGATCCGCTGTCCCGCAAACTCGCGCGAAGCATCGTCGCCCGGCACGGCCAGCGAAGGATGGACCAGATCATATAGCCCGGAAAAAGTGCCCCCCATCCCCACCGGCCAGTTCATCGGGCACACATCCAATGCCAACCGGTCCGCCACCTCGTCCAATATCTCGAACGGCGAGCGACCCTCGCGGTCAACCTTGTTGACGAAGGTGATGATCGGTACCGAGCGCAAGCGGCACACCTCGAACAGCTTCAATGTCTGCGGTTCAATGCCCTTGGCGGCATCAATGACCATCACGGCGCTGTCGACGGCGGTCAGTGTGCGATAGGTGTCCTCCGAAAAATCCTCGTGCCCCGGCGTGTCGAGCAGGTTGAAGACCAGCCCCGCATGCTCGAACGTCATGACCGACGAGGTCACTGAAATCCCGCGCTGCTGCTCGATCTTCATCCAGTCCGACCGCGCCCGCCGCGCGGCCCCACGCGCCTTCACTTCACCCGCAATATGGATCGCGCCGCCCGCCAACAGCAGTTTTTCGGTCAGTGTCGTCTTGCCCGCGTCGGGGTGCGAGATGATGGCAAAGGTGCGGCGCTGGGGATGCGTGGCGGTCATGGTCGCGGGCGGGTAGCAGGCGCGCGCGACGGATGGAAGGGTGTTCGCCGTCAGCTGTGCTCACAGATCGAGCCGGTGCACATCAACGCCGATGGCGAACACCCGCTTGCCGCCGCCGTTGGGCAAAATCCGCACCTTGTTGACGGCCCGCCCGATCGCCACCGGGGTCCAGCTTGCTCCGCCGTCGCGCGTTTCAAATCCGGTATCGCGCGTTCCGACCCAGCCGCGCAGTTCATCGACAAAGCCGATGCCAAATTGCTGGATCCCCGGGGCCTCGACCAACGGCAGCTCGCGCCAGCTTTTGCCGCCATCGACGGTCTTGACGATGACCCGCAAATTCCCCCCCGCCTGGTCATAGCTCTGCACCGTTGCATAGCCGACGTCGCGGCTGGGCCAGCTCATTTTCCAGACATTTTCCATCGGGCGGCCCGAGCGCCACACCATCTTCCAGGTCACGCCGCCGTCGGCAGTCATCAGGATCATTGCGTCACCCTGGCCATCCGGCGCCGGGCCCGATGCAGCAACAAAGCCTGTCCGCGCATCATGAAATTTGACGTCAAGGATCATGCTCGCCACGTCGGACAAGTTGATGATCCGCCATGTCGTGCCACTGTCCTCTGACCGGAGCATCATCGCGGGCCCGCCCACACGCCCCGCCGCCGTCACGATATGCGCGTCGCGCAGCTCGCCCTGGAAAATGCGGCGCTGACGCACAATGTCGATCCCGCAAATCCCGGCAACGTCCGACACTCCAGCAACAGTTACCGGCGTCCAGCTTTTGCCGCCGTCAGCCGTGCGATACAGCGGCTGGGTATCGGTGACGCCGGGATAGTAATTGGTGCCGACATTGCCCAGATAGCCCACTTGATCATCGACAAATCCCATCGCGCGGATGAAGGTGCCGGGCTGGTCCCAGACTTTGGCCCAGCTGTCACCGCCATCGGTCGTCGCATAAAGTTTGCCCGCTCCATTGCCATACCAGCCGCGCTGAGCGTCGATGAAGCTGATGTCGTCCTGCTTGCCGCGATAGGGCTCGGTCGGCAGCTTGGTCCAGCTTGGGCCCTCCGCCCGTGCCGTCGCCGCCAGCCCGGCCAGCGGCAGTACCGCCATGCCAGCCACCACTTCGCGCCGCCCCAATTGCGTCATGTTGCTCTCCCCGGTTGTCATCACGCCATATCTGCTGCGCCAGCTGGCTGACAGATAGCCAAAATCGCCGACCGTCGTCTGTTTTCGACCAATGGCCCCCTTGCATCACTCCCGCAACCATGTCACTTTACGTTCACGTAAAGGGAAAGCCGCGCGAAGAGGAAGCAGCTATGACGACCCCAACCTTCGACACCATCAAGCTTGACGTTGCCGACGCCGTTGCCACGATCACACTGAACCGGCCCGATCGGCTGAACTCGATGCCCCCGGCGATGGCCGATGACATTCGCGCTGCGCTCGACCATTTGCCCGGCAACGGCGCGCGGGCGCTGCTGATCACCGGCGAGGGGCGCGGCTTCTGTTCGGGGGCGGATCTCGGCGGCGATCGCACCAGCAGCGAAGGCTCTGCCGTCGGCGGCGGAGCGCGCAGCCGCAACGCGCTGCGCCATCATTACAACCCGATGCTGCTGGCGCTGGCGGGGCTCGACATTCCGGTAATCACCGCGGTCAACGGCCCGGCAGCGGGCGTTGGCTGTTCGCTCGCGCTGGCAGGCGATTTCACGCTAGCGGGGTCGAGCGCTTACTTCCTTCAGGCATTCGTCAACATCGGACTGGTGCCCGATGGCGGTTCGTCCTGGATTTTGCCACGCCTGATCGGCCTGCCGCGGGCGATGCAGATGATGATGCTGGGCGAAAAAATCTCCGCCGCACAAGCCGCCGACTGGGGGCTGATTTACAAGGCCGTCGACGATGCCGCGCTGCTGGATGAGGCGCGCGCGCTGGCGGCGCGACTGGCCAAGGGTCCGACGGTGGCGCTCGGCACCATGCGCCGCGTGATCCGCCAAGGGCTGAGCCAGGACTTCGCCACCACGCTCGACGCCGAAGCCATGGGGCAATTTGCCGCTGCCGGCACCGCCGATTCGGTCGAAGGCGTCATGGCCTTCCTGCAAAAACGCCCGGCCAATTTTTCGGGTAAGTGAGAGAGCCAAAACGCAATTTATCGTCATCCCGGACTTGATCCGGGATGACAAGCAGAGGGTAGTGCGTTGTCCCGGATCAAGTCCGGGACGACGAAACTTTGGGCCTCACTCCGCCTCCACCATCACCTTCTTGTAAATGCTGGTCTTGGGATAGCCGCAAACGCGCTCGACCATCGGTTCAAAGAACTCAAGCGGCAGGCTGTCATAGTCAGGGTCAAACGCCGGCTGATCATATTTCTCGCAGAAATCGACGCACGCCTGATAATAGGGGTGGTCCTTGAACTGATCGCGCATGTCGCGGTCCAGGCCAATGTAATGAAAGAAATAATGCCCCTGGAAAATGCCGTGATGCTGCACGATCCAGTGGTTTTCCTCTGACAGGAACGGTTTCAATATCGCGGCGGCAATGTCGGGGTGGTTGAACGCACCCAGCGTGTCACCAATGTCATGCAGCAACGCCATCACGACATATTCCTCGTCGCGCCCGTCACGGTGCGCGCGCGTCGCGGTTTGCAGACAGTGGGTCAGCCGGTCGACCGGAAAGCCGCCATAATCGCCCGCGAGCAGCTTCAGATGCTCGATAATGCGCTTGCCATTCTGCGGCGCAAATTCCTTCTGCTCGGCGGCGATAATCGCCCAGTCTTCCTGTGTACCCTCGGTCATGGCGCGGAATTTGGCACGCGGATGGGTCATATCGTTCATGGCGGCTCTCCCAAATGCCGGTTTTTTCTTCAGTCTGGTTTGCTCATTACACCATAGCGTATCGCCTCGTCGATGGTCAGGCATCGCCGTGTCGACCGATCGCTGCCAGAGCCCGCGACCGCCTTTTGCCGATACATGATATCAGTCAGTAATTTGCGGGAAACGCCCATCCGGATCAGAAAGTCATTGTCCTCGGTCGCCAGCATGGCGGCATCCTGTTCAATCGCGCCAATCAGTTCGGTGGTGGCATCCGTGCCCATTGCGACACTCATGTCGATGCTGTCGCGATCATTGGTTTGGGTGAACATATGGACAATGAATTGACCTCCAGGATCAATCGTCCGTTTGCGTCCGCCCATAAACACGAAGTTGCACGAACTGTAGCAAGCCCAGCCCGCTGGCACCCGCGTTTCGACATCCAGCGTTTCACGCAGCAGCCGACCCGCAGCGTTGCCGGCCCGTGCATCACCACCGGGGGAGCTGAGCCAGACTTCGTGGGGATCCGGATGTTTGGCCAGAAACGCTTCCAGCCGGGCCGCCACTCCGGCGTCGATCCGCCCTTCACCCGCGATAATCAGGCGACCGTCGACCTTGAAGGCACGGAATTCCATTTTGGGTTTCAGCGACCAACCGGGATTGAGCGGGCAGGTTGGATTGACCGGGTCGAGCGGCGGTGTTGCGCCGACCGCCAGCAGCGCGAGCAAAGCCACCCATAACCTTGTCGCCGCCGTCATGCTTCAGCCAGCACGTAGCGTTTCTGGCCGGGTTCCTTGCACATACGCTTGTCCACGCGCGTTTCTTCGCCATCCACAATGATGAAGTCAGTGACGTTCATACAGCGCCGCCCGCCCGCTTCGTCATTGCGGGCAACAACGGTCGATGACCCGCTGACATTCGCCCGCGTCTCGCTGGTCCACGCCGCTGTGGACCCCACTTCCTCGCCGCGCGTCGCAACCTCGGTGGCGGCCGCCGCCTGCACTTGCTCGGCGGGGTCGAGCTTGCACGCGATGGCGTTGGTCAACGCGTCGGACACTTCGGATATCGGGGTAAAGCTATACACCCCCGCCTTGCTTGCCGCGTCGCCCACCGTGTCGCGCACCAGCCCGCCCAGCAGATTGCGCCCGGCGCGGCTGCCCGATTTGCCCTTGGGACATCCGCCGCTCTTGTCATCGGGGCTGGCAGTGGCCTCATCAGCGGCGGCCTGCGGCACGCGGCGCAGCAGATTGCCGAGCTGCGCATTTACCGGCGCAGCAGCCAGACCCCCCAGCGCCAATGTTGCCAGCCACGTGCCGGCCGAAATCTTCCCTGTCATGGTCCACCCCCATGCTGTGACGCACACTCTATAGCGCGCAATGCGTGAACGCCATGTGATTTCGATCAATCGACCCGGCGCATTGTCATGCGCAGAGGTTGAATTTTCCTGCAAGGCGGGGCATAGAAGCGCCATGCTGTCGCAAAAGACCCGTTACACGATCCGCGCGTTCCAGCATCTGGCCGACAAGTTCGGTCAGGGCCAGGTGCAGCTGGCGGAAATTGCGGCGGCGCAGAATATTCCGCCCAAGTTCCTGACCGTCATCCTCTCGGAAATGGGCCGCGAAGGCCTCGTTATCTCGCAGCGCGGACGCGACGGCGGCTATCAACTCGCGCTGCCGCCGGTCGACATCAGCTATGGCGATCTCGTGCGCCTGACACGCGGCTCGCTCGCGCTGGTCCCTTGCGCGGCGCGCAACGCATACGAAAGCTGCAAAAACTGCCTGCCAGAGAGCGAGTGCCGCCTGCGCAGCCTGATGCTAAAGGTGCGCGACGAAACGGCGGCCATTTTGGACCGTATCACTTTGGCAGACCGGATTGATTTGGAGCCGCTGTTCGCCGACGCAGCGGAGTGACACGCGTGGCTAGCGCCACTCGGCAGGCTATTTCCCAAGGCAAAGGAACATAATGGTTTAACTGCGATTAACCCTGCGGCTGCGCTGTGTCGGCACGGTCTGATCCCCTCTAGGAGTAACCGCAGTGAACAAAGCTACATCCCTATTGCTTGCCGCCGCCGCGACGATGGGCTTTGCTGCTCCCGCCGCAGCCATGGACTTCATTACGATTGAAGGCGCGTCGGGCGTCTATGGCAACCCATCGGTCACCTGTACCACAACGGCGCCGTGCAATTTCACAAGCACCTTCACATTTGCCACGCCAGTGGGCTTCAAACTGGTCAGCGCAAGTATCTCGTCGCTTATCACCGGCGGCAATGCGGACACCAACATCGACTTTACGTCAGTGACGCTGAACGGTGTCGCATTCAATGTCTTGTCAACCGGCGTGCAAGAATTCCGCAATCTGTTGGACCAGTCTATGCTGTCCGGCGGCTTCAACACGATAGCGGTGAATGGCGTATCGGGCGGAAACGCATCCTTCTCGGGCAATTTGTCCTTTGCAGCTGGCGTGCCGGAGCCTGCGGTATGGACGATGATGATCCTTGGCTTTGGTCTGGTGGGCGGCGCGATGCGCCACCGCAGTGCGACGCGGGTCGGCAATCGCCAGCTCGTCGCTGCATAAAAGACCAGACTAAACGAAAGAGCCCGGCGCCAGAGCGGCGTCGGGCTTTTTCATGTTTGCGTACATAGTTCGATGACGCTGATGACGCTGTTCGCCGACGCGGCGGAGTAAACCTGACCATCGTCGTCCCGGACTTGTTCCGGGACAACAAACCAAACGTACAAATTTTGGTTGGATTATGTGGCGCAAACCGCCCCTCGCGCCTTCGGCTTGGGATTTTTTCGGGTAAATGTCCGCCGGACATTCACTTGTCCCGAAAAAATGGTGGAGCCTAGCGGGATCGAACCGCTGACCTCCTGCATGCCATGCAGGCGCTCTCCCAGCTGAGCTAAGGCCCCGATCATTTACACGCCCGACGCTGGTTCCGCCGGGCAGGAGCGGCCCTTTAGTCAGGCCGCTGCGCGCTGGCAAGGGGCGAATTGACCCCGCGGGTCATTTTCGCGTCCCCTGCCCGCAGCGCTGGCGCGTCAAATTTCCTCTTCGGTGCCGTCCGATGTTTCGACGCCCAGATCATCGTCGCCGCCCAGATCGACATCATTGTCGGGCGAATCCGCATTTTCATCGACATCGACGTCGATATCCAGATCATCACCCGCCAGATCGGCATCGGGCGTCGCACCCGGCTTCACGACCTCTTCAAACGGCATCGGCTGCTTTGATTTCAGCACCGATTCCGGCAACCAGGCATAGCCGCAGTTGATACAGGTGATCGGATCATCCTTCGTCAGGTCATAGAATCGCGTTGCACATTTCGGGCAGCTGCGCTTCGTGCCCCATTCAGCCTTAATCATAAAAGCCTCTTAATCCTTGAAATATAGCCGTTTGTGTTGGAAGGTTACGGCAGTCCAAAGCGGGACCACCGGCAAATCGGCGTGCGCCTTGCCAGAATGTTATCCCGCTGTCAAAAGCCGCGCCGACCATGACCCAAAGCGCCCCTGCCCGCCCTTGTTCTTTCGTCGCCAGCGGGCCGCTCAGGGGCGACATTGCCGTCCCGGGTGACAAGAGCATTTCGCACCGCGCGCTGATGCTCGGCGCGCTCGCCGTCGGCGAAACGCGTATCGCGGGATTGCTGGAGGGGCACGATGTGCTGGCCACGGCCGCGGCAATGCGCGCAATGGGCGCGACGATCGTGCGGACGGACAATGGCCAATGGTCGGTGCACGGCGTTGGCGTCGGCGGGCTGCTGCAACCGGCGACTGCGCTCGACATGGGCAACAGCGGCACGTCGACGCGCCTGCTGATGGGCCTGGTCGCGAGCCACCCGATTACGGCGACCTTTGTGGGCGACGCCAGCCTGTCGGGCCGCCCGATGGGCCGCGTCATCGATCCGCTCGGCCAGATGGGCGCTGATATCAGCGCATCGCCCGGGGGCCGCCTGCCGCTGATGGTGCGTGGGCTGTGCCCGGCGGTGCCGCTGTCCTACAAATTGCCGGTCGCCTCGGCGCAGGTGAAGTCGGCGGTGCTGCTCGCGGGGCTCAACACTCCAGGCATCACCGAGGTGATCGAGCCCGTCCCGACGCGCGACCATAGCGAACGCATGCTGCGCGGCTTCGGTGCAGACCTGACGGTGGACATCGCGGCCGATGGCACCCGCCACATCCGCCTGCTGGGCGAGGCCGAACTGAAGCCGCAATCCATCACCGTTCCCGGCGATCCGTCATCGGCTGCTTTCTTCATCGTCGCGGCGCTGATTGTGCCGGGGTCGGATGTCACCATCACCAACGTCGGCATCAACCCGACGCGGGCCGGTCTGATCGGCGTGCTGCAAGCGATGGGTGGACAGATTGACCTCCTCAACCCGCGCGAAGTCGGCGGCGAGCCTGTCGCTGATCTCCGCGTCCGGCACAGCAGCCTGAGCGGCATCGACGTCGATCCCGCCATTGCGCCCAGCATGATCGACGAATTCCCGATCCTGTTCATCGCCGCCGCGCTTGCCCAAGGCCGCACGGTGACGCGCGGCCTTGACGAATTGCGGGTCAAGGAAAGCGACCGCTTGTCGGTCATGGCCGCGGGCCTCGCTGCCATCGGGGCCGACGTTGAGGAAAGCAAAGACGGCCTGACCATCCAGGGCACGGGCGGCGAGCCCCTCGCGGGCGGCGCGACCATCGCCGGCCACCTCGACCACCGCATCTGCATGAGCTTCGCCGTCGCCGGGCTGGCCAGCCGCGCGCCCGTCGAAATCGACGACATGACGCCGGTCGGCACCAGCTTTCCCGGGTTTGAGGCGCTGCTGGCTGGGCTGCGCGCCGACGTCTGACTTTTGTGGTTAATCGTTCCCATACATGGCACTTGCACAGCACAGGTCTGCCTGTCATCGATTGAGCATGGCTTTCTCAATCGTCCCTGTTGCATTGGATGCTGCGCTCGACAGGGTTGGCGCATGATCATCGCCGTCGACGGCCCCACCGCGTCGGGCAAAGGCACGATTGCGCGCGCGCTGGCGCAGCATTTCGGGATTCCGCACCTTGATACCGGCCTGCTTTACCGCGCCGTCGGCTTGCAGACCGCGCGCAATGGCGGCGATCCCGACAATCAAGCCGATGCACTCGCCGCCTGCGACTTTCCCGACAGCTTGCTCGAAGACCCCGAGTTACGCCTCGAAATCACGGGCAGCCTAGCGAGCCGCGTGTCGGTGCACCCGGCGGTGCGCGCCGCGCTGCTCGATCGCCAGCGCGCCTTTGCCGCCCAGCCCGGCGGGGCGGTACTCGACGGGCGCGACATCGGCACCGTGATCGCTCCCCAAGCCGATGCCAAGCTGTTCATTGTCGCCAGCCCCGAAGCGCGCGCGCTAAGGCGGCAGGCCGAGCTTGCCGGGCGCGGCGTCGCCGCGGACCTGGCCTCGGTGACGCGCGACATTTATCTGCGCGATGAGCGTGATGCCGGACGCGCCGCCGCGCCGCTGGTCAAGGCGCCCGATGCCCACTTGCTTGATACGAGCGACCTCACTATAGGCAACGCCGTCCAATGGGCGATTGCGCTGGTTGAGGCACGGCTGAGCCGCCGCTCTGATTGAGCGTCGGGCGTGGGGGATTATTCCCGCCGCGCCCTTTTTGCTTTGCCCGCTCCTCGCTCAACGTCGTCATCCGGCGGATGCTGCGGCCTGCATCCGGCAGTCGCGGCATTTCGGCCAAAAGACCAGCGGAACCAACCGCTTGGCCGGTATAAACAATTGAAGGACTTACATTTATGGCCACGACGGCTTTTCCGACGCGCGACGATTTTGCCGCGATGCTCGATGAATCGCTGGGCGGCGCCGACGGCGGCTTTGAAGGCCGCGTCGTCAAGGGCACCGTGACCGCGATCGATAACGACCATGCAGTCATCGACATTGGTTTGAAGAGCGAAGGCCGCGTGCCGCTGCGCGAATTCGCCATGCCGGGGCAAAAGGCCGACCTCAACGTTGGCGATGAAGTCGAAGTTTATGTTGACCGTGTCGAGAACGCCAATGGCGAGACGATGCTGTCGCGCGACCGCGCCCGCCGCGAAGCCGCCTGGGACCGCCTGGAAGAAGAATTCAACAAGGAAGTGCGCGTCGAAGGCGTCATTTTCGGCCGCGTCAAGGGCGGTTTCACCGTCGATCTGGGCGGTGCCGTGGCCTTCCTGCCCGGCAGCCAGGTCGATATCCGCCCCGTGCGCGATGTTGGCCCGCTGATGGACCTGCCGCAGCCCTTCCAGATTCTGAAGATGGACCGCCGCCGCGGCAACATCGTCGTGTCGCGCCGCGCGATCCTCGAAGAAACGCGCGCCGAGCAGCGCACCGGCTTGATCCAGAACCTCGCCGAAGGCCAGATCATCGAAGGCGCGGTCAAGAACATCACCGATTATGGTGCGTTCGTTGACCTCGGCGGAATTGACGGCCTGCTGCACGTCACCGACATGAGCTACAAGCGCGTCAATCACCCGAGCGAAGTCATCAACATTGGTGACACCGTGCGCGTCCAGATCATCCGCATCAACAAGGACACGCAGCGCATTTCGCTCGGCATGAAGCAGCTCGAAAGCGATCCCTGGGATGGCGTGGCCGCCAAATATCCCGTCGGCGCCAAGCTGTCGGGTACGATCACCAACATCACCGACTATGGTGCGTTCGTCGAACTGGAAGCCGGCATCGAAGGCCTGGTCCATGTCAGCGAAATGTCGTGGGTCAAAAAGAATGTCCACCCCGGCAAGATCGTCTCGACCAGCCAGGAAGTCGACGTCATCGTGCTCGAAGTCGACAGCGACAAGCGCCGCATTTCGCTTGGCCTGAAGCAGGCCCAGTCGAACCCGTGGGGCCATTTCGCCGAAACCTACCCCGTGGGCGCGGTTGTCGAGGGCGAAGTCAAGAATGCGACCGAATTCGGCCTGTTCATCGGCCTGCCCGGCGACGTCGATGGCATGGTCCACATGTCGGACATCGCCTGGGGCATCACCGGCGAGGAAGCGCTGCATCTGCATCGCAAGGGCGAGAATGTTAAGGTCGTCGTGCTCGACGTCGATGTGGAAAAGGAACGCATCAGCCTTGGCATGAAGCAGCTGGAAAAGGGCGGCCCCGTTGCCGGTGCCACGGCATCGACCGGCTCGCTCAAGAAGAACGAGATCACCACCGTCACCGTACTCGAAGTCCGCGACAACGGGCTGGAAGTGCAGGCGGGCGACAATGGTGCGACGGGCTTTATCAAGCGCGCCGACCTTGGCCGCGACCGCGACGAACAGCGTCCTGACCGCTATCAGGTCGGCCAGAAGTTCGACGCCATGGTCACCGGTTTCGATCGCTCGAAAAAGCCGACTTTCTCGGTCAAGGCCATGCAGCTGGCCGAGGAAAAGGAAGCGGTGGCGCAATATGGCTCGTCGGATTCCGGCGCGTCGCTTGGCGACATCCTTGGCGAAGCGCTCAAGGCGCGCAAGGACAGCTAAGCCAGTTTGTTTCAATATGAAACGCAAATTGGCCCGCCGGACACCGTTCCGGCGGGCCTTTTGCTGGCCGGTTGACCGGAAAGCGGTTGATACAGGGCCAAAGCATGATAGGCTGTTCTGATACGAAGAAGCGCCAACAAAAGGTGCACCGTACGAGGCGACCGGGTCGGTCAAGCTACATTTGGGGGCCGTGCGGTTGCGACCGCGCGCGAAGGGGTATGCGCATGATCCGTTCAGAATTAGTGCAAAAAATAGCTGCGGAAAACAAGGATTTGCGCCTCGAAGAGGTTGAGCAAATCGTGGATTTGTTTTTCGATTCCATCGTCAAGCAGCTCGCCAGTGGGGGCCGTGTCGAGTTGCGCGGCTTCGGGGCCTTTTCGACGCGCGCACGCGACTCGCGCACGGGGCGCAATCCGCGCACGGGCGAATCCGTCGCTGTAACCGCGAAAAAGGTGCCCTATTTCAAGCCGGGCAAGGAAATCCGCGAGCGATTGAACCGTTAGGATTGGTCCGAAACTTCTACGCTATCGTCATCCCGGATTTGATCCGGGATAACGGGCCGTCGTCGGTGCGTTGTCCCGGATCAAGTCCGGGATGACGACGACAACGGTTTGAGGCATGGGGCAATTGGGGCCCCCCGGCTCAGCTCTTCAGCCGGTAACCCGTTCTGAACATCCAGAACACGACGCCCAGGCACAGTGCCAGGAACAGCGCGACCGCGCCCATGCTCACCCCGATGCTCACATCGCCGACCCCGAAGAAGGTCCAGCGAAACCCGCTGATCAGATAAACGACCGGATTAAACAGCGTTACCGTCTGCCAGGCCGGCGGCAACATCTCGAGCGAGTAAAAGGCCCCGCCCAGAAAAGTCAGCGGATACACGACGAGCAGGGGAATGACCTGCAACTGCTCAAAGCTCTGCGCCCATATGCCGATGATGAAGCCGAACAGGCAAAAGGTGACCGCCATCAGCACCAGAAAGCCGACCATCAGCACCGGATGCGCCACGCTGATATCGACGAATGCATGCGCGGTCGCAAAGATGATCGCGCCGATGATCACCGATTTGGTCGCCGCTGCACCGACATAGGCAATCAGCAGCTCGACGGGCGACATGGGCGCCGACAGCATCTCGTAAATCGTACCCGACCATTTGGGCATATAGATGCCGAAACTGGCGTTGCTGATGCTTTCGGTGAACATCGTCAGCATCATCAAGCCTGGCACGATGAACGCGCCATAGGGCACGCCGCCGACATCGCTCATCCGCCCGCCGATCGCCGAACCGAACACCACGAAGTAAAGCGCAGTGGTGATCACCGGCAATGCCAGGCTGGTCCACACCGTTCGTCCAAAGCGCGCCATTTCGAAACGATACAGCGCCGATATGCCGCGCAGGTTCATGATTGCCCCTCCCTGTGCACCAACCCGACGAATATGTCCTCCAGGCTGCTTTGCTGGGTATGCAAATCCTTGAACGAAATGCCGATGTCGCTCATCCGGCGCAGCAGCGACGGCACACCCGTCGCCTCGGCCTGGCTGTCAAATTCATAAACCAGCGCATGCCCGTCATCGGCGAGCGACAGCGCCCATTCGCCCAGCTCGGCGGGCATCGCGCCCAGCGGCTCGCTCAGCTGCAGCGTCAGCGTGCGGCGCCCCAGCTTGCGGATCAGTGCGTCCTTTTGCTCAACCAGTATCAACCTTCCGCCGCTAATCACGCCCACGCGGTCGGCCATTTCCTCGGCCTCCTCGATATAATGCGTCGTCAGGATCACGGTGACGCCGCGCGCACGAAGGCCGCGCACCATATTCCACATGTCGCGGCGCAGCTCGACATCGACCCCGGCGGTGGGCTCGTCGAGGAACAGGATTTCGGGCTCGTGGCTCAACGCCTTGGCGATCATCACCCGGCGCTTCATCCCGCCCGACAACTCCTTGATCTGCGCATCGCGCTTGTCCCACAGCGACAGATCGCGCAGCAACTGTTCGATGAAGCCGGGATCCTTGGGCTTGCCAAACAACCCGCGCGAGAAAGTGACCGTCGCCAGCACGGTTTCGAAAGCGTCGGTGTGCAATTCCTGCGGCACCAGCCCGATCATCGCCCGCGCCGCGCGATAGCCTGTACGATGATCATGCCCGCCAACGCGAACGCTGCCCTCACTCGGCGTTACAATACCGCAAACAATGCTGATTAGCGTCGTTTTGCCCGCGCCATTGGGGCCGAGCAGCGCGAAAATCTCGCCTTTGTGGATGGTCAGATCGATACCGCTCAAGGCGCGGTGACCGCTGGCATAGGTCTTGCCCAAACCGGAAATTTCAAGGACTGTGGTCATTGCCAAGGCCCTAACCCAGCGTGCGGCCGCGGTGAAGCGGCAAATCCCGCTTGACCCGTCCCTGCCCATCGGCTTTGCCGGAGCTACGCGTGCGGATGTGGCGGAACTGGTAGACGCAGCAGACTTAAAATTGCGTTTTGCCTATTTTTATAAGCCAAAAACCTAGCAAAACCAACGGTTTGAGCAAGGACGAGACTCCAAAAAAGACTTACACATGTCTTACACAGTTTGGAGTTTTCACAGTGCCAATCGAGAGCCATGTTTTGATGGATGGCACCCTTCACGTTTACAAGCGTGAGAACAGCCGATTCTGGCAATGCGCGACCTTCCTTGGCAGCCGCAATCACCGGCAAACCACAAAGGAGGAAAGCCTTGCCGCCGCCAAGGATTTCGCACGCGACTGGTATATGGAGCGGTGCGTCGAAGATCGCCAGCGCCGGCGCGGTGGCGTGTCATTGTCGAACGGAGCCATTCAGCCTCTAGTTGCCGATCCCGGCTCGTCCGCTGATGGCCGTCGGCGGCGAGCGTCGCCCGGCCCGAGTTTCGCGGACGCCGCCAAAGCGTTCACCGACGAGTTCGAGGTAATCACGCTCGGCGAGCGCAACGCGGACTATGTGCAGTCGAAGGCGAACATCATCCGCGTCCACCTGACCCCGTTCTTTGGCGATACGGCCCTAGAAGACATTACGGCAGGCAAGGTGCAGGAGTATCGGGCTCACCGCCAGACATCGCGGCTCGATGCCAAGACCGGTAAGCCGAAGAAACCGGCCCGCGCCACTTTGCATCACGAGATCGTCACGCTTCGTCAGGTGCTGAAGACCGCCAACCGCAAGGGCTGGATCGCGGCAATCCCTGATATGTCCGCGCCCTACAAAACGTCAGGAAAGCTCGAACATCGCGCCTGGTTTTCGCCCGAAGAATACAAGATGCTTTATGAGGCGACTCGCGAGCGGACGAAGAACCCGCCAAAGCCGCGCTGGCGCTCCGTGTGCGAGAATTTTCATGACTATGTTCTGTTCATGGGCAACACTGGGCTTCGCCCCGATGAGTCCGCGCGACTTGAGCTGCGCGACGTCAAGATCGTGCACGACGACTCGACTGGCGAGCGCATCCTTGAGATCGAGGTGCGCGGCAAGCGCGGGGTCGGCTTTTGCAAGTCGATGCCCGGCGCGATCCTGCCTTTCGAGCGCATTTCCAAGCGCAAAGGACTCAAGCCAACCGATCGGATTTTTGGGAAGACGCCGCGCGACCTTATGAATACGCTGCTCGACGAACTGAACCTGAAGTTCGACCGTGATGGTCATGTCCGCACCTGCTACAGTCTGCGGCATACTTACATCTGCCTTCGCTTGCTTGAAGGGGCCGACATCTATCAGGTTGCCAAGAATTGCCGCACCAGTGTCGAGATGATCGAGAAACACTACGCCCGCCATTTGACGAACACTATTGACGCTTCAGCCGTTAATGTTCGGAAGCCCAAGCTATTGCAAAAAACATCCTCAAGTAGCGACGGCTGACCATTATCTCGCTTGGCTAAGATTCATCGCCCCTCTATAGGTGGCCTTGGAAATGCGGACGTGGCGAAATCGGTAGACGCAACGGACTTAGACCAATCTTGAGTGCTCGCGGGGAAACCCGCGATGCAGAACTGCTCAAATTCGGGGAAACCTTTCAACTGGCAATCCCGAGCCAAGCCGCAGCGCGAAAGCGCTGCGGAAGGTGTAGAGACTAGACGGGCAGCACCTAACCCACGGCTTGCCGTGGCACGGTGAAGGGATAGTCCAGACTCCAAACGCCCTTACGGGCGGCGGTGAAAACCGTAGCGGGTAAGAAAATCCGTCGGGCATTGCCCTTGGGGGTTCAAGTCCCCCCGTCCGCACCAACTCTTTGAGGCACCGATGCAATTCTTCGTTCCCCATGCCAGCGATGCCGACGAAGCAGAAAGCGTTTACGACGCTTTCGCCAAATTCGTCGGCGCTGCCGTTCCGGCGAAGAAATCGGCGCGCATCCGCGCGCTTGCTTGGCAGCACAATGGTCGCGACTTCACTGGTGCGGTCGGTGACCCAATGCCCAGATACTATGAATTGGGCAATGAGCCGATTCTGGCGATCTTCGACTGCGGCGATCACTTCAAGATTTGCACGCCGTCGCGCGGCGGCGTGCGCGGCGACCCCGTGATGGCTGGCAAACGTGGCAGCCATGCCACCTATTTTGAGGGCTGAGACGGAACCGGAAAGCCCCACGCAAAGGTCAACTCGAACGAAGCTGACCGGTGGCGACTAGCGCGCCCAACGGTGCACCGCCATTGCCATATCCACCTAGAACAGCTTATATTTAAGCCCTAAATACCATTATGACTTATTTGTAAGCCATTTTCTTGACATTCTCTCTTTATTGCGGCATGATCGCAAGGATAACGAAAGGCATCCTTGTGGCTATCGAGCGCAGCAAATCCGTTCCCCGTTCCTATTCCCGCTACGGCAGGGAAGCCGTCGCCGTGCTTGGTCAGCTCATCCGCATCCATCGGATAGAGCGCAAGCTCGGCATTGAGGAATTGGCGACGCGCGCGGGCGTATCGCGCGACATGATGCGCCGCATCGAGCAAGGCGATCCGCGTTGCGGCATCGGCTTGGTCTTCGAGGCCGCCGCCATCGTTGGCGTCCCGCTGTTTGAAAGCGACCGCAGCCGCCTCACCACGCTGCTAGCCGAACAGGAAGGCAAGCTGCGCCTGCTTCCCAAGGCCATCCACAAGCCGCGCACCGAGGTGAAAGATGACTTCTGAAAATCGCATCGACGAGGCCTTCGTCTGGATTTGGCTACCTGGCGCAACTCAGCCCGTTGTCGCCGGACGCTTGGCGCGCGCGCGCGACGGACGGCTAGCCTTCAATTATGGCCAAAGCTATCTGGCGCGCGCCGACGCCATCGCCATCTACGACCCCGAATTGCCGCTGCGCGCCGGTGCCATCGACACCAACAACAAGATGCTGCTCCCCAGCAGCATCCGCGATGGCTCGCCCGACGCATGGGGGCGGCGCGTCATCATCAACCGCGTGACCGGCCTCAAAGGCAATGAAGCTGCGCAAACCGATCTGGACGAGCTGACCTATTTGCTGGAATCGGGATCCGACCGCATCGGTATGCTCGACTTCCAGCGTTCAGCCACCGAATATGTGCCGCGCCAGCGCAAGAATGCCACGCTCGCCGAACTTATGGAGTCCGCCGAGCGCGTCGAGAAAGGCGTGCAGCTCACGCCCGAACTCGATCAGGCCTTGCAGCATGGTTCATCGCTTGGCGGCGCACGACCCAAGGCGCTGATCGACGACGGCGACAAGAAATACATCGCCAAATTCTCGGCGACCAACGATCTCTACAATGTCGTGAAAGCCGAATTTGTTGCCATGCGCCTTGCGGAGCGCGTCGGCCTCGCCGTCGCGCCAGTCAAGCTCACCCACGCGCTTGGCAAAGATGTATTGCTCATCGAACGCTTCGACCGCACCGCCAATGGCATAAGCTGGGCGCGTCGGGGCATCGTCTCCGCCTTGACGCTGCTCGATCTCGACGAAACCGAAGCACGCTACGCAAGCTATGAGGAACTGGCGACCATCATCCGCCACCGCTTCGACGATCCAGTCGAAACACTCACCGAATTGTTTGCGCGCATCGTGTTCAATATCCTGTGTGGCAACACCGACGATCATGCGCGCAACCACGCTGCATATTGGGATGGCAAATCGCTCCGCCTGACCCCCGCCTATGATCTATGCCCACAGGGCAGAACCGGCGGAGAAGCGACGCAAGCCATGCTCATCGTCGGCAACCGCCGCATGAGCCAATTGTCCCTATGCCTCGAAGCCGCGCCCGTCTTTCTGCTCGATGATGCGCGCGCGCGCGCCATCATTGCGCAACAGGTCGCGCGCGTCAAAGCCGATTGGGCGGCGGTATGCGACGAAGCAGCGCTTGGCGAGGCCGAGCGCGCTTTCTTGTGGCGTCGGCAATTCCTCAACCCCTTCGCGTTTCAAGGACTGCCCGACGAATTTGGCATAGGCGATGGCGCTTAGCGACGTCGCCGCTAACCGTTCGCAATCAGAAAGGGCAAGGATGAACTATAAGTGGGCGTCGGGCAGCTTGGCCGGACACATGCTGCCTGGCTATGACGAGCGCCAGATTCCGCAAGAAACCAGCGCGCGTCCGAAACTTGCCGATGATGTGTTTTGCTATCCACAACCCGATACCTGGCGGACACGCATCTGGGAGATGCTGGCCGACTACATCAACGACGACGTGAAAGCCGAGTTTGTTCGCAATCCGCCCGAATATGTCGTTTCGGACGACCTGAGCTGGCTGGACGACATCATTTTTACCGTAACGCACCTGACGTGCGACATTAGGGAGCTGATGGGAGAAAGGCTCGGTAAGGAGTATCGCGCCTTTCGCGCAGGCCACGCCACAAGGACAAACGACCTCGCCCCTTTCTACGCGCGAGGCTTGAAGTGCCTTCGCGCCGAGGAGATCGAGGATCGGGCGCGCACCATTTTTCTCAATGGTCGCTACGACAGCGCCAACGAGGAACGGCTCCAGCGCGCGATCAACGACATCGAAGCCCATAAAAAGTCTGGCGGCCGCGAAGGCCGCCTCTATTTTGCAGCCGAGGAAAGTAGCCTTTTCACTCGCATTGGCGGCTCAGGCCACTATCTGATCTATGGCAGCGAATATCTCTACTGTCTCGGAATGCGCGTCACCAGCACATCAGAAACCAAGCGCGCGCTCAAGGAGATTGGTCGGCCAACAATGCTGGTATGCGACATTCCCATGACGCTCCTATCGCCATACACACTCAAAGAGTTCGGAGGCATGATGCTCGAATTTCTGTTCTGCGAGCTGGTCGATGGTCTTGATTGCTGCGCGCTCAGCCCCGGCTCGGGGTCGGCCCTAAGCTTGACGGTCGATCTTCCACCCGAACATATTGTCGGTCACTATCATCCGGCGTCGATTTACGACCCCCTTTGGGCCAGCGGCTAGTTTGGAATGGGCGACAACGCCCAGCCTCGCTTTGGCTACCTCAGCGTCGACTACGCAGTTGCAGCACCGACGTTCGGATGCTCGCCGATTGGCTGGCGCTTAGGCCCAAATCAAGGCAAAGCTTGTAGAATTCTTCAGCCGCCGCCGACCGTTCGAGACCGTGTGTGCGGGCAAGGAGCCGCGCCTTCTGGCCAAGTGGCACTATATCGCCCGATGTCACCATCCCGCAGTCTTCGACCGCATCGGCGAATGCGGCAATGACCGCCGCAGGCAAGTCGGCACCATAAACAAAGTATCGCAGATGCTTCAAAAAATTGGGATGCCGCAATATTTCGTCATGGCTGTTGCCGTGCCGGACGAAATTGTCTTGGCGCGATGAGCCGCGCCCGCCTGGGTGATACTCCGGATCGGCAAAATAGCTTTTTCGCTGAGGTGGAATGGCGTCGCGGTCTAAAAGGCTTGTGGTGAGGCGGTGCGCCAGATCGGCATTCTGCAGATAGCCCTCATAATTGCCGACAAAAGCAACCTGGTTGAAATTCAACCGGCCCGCGATATCGCTTTCTTCGCCGGTAAGTTCGATGGTGAAGTCTCTGGCTTGCATAAGCCGAGCTTTAACAGGTCGCAATTTACAGCGGTAGACCAAAGCGTGAACGCGATGGAGTGAAATTGCCATCGTCGGATCGGTGGCAAAAAAGAGACGGAATAATTTGCGGCAAACGGCGACGAAATCTTACGAGCGGTTGGCTGTAGAGTTGATAGCGCCCGCTTTGCGCTTGTTTAAGTCGAAATCACAAAGCACAATGCGTTTGATAAGATGAACTTAGTAAAGCAATAGAACGGGGAAAATCGTGACAGTTTCAGACGTCAATTCGGGCTCGCGCTGGCGGCGATGGGACCCCCATGTTCATGCTCCTGGCACGATCTACAACGATCAGTTCAAAGGCACGGACCCTTGGGAGGCCTATCTCACCAAACTTGAAACCAGCAATCCCGTCATCGAGGCCATCGGTATAACCGATTACTACAGTATCGAAACCTACAAGCGGCTGGTCGCGGCAAAAGCTGCCGGTCGCATCCCAGATTGCGGACTGATTTTCCCGAATATCGAAATGAGGCTGGCGCTCGGCACGGCCACCGCCAACTTCGTAAACATCCATTTGCTGGTTTGCCCTGACGACCCCAATCATCTTGACGAGGTTGAGCGCATCTTGGGCGGCCTCACTTTTGAAGCTTTCGATGACCGTTTTGGCTGCACAAGGGCGGAGCTGATGCGGCTGGGACGGCGAGTGAACCAAACGCTCCTTGATGACATTGCCGCGCTCAAAATCGGAGCCGAGCAATTCAAAATACCGTTCGAGAAACTCAAGGAAGTTTTCAAGAGCATCAAATGGGCCAGAGATAACATTCTGATAGCGGTCGCCAGCGGCAATGACGGAACATCGGGATTGCGCGACGGGGCCGATGCCACACTTCGTAAGGAAGTTGAAAAATTTGCCCATGCAATTTTCGCATCCAGCCCTAAGGCCCGTGACTTCTGGTTGGGCAAAGGCGTGCACACGCCGCTAGAGATTCGGCAGAACTACGGAAGCCTGAAGCCCTGCATTCATGGCAGTGATGCACACGATCATGGAGCAGTCGGCGCACCGGCCTTAAGCCGCTATTGCTGGATCAAGGGCAATCCAACCTTCGACGCGCTCCGGCAGGCTTGCATCGACCCAGAAGGAAGGGCTTTTGTCGGCGAAAACCCTCCCGTTGCTGCGTCAGCTTCGCAGATCATCTCCGATGTAGAAATTGGAAATGCGACGTGGCTCCAGCCCACGCATCTGACACTCAATCCTGGCCTCGTTGCGATCATCGGCGCGCGCGGGTCGGGTAAAACGGCGTTGGCAGAAATGATTGCGGCAGGCTGTGAAGCCGTCCCCGCCCTCGATCAAAACCGCCAGTCATTCCTCTATCGCGCGCAGGAATATCTGACCGGAACGGACGTGACGCTGACTTGGAACGGCAACGGCAAAGAAACCAAAGCGCTTATCAGTACCTCTGCGCCAATGGCTGATACCTACCCCCGCGCGCGGTTCCTTTCGCAGCAATTTGTGGAGAAGCTTTGCGCTGCCGATGGCATGACCGACGAGCTTTTGCGCGAGGTGGAGCGCGTTGTCTATGACGCGCACAGCGTCAATGACCGCGACGGCGCAGTGAACTTCGACGATCTGTTGGAGCTCCGAGCAACCCGCTTCCGGCAAGCGCGGTCCAGAGAAGAGGCTTCATTAGCCGCTATCTCCGAGCGGATCAGCACAGAGATGGAGAAAGACAAGCTGCTTGCGGGCTATCAAGCGCAGGTAACGGAAAAGACGGCCATCATTGCTCGCCTGACCGAAGACCGTTCCAAACTGGTCACAAAAGACAGCGAGGCGCGTGTGCTGCGCCTCGACGAAATCACCAAGGCTGCCGAGCAAGCGCGCTCGAATGTTCGCTACTTCAATCGCCAAGAGCAGCAGCTGCTAACGCTCCGCGATGAGGTCGGTGACGTTCGCACCAACAAGACGCCGGACACACTGCGCGGCATGAAAGAACGCCATACCCTCACGGGCATCGCCAACGACGACGAATGGGCGCCCTTCAAACTCGACTTCCAAGGCGACGTCGATTCCATCCTCGCCGACCGCATCACCAAGGCGCAGCAGAATAGCGCTGGTTGGAAAGGCGCGCCCGTCGCGCCGAGCCAAGACTTGCAAACCCCAATCATCCCCGAAGATGCCGACCTCAAGTTGATAGCGCTGGCGACCCTCGAAGCGGAGATAGCCCGTCTCAGTCAGCTTGTAAGCGTGGACCGACTTACGGCGGAGCGATTTGCCGCCATTTCCCAAAAAATCGTCACGGAAAACGAAACTTTGAAGGGGCTGACCGAAAAGCTGGAGGATGCGAAAGGGGCGCGAGAGAGGGCGCGCCTGCTTCGGGAAGAACGCGAGCAAAGCTACATTCGCGTGTTTCAAGCCGTGATTGCCGAGCAGGAAGTGCTGAACTCGCTTTATGTTCCTATAAAGGCCCGCCTGGCCGCCGCGACCGGCACTTTGAACAAGCTCTCCTTCGCTGTGTCGCGCACTGCGGATGTGGAAAGATGGGCGCTGGCCGGAGAGCAACTGCTGGATCTGCGAACCGGCCCGTTCAAGGGCAAAGGCACCATCGCCGGTTTTGCGAACGAAAAGCTCAAAGCCGCTTGGGAAACCGGCACCGCAGAGCAGATCAGCTCGGCGATGCGTGCTTTCCGCGATCAACACGATGCGTTTTTCGTGGAACACTCAATCGCAGCGAAGAACGACCAAGCGGGCTATCGTGACTGGTCTCGCCGCCTTGCCCAATGGCTTTACGGCACTGACCATATCAACATCAAATACAGCGTCGATTATGACGGCATCGACATTCGCAACCTGTCGCCTGGCACGCGCGGCATCGTTCTTCTCCTCCTTTATCTGGCATTGGACGATGCGGACGACCGTCCTTTGATTATCGACCAACCCGAAGAAAATCTGGACCCAAAATCGATCTACGACGAGCTTGTGGGCCTGTTCGTGCAAGCCAAGGCAAAGCGGCAGGTGATTATGGTCACTCACAATGCCAATCTCGTCGTCAACGCCGACGCAGATCAAATCATTGTTGCGACCGTAGGCCCCCATGTTGCCGGATCGCTACCGCCGATCTCATATCGTTCGGGCGGCCTTGACGAAGCCGCAATGCGCACCGCCGTTTGCGATATTTTGGAGGGAGGCGAGGAAGCCTTTAAGGAGCGCGCACGTCGCTTGCGGGTCCATTTTGACTAACGCGGCGATTGCCATTCAACTGCCCTACCGGTTGGGGACCGGTTCGAGATTTTCATGTTGTTCAGCGGGTCCGTCCCGCGAGGCGGTTACGTCATCCGGCGAACTGTTTTCATCCTTTGGCACGAGGCCCAGCCAGACTTGCGGCGGCACCGGCAGCCGGTAGTGTCGGCACGCCATCAGGACTATCGGCCAATGGCCGAGCTGGACGGCAGACAATTTGCTGAAATTGGCATTCGCCGCACATTCGGTATCGACATACTCCCTTGTCTCGGCGCCTTCCGCATCGACGGGAATGTTCGACAACATGTCGCCATGCCGGTCGCTCCCTTGATAAAGCCCCGCTTCGCTGTCGCTGTCGGGAAACCATAGCTGGAAATTGCAATGTTTCAGATGCTCGTTCTTGAACTTCGTGAGCGTCGCCATGGCTTTGCCATCGCTATATCCGCCTGCCCACAGCGCCAGAAGCGGGAAGAGGGTGCTGCCGCCCGTCGCTTCCTTGCGATATTCGTCGGTCTTTTCGGTTGGATGTTCGACCAAATCCCAATAGGACCATTTGCATGTCGGATATGCTCCATGCGTGCGATATGCCGCATAGGTCCGGTCCACCAGCACATCGAGCCATGAGCCAATCGCCTTTTTGAGGCCCCCGTGGACACCAAGCAGCATCAGCGCCAACGCTATGTCGATCGCCTGTTCATCGCTGATCGGCGAGTGCAGCGCCGGATTATTGTCGATGAGGCTGAAGAGCTGCATCGCGATCGTGTGCAGCGGATCGTCTTCGGTTGTTTCCAGCGGCTCCGGCAATGCGCTTTGACTCTTCGCCCAGGCGAGCCATAGCCCTCGCAGCGCGATACGTCCCATTATGTCATGAGTCTTGAGGTTGATATCGAGGCTTGAGAAGGACGGTACCGTCGCTGAAATAGCGTGCCGCTTGTCCACATGCGGCAATATCTTGCCCGCCAGTTCATCCCAAATCGCGAAATGCAGTTCGACCAGATCGTTGAACACGATACCAGCCTCAACCGCTTCGCGGCCCTTCTTGCCGATCATCCCGTTGAGCAATTCCCACGCCCGCAGCACCGCATATTCGCTGGCGCGATACGGCGCTTCCACATTGTTCGCTTCGCGGCCCCAAGTGAACAGCACCCACAGGCACATGTAGATTTCTCGAACTTTGGAAATCCGCGCGACCCGCTTCTTTGCAGGCCGCTTCACAATCGCATCGACCAGCTTCTGAAAATGAGCGTAAGCAATATCCGGTTCTTCGACCATCGCCGCCGCCTTGCGAAGATGCGAGCGCATGTCGCCGGTGAACATGTCTTCGCGCAAAATGCCGCTCAGGATCAGGTCGGCCAGACGGTCGCCGTTCCATTCTTCGTAAGTTACATTCACCGTTGTGTTCGCGCGGATGTAACCGCGCACCTCCTGATGCACCGCCTCCTTGATATCACCGCCAAACACGAGGCAGATGACTACGCCGAGATTTTGATATTCGGACGGGATGCAGGTAGGAATATAGGCATCGCGGATTTCATTGAGCGACGGACGCAGCGCCTGGGGCGTGCCGTCCCAATCCTGCCGGTTGAGATCGCCCTGCTTGACCGAAAAGAGATAGACCCTGCGCGTGCCATCATCGGCTGTGCCCACCGCAGCGACATCGACGCCATATTGACGTGTGCCTCTGCCTGGCCGCGAATAGACGGTGAACCCCATCTCGCTCAGGAGATTGGGAAGCATGGCATCCAGCTCCTCACGCTCTTTCAGCGAGGCCAGATATTCCTTGATGACAAGCTTCATGCAGCAAGCCTTTCGGAACGAAACTGCCGAAGCTGCATCTCGACCCCGAACGGGTCGATGGCCTGCAGACGCGGCGCTTCCCAGCTTGTGCTGAAACCGCCCATCTTCATCGCGTGGCGGTGGAGCTTGCCATCCGCGCCGCGCTGATAGCCGACCGAGCCGTTGCCGTGCAGGATGATCGATTTTGATACTAGCGACATCAGGACCGAGCTTTGCTCGGCCTGTTTCTGAATCTGCCGCATTCGCTCGCTTTGCTGCTTGCGCTCGATCAGCCGCTCGCTTTCCGAAGGTTCAAGCTCCTTCATAAAGCCTACGGCGCGCAGGTCATCGAGATAGGCGTCGAGCTTCGCCACCGCGCGGCGGATATGCGGCTTGGCACGGTCCTTCGGGCCTTTGATGCGCGCCGTCAGATGGTCGCGAAGCTCGCCCGAATAATTAAGCAGCAGCGGTTCGAAGAGCAAATCGCCAATAGATTCCGCAATCTCGCCTTTCACCGAGCGCAATATGCAGATGATGAGCGATGCCGCCGTTATCGGATGGAAGAAGAACCAGCCGACTGCCTTGCGCGCCAGAAACAGCGCCTCATTGTCGCTGAGCCCGTAAGTCGCGATATCGACCTCGAAAACGGTCGGATTTTGCGTGGAGCCTTGCAGCAACGACGAAATATGCGACGCCAAATCCTGATTGCCGCTCATCAGCCACCGCACCGTCATGTCTTCAACCAGCACTCGGTCCTGCGAGGTCAGCGCATAGCCGACGCTATCGAATTGCTTGAAGCTGAGCTCATCCGGATGGGCTTGGAAGACCACTTCCAGATACTCGGAAACGCGCTGGCCTTTGCCCGCTTTCACTAACTGCGAAAGGCCCACATCCAAGGAGTTGATGGTGCCGAGGTTCGAGGGTTTCACCTCTTCCAACGCCCCTAGCAGCACCTCGATCATCTCATCGCTCAAATGCTGTCGGTGGCTGAATAGCACCGAGGCCGCGTGATGCAGCACATGTTCACCGCGCAGATCGACCGCCTTGGATATCAAAGCCAAGGCCTTCTTGTGCAGCTTCTTCGGCGATTGAGCATAAAGCCCGATTGTTGCGGCAAGGACATGCGTGCGGACCAAATCATCCGCTTCGGTTTTCGTCAGTTCCGTTAGCAGTGCGAGCGCCGCGCGCGCTAGGTCAATGGCAGCGCCGCATTCAAATCTGGACAGCGCCGTCAACGCTCCCGTGCGCAATTCAGGTGTATCGCGTATATAGGTAATTGCGCGTTCCATATAGGCGCGCAGGTCGAGCTTTGCCCCAGCTTCGAGCGTTAGCGACAGATAGTCTTGCGCGTCCGCATCGCCCGCTTCAATGAGCGCCAGCGCGGCGCCGGGACGATCAGGTTTTGCCGCGCACCAATCCCGATAGGCGGCGTTTGGCGCGTTTGCCATTCCGTCGTTGCCGCCCGCTTTCACCAGTGCCGATGTGGCAACCATGAGCGGTTTCGGTTCGGCTTCGAGGCGCGGTATGACGGCGCAATAGAATTGCTGGAGCGTGAAAAAATGGAAACCCTTGGCGTCTTCCAATGCCGCTGGCGTCAAAACGCCCAACAGATCAAGCCCGCCCTTGTTGTGCAGATCGACCGCCAGTGTCACCAAGGCACCATCGTCCGCGTCATTGCCGCGCTCGTAGCTGTCGAGAATGAACTGGTGCAGCGTTCCGTTACTTGATTGGTTTATGAGATCTTGTGCTTGAATCATCCTATGCCCCTAACTGCCATAAGGCTTCCAGTCACTATCATCAGGTCGCCGAGATTCTGAATGGCGCAATCGGATCGTTCAAAAATACTGTTGTAGAATGATTTGCGCTGCCTAACGGCAACCCGCGCTATTCGCTCGCGCGAACCAAGCCTGTAGTCTTGGCCCTTCGGGTGACGATCGGGAGCGTGGGCTAATGAGCGGGATTTTCCAAGGATGCACTCTTTCCCGCTGCTATCGCGCTCCTGAGGGTGCAGCGTTTTTGGGCTGACCCGCTGGCACTCTTGCCTCTCTCCTTGCCGGATGGGCGCTGGCGGACGATTGCCCGCACACACCATCCGGCGGCGTCGCGCCGTGCAAGGGTGCCGTCCCTGTTCAGCCGCTGCGCGGTGAGATAGTCTCGATGATCTTCGACTGATCGTGGACGGCGCAGGTGCGCCGGCGTTTTCGTGGCCGTCCCCGAAGAGGGGGATGGGCGGCGCTTCCGGCTAGGCCCGCCGCGATCAGGCGCAACCCGGCCCCACTTCGTTCTTTTGTCCGGGTCTTTCACTTTGTTACAGCCTTGCAGGTGCGCCTGATCGCGGCGGGCCTCTTGGTCGCTCATTACCGCCCCTCCCCCTCTCCGGGGTCGGGTGTGGTTTCTTGGGCGTGGAGGCGACGATGGCGGATTACAGCGGGACACGGCGGAGCGGCGGCAAGCATAGCGCAGGCATAGCCCAATCGGTTTGCGCTTACAGCGCAGGCGCGCCGCATTCTCTTGCGTCCGAGCAGACGTCCATCGGCGAGCAAACACTGGTTTACGGCGTTGCGCCGATCACGCCTCGCGACCGACTCGCCATGCGCGCCAATGCGCCGCTGGAGCCGAAAAGGCCGCAGCGCCCCGCCGATCACGGCCTGTTCGACACCAACGCCCGCAACCAGATCGAGATGTTTTGAAAGGACTTTCCTCATGCTTTTGCTCACCCAAGACCAGCGCGCACGGTTGATCGCCAACGGCCAGAGCCGTGGCGATCATGTGCCGGTCGTCAAATTCTTCAATCCCGTAGGGTCCGGCACTTGGCTGTTTTCCGAACTGGACGAGGGCGGCGACACGCTGTTCGGGCTGTGCGATTTGGGGTTCGGTTGCCCCGAAATGGGTTCGGCCAGCCTTGCCGAGATTGCGGCGGTCAAGCTGCCGTTCGGCCTCGCCATCGAGCGCGACCTTCATTTTGAAGGGCGCTTCCCGCTGACCATCTACGCCGATGCCGCGCGCCTGTGCGGCGGTATCACCGAGGATGAGGCGCGGCTTGAGGCCGCAGCCGTCGCCCGCGCCCAAGAAGATTCAGCCCTTCCGCCACCTTGACCCCCTCAAGGTGCGGCAGACCCCGCGCGGGACACCCTCGCGCGGACAACCGGCCCCGTCCTCACCGCCCCCCAAGATGCCCCGAGGATGGGGCCACCATCGAAGCGAAGGAGTAACCTATCATGCACATCGACCAAATCCCGCTCGACCGGCTTTCGGTTTCCAAGGCGAACATGCGGGCGGGCAAGAAGCCGCCCGACATTTCGGACATATTGCCGTCGATCATCAAGCGTGGCGTGATTTCACCGCTGTTCGTCCGGCCCAACTGCAATGCCGGTCATTTCGAGATCGTCGCGGGCAAGCGCCGCTACTTCGCTAGCCTTGAGGCCGCGCGGCGGGGCCAGGACGGCGTGATGCTGCCCTGCATCACGCTTGGCGAAGGCGACGACGCCGAGGCGCTCGAAATTTCGATGATCGAGAACATGCTGCGGCAGAATCCCGATCAGGTGACGCAATGGGAAAGCTACACGCGGCTGGTCAAAGAAGGCCGGAGCGTCGAGGATATTGCCGCGACCTTCGCGCTGACCGAGTTGCAGGTGAAGCGCATCCTTGCGCTTGGCAATCTGTTGCCGCGTATCCGCGAGGCGTTCCGCGCCGAGGAAATCGACGCGCCCACCGTCAAGCACCTGACCTTGGCGACCAAGGCGCAGCAAAAGGCGTGGCTGGCGCTGTTCGAGGATGCGGACGGCTATGCCCCGCGCGGGCAGCAGCTGAAAGCATGGCTGTTCGGCGGCGCGTCGATTGCGACCGGCGCGGCGCTGTTCGATCTTGCCGCCTTCGACGGCCAGATCGTTAAAGACCTGTTCGGCGATGAAGGCTATTTCGCCGATGCCGATCAGTTCTGGGCCGCGCAGTCCGCCGAGATCGAGCGGCGCAAGGCCGCCTATCTCGAAGACGGGTGGAGCGCAGTCGAGATCGTCCCCGCCGGTGTCTATTTCCAGACATGGGAACATGAAAAGACCCCGAAGCGCAAAGGCGGGCGCGTCTATATCGACGTCAACGGCAAGGGCGAGGTCGCCTTTCACGAAGGCTATCTGACCCGCAAGGAAGCGCGGCGACAGGGTGAAGGCGGCAGCGAGGCCGCGAAGCAGCCCGCTCCCGCGCGGCCTGAAATCACCGCAGCCATGACCAGCTATATCGACCTGCACCGTCATGCGGCGGTGCGGTCGGCGCTTGCCGCGAATAGCGGCGTGGCGCTGCGGGTCATGGTCGCCCATGCGATTTGCGGTTCGCCCCTGTGGCGCGTCGAGGTTCAAAGCCAGCGGTCGCGCAATGAGGCTATCACCGAGAGCATCGAAATCAGCATTGCCGAAACCCGTTTTGACGAGCGGCGGCGGGCCGTGCTTGCCGTTTTGAGGTTCGACCCCGACGAAGAAAGCGTCGCGTTGGGCCACGAACCGAGGAACGGCGTGAGCGGTCTGCTCCAGCGGTTGCTGGAACTGCCCGACGCGGTGGTCATGGAAGTGCTGGGCGTGGTCATGGCCGAGACGTTGGCGAGCGGCACCGGCCTCATCGAAACCATTGGCCTTCACCTTGGCGTCAAGATGGCCGATTATTGGGTGGCGGACGATGCGTTCTACGGCCTGATCCGCGACCGCGAGGTTTTGACCGCAGTGTTGCGCGAGATCGGCGGCGATACCGTGGCGCAGGCCCATGCCGCCGAGAAGGGCAAGACGATCAAATCTGTCATCGCCGACTATCTGACCGGCGGCAATGATCGCGCCAAGGTCGAAAATTGGGTGCCGCGCTGGATGGCGTTTCCGCCATCGGCCTATACCCAGCGCGGCGGAGTGGCGACGGTTGCCGCATCCAACCGCGCGGCATGGCTGGCCGAACCCGAAGCACCGCTCGATCCCGACTCCGCCGCCGCAGATGCGGCGGCGGAGGCAGAGGACGGCGTCACCGAAGCCGCCGACGCGCTGGAGGAGATCGACGAGCAACGGCTTGCGGCGTGAACAGGGAGCGGGCGGCGATATGCCGCCCGCTCTTATCCGCACCGCGCGCGCCACAAAGCCTCGTCCGGCAGAACCGGACGGGGCTTGAGTGCTCGGTCATTTTGGGTTGCGGCTGGGCACGAACCTTACCGGATGATGTGGATAGCCATCACCGCCCGCGAACGCGCGGGCGGATCGGGGCGGGGCGGGGTGCAACGCTGACCGAGTCCGTCGCCGCCTTCCTGCGGTCAGCGCCAGCGGCGTTGTCGCCAGCAGCCACAGAATCCGGCGCGACGGAGCGTTTCCATTCCCTGCCCTATCGGCAGAATGCCGCAGCTTCATCCGGCAAGCCCATCATTCGGTTCCGCCAGCGGGTGCGCCAGCCAGACATTGAACGCGCGCGTCCATCCTTGCCAAATCTCCTTGCGCGTGACGGCCAGAACCGCACTCACCCACGGCCTCGTCAATGGCTTTGGTTGGCAGGGGACGGCTGCGCCTCTTGCCCCTTGCCGCAACGGTGCAGTCCGAACTTTCTTCCCCTGGCCTTGCCACCCCATCGCTAACGCGATGGGGACCCCGACGGCGCCCATTCCTCGCGGGACAAGAAACCCCGGCCTGCCCCGTCCTCGACTGCGTTGCGGCCCTGCGGGTGCAGCGGTGCAAGCCCCTGCCTGAAACCAGCCATCGAGGCCGCGAATGAGCGCGGGGTTCGACCAACACGAAGGAACTGAATCATGGCAAACATCGGCACATTCAAAAAGTCCGGCGACACCAACTACACCGGCGAGATCGTCACGATGAGCTTGCAGAAGAAGAACGTCACCATCGTCGCCGAGGAAGCAAGCGAGAATGAAAACGCCCCGTCGCACCGGGTGTTCGTGGCCAAAGCCGAGATCGGCGCCTGCTGGCAGAAGACCTCCAAGGAAGGCCGCGATTATCTCTCGATCAAGCTCGACGATCCCAGCTTCACCGCCCCGATCTTCGCCAGCCTGTTCGCCGACGAAGATGGCAAGACGTTCAACCTGATCTGGTCCCGCGCCCGCGCCTCGAACGGCAACTGACCAACGCACCCAAGCCCCGTCCGGCTCTGCCGGGCGGGGCTTTTGCCTGAGAAACTCAATTGGCGCCCAAGTCGGGTTCAGCTCAATTTGCCGGAATGCTTTGGATCCCGGAACGGCAGCTGTCGGGCGCGGACGTAGCCGACGCAACGTTTGATTGCTTCAAACCAATCAGATTCGACCGCTCTTCACGGCGCTGACGAGCAGTTGCCGCATACCCAGTTTGTGAAAGGCCGCGATCGCCAGCAGATAGGCTTTTCCGCTGAAGCCATGTGGGTGGCAGATGGTGCTGACCGTGACGCAGGGATACTCGCCGAATTCCCGCAATATCGAGATACGGAAATCGAGGTGACTGTTGTCGCGTCCGGCAACGATCTCGTCAGGCCATAGGGCAAAGATCGGCCAGGGCCCGATGTTCTCACCGACGCGATATTCCGGCTTGATCGCTGGATGGAGAATGTCAGCATCGTCGGGAACGTGGAGTCCCCCTTTTGCCGCCAAGCGATTCCGGAGGATCAGCAAGGCCTTCATCCAGCCGGGATGGTGACCGAAAATGGCAAAGAAGAGTTCAGGCATGGTCTGATCGGTAATGGAAAGCGGCGCACGCCAAGAATCCTGGAACCAGCCGCCCACGGGAAACAGCTCGGCCAGTCTCGACGTGTCGGGAAACGGAACTTCCACAACACCCGTCTTGCGCCGCATTGCCACATCTAACCTGTCGTGTTCCATTATGCCTGAATACCCTCGCCCATCATTCACTGCGGCGTGACAAAACACAGCAGACCGAGTGCCAATAGGACTATCCAGGCTGGATGCCGCCCGCGTGTTGCCCAAATCCAATAGAGACCCGACAGCACGAAGGTCACGGCCAACGCCAGGCAGAGAGTGCTCCGCAACTCGGAAATCGCCATTTTGTCCGCGAGCAGCCAGAGTATTGCGGCAAATCCGAACCCGAAGATGGACACAATGTGCCAAGTGCCGCGGATAGTGGCGATGCGATGGGAAGGCAGGCTTTGCAGCGGTGTTTCATTCGTTCCGCGCAAATGACGAAAGATCAATCGCTCGCCCAGGATCGAATGCACAAGGGCAAGCAAGACGGCCAACAACGCCCCAAGGGCAAGCTGCCAACTCAACTCACGGCTCCAGCGATACCGATCAGGCCGGTCAGAGTGAAAAGCGATGTCGAGGGGAACCGCCAGGGTGCAATGCCACCCTTGGCGGCGACGGCAATACTCAGGGCGCCGCAGCTCAAGCAGAAGATCGACATGGCCAGAACGAGCGAGGATGCCACGTCGGAGCCTGCGGCTGCGGCAAAGAATATGGTGATCGCCATCAGCATGAGTGTCACCAGATGCCAGCAATAATAGGCCAACCACTTAGCCGCTTTCGGCAGGCCCGCATCAGCCAGCAGCGGCCGGGCGACATGGCGACCGCCGACGAAGGTGTGGACGCAAAACGTGATCAGTGCGGTGAGGCTTGCTAGCCAAAGAATCAGACTTTGCATGGCGAATCATCTTTTATAGAATTTATTTTCTAGTATATGGGTCGTGTATGGGAAGGGTGTCAAGCTTTGAAGACCGGATCGTCTATGCTGCTCTCGGACGGTTGCTGGCGGACGATGGGCAGGCGACCGTCACCATGCTGCGCGAAGCCACAGTCATCTCGATCGGATCGCTCTACCACCGTTTTGGCTCACGCGAGGGGCTAATGGCCGAAGCCTGGCTGTACGCCGTCCGGGCGTTCCAGGCGCGGATCATGGAAGCGTTCGCGCATGAGGATGCAGTAACCGCCGGGATTGAAGCGGCTCTTGCTACACCCCGCTTCTGCCGCGAGGAACCGGACATAGCATTGGTTCTTGCCTGTTGCCGCCCGTCGGAGTTCCTGAACCCGGCCACGCCGCAATCGCTCCGCGAACAGATCGACCATGTAAATGACGAGGTTGGTGCCGCCATGCGCGCATTTGCAAAGCGCATCAATCGGCCGTTGCTGATGTGCCGCCTTGCGATTGTCGCCTATCCGCTTGGTGCAGTACGACTGTTCCTGCCCAAGTCATCCGTGCCAACGGAGGTTGATGTCGAGGTAGCGCGGGTTGCCGCATTTCATTTCAAGGACCAATAACAAACGCAGATTACATGCGGTTGTAGACCTCGGTCCCATGCAAAGATATTTGCCCGCTGGACACCAGTTCCAGCGTCTGCACCGGCTGCGGTCGCACACTTGGCGAGATCGCCGAATGGGGGAGCGCGACCGCCAGCCGTCATCATGAAATCATCCGGCGATCTTCGGCCCGCATGGGAAGCCGCGCTTCCCATCCCGCCTGAAACTTCAAATCCCCAAGCGCACCCGAAGCTCCTTATTGTCCGAAGTAGAAACCCGCTGCGGGTGTGCTTGTCTTAGGGGATTTGTCCGATTTGTCTTTAATGCAGGATATGCCTAGCGGCGCGTGTTGTCATACATTGCTCTTGTTTATCACGGGCATGTTTGATGGCGACAAATCACTTTGCGAACACGGCGATGCTCAGCATCCGGCTCGACGCCGATGCGCTTGCGGCGTTCGACAGGCTGGCGGTCGGGCGTGGCGGACGCAGCGCGCTAGTCCGGCAGATGATCGAACGGACGTTGCAAGAGAGCGATCAGCGTCCGCTCATTGACCGCCCCGAGGGCGCATCGCGCAATCGCGTCTCGCTGCGCTTTACCGATGTCGAGATTACCGTGATCGAGGTTCGGGCGGCACAGCGCTCGACCGATCGTGCGGGCTGGCTCAAGGCATTGGTGCGCCGCCACCTGGCCCTCAAATCGCGCGTCGATGACGGGCTGCTGGCGGAACTCGCACCGATCAGGATGCAGTTGCTGCGCATCGGTCGAAATCTCAATCAGGCGATGAAGGCGGCAAACACCGCCATGCTCGAAACCGGCGACAAGCAGATCGAACCCGAGCTGCGTCGGATTGCTGACATGCGAATGGAAATCTCCGAGCAGGTAACGGCCGTTGGCGAAGCGATGCGCGGCGATGTCAGCTACTGGGCGGTCGCGGATTGATGACTCTGGAATCGGCCCTGTGGGAAGCGACGCGCCCCGCCTTCCGGGTGCGCTACATCCATGACCCGGCCAATTCGCCGCGCGTCCCGCTCTATGCCAGCTATGGTTTTGCCACCGGGCCGACCGCACGGGCCAAACTGGCGCGGATCGTCCGCAAGGCGCCCGAGGTGGTGGTCAAGGTAACGGGTCGCCAGCACGGCGGTCGCCATGTCAGAGCCCATCTCGACTATATCGGACGCAAGGGTGACGTGGACATCGAAACCCGCGACGGCGAAGTCCTGACAACCAAGGATGACCTTGCCGAGCGCGCGGCGGAGTGGAGCGACACCCTCCAATGGCGGTCGCGGCCCACGGTATCATCGGTATCGCTGATTTTCTCGATGCCCGAAGGCACCGATCCCGAAAAGGTGCTGGGCGCCGTTCGCGCGCTGGCTCATGCCGAGCTGAGCGACAACTACGATTATGTCATGGCCCTCCACACCGATACACCACGCCCGCATGTTCATCTGACGGTGCAGGCCGAGGGGCTGGATCGCAAAAGGTTCAATCCCCGTCCCGTTCAGCTCAATCGTTTCCGCGAACGCTTCGCCCGCGAGCTGCGTGCACGAGGTGTAGCGGCCGAAGCCACACCGAGACGGGCGCGTGGGCAGGGAATCGCCGGATCAAGCATGGCACTGGTCAAATTGCGGGCGCGGCTGCGAACCGAAGGGAGTCGCCAGATAACGAACGCCGACCGGCGCTCCAATGAGCAGGCCATTGCCGTGGCGCGTGGCCAGGATCAATTGCCGCCGTTCATCGCCGCCGGCACATTGCGCTGGCACGAGATACGCCGTGCCTATGAACAAACCGCCGCTGCCCTCGACGCCACCGGGCAAGCCGACGACCGGGAGCTTGCGCGCGATGTTCGCACCTTCCTCGACAAGCATCAGGAAATGAACGCCACGCCCGAAGTCTTTGCGGCGCACCATGCCCGAATGTCGAAACCAGGAGTACCGCTGAGGGATGTCGAGCCGCCTGCACCTCCACCGGTCGACAAGGGAAGAGGTCGACGATGACGGTGAACTGGATCGGATTACTTCCGTGCGATGTCGTGCTGACAATTTTATCGCAGGGTGCCGGATCAGACAGACGAGTGCCAACGGTATCAGGACCAAAATAGTGCCCGCAGCACACCGTAGATACTTGTGAGCGTGAGTACGATCCCGACCAGGATGAGCAATGGTCTGGCCGGAACCCGTTTCGCCAGCAACGCTCCGAGCGGTGCAGCGGCGACGCCTCCGATGACTAACCCAACCGTGGCGATGGTAAATACCGCGAGGCCTAGGGTAGCGATGAACGTGGCGGAGATAGCCACCGCCAAAAAGAACTCGACGGTGTTCACGGTGCCAACCACTTTTCTGGGGCTTCCGCCTTGCACCAGCAGGTTGCTGGTCACTACCGGACCCCAGCCGCCGCCGCCTGCCGCATCGAGGAAGCCCCCGACAAGCCCAAGCGGCGCGACAAACTTGGGCCTCTTTGCCACTGGAGGAAATCTGATACCGCGCCACTGCAGATACAGGCCAATGGCACACAAGTACGCCAGCACGAATGGCCGAGCCGCTTCGGCATTGATCGTGGACAGTACATAGGCACCCAGGATGCCGCCTGCCACGCCGGGAATCATCAACCGCCAGAAGAGCTTCCAGTCCACATTGCGATGGGCGATGTGGCTAATGCCCGAAGCGCCAGTGGTGAAGCTTTCGGCAGCATGGACCCCGGCCGAGGCTGCGGCGGGGGGAACACCCATGCTGATAAGCAACGTATTCGAGATGAGGCCGAACGCCATGCCAAGCGCGCCGTCCACGAGTTGCGCCGCAAATCCGATGGCGATGAAGGGCAGCAAAGCCTCAATAGTGAATGCCGTAAGGTCCATGGCGGCTATCGCGTCCTCAAAATGGAACGATCGATGCCGTTCTTAATGCCCCGATGGGGCAGTGGCTCGCGCTGCGCGTTGGCTGTCAAGATGCGCAGGGTTCCAGCGAACGCCCAACGGCGCACCTCTCCCACTTGGGCCCAGTGGATCACGGCGGTGATTCAACGCCGCTGGCCCATGAACTGAAGCAGGAAGCTGAACATGTTGACGAAGTCGAGATAAAGCGACAGCGCGCCCATGATCACGGTTTTGCCCATCATGTCGGTGTCCGCCACCTCGAAATACAAACTCTTGATCCGCTGCGTGTCGTAGGCGGTGAGGCCGGCGAACAGCAGTACGCCGATGAAGCTGATCGCCATCTGCATCGCGGTCGATTGCAAGACGATGTTAATGATCATCGCCACCAGCAAGCCGACCACGCCCATGATCAGGAAGGTGCCCATGCCGGACAGATCCTTCTTGGTGGTGTAGCCGAACAGGCTGAGGCCGGCGAAGGCCGCAGCCGCCGCGAAGAAGGTGGTGGCGATCGAGGTGCCGGTGTAAACTAGGAAGATCGATGCCATCGACAGCCCCATCACCGTCGCGAATGCCCAGAAGAGCAGTTGCGCGGTGCCTGTCGAAAGTCGATTGATGCCGAAGCTCAGCACCAGCACGAACGCCAAGGGGGCAAGCATGATCACATATTTGAGAATGCCCGGACCGCCGAGAATCTGCGCCGCCATCCCGCTGCTTGCAAACAGCAGGGCAACGATTCCGGTCAGCAACACGCCAGACGCCATGTAATTGTATACCGACAGCATGTAGGATCGAAGACCCTCATGGTAGGCGAGACTTTCCTGGCCAACTCCGGTCGCTCCAATTTGCGGGCGGATTGTCGATCTGGGGTCAAATCCGTTTGCCACGTTATTCTCCATTTCCTCAAAGATTGACCGCCCGTCAGCTGGAATATCGCTTGGCCTCCGGAACGGGTCTTCAGTCTTCACCTCCACCAATCATCGAATTTGGCGACGCGTGGTTTCTGATAAAAAGGCTGCTGAATTCACCATAGGCGAAAATCATCCGATAATATATGGCGAAGCCGATAGGCATAGACTATTACTCAACGGAGACCTTGAATGCCAACTCTGCGCCAGCTGGAATATCTCGTCGCCGTTGCTGACCTCCATAATTTCCGCCGCGCAGCGGACGCCTGCAATGTCTCGCAACCCACCCTCAGCCAACAAATGCGAGCGTTGGAGGACCGGCTGGGGGTTGCTTTGATCGAACGAAGAACCTCGGGAGCCGAACTAACCCCGATCGGACGCGAGATCGCCGCGCGGGCTCGACGTCTGGTGATTGAGGTGCAGGACATTCGCGACCTTGCGCGGCGGGCGGGCGAGAATCTCGCGGGGACACTCCGTTTCGGAGTGACGCCCACATTGGGGCCATATTTGATGCCTCCGATCATTGCAGCACTTCACCGCGAGCAGCCTGATCTCAAGCTTCATGTCAGAGAGGGGATTCCCGAAGAACAGGCGCTCGCGCTGTCGCGAGGCGCGCTTGACATGCTGCTTGGACCGCTACCGATTGAGGGCAGCGACCTCGAAGTAGAGCCCTTGTTTCGCGAGCGATTGTTCCTCGTCGCACCGTCCGACCATCCGTTTGCTAGGAATTCGGGTCTTAGCCTTGCGGACCTGAAAGGCGTGCAGGTTCTCAGCATCTCTAGGACCCACCACCTACATCACCAGGTGGCTGCGATCTGCGCCGAACTCGGCATGGACCTGCTGCGAGACTATGAAGGCACAAGCCTCGACAGCATCCATCAGATGGCCAGTTCAGGGCTGGGGCTTGCGGTACTCCCAGAGCTTTACATCCGGTCGGATGTCGGTGGCCGTGCGGGCATCGACGTGCTTGAGCCCGAGGGGTGGGAATATACACGCAGCATCGCGGCGGCATGGCGATCCGGTGCTGCATACGGCGACGCCTATCGGACGATTGCTGAACGAATTCGAGTTGAGGCGCGCGCCCAGATTGGGTGAATCGCTTACCGGCAACAGCAGCCGGTGATAGGCTGTTGCTATTGACCGGCGAACGAAATTGAATTGGCAGTCTATCGCCGACGTGGCTAATTTAGCGACTGCGGGCCGGGTCCCTCTGGCGGCTGTCTTACCCCGACAGCCGCGATGTCGAACCGCATCGAGCCAACCCAATGCAGTCCAATACCCCCAGTAGGACTACATTGTGGTTGGTTCGATTGGCAAGTCATCAATTGGAGACAGGCAATGAACGCGCAAATTTATCGACTGCTGTCGATGCACAGCAAACTGGACGCCGAGGTGCGTTGCGAACAACAGCGGCGCTTTCCTGACGTATGGCGGCTGTTGCGGCTGAAAAAGCTCAAACTGGCGATCAAGGATCGCATGCATCGGCTCGCATTCGCTCGCCCAATTAAGGGGGTATAGGCGATGAGAAGTTCAGAAGCCGTCGCCGTCATGCCCTGTCCAATCTGCAAGACAGGGCTGACAATGTCCGACCGTCAAGGCGTCGAGATCGATTTTTGTTCAACATGCCGCGGCGTGTGGCTCGACCGTGGCGAGCTGGACAAGATCATCGAACGCAGCGTCGCGGATGCGGCGCCGGCCCGGCGCGAACCCGAACTCCAGAGCCGTGTCCACAGGCAGGGCGGATATGACGATGATCACGATCGCTATCGCCACGGCAAGCGGAAGAAGTCGTTTCTGTCCGAGCTGTTCGATTGACCTCCCCCGCCGCCGATTCGGATCGGCGGCGGCATTTTTACACGCCTGCTTCAGATTCCTTCGGGACCGAGCAATCAGTCGTGATCTTGGATTATGGCCCATCGGCTTGACTATGGACGCCTAGAACGGAACGGACGCATGGAGTTTCTAATTATGGACTGGCTGGGAACGCCGGTCTGGTTCTGGCTATCCTTCCTCGGATTAGTCGTCGCGCTAACCGCGTTCGACCTTGGCATATTGCACAAGGAAGACCGGGAGATGGGCATAAGCGAGAGCCTGAAGCTGTCGGTTTTCTACATCAGCATCGCGCTTGCCTTCGGACTCTGGGTCTGGCTCCAAAAAGGTGCCGAGAGCGGGATGCAATATTATACCGGATTCTTCATCGAAAAGGCACTGTCGATCGACAATGTTTTCGTGATCAGCCTGATATTCACTTATTTCGCGATTCCCCGGAAATACCAGTACCGGGCCCTTTTGTGGGGCATCATTGCCGTTATCTTTCTGCGCGGCGTCATGATCGCGGCGGGTGCTGCCATCGTGCAGGAATATTATTGGGTGCTCTATATCTTCGCCGCCTTCCTGATTGCGACCGGCGTCAAAATGCTGTTCACCGGCGATCAGGAAATGGACGTCGCCAGGAACCCGGTAGTCAAATTCATTTCCACGCACATGCCTGTGACGAAGGAACTGCACGATCAGCATTTCTTTGTGAAGGTGCCCGATGAAAAAACCGGAAAATTGGTGCGGGCGGCAACGCCTTTGTTTCTTGCGCTGGTGATTATCAACCTGGCCGATCTCGTGTTCGCCGTCGATAGTGTGCCCGCTATCTTTGCCATCACCACTGACACCTTCATCGTTTATACCTCGAACATCATGGCGATCCTGGGTCTGCGCGCACTGTATTTCGCCCTCGCCGCGATGGTCCACCGGTTCCATTATCTCAAATATGCGCTGGCGTTGGTGCTGGTGTTTATCGGATCGAAGATCTTCGTGTCGGACTTCATCATGGGGGGTGATAAATTCCCGCCGGTGATGAGCCTCACGGTGACCTTTGCCCTCATTCTTGGTGGAATAATCTACTCGCTCTGGAAAACCCGGGGTGCCGCGGAAACCCCATGAAATCCCCCTCAAAACCAACCAACCACAACAGGAGAATACCGATGAAACATTTTGTCCTTACCCTACCCGCCATCGCAGGCTTGGCGCTGGTTGCGGCGCAGCCGACGATGGCGCAGCAGGCACCGACGATGTCCACGGCTGTCGCAGTCTATGCACCCATCACCATTGTCGAAGTTGAAGCCGCACAAAGGGCTTGGGGCGATGCTCTGGTCGCGATCTCGACCGAATATGACAGCAATGGCAAAGCTGCTGCGACGCGAACTGCTGAACGGGTGATCGACACGGCGTACGGTTACAACATGGGGCCGGTTTTGTTCAAGCCGACACTGGCCGCAGCCCCGACCACGTTCCGCACTACCCGTGAAGGCGCGCTTTCCTATTTCGTCGGGGGCAATCCGAAATACCCCGGCGACAGCGGCTTCGCGCTAAAGCACTGGCGCAGTTACAAGATCGACAATGCCGCCATCCTGATAACCGGCAACAGCGCCATATCGATGGGCAATGTGACGCTCACCGACAGCAAAGGCAATGTGACTGTGGTTGACAAGACCTTTGGTTACGTTCGCGATGGAGAGGGCAAGCTGCGGATCGTGCTTCATCACTCGTCGCTGCCTTTCGTAGCGAAATAGGCGTGCGTCCAAGCGTCCGGGCGAAGTCACGCTAATCACCGACCAGGCTCCACAATGGGGCGCACGCCCGCACCACGCGATCCGCCAGAAAGAAGAGGAACACAAATTATGTCCAGTCACACCCTCATGCTGTATGGCTCGCTGGAAGCCTCCAAGCCAACCACTGGGCCCACCGCCTTTGCAGTGGGCGCAGCCGCTGCGCTTGGTGCCCATCTTGATGTCTTGGTGCCATATACGGACTTTCTGATGCCAGGAAGCTGGGAAGGGCGCTCTGCCGAACAGATCGAACAGGAAACCGCCGTACGGCGCCAGAATACCTCTGCACTGGCCGAAGCCATCGCGGCTCAAGCACTCGAACGCGGTGTGCCAGCGTCAACCCAGACCGACTGGGCGCATGCGTTTGGTCTGATCCCCTTCGTGGGCGATAGGGCCAAGCTGCATGACCTTACGGTTACTGGGGTAGACCATAGTATCTTTCTCAGCGAACGTAAGATTGCGGAACATGTGTTGTTCGATTCCGGTCGCCCTGCGGTCATCGTTCCTAACCGTTATGCGGAACCTTTCGCCTGCCAGCGCGTGATGGTCGCTTGGGATCACAGCCGTACGGCTGCACGCGCGCTGCATGATTCCCTGCCCTTTCTGCGGCTTGCTGAAGAGGTTACGCTGGTGGCGGTAAGCGGCGATAAGCGTTTCCAGACAAGCCCCGATCCCGTAACCATCGAGGCGGCTCTTGCCCAGAAGGGCCTGAACGCCCGGTTCGAACAAATCCATTTGGGTGAGGGATCGATTGGTCAGGCGCTCCAAAGCTACGCTTTGCAATCCGGTGCGAACCTTTTGGTGATGGGCGCTTTTGGCCATTCGCGACTACGGGAGTTCATTTTGGGCGGCGCTACGCGAGAAATACTCGATGACCCACGCTTACCAGTGCTGATGTCACATTGACCATGGTACCGAAGCAATCGGCGCGACCAGAGCGGTGCCATCATGGCTGCGGCTCATTTGCCTGTGATCGTAAACAAGTAGACCGACAGCAGGCCAGTTGGTTCGTCCACGTTTGAACGGCAACCACGGGGGCTGCAGTCGCCAATGCATCCCCGAGTGAGCCAAACCACCAAAGTCAACGGCCCCCGATCAAGTCATTGCCGCGCCAAGAATCTATGAGGCGCGCGGCAAGACTGGCGGCGTTACGGAAGTCTTCATCGCCGTAGTCTGAAGGTCAAGACGCCGCTTGATACGACTAAACGCTATCGGCGTGATGCCAAGATATCGCGCAATGTCACCTTGCGACAGTCTCTCCGCCAACTCAGGCTCGATCTCGCGGAAACGAAGCAGTCGTTCGCGCGCGGATAAGCGCAGGAGGGTTTGCTCGCGCTCCGCCTTGCGCACCCTGACCCAGTCGATGAACTGCGCGTAACTCCGCTGCAACTCATCGCTACCGCTGATTTGCTGCCGGACCCACGAAAGCGGAAGTCGCACCAATTGGGAGGCCTCAATGGCATAGGCGCCAAAGTCGGGGCCACCCTCCTCGCGGCCGAAAACTCCCTGATCGACGATGAAGCTCTTGATCGTCTCACCGCCGCCGACTGAAAGGTAGGAGAGTTTCACAAGGCCACTGAGCAACAAGAAGACGTCCCGGCAGTCCGAATCGGGATCGAAGATTGTCTCTCCCTTGGCGATAGCGCGGACACGCCAAAGCTCGTCGCGCTCAGCCCGTTGTTGCAATCGCTCGATCAGCCAGGGCGCGGAAAAATGTTCAGGGACTAAACCTCGGTTCATCAAGATCGGCAATTAGCAGGCTAGAATGCAGTGCGAAAGGAAAAGCAGGCCGATGCCGACTAGACCGCGACTATTGCGTTCGCCTACGACCATCATTCTCACTGGAGGCACGTCGGGGATCGGGCTCGAATTGCTGGTCCGCTTGCTGCGCGACGGGCACAAGGTCGTTGTGCTGGCACGACGCGCATCGACGCTTTCGCCCGAGCCGGGCCTGATCCCGATCGACATCGACCTTTCAAACGTCGCTGCCGTCAGGGAGATATGCGTGCGGCTTGCTGCGGATCATGGCGATGCGACCATGCTGATCAACAATGCCGCCTTGCAATATTCGGCCCAGTTGACCGACCCTGATTTCGATCCGCAGCGGATGGAGACCGAAGTTGCGATCAACCTCGTCGCGCCGGCGCTTCTGACATACGCCATGTTGCCAGCGTTCCGGGGTCATGGCCGACGCGCGGCGATCATCAACATGTCCTCCGGTCTTGCATACTTCCCGAAGCAAAAAACCGCGCTTTACTGCGCGACCAAGGCTGCCCTCAGCAGCTTTACGCGCAGCCTGCGCTACCAGCTTGAGAGCGACGGCGTTCTGGTCAGCGAAGTCGTGCTGCCGCTTGTGGATACCCCGATGACAGAGGGTCGAGGCACGGGAAAGATCAGTGCCGCTGCGGCTGCGCAAGCGATCCTTGCCGGAATTGCGGACCGGCGCGAGACTGTCCATATCGGCAAGGCGAAGCTGCTCCCCTTCCTGACTAGACTGGCGCCCGGGGTCGGCCATCGCATATTGCGCGGCACATGAAGGAACTGCTCAAAGTCGCGATTGTGCTGGCGCTGGCATTTGCGTCGACAGCGTTGATTATCAAGGCGAGCGGCGTTGCAACTGAAGCGGGTGTGATTGCCTTTGTCGAAAACGCGCGTTCGATCCACCCCGCCTACCTCGTTGCGGCGGTTATCCTCATCCTGCTGATCGATCTGTGGATCGCCGTGCCGACGATGGCGACGATCATGCTGGCGGGCTATGTGCTCGGGCCGCTGCTGGGCGGGGCTGCGGCAGCGCTTGGCCTGATGGTTCTCGGCGTCACTGGCTATGCCATGGGATGGCGGATCGGTCGCCCGCTGCTGCTGCGGATCTACAAACACCCGGCCAAGCTCCAGGAAATCGAGGATGCGTTCAGCCGCAACGCCGTCCTGACGCTCTTTGCCTGCCAGGCACTGCCCATCCTGCCCGAACTCAGCTGCACCATGGCTGGCGTTTCGCGCATGCCCTTTGCCAAATTCGTTTCAGCATATGCCGTGGGCGTAGTCCCGTTTGCATTTGTCGTGGCCTGGGCTGGATCGAGGTCGACGCTGTCGGACCCGACGCCCGCCATCTACACCGCAATCGGAGTTAGCGTGTCGCTCTTGCTCGCTTGGCGATTGCTGTCGCGCAAGAGACTTTCGCAACCCGCTGCCCAGCCCGAAGGAGAGATTTTGTGAAATGGACTTTTGCTTTGGTCGTGCTCGCAACCGCAGCTCCGCTCACAGCCGACGACACGGGGTCGATCACCGTGCAAATCTCTAACCTAAAAACAACCTCGGGTCAGCTCCGCTGCGCTCTTTTCCGCAGTGCGGAAGGTTTTCCGCGCGAACCGCAGCGCGCCTCGGCGCGGGTTGTCGGCACGATCGACGGACGGACCGCTACATGCCATTTCAGCAAGATTGCGCCAGGACGCGTTGCCATCACGGCATTTCATGACGAGAACAACAATGGCAAGGTCGATCTGCGTTTCGGGCTCATCCCCAAAGAAGGCATCGGATGGAGCCGCAACCCTCGTGTCAGCATGCGAGCACCAAGATTCGAGGAAGCTGCCCTTCAGTACTCCGGTGGCACAAGCACAGTCGACATCAGGCTTAACCAGCGTTGAGAGAGACGATCCTGGAACCGTGATATTTCTTAAGCGCGAAACCCGCAAAATGGCTGCATTTCGAGTTTTTCGCGCGGAATCCGACCATCCGGAGTCCCCAACGCATCGGCCGATAACGACAAGTTTTCGGTCGTTCCCGCTAACTCATTAACTGCTCCAAAGCCGCCGTAGGTTCACTGGGCTGAAGAGGAAGGTTCCATGCTCGATTAGGACAATTGTCCTAGACATGCACCGTCTCGTTGTTCTATGAAGCGCTCATGTCAGAAGAAGCTTCATCAGTAGCGGGGGAATCAACAAGCATGCGGATTGTCGCGGTGGCGGATCGGCTCTTCTACAACCAAGGCTTCGAGGCGACATCCTTTGCCGACATTGCAAAGCAGGTCGGTCTGTCGCGCGGTAACTTCTATTACCACTTCAAGACCAAGGATGAGATTCTTTCTGCTGTCATCGCCCATCGTTTGAAGGGTACAAGGGCGATGCTGGACGCTTGGGAGCATGAAGGCGCCGCGCCAGCGGAACGGCTGATGAGTTTTGCTCATATTCTTGTCGCCAACCGCCCCCAGATCATGGCGTATGGCTGTCCCGTTGGCACGCTTTGCAACGAGCTGGCCAAGTTGGACCACGATGCCCTGACCGAAGCGTCAGCGATCTTCGCGCTCTTCCGTGAATGGCTCACCAGACAGTTCGTGGCGCTGGGTCATGCAGCTGATGCCGACGCTTATGCAATGCACCTCTTAATGCGCAGCCAGGGCGTTGCAACATTGGCGACGGCCTTTCGCGAAGAGAGTTTCGTCGATCGCGAGCTGGCTGCAATCGGGCAATGGATCGCCAGCCTCGCCCCGCAAACAGTAAATGGAGAGTCGCCATGTTTATCATCATCCTGAGGTTCGCTGATAAATCCAAAGCGCCTCCTCTGATGGACGCGCACAATGCCTGGATCAGACAGGGTTTCGATGACGGCGTATTCCTTTTGGTCGGATCGTTGCAACCCGCCGCTGGCGGGACAATCCTGGCCTATGGCCTGACCAGAGCCGAGGTTGAGCAGCGCGTCGGCGAAGACCCTTTTGTGGCGGAGGGTGTTGTCGATCCGGAGATTCTCGAGATTGCCCCCGCCCGTGTCGACGAGCGCCTCGCTTTCTTTAAGGATTGAAGCATGGCAGCGACCTTCACAGGCCCGGATGGACAGCCACGCTGCAACTGGTGCTCAGCGGCACCGGAGTTTCTTGACTATCATGACCGCGAATGGGGCTTTCCCGTGGCAGATGACCAGCGTCTGTTCGAGAAACTCTGCCTCGAAAGCTTCCAATCAGGCCTGAGCTGGCGCACCATCCTTACCAAGCGCGAGAATTTTCGCGCGGCATTTCTCGGTTTTGATTTCGACCGCGTTGCAGCATTCACCGATTCAGATATTGCGCGGCTGCTGCAAGATGAGGGTATTGTGCGCCATCGCGGCAAGATAGAAGCTGTGATCAACAATGCCCGCCGCGCTCAGGAACTGGTCATTGCAGAAGGCTCGCTTGCGGCCTTCGTTTGGCGTTTTGAGACTCGGCCTGAAGACCTGGCCGTACCGCAATCCGCGTCAACCTCGGCAGCGTCGGTATCGCTCTCGAAAGAACTGAAGAAGCGAGGCTGGGCTTTCGTCGGCCCTACGACGGTTTATGCATTCATGCAGGCGATGGGGCTGGTGAATGACCATGCCGAAGACTGCGTTCTTCGAGATAAGGTCGCCCGAGCTCGAGCTGAGTTTAAGGTGCCAACGGCGTAGATCGCAACGGCGGAAAACTGCGATATCCACTTAATACCCGACAGTCCGCTCCCCCTAACTTTGCAGTCATAAGAACACGATGCCGCCATCTTACGCATCACCGAGACCGTCCGTCGCGCCGCAACGCCTGTTCCTGCGTGAAGTCGCGCACCCGCTGAGCTTGCTGGTTTCGGACCTGAATGACGGCAATCTTGTCACCCTTCGCGATCCGGATCGCAATCTCCTGACGTCTGGCCTCTACTTCCTTTGATGCCGTGACCGGATCGTCGAGGTATTTCGCGCGGGCAATCGAAATGGTCTGGGCAACCAGACTCTGCGCGCGGCGCAGGTCTGGGTCACGCGCGTTCTCGGAGTGTGATTGGCTCAGAAACCTATCCGAGAGGGCTTTGAGCCTGGTCAGTTCGTCTTCGGTCTGCGGCGTCTTTGAGCCTGCCTTCTTTCCTTCGCGGCGCATATCGCGTTCGGCGAGCCTTGTCCGCAGACGGTCAGCTTCGGCCTGGACTACCTTTGACGGGCTGTAATTCTCGACAGCCAGCCCTTGTGCGGCAGCAGCGAGATAGGCCGCCTTCTTGAACTTGTCGCCACCACCCACTTTGATCGATGTCCAGCCATTCGCCTTTGCGATCCGTATGATTTCGGGAAGAGCGTCGAGATTGCTGGTCTTGAGCCGGTCGCCCGCGATCCGCACGATCGGGGTTTTGTCGTCGGAGGTGCGGTAGAGCTTGTTGCCGACGCGCAGGAATTTGCCCGTGAGATCGTCGGTGATGGTGGGCGGTTCGGATTTGCGCCTGGGCTTTTCCGGGGCAGCTTTCGCCGTCACCGGCTTGGGTTTGGCAGTCCGACTGCGCCCCGAAGGCGCGCTTCCTTCAAGATCATCACCCATGTTCATCGCCTTCCTCTATGATGATGCTTGCCTGGCCGTCGCGATCCAGAGTCAGCAGATCGGCAAAGAAGCTCGGATAATCGTCGGTGCGGATGTCGTCCGGCGTCAGCGGATGGGCTGGATTCCCCTCTGCCTCTTCCTCGGTCATGTCACGGAACGATGGAGGTGCCGGTGTCACGCGGATTTGCTTTTCGAGCGGCGGAACAATGGGCGGCGCAAATGCACGTTTCTTGAAGAAGCGGCTCTTGTAATAAAAAATCTTGGTGCCGATGATCGGCGAGATGCCGCCGCGCAGCAGGATCAGCTTGTCCACTGGAAATTGCATCAGTTCTTGGGGCAGCATCAGCGCGCGGCGCTGTTCGGAGATGGATTTGGAGCGATTGGCGAGCCAGCCATTGATCGTGAGCGATCGGGTGACACTCTCTTGTCCGACATATCCGATGCGATCCGACAACTCGTTCGCAACCCGCAGTTCCTTGGGCGTGAACGCCACTTCGACACCGCAGTTGGCGACGATCTCGTCGGCGACATGCTCGCCGTAAACGCCGCGCAGTTGCGAGCGTGACTGGATCACCGGGAGCAAGCGGATGCCGTAGCCCGCGACATAGGAAAAGGCGCTGGCGATGACCGAGGCGCGACCGAGCCGGGCAAACTCATCGAGGATGACCAGCACCGGAATCGGCGCCCTGTCATCGGGCAATTCCCGCACATTCAGGTCGATCAGTTGCTGGAACAGCAGATTGTAGAGCGGCGCGATGCGGTCGAGTTCATCGGGCGATACGCCGAGGTATATCGAGATGTGCCGTTTGCGCAGATCGCGGAGATCAAAATCGCTGGCCGAGGTTGCCGCATCGACCAGCGGATTGAGCCACAGGCCGAGGACGTTGGTGATGGTCTTCTTGATGTCGGCAAAGCTGTTGTCCGAACCGCCGGCGAAATCATTAAGTGCCGTTCGGCATCCTGTGGACAGGCTGAGGATGGGATTGGCGAGTTCTTTTTTGAAGAAGCTGCGCGCGTCGCCTTCGGTCAGGTAGCGGTAGATCGACCCCATCGTCAGCGGTTCGTCGCTGGTTTCCGCAAGCCAAGCACCGACTCCCGCAAAACCCGTGCGCGCGCCGTTTGCCCAGAAGGCTTCGCCACGATCGGGCGCGACGAACAGCATGGTGGCGATTTTTTGCAGCTCGATGATCACATCGTCGGGATCGCCGCGGTCGACATAGGCGAGCGGGTTGTAGCGCGCGGTTCGTCCCTGCCGGTCGGTCGGGTTGAACAGGAAAACGTCCTGTCCGTAAGCGCTGCGGAACCCCGCGCTCGCGTCGAAGTTCTCGCGCTTCACATCGAGAACCACGACTGAGCCTTGCCATGTCAGCAGATTGGGAATGACGATGCCGGTGCCTTTGCCCGAGCGGGTTGGCGCTTCGACAAGGACATGCTCTCTACCGCCGAACGTCAGGAAGCGCCCACCTTTGCGGCCGACGACGATGCCTGCTGTCGCGCGGAAGCCGTGCCGCTTGAGTTCGCGTTCGCTGGCGAACCGTGCGGCCCCGTGGAGCGGAGCGCCGCGCGCCCACAGCGCATAGATCAGCCCGGCAAGCAGCGTGACGCCGCCCGCCAGCCCGCCCGCCATTGCCTGCACGACACGCGGATCGCCGCGATAATACCAGACAAATTGCGGCATTTTGAGCGGGTCATAGGCTTCCACGGGAAGTCCGAGCAGCACCCAGCCGATCATGCTGGCGACGGCGAGCGCGATCAGGCTCCCAAGCGGGATGGCAATCAAATATCGTGCGGCCCCGCCGTCAGGCGAGGTGCCTGCTCTCCGGGTCATAATAGATCTCCGTCACCCGAAACTCGCCATCGGTTTTCTTGGTCTGGACAACGACATCGACCAGCATCTTGAGCAGTGCGCGAATGTCACCGCGCGCCAGATCGGAGCCGCCTTCGCTTTCCTTGACCAGCAAGGTCAGTTGCTCGAACGCCAGTTCCGCCGAGTCCGCATGGATGGTCGTGATCGAGCCGGGATGCCCTGAATTGACGTTCCGCAGATAGAAGAAGGCCGTCCCGTCGCGCAGTTCCTGGAGCAAGATGCGGTCAGGCCGCATCCTGAGCGCACTTTCCAGCAAGTGCTTGGCGGTGACGTTCGCGGTTCCTTGGCCGTCCTTGGCATAAAGCATGTGGACGACATTCTTGTGCGGAACGACCAGTTCGCGCGTGTCCTCAATCGTCAGCAACCGTTCTTCGGGCGGAATGAGCTGGATCAGCCCCTTCGATAACGTAGTCTTGCCCGAGCCAGTGGCACCCGAGATCAGGATGTTGAGTCTGGCTTTCACCGCGCGGTCGAAAAACTCGACATGGCGGCCTGCCTTGAGCAGCGCGAGCAAGTCCAGTTCGTGAGCCGACACCTGCTTTTCGGCAATGCGCGTATCCTTGAACAGACCTGCCGCCTCGAAATCTGCCAGGGTCATGGTGACGGTGGAGGGTTTGCGAACGGTGATAGAGACGGTTTCATCGGGGACGACGGGCGGCACGATGATTTGCACCCGTTCGCCGGTCGGGAAGATGGTCGAGACAATCGGGTTTTCGCGGGTGATGTCCTGAGCGGTGTAGGCGGCTGCGGCGGTCGCCAGCGCCATCAGATTCCTGAAATCGAGGCTGGGTTCGCTTTCCCATGTCCAGCCGCCGCGCCGTTCGATTCCAACTTCTTGTGGGCGGTTGATGACCAGTTCGGTGACGCGCTCGTCATCGAGATATTTGCGCAACGGGGCGGTCACGCTGTCGAGGACAGCGGTGTTTTTGCCCGGCGCGGACATTATTTGAGCGCGAGGCCGTAAACGGTAGAGAAGTCGAAATCCTGGGCGACGGTGATGCCAACATCCTCGCCTTGGTTCTTACGCAACACGGGTTTGATCTGGCCATTCTGTTGCAGAATCGTCGAAGCTGCATCGGAAGGAATGCGGGTGGTATTGGAGCCGTTGTTGCCGACGGCTTCCGCGCCGACCGTAGCCGCGTCTTCGACCAGGCTGAACAACAGGGCGGTGCCGAACCGCTGCCAGAAGAAATTGTTGACGCGGCCATCCATCCCGCCACGACCGAGCGCGTCGGTTGCTGGCGACGCCACATCTATCGCGATCCCGCGCGGAGTGACGGCCCGCGTCCACAGCACAAACAACCGGTATTGGCCGCGATCAAGACCGCCCTGATATTCGCCGAGGATCTTCGTGCCTTTCTCCATCAGCACGACGCGGCCATTGTCAGAATAGACGTTACGCGGGACGACGCAGCTCACATAGCCGGGCTGGCTTGAGTCCATCGCGGATTGCAGCACGCACGGGATGAAGCTGCCCGCCGTAATCAGAAAATTGCGGTCGGGAAGTGACCGAGCTTGCGCCTGTCCGATTGCCGATCCCTGGCGCAGCGTGTCGAGATTGGTGGCAGGCGACGAGGGCTGGCGTCCGGCAACTGGTTCACCGTAGCCGCTGGCCCGAATACCCGCGCTGCCGCTGCCACGTTCCCCGCCATAGGCAATAAGCGAAGACCGCCGTGCAGCTTCGCGCAGCACTTCGGCTTGCGATGGCTGGCGGACTTGCTGAGTGGGCGGCGGAAGCTGCGACGGTGCGGGCCCGGCACCAATTGCGGGAACGATTTGCTCGCCTACGGCAATCGGTGCGTTGGGATCGGTCGCCGCTCCCGCCAACGTCGGTGCGATGACGGTTGCCGGATCATATTGCGCGGGTTCGAGCGCCGGTTTGGGTTTGACAGGGGGAAGGCTGGAGTTCCCGGTCAGTCCTGTTCCTAGCGCCAGCACGGTAAACATGATGGCGCCTGCGGCGGCGGCAAACCCGATCATTTTCTTCGGGTCCATCGCCGTTCCCGGCATCGACGGCATTTTGCTGGCGCGCTCGACGGCTGGTGCGCGATCGATTTCCTGGGGATCGGGCGTTTGATCGACCGTCGCGCGTTCGCCCCTTGGGATTTCGGCCATTATCTTTTCTCCCCACTATCTTGACCGACCGTGCGCTCGACGATGCTCGACGCCGTGCCTGTCTTCGGGTCGCGCCCGTAAAAATCGGGGGCTTCGTTGAACACGCACAGCACTTCCTTGCCGCGCCGGAGACGAAGTTGGGCAAACACGCCGTGAATCACGACAAATTCGTCGCGGACATCGAAAGGAACGATGCTTTCGCTCCCATCAGGATTGACCGCGAAGAAAGCCGGAAGCTCGCGCTGGTTGGGAAAGCGCAGCGCGGTGAACTGGCCGTTGTCGGTGATTTCGGAGGGCTGGATCGCCGAAGAGCCCTGCACCGAATAGCTCAGGTTCCGCTTCCCTTCGAGGACCGCGAGATCGAGTGCCGAGCGGATCGCGCCTGCTTGTAGCGCGACGGCTTGGGAATATGCCGCCTGCGTTGCCGCTGCCTGCGCGGCGGCGGCTTCCTCGCGTGGATAGCGGAACACGACCTTGAAGAAGGTGTCAGCCGAACGTGCGCCGATGCCCCCGCGCCGCGCCGACAGCTCGAATGTGTAGGTGCGATTGCCCGTGCTGGAGCGGGTGATGACGATGAGGTTGGTAGCCCCTGCCAGCTCGCGTGGTTTGATGAACAGCGAGTTTTCGGCCGGGGCCACCTCCCACGATACGGTATCGCCCAGCGCGACATGCTCGACGCGCTCACCGGGCGAAAACACGATTTGCGTCGCGGAGCGGAAAACGCCGACAATGCGGAAAACCTGCGTGTCGCTGTAGATCACTTCGCGGATGCGATTGTCCTGCGCGGTTGGGCGCGGGGTTTCGCTGGGGCGTGCAGGTGCGCTGGCCAGCATCAACGCGATTGCCGTCAGGCAGCTCATTCTTTTCATTGCGTCACCTCCAGGTCGGCGCGGTAGGTTTGCACTTCCAGCCCGAGGGGGTTCTTGAACCGCTGCTGTTCGGTGGTGGGCGTATCGGTGGTGTCGTAAGTCACGGTCGCAATGGCGGGCGTGTCGGTGACAGTTGCCCCGCGCTGAAGCGTCTTGGTGAAGCGTATCTGTGCGACCTCGTCGGAAACGAAAGTGACGGACTTGACCGCGACGAACACCGTATCGAGATCGGTGAAGGTCGATTGTGGCGACTTGGGATTGTCCTTGCTGTAGAACGCCGTCCACCGCGCTTGCTCATCGCGCGACGACATTGCCAGCACGCCCTCGAAAAACTCCTGGCGTGCCTGCGGTATCCAGCCCTCGCGGTTGCGGACATAATCGGCGAGAAAATATTTGGCGACGGCCTCGTTGTAGGTGATTTGCCGGTCGTCCGACCCCCAAGAACCAGAGAGGGGCGAGGTAATTTCGCTCGCGCCAGTCGCCTTATCGACGGTGATGACATAGGGCGCGACAGTCTTGAGCGGCGTCAGCATGGCAACCGCTGCAACGCCGGTGATCGCCAATCCGCTCGCCGCTCCCGCAACCGTCCATGCCAACCGCTTCGAGCGGTTGGCCGCGATCAGCCGGTCGTGATCCCAGCTCGCGGCTTCCGCAAAATAGGCTTTGAGATCGTCCTTGTCTTTGACGCCGACCGCCATGACGTTCAGCAACTCTGGTTCGAGATGGAGGGCGACAAACCACTGATCGGCGGAACTTGAGGGTCGGAGTTGAGTTCCGGCGCTGCTGGCTTTGATGCGGCTGGATTCTTGTCGGGAAATACCTCGACACCTCGGCGTTCCCGTTCTCGACTTTGCGGCTGGGCTGGTGGCGTGGAGGTTCCGTTCTCTGGATCGACGCTTGGCAAGATCGTCCCATAGGGATTGGCTGGGCGGCGGTTCTTGCCATCGCACTTGGCCAGTTTTGGCGATTTCGGTGCAGCAGTGGCAGCGCCGATCGGCGCAATCAGCGCCAGCGCCACCACGATACTTAGAATACGCTTACCCATGACCTACTCCCCTTTTACTGTGTCCCGCGGCTGACCGAGCCGGATGTCCGCATCCGCGCGATCCCGCGCGCAAAGCCGCGTTCGATGGCTCGGCTGGTTGCTTGTGTGGCGGTTGCGCCGCGCCCCGCGACAAAGCCGCCTGCGGCTGCGATCGCCGATGCGAACTGGTTGGCGAGTGCAGGCCCGCCGCCGCCGAGCGAGGCGGCCAGCATCGGGATTTGCAGGAAGAAAAAGAAGCCGAGCGCGTAGAAGGCCAGCGCCTTGATCGCAGCCATGCCGATTTCGTCATTCTCCGAAATCGTCGCGATGACGGCTTCGCCGGTCTGCGTCAGGAATAATGTGAGCACGAGCGCAAACACGATCAGCATCAGATAGTTGATGCAGGCACCGAGCCAGGCGAAGAAATAGCCGCGCGTGGATTCGAACAGCAGTCCGGCGACGAACAGCGGCCCGACGACTGACAACAGGGCGAGCGCAAACAGTCCGAAGGCGCTGATCACGAAGCCGATGGCAGCGCAAAGCAGCGTGGCGATAATCACCATCACCACGAGGAAGCCGGAAAAGACTGCATAGCCTATGTCGGGGATTGTCCCCTGGGTTTGCTGATAGTCGGCGGCGATCTTCCGCATGGTGTTCGCGGTCTCAAAGCCCGTCCCTGCGAGCTTGTCATAATATCCGCCCAGACCGCCGACATCCGAGCCGCCCAGCGCGCTGGCGAACTGGCCTGGAAGGCCACCCAGCGCAAACATGCCAATCTGGCTTCCGTAGAGCGAGGTCACGGCAAAATAGAGAAAGGCGAGCTGGCAGCCGCGATAGGCATATTCGCGGAAAGGATATTGCACCGCGCCGCGCATGATCGCGTAGCCGAGCAGCGAGATGTAGATCACGATCCCGATCCGCAGCGCCGGAGCAACGATGCCGATCACGGCTGCATATTTCCCGACAATGCCAGCCAGCGCATTGTTCAGCGCCTCGAACATCGTGGTAAAAACATGATCGCTGAAGTCCATGCGCGTGGCTCAATCCTTGGACGTGATGGCGATTTGCGATTTGGCGAATGCGGCTGCGCGGCAATTTGTCGTGACCACGGCGGGCTGCGTGACCGCCGAGGCGTTTGATCGCGCCCATTCACGACATATCTTCTGCATCGGCTCGATCTCGCCGGGATTGGCGACATAATATCGCCAGTCCCGCGCAGGTATGTCGGCCTGGGGTGTGGTCCCGCCACACCCCGCCAGTAGCAATGCCGTGCAGACGATCGCCGACCGCAACTCATTGCCCCTTGTAGTAGCGGCTCGCTTCATCGAGCTTTTGGGCGAGGGCGGCTTGCCCGGCGGCGGCGCGCTGGCGTTCCTGCGCCTGCTGCTGCATTGCGATGGCTTGCAATCGGAGCTGGTCGTTCTGCATTGCGGCGGACTCGAGTTGCAGCCGCGCGGTCAGGTCGGCTACTTCCTTCGCGGTCGCCGCACTGGACAAGCGCCTGCGTAGCTGGTCGAGACCTTCTGCCCGCGAGGTCACGGCAGCGCCCATATTCTCGGCGAGTCCGGCATTGATGCCGATGTTACGGGCGTTGAGATCATAGGCCGCGCGGGACTGTTCCGAACCGGAAAGGCCCAATTGCTTGAGCAGGTCGCGATAGACGGCATCGGCCTTGGCGCGGCCAGCGCCGACAACATCGAGATTGCCGTTGCCGAAACCTTCGAGCGAACCACCCGATATGTCGAGTTCGCGCAGGGCATCGGATTTGAGTTGCTGCGCCAATTGCGGAATGTCGGTGAGCTTGTTCAAATCTTGATAGAGCTTCTGCGCTTCCGCGATTTGCTGCTTGCCCTGCGCCACCACCTGAATCGCCTGCCGCACCGCATTGATCTGCTGGATCAAATTGGCGCTGTCATGGACGGCGATGCCCTGCGCGAGCGCAGGCATCGGGGCTGCGAACAGCAATGTTGCACAAAGTGTCTTGGTCAGTTTTTTCATCGACTTGTCCTTTCCTTCAGTTCAACTTGGACGCCTCCGTTTGTGGAAGAGGGGGAGCCAGACGGCGGGATCGCTGCCCGCCTCGACAATCACTTCGTCGGCAACGGCGGTGGTTTCCGCACGTCCCGACAGCACAGCCAGTTCATCATCAAGTCCGGCGAGATCGAGTTCGACCACCACGCTGTCATGGCCTTGCTTAACCAGAAACTTGTGGCTCTCCGGCGCAAGTTCCTCGCGCACCAAACTGTATTCGGCCTCGGAGAGTGCGAAGCCTTCGACATAATCGCGACGCGCCCCGAACGGGTTTGGCAGCATGATTTTGGTAGCGACCTGTTCGAGGATCGAATGGCTGATGTCGCTCTTGAGCGCGTCCGCCGGTGATTGGGTAGCAAACACCAGCACGGCGTTGCGCTTGCGATAGGTCTTGAGGCCGTCCTGGGCGAAGCGGCGGAAAGCCTCGTCGCCGAGTGCCTTCCAGAATTCGTCGATGCAGATCACCATCCGTTCGCCGGTCAGCAGCCGGTCGATTCGGTGGAAAAGATAGAGCATGACCGGCGTGCGAATGTCGGCATTGTCGAGAAAATCGGTCATGTCGAAGCCGATGAACCGGGCATCGAGTGTCATGCTGTCCGCCGGATTGTCGAACACCCAGCCTAGCGAGCCCTCGGATGTCCACTTTTCCAACCGCGCGCCGACGCCGCTCGCATCTTTCATGCCGAGCATCGAACGCAGTGCGCTCAGCGAGCGATCGGCAACGTCGAGTTTCATCACTGCGTTGATGCCGTCTTCGATCAGCCGTTCTTCCTGAACCGAGATCGGCCTTCCGTCCGCGCGGACGAGCTGGCGGATGAATAGTGACAGAAACGTCTTGTCTTCGGCCTTGTTGGAGAGCGCTTTGAGCGGGGAAAAGCCGGTCGGCTCGCCATTATGCAGCGCAAGATAGGTGCCGCCGCTTGCAGCGACGAAGATTTGGCTCCCTCGATCCTTGTCGATGAATATCTGCCGTGCGCCGGTCTTCTCGGTCTGCGCCATCAGGAAGTTCAAGAGCACGGTCTTGCCACCGCCCGACGGCCCGATGATGAGCGTATGGCCGAGATCGCCCTTATGGAAATTGAAGAAATAGGGGCTTCGCGCATTCGTTTTCAGCAAGGCGATGGCGTCGCCCCAATGGTTGCCGCTGGCACTGCCTGCCGGGAACGTATGGAACGGCGCGAACGCCGCGAAGTTGAGCGACGTGATCGGCGCGGGCCGTGCGCGCCAGGCAAAATTGCCGACGAGCTGCGACCAATAGGCCGCTTCGAGTGCCGCACCTTCGCGTGCTGCCACCATCCCGGTATCGGCAAGGGCGGCCCGTGCGACCGACATATGATCGCGCAGGCCCTTCATGCTGTCGGCATAGACCGCGAGTGTGAAATGGTGGTCGCCCAGCACAAAGCGGTTCGACATCAGATCATCGCTCGCGTCGATCAGCGCATCGGCCTGGCTGACCGCCCTGTCGCCGGCATTTTCCATTTGCGTCATTCGCAGCCGGAATTTCTCGGTCGCGGCAGCCCGCCCGAGGAATGTGAAGCTCTGCGTCAGCACGAACCCGAAATCGACCGACAGCAGAGCCTCGAACTGGCGCGGTGTCGTCTGAGCGGGATATTCGCGGATACCGAAGATCCCGCCGAACGCCGAGACATCGGCGTCGCGCACTTCTATGGTTTCGGCACCAAAGATCGTCCGCGAGCGATAGAGCGCGCCGCCGAGATGGCCGCGAACGACAGGAACGCGGCGGTGGCGACCCGTCATCACCATGTCGGCCACTTCCATCGTTTCAGAGAACATCAGCCCGCGATGCTCGTAGATCGCGCAGCGGCGCGGTTCGCAACGCGCCATCAGTTTCTCGAAATCGCGGGCCTTGTCGTCGAGTAGTTCGACAAGCGCCTCGTCGAGTATCGACCCTTGCGGCGCATCCCTGGACACGCGGCGTTTGAACAACTGGACTATTTTGTCTCCGCCCGTGGCGCCTGGCCGGATTACCAATGTGACGAAGAAGCGGTTGATGAACATCCGCTCGCAGTTGATCCGCCCGAAATAGGCGCGGTCGAGATCGGCGGCGAAGCCGGACTTGAATTTGCCGCCGGGATATTGATCGACGCGCAAGCGGATCAGATGCGTCCAGATCGACAGCCGTTCGTCGTGAAGGTTGCGAAACAGCCCGTTGAGTTTGGTGTGCCAATCGTTGAGATCACGAACATCGGCGGTCTCAAATGCGCGGCCCTGCAACTCGAAGGTCAGCATGATGTCGCCGGAATCGAGCGCCACCATATCCTCATTGATGTGCCGCGCGTAGGGCAGGAATTTGGCTGGATCAGCCTCGCGCTGCGCCACTTTCAGCGGCACAGCATTGCCGTGTTGGATATTCAGGGCGGGTAGCCTAGCCATGACGGCCAAAGCCTTTGCGGCGTAGCCCTGCCAGCGGCAGCGGCGAATAGCTGCTGCCGCCCCAGAAGGCGCGGTTGCGGTTGCCGAGCTTGGTCCGACCCCACAGGAACAGCAGGCGGAAGGCGTTGACGTCGTGGCGGACGATCAACCGCGAGATCGAATAGCCGAAGGCGACGACCAGCGCGGCATAGACCGGACTGTTGCTCCAGATCAGCACCGAGGCGCTGGAAATGAGCAACAACACCGCCGCCTCGATCGGAATCCCAGCCCACAGCGCCGGGCGTGTCACCGCGAGGAACAGCGTGTTTTTGGTCGGAGGTTCGGCGTCGTCGGTCATGGCGCTATCCGGCAATCGCGCCGACAATCGCGTCAGCCGAAAAGACGATGGCGATCCCGATAATCACCGTGACCAGCACCGCAGTCGAAGCCCGGCCGGTAAACCAGAGCAAGCCTGTGACGATAACGGCGATCACCGCGAGCGTGCGGAGCAGCGTCGAAGAGAGCAGGCCGCGCACCTTGCTGGCGAAGCTCTCCAGGTTCTGCGCGTAGGCAGGATCGGGGTTTGCAAACGAAATGATCGTCGCCGCAGCCAAGGCCGCGCCCCACAACACGGCGCTTTGCCGCCTCTTGGGCATGGCGCTGAATCTGGCGGCCAGATTTGCCCGCCAGGTGCCGATGCCGCGCCCGACTCTCAGGATAAAATTCATATGCTGCCCCTTTCGTTTTCAGCGAGAATCTGGGTTTCACGGTCGTAGGCGGCGCGTTCAAAGACGTTCCATCTGGGCGGTGGTGGGGGGCGGGATATGGTTGCCGGTGCCTGGGGCGCTGCGTTTTCCGAGATCAGCTGCTCGCGCAGATCGCCGCTTGCCGGTGCGGGAGGCATGGTCGAGGCGTATGATATGCCTGAGTTCGCAACGCCCGCATTGCCAACAACTTTGGCAACATAGCCATTGCGAAAACCGCGCGTCTGGCTTCCCGTGTTATACATCGAGAGCGCGACCCGAAGCGCGGATTGCGGATCGCGCCCGGCTTTCACCGCGTTATAGTTAGTGGTGAGGACGCGGGCCAACGCGGCAACATTTGTGCAGGGGTCGAATGCGTTCTCCCAGGTCAAGCCAAGCCAGCGCATGTTGTGCGAGTTGATTTGACCAAGTCCGAGATCCACGGAATATCCGGCGGCGACGAAACGCCTCGCGGTCGTAGCGGCATCGACAGCGTTGCTTTGATTTGGTGGCTGCCGTCCGCCGTTGACGTTGAGCGCGAATGGATTGCCGCTGCTTTCAGTTTGAATGATCGCAAGGACCGTTTCGGGTGCGACAGTTGGTGCGCATTGCGAAGCTAATGTCAACAAGGCCGCGGCACCATATTCCATCTCTAGCGATCCCATCAAATCTTCGGTTTTTCGTATCTTTTTCTTGCAGAACATTTCGCTTCAAGCGCGATCAACAATGCTGATACGTGTGGATAGCCTGTGAGGAGGAAGGTCAGCCATAGCTTATTGAAGGCGTGGCCGTCGTTCTGACTTAGCTATCGTCGCTAAATTGGGGAGTTCGCCTACATTTTTGTTGCCACGTATTTTGCAATTTTTATGGCATGATTTCATTGCCTGACTGATTGCTGTTCAAATCGGCGAAAGTTAAGGCGAAAGTTGGGATTTGCCTTTGGAATTTCAAGGCGTTGTCAGTGCCGCCCCGCTATAGACTGAGGATGAATCGAAGCCGCTATTTAGTTCGACAAATCGATGCGACTGATCGAGAGATAATCGCTGAGTTGACCCTAAACGGTCGCATAACCATCCGGGAGCTCGCGGCCCGGATTGGCCTGTCTAGCCCAAGCGTTACCGAGAGAATTCACAAGCTGGAGGATGCTGGTGCAATCCAAGGATATACCATTGCAGTTGACCCAGCAGTCTTTGGTCTCCGGATCGCGGCCCACGCACGAATCAGTGCTATGCCTGGACAAGTGAAACGCGTAATGCAGATGCTTGTCGATACTCCCCAAATTGTCGAAGCGGATCGGGTTACAGGTGAAGACTGTTTTCTTGTAAAAATTCTTGTCCAAGATGTCCAAGAGCTTGAGGCCGTGCTAGATCGTTTCTTGCCATTCTCTTCAACTGAAACCGCCATCGTACAATCCTCAACAGTCCGATGGCGCCTTCCAAAATTGTAGCTGCGTAGAAGCAGGGTGCATCTACCATCAAGGACGTAGATAACTGGTTGATCGTGACGCTGTGGTCGGCGCGACATAGGATCGGCGAATTCGAGAGGGCGTGGGCATCCGGAGCCGATCGAGCCAGTTACCAGAACCGGTTCTGGTCAACTGGCTCGGGTGATGGAGACACCCATCTCGCGCAACGAATCGAGAGCTCCTGCAAGATCAGGCGTTTGATCGGGAAAACTGATGCCAGATGGCACAATTGTTCGGCCCTTCAATGCGAGAACTCTCTCCACCTGAGCTACCGCCCCCGCCGCAGTCATGTGGGTTTGACCCAGCGCGTCGATGATGGACGAGCGCGTTCGCATTCGCTTTCCCTGAGCGTCGATTCCAACCGTTTCCACGATTACCTCGTGGGCGTCGCCTTCGCCGGGATTGTAAAGCATAGACTTGCGAATGCGGTCAAACATGGAAAGGCTCAGTATCTTCCAGATACCGGAATTGAGCATGAACCGCATGGAATTGAGGGCCGATGCATCATCGTATGAAAGCCTTGTTGAAACGCTAGAGGCACCCGTTGATTGAACGAGCGTGTACTGGTCGGGAGTGTCGAACCTATAGGTCTGGAACGATCGCCCCCCCGAAAATGTCACCTCGCGCGGATCGCTCAAAGCCTTCTTCATTTGTGTCTGGCCGTCGATCTGCACAGGGAAGGGGGTGGCGAGCCGGTCCGCATATTCCAGCGAATTCGGGCCGGCCTTGTCTTTGAGAGCATAGAGGATGTCGATGTCGATTGAATCGACGCGTTCGAATGTTTCGGCATCGGCAGCCGCGACGGTTGCAATCACGCCTGCCATCCACCCAGATGCTAGAACCACGGGAGCAGTGAGGCGAGCAGGTGCGAACCGAATGATCGAAGCATGCATGCGTTCCGTCCAACGAGTGATATCGAGATATGCAATCCCCCTTTTCGCGGTGGCATGGAGTAGCCTGTCCTGGCTGTCATTTGCGACGGCAAGGACGACATCCGGCATCGATGTCAGAACCGCCAACGGGTCGGCCTGATCGACATCGACGCGAAGCGCACGGGTGCCCGGAAACCGCCTAGCCGCCTCGGTAGCGGAAGCTTCCGATCGGCCCGCGATGATCAAGTCAAGCTCACGGTTTCGCGCGCTCAGAAGCTCGGCGATTTGCAGGCCGACAACACCATATCCGCCGACGATCAAGACACTCCGGCGCTCGTTTTTGCTTTTTTCCATGCTTGAGACTTTCAGGATTGAGCGCTGGTGTTGCTGTGCAACAACGGCTGAATGGTGTAGATTTGGAGCAGCAATGACAGCGGCCCCCAGATATTCTGTAGCGGCGGCAGGGGCAGCGAGAGCGGAAGCGTTGTTGTCATGTCCCAGAGCCACATGCCGATTAGGAACAGTCCTATCCTGCCTGCTAGAGATGCATATTTCGTCGGGTGGAGCAAAAAAACGAGCAGCCAACCCACTGCCTCGATACCATTGGCAATGGCGTGATCGAAATGAACTCTGGTCGGGAGATCGCTGTAGAGGAAATCGCCGTTCAGCAAAGAGAACGTCGACGAGCCAAAGCTGGCGACGGAAACGAGGGTCAACCAACGACGGATCATGCTGTTTGCTCCTTCCTGACACCAGCTCGCTCAAACGTGTATCCGGCGAGCAACTGGAGCACGACCACAGCGGAGCCCCACCACAAAAAGTAGGGCGGAAGAGGCATATCTAGGCGCCAGGTGGTCAGGACATCGAACCACATCATCCCGGCAACCCCATAGGCTAGACGGCCCGCTGCCTGTCCTTTCCCCAAGGCCGAAAGCACGAGGATGGAGGCCCAGCCGATGCTGGACAGACTATTGGCCGCGGCTTCCATCCGGATCATCGGCCCTGCAAGACCGATATTGTCGAACGCGCCCAAAGCGATGTTTCGCACTGTATCGGCATAGCTCACAATCTGGAGCCCGGCGAAAACTTGCGCGATGCGATATGCAATGGTCACGGCAATCTCCTATCCAAGTCGCGCCTGTATCGCGTTCGCCGCGATCACCGACCACGCCATGATGGTTAGCGACGGGTCGACGCTGGGAGGCCTTGGAAAGGCACTTGGATCGGCAACATAAAGGCCCGGAACTTCATATGCCTGATGGTCAGATCCAATCACGCTGGACTTGGGGTCTTTGCCCATGCGCAGCGCACCTGCCGGATGTGGACCACCCCAAAGTGTGTTGCCACCCGTCATGTCGAGATTGTCAAAGATCGAAATTTGTTTCGGGTCGCGGAGCCGGGTTCCTGCGATGTCGGGAACGATAATCTCGCGTGCGCCCGACGCAAACAGCAACATTGCCTGTTTCTTCAGCGCATCACGGGTCTTTAGCAGGTCGACGCCGCGCACTGTGTAGTCATATGTCGCGTTGCCATTGCCATCAATCACGATCTGGCCGGGCATCTCGTCATCAATCCACGATACGACGCTGCCGACATGGGTCAGCCGCTCCATGATCCGAGCATGGCGTTCCCCAAAGCCAGGGATTGTCGCCGCCAGAAACTCCGCCTGTATCTGGTTGGGATGCAGCAGGTAGCCGCCTTCGACATAGGTCTTGCCGTCGTAGCGAGGTAGCCGGAACTCGGTCGTCCCGGTGGCCGTCGGGATATTCTCCCACAACATGACGGGCTCATCGTACATTGCGTAAAGATAGGGACAGGGATTGAGGTAGAGATTCTTGCCGACCTGCCCACTGCCATTTGGTAGTTTCGAACGCATCCAGATCACAGCCGAAGCAAAGCCGCCGGCGGCCAGCACCACAATCTTTGCTTTGACCTTCAGCTTGTGACCATTAGGGCGGGACGTGGCCCTATCGATGAAGATCGCCGCGACTCCGCTCGCCTTTCCTGCATCATCGCGCGTGATGCCAACGACTTCGCAATCTGAGTAGAGCCTCGCGCCAGCGTCGATCGCCGCAGGAACGCTGGTGACCAGGGCGGACTGCTTGGCGTCATAGGAGCACCCTTGATAGCAATGCCCGCTTTTAGCGCAGCCGCGCCGCGCTTGCGGAACGCCTTCGACAGGCCATCCGAGCTTCTTCGCGCCAATGTCGAACAGCTGGTTCATCCGGTTATAATAATCCGGACCGGCGAGATGTACGTTCAGCTCTTTCTCTATCTGCTCGAATATGGGTTCGAGCGCCTCATGCTCATGGCCTTCAACACCCATCTGGACATAGAGATCGGCCCGGTCCTTGGGCAAGCGCCAGCTGTCGGCCCAGTAGTGGACGCTCGCGCCGCCGACGCAATTGCCGTACATGAGGGCGATTTCGCCGGTCGACGTCGTGCCCAGACCTCGTCTTCCGTCGATCCGGGCGAGCATGTTGTCGCTGCGTTGGTCCAGATCGCCCCGGGCAGCCGAGTAATATCCTCCGCGTTCAAGAACGATGACTTTTGCTCCGGACTGCGCAAGCCTGTGCGCGACGGTCATACCGCCGACGCCAGAACCGATGACAACGACATCAGCAGTCTCGTTGAGGTCGCTGGTTATTTGGCTATGTTCGATGATCATGATGCGGATGCCTCGGCGTTACGCGCGTTCATTTTTTCCAGATTGGCGATCCGGTTGCCACCTTCGAACAGTTTCTCGTCGACGAGGGGCCCGGAATAGCCAAGTGCGGGCCAAGTTCGGTCATCGGTGTAATAGAAGAATACGACCAGGAACCGGATGCCGTTATAGGCGGCGCGACGCAGCCCGGGCCCGGCATCGGCACAATTTGCGAGGAACAATTGCTTGTCCTTGCGACTCAGACCCGTAAATCGCGGGCCAAGCCCATCCACGAGGGGCATGTTCTCCAGAAGCACCAGCGATGCTTTGATGTCGTCGGCTAGGCTGGTTTCTTGGTGGAATGACAATTCGCGATCAATTCGCAAAGCGGTCATGGCTTTGCTGGCCCCTGGACCATTTTTGAGCGGGTGGATGATGGCGGCGGCCATAGCATCAAGGATTGCATATTCCTTGATCGACAGAAATTTCGGCACAGAACCCGCTGCCATCCGCTCATATTCCTCGTCGCTTCCGTGTAGCCAGAGATAGCCTCCGCCCACCGCTATTGCGGCAGCCGCTCCGGCGCCGAGAAACCCTCGCCGCGAAAAGAACGAGTATGGTGTCATTTCTCACTCCATGTTTTTGGTCGCTTAGCCATTTTTTCCCCCAGAAATGCCTGAAAAGCCTGATTTCGGCCAATGTGATTCATATCGTTTGACTATTATTTGGTCATATGACATAATTTTTGTCAACAGCAAAAATTGACTGACGAGGAGAAGGAAAATGAAGGGAGAGTTTGGAGGGCGCTGGTTCCGGGCAGCACTGTTGGCAGGCGTCGTGACGCTGGCACCGGCGACTATAGCAGCGGCGCAGCCGGCCAAGCTGGAGGCGACGGCATCGGAGCAAAGTGAAAATACGGTGGGAGTCGACGAAATTGTCGTTACGGCGCAATATCGCCGCGAGAGCCTGCAACGCGTTCCATTGGCAATCACCAGCGTGACCGGCGATTCGTTGCAACAGTCTGGCGTAAGCGACCTGACCGGCCTGTCCGCGAGCGTTCCGGGCCTCTATCTGTCCAGCTATTCGACCTTGTCGCCACAGGTGTTTGTCCGCGGCGTCGGTTCGAACGACGATGGCATCACGTCTGAAGGCGCAGTCGGCGTGTATCTCGACAACGTCTATGTCGGCCGCGCTTCGTCCGCCCTTTTCGATCTTTTTGATCTTGAGCGCGTTGAAGTGCTCCGCGGGCCGCAGGGCACGCTCTACGGGCGCAACACTAATGGCGGTGCGATAAAGATCGAGACGACCCAACCCGGCCCTGATTTTCATGCAGGGCTGGAACTGGGCTATGGCCGCTTCGATCAGCGCTCGGCACGCGGCTTGGTCAGTGGTCCGCTGGCCTCGAACGTGTTTGTGAAACTTTCAGGCAGCTACAAGGAACGCCATGGATGGACGCGCGATTCGATTACCGGCCGGAAACTCAATGACGAAGACAGCCTGAGCTTTCGAGGACAGTTGCGGATCGAGCCAACCAACACGCTCGACGTCACCTTCAGCATCGATCACTCCCGTGATCGCCCGTCCAGCACATTCAAGGAGGTTGTGGGCGGGACGCTGTTTGGTCTCTATCAGGAAAGCGCCGATCCCTTTTTAGGATCCTACGACCTTCCCGAGGCATTCATCCGGCGAAACATCCTAGGCGCCTCAATGTCCATCAACTGGGATTTGGGCGGTGCCAATATCTCGGCAATTTCGGCCTACCGCTCAACCAGCATCCACTATACCGAAGACTATGACAGCACACCCTTGCCTGTCGTACATCTCGATACGACGCAAAGAGCCCGGCAGTTCACGCAAGAACTCCGTATCGTATCAAAGGAGGGTGATTCCCCCTTCTCATGGATCGCGGGGCTGTTCTTCCTGCGCGACCGGGGACGTGGAAATGACCATTTCATTCTGCCATTTTTTGCACTTGATGACGAACTGACCGATGCCCGAACCCGAACCTCAAGCATCGCAGGCTATGGAGAGATAAGCTATCGGGTTACACCAAAGCTCAAGCTGACCGCCGGTGCGCGTTACACGCACGAACGCAAGCGCCTGGCGATTCAACGGCAGCTACTGCCATTCGCTGGCGGGCCTGCGTTCGATTTCATCCCGCTAACTACGCCCCGAACGTCCTTTAACAATTTTTCGCCGCGCTTTGTCGCCGAATATCAGGCGACTGACGACATACTCGGTTATGGTAGTGTAACTCGTGGATTCAAAAGCGGCGGTTTCAACAACTTCCCTGCCGATGCTGTTGCAGCGGCGACGCCCTTTTCGTCCGAGAAAATCACCGCTTATGAGGCAGGGCTCAAGGGTATGTTTCTCGACCGGCGCCTTCGGCTGAACACGGCCGTCTTCCTTTACGACTATAGCGATCTGCAGGTGTTCGCGCCGATCGACACCGGCGGTCAGGTGCCGGTCGTGCAGATTACGAACGCTGCGAAAGCGCGTGTGAAGGGCTTCGAGATCGAATTGACGGCAACACCCGTCCCTGACCTAAAGTTCGACATCAACTACGCCCATCTTGTTTCGCAGTACCGTCGCTTTCAGTTCGGGGCGCTTGACCTATCGGGAAACACCCTTCCGCGCGCCCCCCGCGATACGCTCAGCGTCTCTGCTGAATGGTCGCCACAACTCTCGTCGAATGTCGATCTCAACCTCCGTGGTGAGTATGTCTACAGCAGCAATCTGTTTTTTACGCCGTTCAACGATCCGGAACTGCAAACCGGAAGTGTAGGCTTGTTCAACGCCTCGCTTGGCGTCGCGCACAGCAATGATGGGTGGAGCTTGTCGCTCTACGGCCGAAATCTTGCCAACAAGCGCTATCTCGCTCATGGCATCGACGCCTTGGCTAGTACATTTGACCTAAAGACTGGGCAGTTGGCCGCACCCCGCCAATATGGTATCACTCTAGGCTGGAAATATTGATTGATGGGGGCTTCGTAGATTGTCGGTTGGTAAGGTGGCGAAGCCCAGCAGGCCGGGAACGGCGATTCATGAAAAGGGAAAGCGGCGGGTCGAGGAAATTCTTGATGCCGCTGTCCGTGTCTTGATCGACGAAGGCTATGGCCTCTTCACGATGCGACGCATCGCCGAGGCGGTCGACATACGGCTCAGCAACTTGCAATATTATTTCAAGACCAAGGAAGACTTGCTCAACGCACTGCTGAAGCGAACGGTCGACGACTACAATGCGGCTCTGTCGCACGTTACTCGCAATCGCGCAGGGTCGCCCAAAGCGCAGTTCCAACGCATGATCGAATATTTGCTGAAGGATCAGGACGAGAAGGCAAGCTGCCTCATTTTCTGGGAACTTTGGGCCCTGGCGGGCCGCGATCCAAGTATCGCCGGAATCATGAACAGCTATTATGACGTCTATCTTGATAAGATGACCGAGGCGATACGCTCGGTTTCCCCCCAAATGCCCAAGCGACGAGCGCAGCGCCATGCGGGTGTCATCGTGGCATTGATCGAAGGCGCTTCGCTATTTCGGGGTTTCGGTAAGCCCCGCCGTTCCTCGCTTGTCGGCTATGAGCGCGCCATATTGGAGCTTTGCGATCAACTTGCGTCGGAATGCGTTGAGGACGCCTAGTGTCTGGCTGGAACAGTTAACTTCAATCCAAAGATTTGCCGGTTGCCGCGTGAACCAAGCCGCCATCAATCGAAATGCTGTCGCCTAGGACATAGTCGCCGGCCCGGCTCGCGAGGTAAATCGCGGCTGCCGCAATGTCTTCAGCATCGCCCACGCGTCCCGCCGGAATGTGTCGCGCCATCTCGTCAGCGTGATCACGCGCACCGGGATTCATCTCCGATGCAAATGCGCCTGGCGCGATTGCCGTGACGTGAATTCGGTCTTCGGCGAGGCGCGCTGCCAATCTCTTCGTCAGGAACAGGATTGCCGCTTTCGATGCTTGATAGCTATAGGTTTCCCAAGGGCTAAGCCGCTGCCCATCCACAGAACCGACATTTATGACCTTCGCCGGTCGTTGCTCTACCGCCGCCTGCTTTAGCAATGGATACACCATCTGGGTAAGGAAGAAGGGCGATTTGACGTTCAGGTCCATCACCTTGTCCCATCCAGACTCCGGGAAAGCGTCGAATTTGGCGCCCCAAGTCGCGCCTGCATTGTTCACGAGAATATGGAGCTCGCTCTCACGCATCGAGAGGTCCTGAGCGAGCTGGCGGCAGCCGACGTGCGTCGATATATCGGCGGGAAGCGCTTCACACATGGGGCCAAGTTCGCGAGCTGCCGCAATGCAAGCATCGCCTTTCCTAGAAGAGATATAGACTTTGGCTCCAGCCGCAACGAAGCCGCTGGCGATCATCTTCCCAATACCGCGCGAACCGCCAGTTACAAGCGCAGTCCGCCCTTCCAGCGAAAACAAGTCTTTGATGTCCATCGTTGTCCGATCACCCTGTTAATGTGCCTGTCCAAGCTCAGCCTTGCACGGGAGGCAGGTCGCTAATTTCGATATCAGCATCCGCCAGACGCCGAACAGCGTCAGCGGCTGGAAGCAGAGACTCTGGGCTGTGAAAGCCTTTGGTGACCGCCGGTGCACCATCCAAACCAAGTATGCGCTCAATCGCGATGAGCACGCCCATCGCGGTCATGTGCGCCTGTCCTTTGGTGTCGCTGACCAATCGGTGTCTAATGCCGTCGCCGCCTGTTTCCAGCCGTCCGGATACTGTGATGTACAGGTCGTGGGAGCCCCCCCCGCCGGATCGCGTTCCCTCAGACTCTCCGATTGCAAGATCAAAACGGACATCGGCTGCGCCACTGGCCATCGCTAGGCTTGGTACATCAAGAACCCCCATCGGCCGACCATCGATCGGAGAGACCCCAAAGCGGTCGATGCTTCGGCCGTTGGTTTCGGGATCGATCCACTGCCAGCGACCAGATCGCCGAAGTAGAGCTCGCGAAAAAAAGGCCTCTCCATCGCCTTCGGTCATTGGACCGATCGGATCGGCGGGATCATAAACGGCAGCCAGCTCTATACTGTTCACCTGAGCGAACTCAGCGAACAGGTCCGCGCAGGCATAGGCCAGCACGCCGGCCTGCCAGTGGCCCAAAACAGCGACTGGTGTGCGGAGCCTATCTCCGCATGCCGCAAACAATTGGGGCGACACCTCGTCCGCCGTTTTAGTAATCCCGATATACGCGACCCGCCTCTCTACGGCCTCCGCAAACAGCGCCTCGTGAGGGTCTTTCAGAATGGCGACAATGAGATCGAGATCGCCAATTTGGTCAAGTGCCGCTTGGGGATTCAGAACGTCGAGGAACGCCACCGTGCAGTTGCTCAGTTCACTTGCGAGATCAATGCCGTCGCGGGGATTCCTCCCGGCCAAGACGATCTCGACGTCCGGATGCGCACGCCTCAGCAATCGTGCTACATTGCTCCCCACCAATCCATAACCGCCAGCCAATAGAATCCTTGCCAAGACCTGCCTCCTCAAATTCTGAGAAACGCTTAGTCCGCTGGCCGGGCTGCGGTCAAGATTTTTTGGTCATATGACATATTTTGTTGCCGCTCCTAGCTTTTTTGGGCCGCTGTCGTTGTGGAGTGCCGCTTGATCGTAAACCTCATTTCGACGTGCATCTGGGGGGGCGGCAAGGAAGATAGTCTCGAAGTTTGGGCCGACATGCTCCGTTCGCTGGCCGTAATTGGAGCAGCCATCGCGATGAAGATCGTCCACTGCTCCGATCCTTGCGGCACTCGCGACGGCCGCAACGCCGAGGTCGCAGGCGTCATCCTCGTTCGCCAACGGCATCCTTTGGCTGAACCGTTCCGAGCTTTATCGGCGCGAGGTCATGTCCGCATCCATGATCGCCATTTGGGGAGAGTTGCAGAAAGAAGGCGACATGATCCACTATATCTGCGACCGCACCGTCAATCACGATGACCTGTTGCGTTCGACTGGTCGCACCGAGTTCGCTATCGCTCTCGTACGCGGCGATGCCGCGAAGAACGGTGGCAAACCCGGTCCGTATGACCCAGAGGCACCGTGCGCGCGGACGCTGGCTTATCTGCCATTCAACGCAATGCCAGATGAAGAGGAATTACTGCGGTTTGACAGCCACGATTTCCATTGACTGAAACCCAAAAACTTACACAAAACCTTACACAGTTCTTGACGCGCAGAAAATAATGCAATATCTAACAAATACTTGCTGTAGTCTCGTCCCACTTAAAATCTGTTATCCATCTGGGTGTGCGGGTTCGAGTCCCGCCGTCCGCACCAGTGGAGAGGAAAAAGAATGATGGCAGCGGCTTTGCGCGGCGCAGCGGGCGCAATCGCCTTGCTCTCGCTTGCCAGCTGCGGCCTGTTTGGCGAGGATGATCCGATCCAGATTGCCGCCATCGGTCCATTGATCGCGGCGCCCAATCCCATGAACGGACCGCTATCGCCCCCTAATGCGCTCTTGCTCACCGCTACAGCGCAGGGGCTAGTCAGCATCGATGCCGAAGGACAAACCGACATTGGCCTTGCCGAGCGCTGGACGGTCACGAGCGACGGTTTGAGTTATATTTTCCGCTTGCGCGAAGCCGAATGGAGCGATGGCCGGCGGGTTACGGCGCGCGACGTGGCGAGGCTGATCACCCGCTATATTGCGACCACCAGCACCCATCCGCTCCGGCATAATTTTGCCGAGGTTGAATCGGTGCGCGCCATGACCGATCAGGTCATCGAAATCAGGCTGAAACGGCCGCAATCCCATTTGCTTGAGCTGTTGGCCCATCCATCGATGTCGCTGCCCAATCGCGGGCGCGGCTGGGGCCCGCTCGATGCCCGGCGCACCAACGGCCGGATCATGCTGGTGCCACAGCCTGATCCGCTCGCCGAAGATCCGGAAGAAGCGCAGGAAGCGGTCGAGGACCCGGCGGGCTGGGTGGAGCTGCGCGGCGTCTCGGCCCCCACCGCCATCGCGCGCTTTATCGATGGAAGTGTTGACGGTGTCTTTGGCGGGCGGATGGCCGATTTCCCCATCTATGTCGGTTCGCGCATTTCGCGCGCCCGGCTGGTGGTCGACCCGGTGCCCGGGCTGTTCGGGCTGGCCGTGGTCAATGCCGACGGATTTCTGGCCAATGACCGCAACCGCGATGCCATTTCCATGGCAATTGATCGCACGCGGGCGATCGGGGCGTTCGGGCTCGACGAATGGACGCCGCAGGCGACGCTGCGCCTGTCGCAAAATCTGCGCACGCCCGGCATCGATCCCTTGCTGCCGCCCTGGATTGAATTGACCATGCCCGAACGAAAGGCGCGCGCCGCCGCTATCGTCGCGGCCTATAAATCAACCGGTCGCAGCATCGCACCGCTGCGGATTGCACTGCCACAGGGGCCGGGTAGCCGCATCTTGTTCGCCTGGATCGCCGCCGACTTGCGCGCCATCGGGCTGCGCGCCCAGCGCGTGGGCATCACCGACGCCGCCGATCTGCGCCTGATTGATGAGGTCGCGCCGACCGACGACCCTATCTGGGCCTTTCGCCGCCTGACCTGCGGCAGCGCCGGCCGCATCAGCTGCAACCGCGAAGCAGATGTGCTGCTGAGCGAAGCCGAAGACGCTGCCGACGTTGCAGCGCGCGACGCCAAAATCGCCGAGGCAGAGGTGATCATGGTGCGCTATGCCGCCTGGATTCCGTTGGCGACCCCGCTGCGCTGGTCGGTGGTGTCGCCGCGGCTGAACGGTGTGCGCGCGAACAATCGCGGCGAACATCCATTGAATCGGCTGCGCACCGCCCCCAACTAGTTCATGCGGCCAACTGGGTCGCTTGTTGGACTATTGCCCAAAATGCCCATTCCCAACCCATCGTTCGACCAGCTCTTTTCTGCGCTGAATGTTGACACGACCAACCCGCACGCCGCGCTAAAGCGTGTCGAGGCGCTGGAACTGCTGCTCGAGCGCAGCATCATGATCCCGGGCATAAACCGCGCCATCGGGCTCGATGCGGTGCTCGGCCTTGTGCCCGTCGTTGGCGATCTGATCAGCGCTGCTCTCGGATCCTATATCATCTGGGAAGCGCGCAACCTGGGCTTGCCCAAATGGAAGTTGTGGCGGATGATGGGCAATCTGGCGGTCGATACCGCCGTCGGCGCCATCCCGCTGGCGGGCGACGCGTTCGACGTTCTGTTCCGATCGAGCAGTCGCAACCTGCGCATACTCAAAAAGCATTTGGGCAAACATGTCCCGGCCAGTCAGGTGATCGAGGGAGAGGTGCTTCGCCGCTGAATTCAAGCGGTGGTGGACAGGGCTGGATTCGAACCAGCGTACGGGAAACCCGGGCAGATTTACAGTCTGCTGCCTTTAACCACTCGGCCACCTGTCCATGGCGCTTGCCGCGCGAAGGCGGTCCCATGGCGAATGGGTGCTTGCGTGTCAACGCCTTGTCGTGACAAAGCGCCCAAATCATGACCCGCCAGTTTTCCCGCCATCGCCGCACCCCCACCGAACGCACCAAGGGCCAGCCGCCGCGCCTGTGGGGCCGCCATGCCGTTATCGCTGCGCTCGCCAATCCCGACCGCACCGTGAAGCGCATCTGGGGCACGCGCGAGGCGCTGGCGCAGCTCGATCTGCCCCCTGTCTTGCCGATCAGCTTTTGCGACGTCACTGACCTTGCCCGTCTCGTCCCCGGCGATGCACCGCATCAGGGGCTGGTCGCCGAAGTCGTGCCCTTGGACGATGTGCTGCTCGCCGATGTGCTGCAATATGAGGTCGATAATGACAGCAAACGGCCGTTTGTTATCCTCGATCAGGTGACCGATCCGCACAATATTGGCGCGGTGCTGCGCTCCGCTGCCGCCTTTGATGCTGCCGCGATTATCACGCAAGACCGCCACAGTCCGCCCGAAAGCGGCACCATCGCCAAGGCCGCTTCGGGCGCGCTGGAAGATGTGCCGTGGGTCCGCGTCGTCAACCTCGCTCGCGCACTCGACGAGATTGCCGAAGCCGGCTGGTGGCGCATCGCGCTCGACGGCGACAGCGACACCGATCTGGCCGCCACGCTCGATGGCAGCCGCGTCGCGCTGGTGCTGGGGGCCGAAGGCGACGGCATCCGCCACAATGTGATGGAACATTGCGACGCCATCGCGCGCCTGCCCATCAGCCCGCGGATGGAAAGCCTGAATATCTCGAACGCAGCGGCGATTGCGCTCTATGCCGTGGCGGTGGCTGGGAAGAAATAGCGGCAATCTTGCTCGTTTCGTCGTCCTGAACGTGTTTCAGGATAACAGGCCCAGCCCGCTGGTTATCCTGAAACACGTTCAGGATGACGAGGGGTTGGGAGGGTACCCCTCAATCCTCCGCCGCGATTGTCACGCGCAGGCCGTCCAGGTCCGCCGTGAACGGAATCTGGCACGATAGGCGCGAATATTCGCTGCGATCGCTCGTCGAATCGAGCAGGTCATTTTCATCCTCGCCCAGCTTGGGCAGTTTGCCCGCAAATGCCGGGTCGACATGGACATGACAGGTCGCGCACGAACAGCAACCACCGCACAGCGCCAGCAACTCGTCAAAGCCATTGTCGCGGATATTTTCCATGACGGTCAGGCTGGTATCGCCTTCGACTGCATGTTCATTCCCGTCCCGCGTCACGACAATCAGCTTGGCCATCGAGCATCCTTTCGGCAGCGCACCATGCGCGTTCCCGCCGCTATGTCGCGCGTTGCGCGGTTAATCAAGCGCTGCTAAAGCATGCGGAACAAAAGGGGGACGACATGGGTTTAAGCGCCGCACAGATCAAACAGGGGATCGACGCTGTCGCTGCGATCGACCCGCGCTTTTCCCGCGCGTTGGAGCATGCGGGCTATCCCGAACCGCGTATCCGCGAACGCGGTTACACCACGCTGCTGCGCACTATTGTCGGGCAGCAGATCAGCGTCGCGGCGGCCGCATCGGTGTGGAACAAGCTGGAGACAGCGCTGGGTGACGGCTGCCCGGCGCAGGCGGTCGCTGCTTCCGATTTCGCCGCGCTGCGCGCCTGCGGCCTATCGGCACAGAAACAGGGCTATGCGCGCAGCCTCGCCGAGCTGACACTGTCAGGCGGGCTTCCGCTCGACAATCTGCCCGAGGATGATGAAGAGGCCATTGCGCTATTGACGCAGGTAAAGGGCATCGGTCGCTGGTCGGCAGAGATTTACCTGCTGTTTGCCGAAGGCCGGCCCGACATCTGGCCAGCGGGCGATCTGGCGGTACAGGAAGCGGTCAAGCGCATATTGGCGCTGCCCGAACGCCCCGCGGAAAAAGCCGCACGCGCACTCGCCGAACCCTGGCGCCCGCACCGCGGCGCGATCGCGATATTGAGCTGGCACTGCTATAACATCGAGGCGATTTAGGGGGCCCCTCCGTCAGCGCTGCGCACTGCCACCTCCCCAATGCAAGTCATTGGGGAGGACTAAGACGCAACTATTGCACAACTCCTCCCCATCGACTTGCGATGGGGAGGTGGCCCCGAAGGGGTCGGAGGGGCAGCAATGCCCGCTGGCTTACTTCTTCGCCGCCGCCTTCTTGGCCGGAGCCTTCTTCGCCGCAGGCTTGGCTTCTTCGACAGCAGCCTTGGGCTCGGCCTTTTTCGCCGGTGCCTTTTTGGCGGCAGGCTTGGCTTCCGCAGCCGGCTCCGCTTCAGCCTTCTTTGCCGCAGGCTTCTTCGCCGCCGCCTTCTTCGCGGGCTTGGCCTCACCATGGTCATGGCCACAGCCCGGGCCATGGACATGGCCGCCGTCGTCCTCGGCCTCGATCGCCGCTTCAATCTCGGCGCGGGTCACTTCGCGCTCGCTGATTTCGGCCTTGGAAAACAGAAAATCGACGACCTTGTCTTCATACAGCGGCGCGCGCAGCTGCGCGGCGGCCAGTGCATCCTGCTGGATATATTCCACAAAGCGCTGGCGGTCTTCGGGGCGATACTGCTGCGCTGCTTGCATCACCAAGCGCTGCATTTCCTGCTGGCTGACTTGCACATTGTTCGCCTGTCCGATCTCGGACAGCAGCAAGCCCAGCCGCACGCGGCGCACCGCGATGCCGCGATAATCGTCCTTGTCGGCTTCCAGCTCGGCCATGGCGGCGGCGGGATCGGCCTCATTGGCCGCTTCCTGCTGCAATTGGGTCCAGATCTGGTTGAATTCGGCCTCGACCATCGTCGGCGGCACATCGAAATCATGGCTGGCGGCGAGCTGGTCGAGCAACTTACGCTTCATGTGGGTGCGCGTCAGGCCGTTATGCTCCTGCTCGACGCTGTCCTTCATCAGCTCGCGCAGCTTTTCCAGGCTTTCGAGGCCCAGCGACTTGGCGAACTCGTCATCGGCCTTGGTCGCGGCGGCGACCTTCACGTCCTTTACCGTCACGGCAAAGACAGCGTCCTTGCTCTTCAAATTTTCAACCGGATAGTCGGCGGGGAAGGTTACCTTCACCTCGCGCGCGTCGCCCGGCTTGGCGCCAATCAACTGGTCCTCGAAACCGGGGATCAGCTGGCCCGCACCGATTTCCACCGCCATATCCTCGCCGGTGCCGCCGTCGAACGGCACGCCGTCGACCGAACCCGCGAAATCGATGATCGCCTGATCGCCCTTCTCGGCCTTCTTGGGCTTGGCGGGGGTGTCGAACCGCTTCATCTGCCCGGCAAGCTCGGCGATCTTGGCATCGACCGCTGCGTCGTTGGCGGGCACCACCAGGCGCTCCAGCTTCAACCCGTCCAGCGACGGCAGGTCGAACGTCGGCAGCACTTCCAGCGACACGGAAACATCGGCGTCCTTGCCATTTTCATAGCCATCATCAAGCGCCACGGCGGGCTGCAGCGCGGGGCGCAGCTTTTCCTTGGCGATCAGGCTCTGCACACCGTCGTTGATGGCCTTGTTCAGCGCATCCTGCGCCAGCCCCGCACCGTGCATCTTGCGAATCAGGTTCGCGGGCACCTTGCCGGGGCGGAAACCGGGCATGCGCACTTGCGGCGCAATTGCTTTCACCTCGGCGTCAACGCGCGCGTCAATATCCTTGGCGGCGATGGTCAGCCGATATTCGCGCTTCAGGCCTTCGTTCAGTGTCTCGACGGTCTTCATTGCCTTCAATCAATCCTTGTCAAACCATGGCAGCAGCCGCTTCGGCGCTGCGAAAAATACCGGGCCATCCCGCCGCCCAAACTGGTGCGGGCGAAGGGACTCGAACCCCCACATCTTGCGATACTGGTACCTAAAACCAGCGCGTCTACCAATTCCGCCACGCCCGCTTGGCCGAGGGAACCGGCACAAACCGCGCCGCCCTATAGCAGGCGGGGCGGTGGGGGCAAGGGGGTGGGGTGAGATGGAAGCGTCAGGGTGTGGCGGGACCCGCGACTGGCGGTTCAGCAATCGCGGCGACCGGCTCGGGCGCGGCCGCTTGTCCCCGTGTCGCGCGTCCACCGATGCGGTTGACCAGCCCGCCGAGGTAATTGCCGAACTTGGCCCCGTCTGAATATTCCGCAGCGACCAGCGACTTGCCCGCGAGCGCAGGCGGCAATGGCAAATCCCCTGCCCCACGCGGCCGCCAGTCGAGCTTGATCGGGCGCAAATCCTTGGGGTTCACCGACCCAAAAAAGGCCGCACCCATCAGACCGCTGGCCATGTCCTTCGGTCCTTCGCCTTCCAGCCAGTCGACGCTGGGGTCGAACCAGCCCAGATCGACAATCTGACCCGGCGTTGCGGTGAAGGTACGACTGCCCAGCGAAAAAGCCGTTGTGCCGCTGCCCTCGATCACCCAGGTGTCGGCCGGTACTTGCACCAGATACAGCCGCGATACCTTTGATTTGGCGATGGGCTTGCGGTCGATAACGACGCGCAGCACGTCATTCTTNCCCCCCCCCCCCCCCCCCCCCCCCCCCCCCCCCCCCCCCCCCCCCCCCCCCCCCCCCCCCCCCCCCCCCCCCCCCCCCCCCCCCCCCCCCCCCCCCCCCCCCCCCCCCCCCCCCCCCCCCCCCCCGCCACGCACGTCGCCGCCCACCGGGTCATAGCGCGCCAAGGTCAATGCCCCTGGGACGGAAGTGCCCTTCAGGATGGCATTGTCCAGATTGGCAATTTCGACGAGCACATAAGCTGCCGCCGGATCAACCGCGATTTTGTCCTTGGCCGACACGGCAATCGGAGCCGCCAGCATCAGCCACAAGGCCAGCATCCGCACAAAACGCATCATTCCTTGATCCTCACACCCACCGGCGCATCGGTCGCCGCGAGCGCGAAAAAGCGGTCGATCCGCGCACTATCGTCTTCCAGTTTCTCAATTTCGCGGACCACCGGCTTTTCAACCTCATACCTGGCATAGCCTTTGTCGGCCATGCAGGTGCGCTCGACCGCGCGCATCGCCTTGCGTTGCTCGCCGCCTCCCATCAGCCCCGCGAACAGCGATGCAATGCCGACGGCGAGCGCATTTTGCCCAGCCGTCAGATTGGGATTTTGCGAAACATAAACCGGGCCAATATCCTCAGGCTGCACTCGGCCCGCCAGCCGGTCACACTCCAGCTTGTCGGCGACATATTGGTCGCGCGACACACCGGGCTTGTTGAAATAATAATATTCGCGCGCGGTCGCAGGGACCGTCATCAGCGCCATCGCTGTGCAGGTCATTATCACCCGACCAATCATTCCCGGAACTCCCGCAATCTTTGCGGTAACCTGCTCTAACCCAGCGCCTTTTTCAACAGCTCATTCACCACCTGCGGGTTGGCCTTGCCCTGCATCGCCTTCATCGTCTGCCCGACGAAGAAACCGAACAGCGCTTCTTTGCCGCCCTTATATTGTTCGACCTTGTCGGCGTTGGCGGCCAGCACCTTGGCTATCTCCGCCTCGATCGCACCGGTGTCGCTGGTCTGTTTGAGGCCCTTCGCCTCGACAATCGCGGCCGCGCCCTCGCCGGTTTCCAGCATGATTTCGAAAACCTGCTTGGCGATGCTCTTCGAAATCACGCCGTCGGCTTCCAGCTTGAGCAGCTCTGCTGCCGCGCCGGGCGAAACCGGGCTGTTCGTCAGATCGCGGCCCAGCCGGTTCAATGCGCCAAACAGCTCGCTCGTCACCCAGTTCGCCGCCGCATCGGCCTTCGCGCCGGTTTCCAACAGCGCATCGAACCAGCGCGCATTTTCCACCTCGGCGGTCAGCACCGCCGCATTATAGGCCGACACCCCCAGCCGTTCGTAACGCGCGCGCTTGGCGTCGGGCAGTTCGGGCAGGCTCGCGCGGCAATCGTCGAGGAACGCCTCGTCGAGCTCGAGCGGCAGCAGATCGGGGTCGGGGAAATAGCGATAGTCGTGCGCGTCTTCCTTCGACCGCATGGTCCGCGTCGTCCCCGTGTCGGGGTTGAACAGCCGCGTTTCCTGCACCACCGTGCCGCCGCTCTCCAGCACCTCGACCTGGCGCTTGGCCTCATATTCGATGGTCTGCATGACGAAGCGGACGCTGTTCACATTCTTCGTCTCGGTCCGCGTGCCGAATGGCTCGCCCGGCCGCCGCACGCTGACATTGACGTCGGCGCGCATCGATCCTTCCTCCATATTGCCGTCGCACGAGCCGACATAGCGCAGAATCGCGCGCAGCTTGCGCACGTACGCGCCGGCTTCGGCGGGCGAGCGCATGTCGGGCTTCGACACAATCTCCATCAGCGCGACGCCGCTGCGGTTCAAGTCGACATAGGACATGGTCGGATGCTGATCGTGCATCAACTTGCCCGCGTCCTGCTCGACATGAATCCGCTCGATCCCGATGGTCTTGGGCTCGGCGATGCCCGCTTTCTCGTCGGCGTCGATGGTCAGCGACCCTTCACCCACCAGCGGATGGTAAAGCTGCGAAATCTGATAGCCCTGCGGCAGGTCGGCATAGAAATAATTCTTGCGGTCAAACCGCGACCAGCGGTTGATCTCGGCCTCAATCGCCATCCCCGTGCGCACCGCCTGACGAATGCATTCGCGGTTCGGCACCGGCAGCATGCCCGGCATGGCGGCATCGACGAGGCTCACCTGCGTATTGGGTTCCGCCCCAAATGCGGTGGCGGCGCCAGAGAAAAGCTTGGCGGCAGAAGTGATCTGGGCATGGACCTCAAGGCCGATAACGACCTCCCATTCGCCGGTGGTGCCTGTGATGCGGTAGGTTGACGGTGCGTTGCTCATTGCCGGAGCGATAGCGTTGTGGTCGAGGATATCAAGCGCTGGCAGCACCATTGCTGCTCTGGCGGAGTCTGCGGCTCCCGCGCCAGAGCTTTGGCAGCACGAAATGCACCGCCATCCCTGCGCCGATGGCCATCACAATGACCGCCGCTGGTGGGATTCCGGGCAAGGCCGAGTTGAGCAGATAGATAACGATATTGTGGAGCAAATAGACCGAAAAGCTAGCCGCCGATAGCGCCACCAGCATATGTCGCAGCCACGACAAGACCATGATCCGCCGCACATAAAGCAGCAGCATCGCCGCCAGCAAAATCCAGACGCCGCGCAGGTCACTGCCAACAAAGGGCCGGAAATCGGCGGTCAGGCTGCTCCATTGGGCCAGTGCAAACAATAACGCCACAGCCATCAGCACCGCTCGCTGGGTAAAGTTGTGCGCAACACACATGCCCCACCCCAGCGCGACCAGCACAAACACCTGATCGGGACTGCGCCCCCACAGCTGCGTTTCATTGAAAAAATGCGGCAATGTAGTCTTTAGGATCAGCGTCGCACCCAGCAGCCCAATGGCGAAACTATAAGACGCGGAAGCGGCCCAACGGCGCATCGGTGCAAAGCTGCCGATGAATGCCAAGATAAGCAGGCATTGGAAAAATGCCTCAATAAACCAATAGGGTTCCAGCAGATTGCCAAAGCGGCCGGTAACATTCGATACTAAGAACCAGGATTCAACTGCGATCGGACGCCCTGCCATCGCATAGGCCAGCATCAGCAAGTAATAGGGGATCAGAATGCGCGGAACAAACCGGCCAAGGACGGACCAGAATTGCCCGCCGGTGAACGCGCCATAATGAAACCTTGCCAAATTATAGCCGACCAGCATGAACAGCGCATCCACGCCGCCGCCAACCGGCCAGTCGCTTGCATGGTTGATGACGACGGCGGTTATGGCGGCCGCGCGGAGTGCGATTTCGGAATCTACACGGGTCAGCCAACCTGCTTTCCGCGCTCCCATTTTGCCTGCCCGCGCGTCCAGTTCGGCGATGCTCAGTTCTTCCCAGCCATCGGGTAACGCGCCCAGCCGGTCCTCAATCTCGGACGCGATAAGGACATAGTTCAGCGAATCTCCCGCAAGGCTGACAAAACTGTCCTTGATACTGACATTTTTGCGCGGAAATGAGGCGCGAAACAGCTCAAGAAAGCTGAACGGACCTGTTGCGCCTGAGGCGACCTGCCGTGACTTCCCATCGCTCAACAAACTGCGATAGTCGCGCTTGCCATTGGCCAACAGGGGAAAATCGTTCACTGTAACAACGTCAAAGATCGCTTCGGGCAGTTTCAGCCAGAGCGATAGCCGGTGGCGTACACTATCCGGCGCGACGTCGCCGCGCACTGCCACAGCAATCAGGCTGTCGTCTCTGTGGCCATCGCGGTTATACCTTCCGCTGCCAGATGCTCCTCAACGGCATCTAAGCTTACGCGAAGGCCAAAGGGTTTGACGAACCTTTGCTTGCGACCGACCAGACGGTAATCGCCATCGGCATCGACCATCGCCAAATCGCCGGTTCGTAATTCGGTCAGCTCTGACCCGCGCGCCAGATCGACTACCCGTTCGGCATAGCCCATCATCACATTGGGCCCGCGATAGACGAGTTCGCCTTCGCAGTCCGGCTGGGTAACCGGCTTGCCGTCATCATCGACGAGCGAAAAACTGCCGCCCGGAATGGGCCTGCCAATGATGCCTGGCTTGGTCAGCAGCACGTCGGGGTCTACAAAGGCCATCCGCGCGGTGGCTTCGGTTTGGCCGTACATCACGAACAATCGCCCGCCGCGCGCCGCCATCCAAGCGCCGAACCGTGCTGCAGTATCCGCAGGCAACCGCCCGCCCGCCTGTGTCATTGTCTGCAAGCTGGCCGGTGCCCACTCCATGAAACCAGATCGTTCAAGCAATTCATAGGTATAGGGGACGCCGGCAATGCTGGTTACGGTCGCCACCTCGCACAAGCGGCGAAACTCCGGGTCAATCGCCGAAGCGTCGGTCAAAACCAGCGCAGCACCGGCAGCCAAATGCGAGTTCAGGACGGACAAACCATAGCTATAGTGCGGTGGCAGGCTGGTTATGGCACGATCGGTGGACTGAATCGCCAGATATTCTACAATCGACCGGGCGTTGGCATCCACATTCCGGGCGGACAACCGAACCAGCTTGGTAGCACCGGTTGACCCCGATGTAGACAACAGTAGGGCCAGCTCGGGATGCACGTCCGCTGGGCCTTCGGTAGCACGGGATAGCACCAGGCCTGTACCCGAATCGCTCACCAGCCATGCGGGATGATAGCTTTCAATCAGTCGCTTACTGGCCACTGCGTCGTCGGCCTTGGTCAAAAGCACTGGCAGCCCGGCTCGCCACGCCCCTATGATCGCGGTTACCGTGGCTATCGTGTTTCGGCATTCGATCAGGACAAAACCGCTGGTCCCTACCATTGGCGCAGCAAATGCATCGGATTCAGCGGCCAGTTGTCGATAACTGCGGATCACCCCCTGCGCATCACAAAGCGCAAGTGCATCACCAAACTGCTCCAATTGCTGAGCGAACGCTGGGGTCAAAGGAGTGGCTTCCTATCCACGCCAAACTGCCGCGACCAAGCGCTTTGCCACCCATTCAGGATGGTGTTGGTCCTGCATTGCTGGTCCCCACATTGCCCCGCCACCTGCTGATGGGGCAGTGACAGCTATCGCTTCACCACAAATGGTCAACCTTGCTTAACCATTTTCATCTTGTTCCCAACAATTTGCGCCGAATTGGCACTGGCAGAGGTTCCGCCCTTACCCCACTCCCCTCACCACCACTTCTCCGCCCGCGCGCTAAACCCCGCGCGCTCCTCAATGGCCAGTCCCGCATTGAGCACGCCCTGCTCGTCAAACGCGCGCCCGATAATCTGCAGCCCCAGCGGCAACCCGTCGCGGCTCAGTGCGCCCGGCACCGACATGGCGGGCAGGCCGGCCAGCGACGCCGGCACCGCGAACACATCGTTCAGATACATGGCCAGCGGGTCGGCGCTTTTCTCGCCCAGCGCGAAGGCCGCCGACGGCGCGGTTGGGGCGAGCACCAGGTCGCAGCTGGCCCAAGCAGCCTCAAAATCGCGCGCGATCAGTGCGCGCACCTTCTGCGCCTGCGTGTAATAGGCGTCGTAGAAACCGGCGCTCAGCACATAGGTGCCGATCATAATCCGCCGCTTGACCTCCGGCCCAAAGCCCGCCGCGCGCGTTGCGGCATACATATCCTGCAGCCCCGCGCCTTCCGGCAAATCCCGCAAACCGTAACGCACCCCGTCATAGCGCGCGAGGTTCGACGAGGCTTCGGCGGGCGCGATGATATAATAAGCGGGCAGCGCATATTTGGTGTGCGGCAGGCTGATGTCGACCACCTCGGCCCCGGCATCCTTGAGCATCGCAATGCCGTTATCCCACATCGCGGCGATATCTTCGTCGATACCATCGAGCCGATATTCCTTGGGAATACCGACGCGCTTACCCTTCAAATCGCTCGACAAAGCTGCTTCCCAACCGGGCACCGGCATGTCGAGCGAGGTCGCATCCTTGGGGTCGAACCCCGCCATCGCCTCCAGCATGATCGCGCAGTCGCGCACGTCGCGCGCCATCGGCCCCGCCTGATCGAGCGAGCTTGCGAACGCCACAATCCCCCAGCGCGAACAACGGCCATAGGTCGGCTTGATGCCGCTGATGCCGGTAAAGGCGGCGGGCTGGCGGATCGATCCGCCGGTGTCGGTACCTGTCGCCGCGGGGCACAGCCGCGCCGCAATCGCCGCCGACGATCCGCCCGACGATCCGCCCGGCGCCAGCGCGGCATTGCCGCCGTCCCCCCGCCGCCAGGGCGAAATGACATTGCCGAAATAGCTGGTCTCGTTCGACGACCCCATCGCGAACTGGTCAAGGTTCAGCTTGCCCAGCATGCCTGCGCCCGCATCCCACAGCTTCTGGCTGACGGTCGATTCATATTGGGGGATGAACCCTTCGAGCATGTGGCTCGCCGCCGTCGTCTGCACACCGCGCGTGCAGAACAAATCCTTCATCCCGATGGGTACGCCTGACAGCGGCTTCAGCGTGCCGTTCGCGCGGTCGGCGTCGGCCTGCTTCGCCGCGCTGAGCGCATGCTCGGGCGTCTCGACGATAAAGGCATTCAGCGCCTCCGCCGCCGCCACATTGGCGCTGAACGCCTCCGCCACTTCGACAGCGGTAAAGTCACCCGCGCGGTGGCCATCGCGGATCTGGGCTACGGTCAGGTTGGTAAGATCGGTCATTTCATGCTCGCTCCCCGGCGAAAGCCGGGGTCCAGGGCTGCAACGAGCCCAATTTCTCGTTTCTGGATCCCGGATCGGTTGCCGCTACGCGGCTGTCCGGGATGATGGAATGATGTTCCATCATTCAATCACCTTCGGCACCCCAAAAAAGCCGTGCTGCGCGGCGGGCGCATTGGCGAGCACCGCGTCGCGCACCCCGCCGCCGGTCAGCGGGTCGGCATCGATCACATCGTCGCGCAGCCGCAGCGTGTTGGGGATCACCGCCGTCATCGGCTCAACCCCGGTCACATCGACCTCGCCCAATTGCTCGACCCAGCCGAGGATGCCGTTGAGCTCGCCCTCCATGGCGGCGGCCTCGGCATCGCTGATCGAAATGCGCGCGAGGGAGGCGATTTTGCGCACGGTTGCTTGGTCAATGGCCATGTTTATCGGTCCTTGCGGGGAGAATGAGCGCCGCTAGCACCCTGCCCAGCGCGCTTCAAGCTCATCGGCGCACATAGGGATCGCCCACCGGTTCGCCATCCACCAACAATTGCTCCAGCACGACCTCGCGTGTGGTCACGGTCGCTTTGTCGAGTTCGACCTCTCCCATCTTGGCCGCATCGCGCGCCACGACCGGCGGCTGATAGCGATTCTCCCAGCGTTTCGACGTGGCGTCATATTGCAGCCACTGCAGTTCAATGGCGCTGTCGTCACGAAACCGTCCGACAATGGCCAACCAGTCGTCGCCTTGTCGCCGGACAATGCATGTGCTGCGCCGGCACAGGCCATTGTCTTTCAACTTCTCGTAAATCTCGGGCGTTAGCGGCGCATCGCCGGGGGTAAGCCGCACATTCTTCTCGACGGGCCGTAAGGGCTGCGGCCCCCGCTCACTGTCATAGGCAAGCGCCCAGCGATCCTCCGATGCCAGCGCCACCTTGGCTGCATCGGCAACCTCGGTCTTGGCCGACTTCGCCAACCGCCCCAGCGCCTCCCGCCCCTCCGGCCCGAAATCAAACGCCATCGCCGCCCAGTCAAACTTTTCTGGCTTCACCGCCCCGCTATTGAGCCGCGCCAGCTGGTCGCGCGTCGAAATCGCGCCGAAATCCATGATCGGCAGCGCGAGGAACGTCGCCAGCACCATCAGCCCGATCGCCAATTTCTGCTGCAATGGTCGTAGCACATCGTCAAAATTGGCGCGGCCCGTGACCACCGCCCACAGCCCCGCCGCGCCATAAGCCAGCGCAATCACCATCGCGACCATCCCCCACAACCGTTCGGGGGTCCAGCCATATTGGCCTATCCGCATCAGCATGGCGTAGAACGCGATGACCGCCAGCGGCAGCACAATCGCCGCCAGCACCGGCGCCGCCCAGCGCAGCAGGCGGTTCGCCGCGCGGTCCTCGGCCCCGTTCCCAATCACCGCATTGGCCAGCAGCACGGCAAAGGCCGACGCGCCCAGCATCAACCCCGCGGTCGAAAACCCCGACGCCCACAGCTGCTGGAACCCGGTCCCGACCAGCGACACCAGAAACAGCGCCAATGCCACCGCCAGCACTGGCGCGAGCACCGCCAGCACCACGGTCACCAGCCGCTGCAAATTGCCAACCAGCCGGTCGCGTTCGCGCAGCAGCCCCACCGCACCGCCGAACGCCGCGCCTGCCAGCCCCCAGGCGAACCAGCCCTCGCGCAGCAGCTCGCCGATGGCGCGGATGCCGATCAGGTCGAACAGTCCCGCAATCAGGAACGCCAGCGCAAAGGCAATACCGACAAACGCCCCCGCCGCCGCGCCGATCACCGCATCGGTCCAGCCGTGCAGATGCAGCCGCGCATAGCTGAGCCGCGTCAACCGCCAGTCACGCGCGCTGGCCGCCTCGTCACGCCACCCCTGAAACAAGGGGGCGGCGACCGCAACCGCCAGCAATCCCGACCAGAAGGGCCATTCGAACGGCGATCCGTTGACGCTGTAGCCGCGATTGTTTTCGACAATCAGCGCGATAATGCCGCCCCACGCCAGCGCGAACAGCACCGCCCAGTGCAACCGCCGCTGCTCGGCGGTCAGGGCAAAGGCGATGGTCGCCACCGCCACGAACGCCGCCAAAGCCTCGGCATTGTCGCGCTCGACCAGGTTGTAAAAGATTACCCCCGCCAGCGCGCAAACCCCCGCCATAATGGCGGGCCGCGCGGGCCAGGGCGGGTCGATGTCGTCGATGCGGGCGGAAGCTGCGCTGGATGGTTCGCTCATACCGGCTGACTGCCATTGCGCGAGGGGCAAAGGCAAGCCAAATGGGCGCAACAGTGCTGTTAACCCCCGGAGCCCCCCTTGGCGCGCAAATTTCTCTACCTTGTTGCCATCTGCATCGCGCTGGTGTTCGCGGTTTTTATTGCGCTGCGGATGTTCAGCCTCGAGCTCAGCCAAACGGCTTTCGTGCCCGATACCGCGTTCGAGGAACAGGCCGCCGCCGCGCCCAACGCTTATGCCGATCGCGCGATGTGGTTCGTGCGCCCGGGCGTCGCCGACAATGCCGCGGCATGGCTGCCCGCTGCGCTGCGCCCCGATGCGCCGCGCCCGGGTGGCCCTATCGCGGCGCAGGCCGCCGGACCGCGACTGATCGTCCAGCCGTCCGAGCCCCCGCTACCGCCGCTAAAGCCCGCAGCCATCTTCTTCGTCCACCCCACCAGCTATATGGACCGCGCCCGCTGGAATGCGCCGCTCGACGACCGCGACGCCAACCACCGCACCAATATCTACCTGCGCGGCCTCGCCAGCGCCTTCAACGGCGCGGGGCAAATCTGGGCCCCGCGCTATCGCCAAGCCACGCTCGGGGCCTTCCTCGCCGATGACCGCGTCACCGCCGGCAAAGCCATCGACGCCGCCTATCTCGACGTCGAACGCGCCTTCGACCAGATGCTCAAGGAAATCCCCAAGGACCAGCCGATCCTGCTCGTCGGCCACAGCCAGGGCGCGCTGCACCTGACCCGCCTGCTCAAGGACCGGGTGAAGGGCCAGCCGCTCGCGAAACGCATCGCCGCTGCCTATGTTGTCGGCTGGCCGGTCAGCGTCGACACCGATCTTGCTGCCTTGGGTCTGCCCGCCTGCACCGCGCCCGACCAGCCGGGATGTGTTTTGTCATGGGTCAGCTTTGCCGAACCCGCCGACCCCGAATTTGTCATGACCGCCTATGACGCCAGCGTCGGTTTCGACGGCCGCCCGCGCCGCGGCACGCGGATGCTGTGCACCAACCCTTTGACCGGCACAATGGACGCCGCCGCCGAAGCGACCGCCAACCTTGGCACGCTCAAACCCGACGACGAATTCAAGGAAGCCGAACTGGTCGTCGGTGCCGTCCCCGCACGCTGTGACGCGACGTCCGGCCTGCTGCTGATCGGCGAGCCTATCGACATGGGCGCCTACGTCCTGCCCGGCAACAATTACCATGTGTACGACATCCCGCTGTTCTGGATGAACGTGCGGGCGGATGTCGAGCGGCGGCTCAGGGCGTTTGCGCAACGCTGACTGACCCACCCCAACCCCTCCCGCAAGCGGGAGGGGCAGCGAGACTTGCGAGCTTGCTCGCTAGTCGCAGCGGGGTGGGCATGGGCGCTTGTTCCCCCAATGCACCATTGCGAGCTTTTGGAAGCGGTGACATTGAGCCAAGGATGATCACCCTCTCCGCCCCCGATTTCGCCGCCGCCCTGCCCCTTGGCGGCCGGCTCGCGGGGCTGGACGTGGGCACCAAGACCATCGGCGTGGCGCTGTGCGATGCGGGGTGGAGCTTCGCCACCCCCGACAAAACGATCGTCCGCAGCAAATTCACCGCCGACCTCGCGGCGCTCACGGCGCTGTGCGCCGCGCAATCGGTCAAGGGCCTCGTTGTCGGTCTCCCGCTCAATATGGACGGCAGCGACAGTCCGCGCACGCAAAGCGTCCGTGCCTTCGCCCGCAATCTCGCGCCGCTCGCCTTGCCCGTTCTGCTGTGGGACGAACGCTGGTCCACTGCGGCGGTCGAACGCGCGATGATCGCTGCCGACGTCAGCCGCGCCAAGCGCAAGGACCGCGTCGACAGCGCGGCGGCGGCGTTCATCCTGCAGGGCGCGATCGACGCATTGGTGCGATGACAGACAATATTTGGTGCGTGCCGATGTTTCACGCAGGGACGCAGAGATCCGCAAAGCCGCAGAGAAGACAATGGGCCGTAGGCCCCTGCAGAACCAGAGTTTTAGCATGTCCCAACTGCCGACTCAGCCTACACCTCTGCGCCTCTGCGGATCTCTGCGTCCCTGCGTGAAACCGAACAAGGCACCCCCGGTTCAACTTCAGAGCCGCTAGCCGCAGATTGAAGTATTGCCCCCACCCCCCGCCTCCCCTAAGAGCCTCCCTTTAATGACACCCCCCGCGCCCCGTCCCGCCAGCGATTATCCGCCCGGCGGCCTCGCCTTTCCGCACCGCGATTTGCTGGCGATTTCGCAGCTCACGCCGTGGGAAATCCATTATCTGATCGACGAGGCAGAGAAATGGGTCGAGCCCAACCGCCAAGCGTCCAAGCACAGCGACACGCTGACCGGCCTGACCATCATCAACGCCTTTTTCGAAAACTCGACGCGCACGCTCTTGTCCTTTGAAATTGCTGGAAAACGCCTTGGTGCGGACGTCGTCAACATGCACGCGGCGCAATCGAGTGTGAAAAAGGGCGAAACGCTGATCGACACGGCGATGACGCTGAACGCCATGCGCGCCGACGCCATCGTTATCCGCCATGCCAGTTCGGGCGCGGTGCAACTGATTGCCAGCAAGGTCGACTGTCCGGTGCTCAATGCAGGCGACGGGCGGCATGAGCATCCAACCCAGGCGCTGCTCGACGCGCTTACGATCCGGCGCGCTAAGGGACGGATCGAAGGGCTCACCATCGCCATTTGCGGCGATGTCCTGCACAGCCGCGTCGCGCGCTCGAATATCCTCCTGCTCACCGCGCTGGGGGCCGAAGTGCGCGTGGTTGCACCGCCGACCCTGCTGCCGCCCGCGCTTGACCGGATGAACGTGGCAGGCTTTACCGACATGGACGCCGCGCTCGCTGGCGCTGATGTGGTCATGATGCTGCGCCTCCAGAATGAACGCATGGACGGTGCCTACCTGCCCAGCGCGCGCGAATATCATGCGCTCTATGGCCTGACGCACAGCCGCCTTGCGCTGGCGAGGCCCGACGCCATCGTCATGCACCCCGGCCCGATGAACCGCGGCGTCGAAATCGACAGCAATGTCGCCGACGACCCCGGCCGCTCGGTGATTACGCAGCAAGTGGAGATGGGCGTCGCGGTGCGCATGGCCTGCCTCGATGTCCTCACCCGCCGCGCGCGCAAGGTGGAGGGCTGGGCATGAGCACACTCATTCCCTTCGCCTCAAGACCGCTCCCCGGCGAAAGCCGGGGCCCAGCGCATCACAACGCCATTGCTGGCTTTCGGCACTCTGGACCCCGGCTTTCGCCGGGGAACAGCATCGCGCTTGTGAAAAGGGAATCATTTCCAGCATGACCGCGCTCCTCATCACCAACGCGCTGCTGGTGGACGCCACCGCACCCGACCCGCGCGCCGGCAGCGTGCTCGTTGCGGACGGCCGCATCGCGGCGCTCAACCCGGCAGAACCGCCCGCCGATGCCGAACGGATTGATGCGCGCGGCCAGTGGCTCGCCCCGGGCCTTATTGATCTTGGCGTGTTCGCCACCGACAAACCCGCCTTTCATTTCGGCGGCATTACCCGCGCAGCGCTGATGCCCGACGGCCGCCACCCGCTCGATCACCCCGGAATCGTCGAGCGCGCCGCCAAGGGGGGCAAACCCGACCTGTGGGTCCACCCGCTTGCCGCTGCGACCAAAGCTCTTGAGGGGCGCGAGCTCGCCGAAATCGCGCTGATGCAGGCGGCGGGCGCGCGGGCCGTTGCAACCGGGCGGCACCGCATCGCCGACAGCGGCGTGATGCGCCGCGTGCTCTCCTATGCCGCCGCGCGCGGGCTGGTGACCATCATCCATGCCGAAGACGAAGGGCTGACCGCCGGAACCGTCGCCACCGATGGCGAAATGGCCACGCGGCTCGGCCTTGCCTCCGCGCCCGCCATCGCCGAAGCCATCGCCATCGCGCGCGACCTCGCGCTGGTGGAAGAAACGGGCGCGCCGGTGCATTTCCGCCAGGTCACGACCGCGCGTGGGCTGGGCCATATCCGCGCCGCCAAGGCACAGGGTCTCCCGGTCACCTGCGGCATCACCCCGGCGCATCTGTTTCTGTCCGACACCGCCATCGGTGATTTCCGGACCTTTGCGCGCCTGTCGCCGCCGCTCCGCAGCGAGGACGACCGCCAAGCCTGCCGCGCCGCGGTTGCCGACGGAACCATCGATGTGCTGAGCAGCGGCCACGATCCGCGCGGCCCCGAAGACAAGCGGCTGCCCTTTGCCGAAGCCTTACCCGGCATGGCAGGGGCTGAAAGCCTGCTCGCGCTTGGCCTCGGGCTTGTGCGCGACGGCCAGGTGACGCCGGGGCGCCTCTTTGCCATGCTGGCCGCGAACCCGGCCCGCTTGCTCGGCGTGGACGCAGGTCAATTGGCGGTCGGCAGCGAAGCCGACCTCGTCCTGATTGATCCCGGCAAGCCGTGGCAGATTGATGCGAAAAAAATGGCCGCTGCTGCGGGCAATACGCCGTTCGACGGCCTGCCCGTGCAGGGCCGCGTTACGGCGTTGTGGAAAGGCGGCGTGCGCGTGCGGTAATTACCGCGACGCCACCCGCACGCTGGCCTTCGACGCCCATTCAACCTTTTCGGCCGCGTCCATTGCGCGCACGAAGCATCCCTGCCCGCGCGCCTTCAGCGCCGAACAAAGCTGCATCGCCTCGCGCTGGGTGGCGAGGCCATTGACCGTCAGGCGATAAAAGCTGCGGCCACGCACGGTCGCCGACTGGCTCGACGCCGGAAAATCCTTCAGGATTGCGATATTGCGGGCCAGCATCGCCCATTTGTGCTTGGCCACGCCCAGCGTGTCATAGGCTCCCAGCTGAACCGCCCAGCCCGAGGGCTTTTTGGCGTCAAAGCTGCGCGCGCGCGGCAAAGTGACGCGGGCCGCAAGCGTACGCGCTTCGGCAGCGGCGGGGCGTTCGGCGGGCTTGGCAGCCGGCTTCGCTGCGGGTTTGGCGGCAGCGGCCAGTTCGGTCCCACCCGCCACGCGCGGCGGCGCGCGATAGGGGGTCTTGTCGGCCAGAATGACCTCTGCTTCGGCGGCCTTGGCGGCCGTCGTCGGCATCGGCAATTCGACGGCACGGATGGCAGGAGCGGGCTCGACCGGCGCGGCGACCGCGACCTCCACGGTTTGGGCGGCAGGCGGCGGCGGGGCAAAATCGGCAATCGGCGCCGGATCGGCAGCCGCGACAGCCGCCAGTTCGACCGGACTTTCAACGGGGGCCAGCGCCAGACGCACCGGCATGCCGGCGTCATTAACCGGGGTCACGCCAATCAGGCCGGCCACGCGCATGCTGCTGTCGCTGGCCTGCGCCAGTTTCGACCACTCCGCCATGCGGCCATCGATTTTGGCGAGCGAAAGATCTTGCGCGGCAACAATGCGCGCCTGGGCCCAGCGACCCGACATGGCAAGCGCAAAGGCCAGATTTTGGCGCGTGCGCGCATCGGCCTCGGGCTGGCGCGCGGCTTCGGTCAAGATATAGACGGCGCGGTCGAAATCGCCTGCCAGCGCCAGCGCCAGACCGGCATCGGCGGCTGGCACCACGGTGTTGCTGGCCATGATCAGCTTGACGGCGTCGGCTTCCTTGCCCGCCGCAATTTGCGCCAGCGCCAGGCCGATGATGGTTTGCGCATCATTGGCGCCCAGCGTCTTGGCGTCGTCAAACGCCGAAATCGCGGATTTGAAGCGGCCCGCAGCCAGATAGCTCTGGCCCAGCAGCGTCCGGTAACCGGCATCACGGTTGGCATAGCTGACCGCCAACTCGGCCTGATCCACGGCCTTGGCTACCTTGTCCTTGGCCAGATATTCGCGCGCCTTGGCGGCGGCGCTGGCGGCCTGCGACGGTTTTTCGGGCAACGCCTGCGACGCCCCCGCAACGCGCGCCGTGCCCGTCGTGCAACCGGTGTTTACCAGGCTGAGGGCCAGGCCCGATGCGGCAAGTTTCAGGATCATGCTGGCGTTCATCATCATTCCCCGTCGCTGATGCGGCTTGCGGATTTGCGGTTGCTCGGCGATGCCGGCACGCGGCTCGCCATCGCGTCGATTTCGGGCAAGGTGCTCAGATAATTGTCGAGCACGTCGATCAATATATGCTGCGCCGACCGGTTGTAGATGGCGCTGGCCAGGCGCAGCCGCAGGTGGCGCTCGGCATCGAGCCGCAGCGTGAAGGCGGCCTTTTCGCGCTGATGCGCCTCGACCGGCGCACGGCGCACCGTCGAACGACGGACAGGCTTCGGTGCCGGCGCTGCAACCACAACCGTTTCCACGCGCGCCTGCAGTTCTTCGAATTGCCGGACAACCTCAGGCTTCTGCACTTCCGGCAGATGAGCATCGACCGCGGTTTCGGCGTCAAGATTATGCGCGGGGACCGATTCGGGCATCACCGCCTTCAAATCGATGCGCACCGCCGTATCATTGGCCTCTACCGGATCGACATCGTAACCCATGTCGTTCCAGCCAAGATCGTCATAACCGTTGCCGGTCAGCGGCGCGGGGCCGCTGCCAAGCGGCTGGCGGCGCATCGCCGGGCGGGCTGCGCCTTTGCGCGCGAGCAAGCCAGAGGTCAGCGATGCGAGGGGTTTGGGTTCGCCCATCAGACTGGTCCTTCCGCTGAGCATCACTGGCCCGCTACGCGGCGGCCGAAGCCTCCGCCCAGCGGACGCATGGCACCAAATCCGGCGGCCTGCTGGGCCACCGGCGCGGAAAAGACGGTGCGACGGAAATTCTTTTCCAGACGGTCCGAAATATAGGTCCACAGCGACCGGACTTCCTCGGCAGATTTGCCGTTGGGGTCGACCTCCATCACCGTGCGGCCGTCGATCATCGAGGCGGCATAGTCGGTGCGGTGGTGCAGCGTGACCGGCGCCACCGTGCCATGCTGCGACAGCGCGACTGCGGCTTCCGACGTAATCTTGGCCTTGGGCGTTGCGGCGTTGACCACAAAGATCAGCGGCTTGCCGGCGCGTTCGCACAGATCCACCGTGGCACCCACGGCGCGCAAATCGTGCGGGCTGGGGCGGGTCGGAACGACGATCAGTTCGGCAACCCCGATCACGCTCTGGATCGCCATGGTGATCGCGGGCGGGGTGTCGATAACCGCGAGCTTAAAGCCCTGCTGGCGCAAAATCTCCAGGTCCGATGCCAACCGCGCGACCGTGGTCTGCGCAAAAGCGGGAAGTTCGGTCTCGCGCTCGTTCCACCAGTCGGCGAGCGAGCCTTGCGGGTCGATGTCGATCAGCACGACGGGGCCAGCCCCGGCGAGCTGCGCCTGTACCGCAAGATGCCCCGAAAGGGTGGTCTTGCCCGATCCGCCTTTTTGCGAAGCCAATGCCAATACGCGCACGGGATTCCCCTTAAAATTGGTCACCAATGAAGGGGGAGTGCCACGCTCGGCGCTAAAATTAGGTTAACGCGGGCGAAAACATGATGATGGTGGGGCTAACGGGCAGGGTTAATGCGCCCTAAGCCATCATATCCCGCCGCGCACGGCCATTGCTAACGCGCTGTTAGCCAATATCAGCTACCCAAACACCGAAGCCCTGAGCTTGTCGAAGGGCGTGGCGCAGAGCAGAACCCATGGTGCCGACCGGCGCCACGTGCTTCGACAAGCTCAGCACTACGGTGATGTGTGATCGCTCGGAGAAAAGGTTCATGCGTTTGATTTGGGCCCTCGCCCTCCTTTTCACCCCCGTCGTCGCTTATGCCGACGTCAAATCGGGCGTCGATGCGTGGGAGCGCGGCGAATATGCAGCAGCCGTGGCACAGTGGCGCCCGCTCGCCATCGCGGGCGACCCCGATGCGCAGTTCAATCTGGCGCAGGCCTATAAGCTGGGGCGCGGCCTGCCGGTCGATCTGGCAGAGGCCGAGGCCTGGTTCCGCCGCGCCGCCGACCAGGGTCATTTGCAGGCCGAAGATAATCTGGGCCTCGTCCTGTTTACCGCGAACAAGCGCGAGGCGGCGATGCCCTACATCTCCCGCGCCGCCGCGCGCGGCGAGCCGCGCGCGCAATATGTGCTGGGCACCGCACATTTTAACGGCGACCTCGCCAGCCGTGATTGGGCGCTGGCCTATGCCCTCACCAAGCGCGCCAGCGATGCAGGCCTGCAAGTCGCCAGTGCGCGCCTTGCGCAGCTCGACACGCTGATCCCGCTCGAAGAACGCCAGCGCGGTCTTGCCATGCTGCCCGAATTGGAAAAAAGCGAACAGCGCACCCGCCTCGCCGCCATAACCGCACCGCCCGCACCCGCGCCCAAACCCGCCGCCGCACGGCCCGCACCGCCCCGGGTACCCGCCGTCCCGTCCCCCGCTGCCGATAATTGGCGCGCGCAGCTCGGCGCGTTCGGCAACGAAGCCAATGCGCGCAGCCTCTATTCAGCCATCGCCAAAAAACACCCAGGCACCCGGCCCTATTATGTCAAAGCTGGCGCGGTGACCCGCCTGCAAGCCGGCAATTTCGCCGCCCGCGCCGATGCCGAGGCATTTTGCGCGAAGGTGCGGACAGCGGCCCAGCCTTGCATCGTGGTTGGAAAATAGAAAACTAAAACTGCAAAAAATAAACCGTCCGCCCTGAGCTCGTCGAAGGGCTGTCCTTTTCTTGGCACTATTGAAAAGAAGGACGGTCCTTCGACAAGCTCAGTACGAACGGGGTTGGGGTAATAGTTGGCGCATCACCCCCGCCACTCCCTTCGCGCATACCCCTGCGCCCACAGCAAAGCTGTCAAATCCCCATGCATTACGCTCGCATCCGCCGCCGCACGGGCGACGCTGTGCGCGCGATAGGCGACCCCCAGACCCGCGGCCGCTAGCATGGGCGCATCATTCGCGCCGTCACCAACCGCCAGCGCATTGGCAATATCGATCCCTTGGGCTGCACATTCGGCGCGCAGCGTGGCTTCCTTGACCCCGCTGTCGACGACCGGTTCCAATACCCGCCCGGTCAGCTTGCCATCGGCAATTTCCAGCACATTGGCGACCACCCGGTCGAAGCCGATTTCGGCGCCCACCGGTTCGGCAAAGCGGGTAAAGCCGCCCGACACCATCACCGCACGCGCACCATGGTCCTGCATAGTGTGGACCAGCGTGCGCGCGCCGGGCATCAGCGCCACGCGCTCGGCCAGACAGCGGTCGATGACGCCCGCGTCCATCCCTTTCAGCAGCATCACCCGCTCCGCCAGCGCCGCGCGGAAATCCAGTTCGCCTGCCATCGCGCGCTCGGTAATCGCCGCAATCTGCGGCTTGATGCCCGCATAATCGGCCAGCTCGTCGATGCATTCGACGGTGATCATTGTCGAATCCATGTCGGCGATGATCAGCTTTTTCCGGCGACCTGCCGCATCCTGCACCACTGTATCGACCGGCGCATTCCAGTCGGCTAGCGCTTTGCGCGCCGCCGCGACCTCACCGGTCAGCAGGAAATCTGCCGCGCTGCCGCGGTCGATCCATTCGGGCGCATGCACCGCAAAGCCCGCGCCGCGCAGCCGCCCGGCGGCTTCCTCGACCATCTCGTCGCGCAGCGCATCGGCTGCTATCAGCGTGACAATGACCATCGCGACACCCCTGCCCGCGCCCGACGACCGACCGCGCGTCGCGCTCATTGCAGGCCCGACGGCGAGCGGCAAGAGCGCATTGGCGGTCGCGCTTGCATGTGCGCTGCGCGATGCCGGGCGGGAAGCGGTCGTCATCAACGCCGACGCCAGCCAGGTCTATGCCGATATCCCCATCCTTTCCGCCCAGCCGACAGCGGCGGAACGCAAAGGCATCCCCCACCGACTGTTCGGCCATGTCGATGGCGCGCAGGACTATAGCGCCGCGCGCTGGGCCGACGAGGCGCGCAGGGAAATCGCGGCTGCCCACGCCGCCGGTGCCATCGCCATAATTGTTGGCGGCACCGGCCTTTATATCCGCACCCTCCTCCACGGCATCGCGCCCGTCCCCGCCATCGACGAAGCGATCCGCGCCGAAATCCGCGCCATGCCGGTGCACGAGGCCTATCGCCGCCTGCGCAGCGCCGACCCGCATGCTTCCGCAGCGCTGAACCGGCAGGACAGCACCCGCATTGCGCGCGCACTCGAAGTCGTAACGTCGACCGGCACCCCGCTGCATATCTGGCAGGAACGGCGCGAAGGCGGAATGGCGGATGCGCTTATGCTGACGCCGCAAATCCTTTTGCCCCCGCGCGACTGGCTGCGCGAGCGCTGCGATATTCGGCTTGCGGCCATGTTCAGCAACGGCGCGGCTGACGAGGTTGCAACCCTTGTCGCGCGCCAGCTCGACCCCCAACTCCCGGTCATGCGCGCCATCGGCGTGCGCCAACTCGCCGCCGCACAGGCGGGGGAAACCAGCCTCGCTGATGCCCTGACCCTCGCCCAGGCCGCCACCCGCCAATATGCCAAGCGCCAATACACCTGGTTCCGTCACCAGCTCCCGGACGACTGGCCACGCCATGGCGAGTCATTAAATCACGTCGGCATTGATAATTTGGCAATTAAATTACGTGATAGCGTGTTGACAGCTTAGAATCTGTTACCTATTGCGCGCCCTCCTGCTGCAACGCACAAGGCGGCGCAGCATGGCCCAAGGAGCAGTGACGTGCGCGAAATGAGCGGCGCAGAAATGGTGGTGCAGGCGCTGGTCGATCTCGGCGTCGATACGGTGTTCGGCTATCCGGGCGGCGCCGTGCTGCCCATTTACGACCAGCTCTATAACCACCCCACCATCCGCCACATCCTTGTCCGCCACGAACAGGCCGCGACCCACGCGGCAGAGGGCTATGCCCGCGCCACCGGCAAGCCCGGCGTCGTGCTCGTCACCTCGGGCCCCGGCGCAACCAACGCGATCACCGGCATCACCGACGCGCTGATGGATTCGATCCCCATGGTCGTCATCACGGGGCAGGTTCCCACCACGCTGATCGGCACCGACGCCTTTCAGGAATGCGACACGGTCGGCATCACCCGCCACTGCACCAAGCACAATTATCTCGTCATGGACCCGTCCAAACTGCCCGCGGTGATGCATGAGGCCTTCTATATTGCCACCCATGGCCGCCCTGGCCCGGTGGTCATCGACATCCCCAAGAATGTTCAGGTCGCGACGGGTGACTATATCGTCCCCGACCGCATCCAGCACCGCAGCTATCGCCCGCAGGTCGATCCCGATGCCAAGGCGATTGCGCAAGCGATCAAGCTGATCGCCAAGGCCAAGCGCCCGATTTTTTATACCGGCGGCGGCGTCATCAACGCCGGGCCTGATGCCAGCGTCCGGCTGCGCGAACTACAGGCGCTGACCGGCGCGCCGGTCACCTCGACGCTGATGGGACTTGGCGCCTTTCCGGCGAGCGACCCTGCCTGGCTCGGCATGCTCGGTATGCACGGGACGTACGAGGCCAATTGGGCAATGAACCGCGCCGACCTGATCATCGCGGTCGGCGCGCGCTTCGACGACCGCGTCACCGGCCGCCTCGATGCCTTTGCGCCTGAAGCCAAGAAGATCCACATCGACATCGACCGCAGCTCGATCAACAAGATCGTCCCCATCGATCTCGCCATCGTCGCCGACGCCGACCGCGCGCTCGCCGCACTGATCGACGGCTGGAAAGCAGGTGGGCATCAGGCCGCGGACCTCAGCGAATGGTGGGCGCGCATCGACGGCTGGCGTGCGACGCGCTGCCTCGACTTCCCCGAGGACAAAAAGCCAGACGCCGAAATCATGCCGCAACGCTCGATCCGCGCGCTTGCGGCGGCGTGCAAGGGCCGCAAGACGATCATCACCACCGAAGTTGGCCAGCACCAGATGTGGGCGGCGCAGCATTTTGACTTCGACGCGCCCAATGAATGGCTCACCAGTGGCGGCCTCGGTACCATGGGCTATGGCCTGCCCGCTGCCATCGGGGCGCAGCTTGCCTTCCCCGACGCGCTGGTCATCGACATTGCCGGTGAAGCCAGCATCCAGATGAACATCCAGGAACTCGGCACCGCGACCCAATACCGCTTGCCGGTCAAGATTTTCATCCTCAACAATGAATATATGGGCATGGTCCGCCAATGGCAGGAACTGACCTATGAAAGCCGCTATTCAAACAGTTATAGTGACAGTTTGCCAGACTTTGTGAAGCTTGCTGAGGCCTATGGCTGGAAAGGCATCCGCATTGAGAATATGGGCCAACTTGATGAAGGTATCGCCGCCATGCTCGCGCACGACGGCCCTGTGCTCGTCGACTGCCGCGTCAGCAAAATGGCCAATTGTTTCCCGATGATCCCCAGCGGCGCCGCGCACACCGACATGATCCTGCAACCCAATGACATCACCGGCACGATGGACGACGAAGCCAAGGCGTTGGTGTGATGGATTTAGAACTTGGACTGCCCTTCTTGGTCCAGCCTGCTCCCCTGCGAAAGCCGGGGTCCAGAGCGGCCTACACCGCTATCTCGGCATTGGGCCCCGGCTTTCGCCGGGGAGCGGAGTTGGTACGAATGGTGGCCCACCCATGAAAATCACCCAGCAAAAGGCCGAACGCCACGTCCTCGCCATCACGGTCGACAACGAAGCCGGCATCCTCGCCAAGATCACCGGCCTCTTCTCGGCGCGCGGCTATAATATCGAAAGCCTGACGGTGGCGGACATCAGCGCCGATCACGCGCTGTCGCGCATCACCATCGTCACCAACGGCCCGCCGCCGGTGATCGACCAGATTATCGCGCAGCTCGATCGCCTCGTCCCCGTCCATAAGGTCACCGACCTCACCGACGAGGGCGCGCATGTCGAACGCGAACTGGCGCTGGTCAAGGTTGCGGGAACCGGCGACAAACGTATCGAAGCCTTACGCCTCGCCGACGTGTTCCGCGCCAAGGTGGTCGATACCACGCTCACCAGCTTCATCTTCGAAATCACCGGCACATCCGAAAAGGTCGACAGCTTCGTCGGCCTGATGCGCGAATGCGGGCTGGTCGAGGTCGGAAGAACCGGCGTCGTCGCAATTGCGCGGGGTGCCGGCGAGAATTGATCCGTTCCCCGGCAAAAGCCGGGGCCCATCACCACAGGTTGCCACTGGACCCCGGCTTTCGCCGGGGAGCGCCAAAAACAGGGACGAACAAGACAATGCAAGTTTACTACGACCGCGACGCCGACCAAAATCTGATCAAGGACAAAAAGGTCGCCATCGTCGGCTATGGCAGCCAGGGCCACGCCCACGCGCAGAACCTGCGCGACAGCGGCGTGAAAGAGGTCGCCATCGCGCTGCGCCCCGGCAGCGCCACCGCCAAAAAGGCGCAAGAAGCTGGCTTCACCGTCATGACCAATGCCGACGCCGCCGCCTGGGCCGATGTCGTCATGATCCTCGCCCCCGATGAGCACCAGGCGCGCATCTATTATCAGGACCTGGAAGCCAATCTGCGCCCCGGCACCGCGCTCGCTTTCGCCCACGGCCTCAACATCCACTTCGGCCTCATCGATGCGCGCGCCGACCTCGACGTCATCATGATCGCGCCCAAGGGCCCCGGCCACACCGTGCGCAGCGAATATCAGAAAGGCGGCGGCGTCCCCTGCCTGATCGCGGTCGCACAGGAAGCCAGCGGCAGCGCCGGCAATGGCTATGCCAAGGCGCTTGCCCTATCCTATGCCTCGGCCGTCGGCGGCGGGCGCAGCGGCATTATCGAGACCAATTTCCGCGAGGAATGCGAAACCGACCTGTTCGGTGAGCAAGCCGTGCTGTGCGGCGGCATCACCCACCTGATCCAGGCCGGGTTCGAAACGCTGGTCGAGGCGGGCTATGCCCCTGAAATGGCCTATTTCGAATGCCTCCACGAAACCAAGTTGATCGTCGACCTGCTCTATGAAGGCGGTATCGCCAACATGCGCTATTCGATTTCCAACACCGCCGAATATGGGGATATCAAGACCGGTCCGCGCATCATCACGAGCGAAACCAAGGCCGAAATGAAGCGCGTCCTCGCCGACATTCAATCGGGCCGTTTCGTCAAGGACTTCGTCCTCGACAATCAGGCGGGACAGCCCGAACTCAAAGCCAGCCGCAAGGCGGCGGCCGCGCACCCGATTGAAAAAGTGGGCAGCGAGCTGCGCGCAATGATGCCGTGGATCGCCAAGAACAAGCTGGTGGACAAGGCAAAAAATTAAGGTCCCAACCCTCCCCACCCGCAGGACGGGTGGGGAGGGGGACCGTCTGGAAACGGTGTCGTGCCGCGACCCTAGCCCGCCAGCAACGCTTCCAGATCAATTTCGGTGCGCGCCAGCACCTCGGTCACGCGACTCTCGCCGGCCGCTTTACCCGCCAGCACGGCGGCATCGCGTCGCATCAGCACATCAGCGATTACCGGCATCGAAGCCTGCACCATGGCGGTCAACCAGTGCGCCACCTGCTCATCGCCATCGCCCGCGCCAAAGGCGAGCCGGGGCAGCAGCGCGCTGATTGCCCGCGCCGGATACATCCATTCGTTGGTGACCCAGCGATTGGGCGCAAACCACGCGATCGGCAGCCCCTGATGGTCGATGCTCAACGCGGCGATATGCACCAGTGACGGGCGCGGCCGCCGTCGGCCCGGCGGCGAAATCAGCGGCGCGGTGCGGCGCGGCAGCGCGCTGCGGCCGACGAACAGGTGGAAATGCCCATGTTCCTCTGCGCCCCGATCCCCCGGATTGTGGCAATGGTAAAACCAGCGCGCGCCCATCGGCCCGCTGGCGTTGTCGGTGTCCGGAAAGCGCTGCCCGGCGGAAACCGGCTGGGTCCCGCCAAGCACGCGCGTCATCAACGGCACGCCGGTGGCCGCCAGCGCCGCCGTTGCAGACCATAAACGGTCAGCCGGGCTCAAACTGTCGGCCACCGACCAGCCGCTCAATTGGCCGCTTCGGTGTCGGCAGCGGCGGCAGCCGCGGCCTTGGCCTTGGCTTCTTCCGCCTTTTTCGCGGCGCGGGCGACTTTGCGGGCCTCGCGGGCGACGCGCTGCTTTTCCAGCCGCGCCTCGCGCTGGGCATCGCTTTCGTAGCTATTGCTGTTGTGCAGCCCGCTGCTTTGGCTGCGCGGCGCGCTGAAGCCGCAGCACGACACCGCACCAGCGGGGGCCGCGACCACGGTCAGCCCACCGGCGACCGCCATCAGCATGGCGAAATTGCGTCCCTTCGTCATGTCATTCTCCTTTGCTCTTGTCGGGGCAACCGGCGGCTTATCGGCCCCGGTTGCTGTGGGTTCGCGCCTCGCCGGCAAAAGGTTGCAGCGCCGGCAAGCTCCCGTTCATCTCGCTTCGCTACCCAGCACTGGTCAGCACAGTTCAGAAAGTCCGGCGCCCGTGCGATTTCCGTTATTTTGTGCGGCCCTCATGATGGCCCCGGCGCTTGCTGCAGCCGAGCCGCCCGCTGCAGCGGACATTGAAACCATGCCCGACGGATCGCAGCGCTGGTCCTTCCTCGTCACCTATGGCGACGAACAATGTCCGCCCGCGCAGGGTGATGAGATCGTCGTGTGCGCGCGCCTGCCTGAAAGCGAACGTTACCGCATCCCCGAACCACTCCGCGAGCGCAAGGCCGACACCGTGGCGATGGGCGCCAGTTGGACCGCACAGGTCGAAAGCTATGAAAATGTCGCTCGCCTCTCGCGCCCCGACAGTTGCTCGTCGGTCGGCAGCTACGGCTGGAGCGGCTGCACCGCCAAAGCGCTGCGCGACTGGTTTGAGGAACGCCGCCTGATCGAGGCAGAGGGCAAAGCCGAGTAACGGCAGCTGCTACGCGCAATTTTCTGACTTAGCCCTTGCACGTAGCGACATTTTCGCGCACTAGGCCGTGTATGCGCTGTAACGCCCTTTTGCTTCTGCGACTTCCACGCCCTTGGGCGTGATGAACCGTCTGCGCGGGTGACGCGCGGCAACACGGCCAAGGGCGAATACACAATCCCAGCCATTTTAGCAGAAGCGAACCGACTCATGCTCCGCGACCCATCGGTCAAATACCGCCCCTTCGCGCCCGTCCCCCTGCCCGATCGTCAATGGCCCGGCCGCACCACCACGCGCGCGCCGCGCTGGCTGTCGACCGACATGCGCGACGGCAACCAGGCGCTGATCGACCCGATGGATGCGGAAAAGAAGACGCGCTTCTTCGACCTGCTCTGCAAAATCGGCCTCAAGGAAATCGAAGTCGGCTTCCCCGCCGCGGGCGCGACCGAGTTTGATTTCATCCAGGGTCTGGTCCGCTCCGGCCGCATCCCCGACGATGTGACGGTGCAGGTGCTCACCCAAAGCCGCGCCGACCTCATCCGAACCAGTTTCGACAGCCTGGCAGGCGCGCGCCGCGCCATCGTCCATGTGTACAACGCGCTCGCCCCGGCCTGGCGCGCCCAAGTCTTCGGCATGGAACGCCCGCAAGTGAAACAGATCGCCATCGACGGCGCGCGCCTGCTGGCCGACAATGCCGCGCGGCTGCCGCAGACCGACTGGCATTTCCAATATAGTCCCGAATGTTTTTCGACCACCGAGCTCGATTTCAGCGTCGAGGTGTGCGCGGCGGTGATGGATGTGCTCCAGCCCACGGCTGACAAACCCATCATCCTCAACCTCCCCGCCACGGTGGAGGCGGCGACACCCAACATCTACGCCGACCAGATCGAATATTTCTGCCGCCACCTGCCCAATCGCGACCGCGCCATCATCAGCCTGCACACCCACAATGATCGCGGCACCGGCGTCGCGGCGGCGGAACTGGGTCTGCTCGCGGGCGCGGACCGGGTCGAAGGCTGCCTGTTCGGCAATGGCGAGCGCACCGGGAACAGCTGCCTCGTCACCATTGCGCTCAACCTCTATACGCAAGGGATCGACCCCGGCCTCGATTTTTCCGACATCGACGCGGTCATCAAGACGGTCGAATATTGCAACCAGCTGCCCGTCCACCCGCGTCACCCCTATGGCGGCGAATTGGTCTATACCGCCTTTTCCGGCAGCCATCAGGACGCGATCAAAAAGGGGTTCGCCGCGCGGCAGCGCCAGAATGACGACTATTGGCAGGTGCCCTATCTGCCCATCGATCCCGCCGACCTCGGCCGTACTTACGAAGCCGTCATCCGCGTCAACAGCCAGTCGGGCAAGGGCGGCGTCGCCTGGGTGCTCGAACAGGACCGGGGACTGAAGCTCCCCAAGCGCATGCAGGCGGCCTTCAGCCCTATCGTCCAGGCGCTTGCCGACGCCACCAGCCGTGAACTCACCGCCGACGACATCTGGCAGGCGTTCGAGGCAAGCTATCTGACAACCGCGGGCAAACGCTTCGAACTGGTCGAATGGGCCGAAACTAATAGCCCCTCCCCTTCAGGGGAGGGGTTGGGGTGGGGACTGTCAGGACAGAGCCTCAACCACTCTCGCATCTTCACCGGTAAATTGCGCATCGACGGCGAAATCCGCAGCGTCAGCGGCCGCGGCAATGGCCTGATGTCCAGCGTCATCGCCGCGCTGGCCGAAGCCGGCGGCCCGGTGATGGACATCGTCGATTACAGCGAACATGCTATCGGCGCCGGCAGCGACGTGGCTGCGGCAGCCTATGTCGAATGCCGCACCGCCGATGGAACCAGCAGGTTCGGCTGCGGCCTCGACACCGACGTTGCCACCGCGAGCGTGCGCGCGATATTGAGCGCGGCGAACGGGGGGTAGCGCGCCCAAACATCTAAAAACCCCCGTCGCCCCGCACTTGATGCGGGGCTTGGCTAACTCGGTGCACGCTCAGCTTAGAGAGCCAAACCGCTTGTCAAGCACGGTGTAACGATAAGGAACGCTATGACAGTTACCGACCCCTCAGCCGCCGTCATTCCCGCGAAAACTCGAAGCCGGAGCTGAATTGACCGTATCGGTCTAAGCGCACAGTGAACCTTCGGCAGACGCATGAACGGGCAGGAAAGGCCGCCAGCAGTTGGGCCTGTTGAACGTCATCCGAGCTGCCGTACGAGCTTGCTTCTCAGAGCCGCAACAATCCTGTCGGCAAGCGCCGGGTCTTCGACCGCGCGGGCCATGGAGATGCCGCCCGAGAGCATGGCGAGCATGGCGATGGCTTCAGCCTGATCGGTCATGCTATCCCCGGTGGCCATCCCCGAAGCGAGAACATTGATCGCGCGCCGCAGTTCTTCTTCATAGGCGCTGCGGGTGTCAGCGTCGGCGCGCGCGACCTCGGCTGTCAGGCTTTGCAGCGCGCAGCTTTCGGTAAGGTCGCAGCTGCGCCGGTCGGTGAGGTAAAAGTCGACGAAGCGCGAAACCCATGCGCCACCCCCGTCCTTCATCCCAGCAATGCCATCGGCCAGATCGGCCATGCCGGCCACGACCGCTTCGCGGAAGGCGTCCTTCTTCGAGCGGAAGTGCGCATAAAATGCGCCGGAAGTGACCCCTGCGGCCTTCGCGAGTCCGTCTACTCCCAGCCCGCCATAGCCTTGGCTGCGGAAGCCTCGGCCTGCGCTGGCAAGGATACGTGCCCGGCTTTCTTCTTTTTTACCAACGGGATGTGACATGCATACCTCTCTCCGCATAGCGATCGCTATTTTTTGATTGACCGCATAACGAGCGCTATATAATTACTGCATCACGGTCGTTATATCGAGATCGTGATGCCGGGGCAATCGCTGCGGCATGCCAATGTCGAAAAGGAGTCCCCCATGGCCAAAGCCTTCGTCTACACCGAATTGCAGAACTCTCTCCCGTTCAAGTCCGCACCGTGGCGCGAGCTCAACCCCGTGATTCTCGAGCAGCCCGGCTTTCGCAACAAGACCTGGCTGTCGGGGGTCATCAACAACTCGGTCGGCGGGTTCTATGAATTCGACTCGATCGAAAACGCCAAGAAGTTCGTCACCGGCTATTTCCCGGGCGAGGCGCGCAAGTTCGGCGTCGCTCAGACCACGCGGGTGTTCGATGGCGACGTGGTCGAGGAAGCCAGCCGCTACCTGAACTCAGTCCACTTCGGCGGCACCGTGACGGTCACGCCGGGCGCCTTCGTCTACACCGAGGCGCAGATTGCCGCCAATTTCGCCGATGCCCCATGGCGCGCGATGAACCCAATCCTCAAGGCCCAGCCGGGCCTGCTGCACAAGACGTGGCTATCGGGCGTGCACACCCAGTCGGTCGGGGGCTTCTACGCGTTCGACACGCTCGAAAACGCGACGCGCTTCGTCACTGACTACTTCCCGACCGAAACCGCAGGGCTGAATGTCGCCTACACCACCCGCATTTTCGATGCGGCGCTGGTCGCTGAGGCAAGCCGTGGGGTGAACTCGCAGTTCTTCGGCTGACCCCCGCGCGGCCGGCGCATCGCCCCATGCGCCGGCCGCAACCGGGTAAGGCCCCTTTGCGCAAAAGGATCATAACCATGGCGATTGCTACTCCTGCGCTGATGCGCGCCGTATTTCTCCATCATCTCGAACGGCTCGATGCCCTGTTGGCGACCGCTGCGGAGCACACCGCAGAAGACGAGGCGATCCTTGCCGCGCGCCTGTATCCCGACATGTATCCGCTTGTCCGGCAGGTCCAGATCGCCTGCGACCTCGCCAAGAACGCCGCCGCGCGGCTAACGGCGACGCCAGCGCCTTCCTTCGCGGATGACGAAGACAGTATCGCTTCCCTGCGCGGCCGCATCGCCGCAACCCTGCGCTTCCTAGCTGCGACGGACGGGTCCGCCTATGCGGGGGCGGAGCGCCGCCGCGTCACCTTTGCCTTTGGCGGACGGCCGGTCGAAGCTGACGGAGCGGATTATCTGCTCGGCTTTGCCGTGCCGAACTGCCTGTTCCACACCTCGATCACCTACGCGATCCTCCGAAGCCTCGGCGTCCCGCTCGGCAAGTGCGACTTCCTCGGTTCGCCGCAGGGGCTGGAGGGGCTGTGATGACCACCGAGCTTCAGGAGGCACCCGCTCCCGGCGCGCCCGCGACTGGCCTGCTTGGCCAGCCGCGCTTGCTGCACACTATGATCCGTGTGCGCGATCTCGGCCGCAGTCTCGACTTCTATGTCGGGCTGCTGGAAATGCGCCTGCTCAGGCTCAAGGATTTCCCGGAGGGCAAGTTCACCCTCGCCTTCGTGGGTTACGGGGACGAGAGCAGCACGGCCGTGATTGAGCTCACCCATAACTGGGGTGCCGCGGACTATGACCTCGGCAACGCCTGGGGCCATATCGCTCTGGGTGTTGCGGATATTCACCGGGCGGTAGCCGCACTCAGCGCCGCCGGGGTCAGGGTGGTTCGCCCCGCCGGTCCGCTCAAGGGCGACAAGCGCGAGGTCATCGCCTTCATCGAGGATCCGGATGGCTATCGCATCGAGCTTATCGAGAAGACGACCGAGGAGGCGCTGCAATGGATATCCATGCTGTGAGTGCCGCACGCAGGATCGGCACCGCAGTGCTGGCGCTTGTGCTCTTTGCGCTGGGGCTGCCCGTACCGCTGATCCCGCTGGCCGACTGGCTGATGCCACCCAACCGGGCGGCTTCGCAATGCTTATACCGTGCGCCGAAAGTTGAAGCGGTGTGAGCGCAAGGCTGAACTTAGGAGCCGCCATTCAGCTAACCACCCCCTTCCGGTCGTTCGACATGGTCATGCGGGACCCTAAAACTGGAGTGGCAGCTATCGCGCCAATCTGGCCGAAAGCGGAATTGCTCGAAACGACCCCATTGCCGACATTCCGTCATTGGCGTTTAGTGTCTCAATGCGACCGATGGAGAAGCTCCCGCCCGCCTTCAAGCGCTATCGAAAGATGTTGGGCGCACTCGATTTTGCTGTGTTCGAAGACGCAGGCAGCACAGAGGAGGATGTCCTCTCAGCGATGTCGCAGGCATTGTTCGACGCTCGCCACTTCGACGCTGAGAGACTGCGCACATTGGGGTGCAGGCGGCTGCGAGAACGGTCATTTTTCGGGGAGTGGTATGATCTGGAAAGCGGAATGCTGCTGAAGATCGGCGACTACACGACCGCTGACGGGACCCAGTTGCACAACCCGAAGCTCAAGGAGCTAGACCACGTGAAGATCATGTCAGGAGGAGCCCCGGTCCCAGAGGCTGGTGCGGGAGGCGAGTTTGCTTATGCCTTCTCAAATTCACCCTACGGGCTTAACGGGCGGCCAAGCGAGATTCAGTCCGTCTTCGAGGAGATAAGAGACTTCATCCTCCCGCCGACGCACAAGGGCGACATATGCGATTGGACTAGCCCGAAGCTTCCAGAGGTATCGGATTACTTTGAGGCAGGAATGGAATGGTGGGGAGTCTTCCTGTTCAGCATCTACATCCCGGCCCAACAGAAGCTCACCATCATTGCCGGTTCGACCAGCGACTAGGTGTGAACGTCCGCTTTCCACCCCCTTCCGGTCGTTCGGCATGGTCATGCGGGCCCCTAAAACTGGAATGGCAGCTATCGCGCCAATCTGGCCGAAAGCGGAATTGCTCGAAACGACCCCGTTGCCGACGTTATAGATTTCGATATCTTTATCGCTTCAGGGTGTCGCTGATCATGGAACAATCGCTGCGCGAAGTACCGCTCCCGGCGCAAATGCAGGGGCGCTGGGTAGATGCGGATGACTCATCGGTCGAGCTAATCGTCAGTGGTGGGGAAGTCTCCTGCTTTGGCCAGACTGTCGATTACGATTACAAACTGGTAGGAGAGGAAGATGGCGCACTCACAGTAAGTCTAAGGATAAATGATCACGCTAATGAGGACACGTTTCAACGTTCAAACATTACTGGTTTGGTTGTCACGCCAGACGGTGAGTTCCACGCCTACAATGTGAAGTTCGCGAGCCAGTTTGTCCGCGCTTCCGGCTGAGACGCTAGCGGCAGCAACCCACCCAAAACCCGACCTACCTTTCGTCCCGAAAAAAACCCTTTCCTACATCAAACCAATATGGTTCATCCTGTCCGGTTTCCTAAACCACAAAGGATGAACCCATGCTCGAATCCCTCTCCCCTCCAACCGACATCCCCGCGCCCGCCAGCTATCACTGGACCCCCGCGCTGCAGGCCGATTTCCTCGGCCATCTGGCCGCCACCGGCTCTGTCACACTGGCCGCAAAACAGGTTGGCATGTCGCCGCGCGCCGCGCACGATCTGCGGCACCGTGCTGACGGCGCGGCGCTGGCGATTGGCTGGGCGGCGGCGGTGCTGATTGCCCGCGCGCGGCTGGAAGATGCGATGCTCGACCGCGCGCTGTTTGGCACGGAGGAGAGCTGGGAACGCACCATCGACGCTGACGCCGGCACCCAGCGTGTCACGCGGCGGCGGCATCATGTACAATCCGGCCTCGCCATGCTGGCGCGGCTCGACCGCATGGTGGAAACGCCCGCCGTTACCCTCGACGCGCGGCTGGCACAGCTTGCCGCGTCGGACTGGGCCAGCTTCCTCGACCTCTTTGCCCATGGCGATTTTGCCACCGCAATGACCGACCTGCTCGAACAATGGTTCGCCGCGCGCGTCGCTGCACCCGACCGGCTGGCGCAAATTGTCGGCGTAACGCCGATCGCGAGTGAAGTTGCGCAGATTTCCGACGATTCGCCGGCCGACCTCTCCTATGAAGAGGCCGTCGCGAAACAGGCCGATCAACTGAAGATGTGGTGGGATGGCCGTCAGCAATGCTGGGTCACCAATTTCCCGCCGACGCCCGATTTCGCTGGCGAAGCGGAAGGCGAATTTGGCAGCAAAGGGTATTGGCGGACACTCGCCGATGATGAACAGGCCGTTTTGGATGCGGCCGAAGCGAGCCATCTGGCGACCCTGCGTACCGCTGCCAAAGCAAAACGGGGCGAATATTTTGGGTTGGCAGCGGCTTAACCCGCCCGCAACGACCCGATGTCGACCGACATGAATTTGGGCTTGCTTGCCCGCTCTTCGCTGCCGAGCGCGGCGGCCGCAAGGGCATAGGGCGAGATGCGAAAGCGGGTGCACAGCCCGCCGGCGCCGTCGCTGATCAGCGCAGTTTCAAATTCGACGCCGATTTCGGCATCCTTGCTACGGCTGACGGTGCACACGACCAGCTGGCCACCGCCCAGGTCGAGCACCAGGTCGGTGCCCACCGGCACGCCGACCAGCCCCTCGATCCGCGCGCCGGTCTTGGACAGGTCGCGCAGGATGGCGTCATAGCGATGATCCTCGTGGATCACGCCGATACGCAGGAACACGGTGCGGCGTTCGGAACGGAACTTGTCGGGGCCGCTCGGCGCGATGCGCAGTGCGCCCGTTTCCATGCACTGCTCCAACTCGGACAGCGGCATGGGGCGCGAATAAAGAAAGCCTTGGACGAATTTCGCACCCTTGCCGCGGATCACCTCAAGCTGGTCAAACGCCTCGACGCCTTCGACTGTGGTCTCCATGCCCAGAGCATCGGCCAGACCGACGATCGCGGCGATGATTTTGGCGCTGTTCTGATCGGCCTGCACCGCGTCGTTGACGAAACTGCGGTCGACCTTGATCTTGTCGAACGGCGCCGAGCGCAAATAGCTCAGCGACGAAAAGCCTGTCCCGAAGTCATCCAGCGCCAGCCGCACCCCCAGCGCCTTCAGCGCCTTGAACGTGTCGGCAATCGTTTCGCTGTCACCCAGCAGCACCGATTCGGTCAGTTCCAGCTCCAGCCGGTCGGGGGTCAGCCCGCTTTCTGTCAGCGCCTGCCGCACCGTTTCGACAAAGTCGGCGTTGGCAAACTGCACTGCCGACACATTCACCGCAACGCGCACCGCTTCGGGCCAGCGGACCGCATCGGCGCAGGCGCGGTGCAGCGCCCATTCGCCCAGCGGCGCGATCAAATTGGTTTCCTCGGCGATGGGGATGAAAATGCCGGGGCTAACCGGCCCGCGCTCGGGATGCTCCCAGCGCATCAGCGCCTCGCAACCGACTACCAGATTGTCCTCGATGCGGACCACCGGCTGGTAAAACAGGTCAAGCTCGCCCTTTTCCAGCGCGGTGCGCAGATCGTCGAGCAGCTGCGCCCGCTCCTCCGCTTCATCCTTCAGATCGCTCGAATAAAACCGATACTGTCCGCGCCCGCCATTTTTGGCGGCGTACAGCGCCAGGTCCGAATTCCGGATCAGTTCCTCGCGCGTGTCGCCGTCATAGGGGGCGATGGCGGCACCCACCGACGTGCCGATCATCGCTTGCTTGCCGTCAATCGGATAGGGCTGCGACACCAGCTGGACAATTTTGGCGGCCAGCTCGCCCAGCGTGCCGCGGTCATCGACATCGGGCAGGATGATCTGAAACTCGTCGCCGCCCAACCGGCCGATCTCGCCGCGCTTGCCGACAATGCTGGTCAGCCGCTGCGCCACCTGCTTGAGCAGCGCGTCGCCCGCTGGGTGCCCCATCGTGTCGTTGACCGCCTTGAACCGGTCAAGGTCCAGCATCATCACCGCACACGATCGCCGCGCCGCCTTGAAACTGGCGAGCAGGCTGTCGAGTTTGCGGTTCATGCGGTGGCGATTGGCAAGTCCCGTCAGCGAGTCATATTCGGCGAGGCGACTGTCCTCCAGCTTGCGCTCATATTCGATCGTCACGTCGCGGGCGCTGCCGCGATAGCCGACAAAATTGCCGCTGGCATCCAGCTTGGGCAGCCCGGTGAGCAACCACCAGGTTTGACGCTCGGCTTCGCGCTTCGTTCCGGGCACAAAGCGGACCACCATGTCGGTGATGCGGTTGCGGGCGGCGAGCTGGAAATTCAGCGGGCGGCCCGTCAGCCCATCGGGATTTTGCGTGTCGCTTTCAAACAGCGCCGTCAGCGGCTGTGCGAGCAGTGCCTCGAGGGGCTGGCCAAGCTTTTCCGCCGCGCTGGCCGACAGGTAGATCAGCCGTCCCTCGGCATCGCTGGCCCATATCCAGCCAATTCCCGCTTCCTCAAAATCATCCAGCAGCGCCAGCCGCCGGGCATCGTCGCCGGCGCGCACCACGGCATTGCCGCCGGCGCGCAGCGGCGCTTCGGTCACGTCCGCCGCTTGGCCGGTAAAATTTCGCAGCAATCCGCGCACTGTTTTCCGCTTCGTCCTGACTTGGTCCCGGCCCGCGACCACACCCGCGACCGTCGTTTTCGCTGCCGAATTAAGCAGATTAAGGTTACCGGGAGCTAAAGATGCAGCGACTTTTGCAGCAAAATCGGGCGATAATTTCCGCTGCTTGCTGCGTAATGCGGCGGTGCTATTGGCGCTTGCGCCGCCTTCCCTTTACGTTAAGGTGAACCTTGTCCTACCCTGCCCTTGCGGAGAATGCTGCCATGGCCCTGCCCCCCATTTTCGACCGTCTGCGCCTGCCCGTTATTGGTTCGCCGCTGTTCATCGTTTCGGGGCCGGATCTGGTCATTGCGCAGTGCAAAGCGGGTATTGTCGGCAGTTTCCCAGCGCTCAACGCGCGCCCGCAGGCGCAGCTCGACGAATGGCTGCACCGCATTACGGAGGAACTGGCCGCGTGGGACCGCGACAATCCCGATCGCCCTTCGGCCCCCTATGCAGTCAACCAAATCGTCCATCGCTCGAACGACCGGTTGATGGCCGACCTTGCCACCTGCGAAAAATGGAAGGTGCCGATCACCATCACCTCGCTGGGCGCTCAGGTGGAACTCAACGATGCGGTGCATCGCTGGGGCGGAATCACGCTTCATGACGTCATCAACGATCGCTTCGCACGCAAGGCTGTGGAAAAGGGTGCCGACGGCCTGATCCCGGTCGCTGCCGGTGCCGGCGGCCATGCCGGCACGCAGTCGCCCTTTGCGCTGGTACAGGAAATCCGCGAATGGTTCGATGGACCGGTCGCGCTATCGGGTGCGATTGCGCACGGCCGCTCGGTGCTCGCGGCGCAGGCGTGCGGTGCCGACCTTGCTTATATCGGCAGCGCTTTCATTGCCACGACCGAGGCTAACGCCGTCGAGGGCTATAAAGACGCGATTACCGAAGGGCGCGCCGCCGACATCGTTTATTCCAGCCTGTTCACCGGCGTGCACGGCAATTACCTGCGCAGCTCAATCGAGGCTGCCGGCATGGACCCCGACAATCTGCCCGAAGGCGACCTCAAGACGATGGATTTCGGGTCGGGCGGCAACACAGACAAAAAGGCGTGGAAGGACATCTGGGGATCGGGCCAGGGCATCGGCGCAGTCAAACAGGTGGGAAGCGTCGCCGATTTCGTGGCCAAGCTGGAGGGTGAATACCGCGAGGCCTGGGCACAGCTGCAGGCCAAAGTCCGGACCTTTTAGCCTTCTCCGAACATCGCCGCGATTGCCGCGTCCAGATAGGCGCGATCCGCGAACAGCCGCATCGGATCGCGCCGGTTGAGCCACAGATGCTGGCTGTGCCGATCGGTCAGCGCCCGGCGCAGCGCCGCCTGCAGCGTCCGGATGCGGTCCACAGTCGCCCACCGGCCCTCGGCCTTGCCCAAACAAGAACCCATGCGAATGGCCTCAAGCCGCGCCGCCACCACATCGGTGTAGGCCGGATGCGGCCCACGGTGAAGCGCATGCCCGAGGGCGACGGCATCGACCTCGCGCGCGGGCAGGTGCAAGCCGTTTTCGGCAAAGCGGCCAAGCCGCAGCCCATCGGCCTCCAGCGCCGTAAACATCGCCGCCAATTGCGCTCTACGGGTTAGTTCCAGCGGGATGAGGTGATGGCGCTGAAATCCATCCGGACATGCCGTTCGCTGGTGCCAGCGCCGCCCGGTCATTCCGCCAAAATCGTCACATATACGGTGCCACCATCGGGCCTCATCCTAATTCGTTCGCCCTCGACCAGGCCGGGAAAGCTGCGCGGCGCCTGGACCGCCCCATTGATCATGATGTCGATCGCCAGCCGCGCTACGCGTCGCAGCAACCCGGCCCGGTCCAACCCGGCTGCTTCGGTCGCGACCAGTTCCTGTCCCGCGAAATGGGCCAAGCCTTGCGTTTGCACGCCAGTCCCGTTCGTGGCGGGGTGAAAGGCCACGACATGGAGCACGGGCGGCATGCCGCTGGTCAGCATTTCGGTGACCGCTGCCTGAAACTGCCTTGCGTCAGACCATAAGCCAGCCGGCGACCAGTAAATCTGGTCGGCACTGCATAAGTCGATCAACAGTACTGCCAGTTTGAACAATTCCCGGCCGCACGAGACCCGGTCACCTGTGGACAGATTCAGTGGCACACATGCCAGCACCCGCCGGGTATCGACCACGTTGTTAAGCTCGGCCAAATCCGGCCGTGCTGGTCCGGCAAGCGCTCGTTGACTGGCAAAGCCGACTTCCAGCGGCGGATCGACAAAGAGTCCTGAGCAATCCGCTGTACTCGGAACACCTCCGCGCGGGTTAAGCCCCATGCGCCGAAACTCTGGTTCCAGCGTAGCCCGGTCCAGACGCCGGCCTTCACCGGCCAAAAACAGCAAATATGGCCGCTGCTGTTCTATCGTCGCAATCGGGATACTGCCCTTATCCGACATGCGGCTTGCGCCCTCCGACTGCGCGGGAAGGAATTGGCATCAACAATTCTTACTGCACCCTATAACTGTCATCGCAAGCCAGACGTCGGGTTTCAAACGGTTTCGCCCTGTTTCAACCAAAATGGCTAGAATCGGACCGGCACCTCAAATGGCCACCTGACTGCCCAATTCGACCACCCGGTTGGTTGGTAGGCGGAAATACTCCATCGCGCTTTCCGAATTGCGCAGCATCCACGCGAACAGTTTTTCGCGCCAGATTGGCATGCCCGGGGTGGGTGAGGCGATCAATGTCTGGCGCGACAGAAAGAAACTGGTCTCGATCATCTTGAACTGCGCGCCGCAGCCCTGAACCTGTGCCAGCGCGGCGGGCACATCGACCGGCTGCATAAAGCCATAATGCAGAATCAGCCGGTGGAACCCCTCGCCCATATCTTCAAGCTCCTGGCACTTGTCATTGTCGACATAGGGGACATCGGACACCTTGATCGTCAGCAAAATGATGCGTTCGTGCAGCACCTTATTATGTTTCAAATTATGCAGCAGCGCGTGCGGCACTCCGTCCGAAGAGGAGGTCATGAACACCGCAGTCCCCGGCACGCGCGTAGCGCTTTTGGCTGCCGAACCGATGAACATCGGGATGGGCATGACGCCTTCGGCCATTTCCTGATGCATCAACTTGCGCCCGCGCGACCAGGTGGTCAGCAGGGTGAAGATGATCAAGCCGATGACCAATGGTACCCAGCCGCCATCGGGTACCTTGAGCAGGTTTGCACCGAAATAGGCGACATCGACGATGAAAAACACGGCGAGCACCGGCAGCGCTTTCCACAACGGCCAGCGCCAAAGAGTAATCAATACGACGCTGACCAGACATGTGTCGATGAACATTGCGCCGGTAACCGCAATACCATAGGCCGCCGCCAGATTGCTTGACGATCCGAACGACACGACCAACACCACCACCATGACCATCAAGAACCAGTTCACCAGCGGGATATAGATTTGCCCCGCCGCCGATGCGCTGGTGTGCTCGACCCGCATGCGCGGGATGAAGCCCAGCTGGATCGCCTGCTGCGTCAACGAAAAGGCACCCGAAATCACCGCCTGGCTGGCGATGATGGTAGCGAGCAGCGCCAACACCACCACTGGAATGCGCCAATCATCGGGCATCATCAGGAAAAAGGGGTCCTTGATAAGGCGGGCGGCTTCGGCAGTATCAGCGCCCAGGACCATTGCCCCCTGCCCCATATAGTTGAGCATCAGGCAGGGCAGCACAAACGCGAGCCAACTCGTTCCAATGGGGGCGCGTCCGAAATGGCCCATATCGGCATAAAGCGCCTCAGCCCCTGTCACCGCCAGCACCACCGCGCCCAGCGCGACAAATGCCGTCCAGCCATCATAATAGAAAAACCGCAGCGCATTTACCGGGTTTAGCGTCTCGAATATGATCGCCGGATTGCCCACGATATGCATCACGCCCAGCACCGCCAGCATGGTGAAATAGGCAATCATAATCGGGCCGAAAAATGCCCCCACCTTCGCGGTCCCGCGCGACTGGATCGCAAATAGTGCGATCAAAATGGCGAGCGCGATCGGGATGATATAGGCGCGGAAGCCTTCGTCGACATAGCTCAGCCCCTCGGTCGCCGACAATACCGACATAGCCGGGGTGATCATGGAATCCCCGTAGAATAACGCGGTCGCGAATACCCCGAGCATCACAATCGGCCACGACCAGCGCGCGCCTTCGGACTGGCGGTTGATCAGCGCTAGCAACGCCAGTGACCCGCCTTCACCCTTATTATCGGCCTTCATGATGGTCAGGACATATTTGAACGTCACCACCAGCATCATTGACCAGAAAACCAGGCTCAGGACGCCGACGATGTGCAACTGGTCTGGCTCGATTGGATGATGGCCGGAAAAGGTTTCGCGGAAGGCGTACAGCGGGCTGGTGCCGATGTCACCGAACACCACGCCCACCGACCCGATGGCGAGCTTAGCAAAGCCGTCGCGGTGATGGTCCTGCCCGTCGGCCGACGCGCTGGCGCCCATGGGTGCTGAGTGCGACTCGCTGGCCATCGGCGCGCCTTAAACCAAGCCAACGGACCGCGAAAGCGGCAAAAATGGCGCTCTATGGTGCCGCGCTAGCGGGAGGTGGCGGCTGCGGCGTGCGCATCGCGCGCAGTTGCGCCAACCGCGCTTCCAAATCACTGCGCCACGGCGCGTCAGCGGGCGAGCGCGCGAGCAACTGGTTCCACACCGCCTCCGCTCCGGCCAAGTCCCCCCCACGCGCCATTGCCAGTCCGGCGAAGAATGGTGGCGCGGGGTGATCCGGACCGCGCTTGGCGGCTTCGTCAAACGCTAGCGCCGCCGCCGGGGTCATCATACCCCCGCCATGCTCGACATAGGCATTGGCGAGCGCAACCCAAAGATCGATGTTGTCTGGATATTGTTTTAGCCCGCCTTCCAGCGCCTTGATGGCGAGGTCATGCCGATTTCGTCGCGCCATCGCATCGGCGATCCCGAGCCACTGCCCTGCCTCACCAAAGCGTTCGCGCATTTGGCCCTGGTTGCTCTCGATGGTCTCGCCAAAGCCTTCGGCCGCGCTCGTAGTCGCCGCCAGCTTGCCAGGCAGTTCGGGCGAGCCGTACAGTGCGTATCCCGCCAACCCCAGCATCAGTGCCGCAGCAGGCACAGTGCTCGACGCCCTTGGAATGCGGCCCAGCCACAGCATCAGCCCGGCGGTCAGCACCGCTGCTGCAAGTAGCCAAAGCCAGATCATGGCCGCTCCTCCGCACCGTCGTCACTTTGACGAAAACGACTTCGCGCCAGCCACAGCCCCGCCAGCAGGAACAGCAATGGTCCGACCCACAAGAACCAGGTCGCGCTCGCAAATGGCGGATTATAGGTCACCCAGTTGCCATAGCGCGCGATCAACCATTTGCGGATCGCGTCGGGGCTTTCGCCCGCCGCAATCTTGCTACGCACCTCGTGCCGCATGTCGCCGGCCAGCGGCGCGTCGCTGTCTGCAATCGACTGGCCTTGGCACACCAGACAGCGCAGCTCGTCCATCAGCGCCTTGGCCTTGGCCTCCTGCGCGGGATCATCAAGCTGTTTGTAGGCCAACGGCGCGGGCGGGAGGCGGTCTTGTGCAGCGACCGGCGCAGCCACCAAAGCCATGAGCAAAAGCAGCAGCCAACGCATTACCGCATCGCCTCCAGCTTGCGCTGAATCTCGGGCACCATTTCAGGGGTGATAATGCCCTGGATCTGCTCGCGGATGATGCCCTTTCCGTCGACCAGAAAGGTCTCGGGCACGCCCGAAGACCCTAGCGCGATTTGGACGCTGCTCTGCATGTCAGCACCGATGCGCTGGAACGGATTGCCGGTTTCAGCCAGGAAAGCCGCTACATCCTCTGGACGGTCGCGAATGGCGATACCATCGATGGGAACGCCTGCGCGCGCCAAAGCCTCCAATTGCGGCGCTTCGGCCTTGCACGGGATGCACCAGCTGGCAAACACATTGATCAGGCGCGGTCGCCCATCAGCCAGATCGCTGCTCTTCAGTCCAGGTATTCCTGCCGTCGCCGGTGGCAGGTCGAATAGCGGCATGGGTTGATCGATCCAGCGCGACTGGATCAACTTGTCCTCGGGGGTCGCCAGCCGATAGATGAACATACCGAACAACAGCGACACAATCGCCAGCGGAGCAAAGAGGAGCCAACGCCGCTTCACGCGAAACGCGCCTCTGCCTTGGCGCGACGTCGGCGCTTCCACCGGTCGAACAACTGCGCGCGGCCCAACATCGCCAGCGTTCCACCCAGAGCGATCATGCCGCCGCCGATCCAGATCCAATAGACAAGCGGCATCCACTTTACGGCAATTTGGTACCGCGTTGGCCCCTGGCTACTTACTGCCTGCCCGATATTGGCAAACAGATGCCCTCCCGCCAACGTGATAAAATCGGCTTCTTTGGTCTCGACCGGCGCGCCGCCCATCAGCCCGGGATAGTCGCGCGCCTGCGGCCGGAGCACGCGGTCAATGCCACCGGGCGAAATTACTCTCAGTTCGGCGTCAACCGCTGTCCAGTTCGACCCCGCCGCTGGCTTCACGCCGACAAACTGAACTTTATATGGGCCAACGGCAATGACATCCCCCGGTGCGGCCGCGACCAGCCGTTCCTGGATGAAGGCTCGCTCGGCAGCCATTCCGGCGAGCCCCACCGCGATGCCCAGATGCGCGATGACCATCCCCCAAATGGTTAGCGGCGTGCGGCGCAGGTTGCGTTTCCATAGTGGCGCGATGCTGCCCACCGCAACAAACGCCGCGACGACCATGCCCAGCAAGGGCAGAACACCCACGCTGCCACCAAATACAATCAGCGCTGCCAGCACCAACATCGCCGCTGCAACCATAGCCGGCAACCGCGCCAGCAGTACACTGCCATCATCGCGCCGCCACTTCAGCAGCGGACCCATTACCATCAGGCTGAACAGGATCAGCGCAATCGGACCGGTGACAGCATTGTAATAGGGTGGGCCAATCGACACCTTCTCACCCATCGCTTCGGCGACAATCGGATAGAGGGTGCCCAGCAGCACCACCGCAAGTATTACGGTCAGCAACAGGTTGTTCGCCACCAACGCGCCCTCGCGGCTGAGCAACGCAAACTTCTTCCCCTCGGCCAGCGATCCGGCTCGCAAGGCGAATAGCGTCAGCGCGCCGCCAATATAAATCGCCATCAGCGCCAGCAAAAATGCACCGCGTTCCGGGTCGACGGCAAAGCTGTGCACACTGGTCAGCAGCCCCGACCGAACAATGAAGGTGCCCAGCATCGACATGGAAAAGGCAACCACTGCCAGCATCACCGTCCAAGCGCGCAGCGCGTCGCGCGTCGCCGTCACGCTGACGGAATGGAGCAGGGCCGCGCCTGCAAGCCAGGGGATCAGGCTCACATTTTCGACCGGGTCCCAGAACCACCAACCGCCCCAGCCCAGCTCATAATAGGCCCAATAGCTGCCTGCTGTGATGCCCAGTGTCAGGAAAATCCAGCTGCCCAGCACCCACGGCCGCATCGCGCGAGCGAAATTGGGGCCAATTTCGCGCGTGATCAGCGCGCCGACGGCAAAGCTGAACGCTACCGACAGGCCGACATAGCCGATGTAGAGCGTCGGCGGATGAAAGGCCAAGCCAATGTCCTGCAACAGCGGGTTTAGCCCCGCGCCATCGGGCGGCGCGACCGGCAGGCGATTGAATGGGTTGGACGAAAACAGCAGGAAGGCAAAGAAACCAAGGCTAAGTGCCGCCTGCGCAGTCAGCGTAGCGATCAGCGTGTCATCGCGCAGCCGCTTTTCAAACAGCGCTACCAATCCGCCCGACAAACCCAAAATGGTCAGCCACAGCAGCATCGAGCCTTCATGATTACCCCAGGTACCCGCTACCTTGAAAATCATGGGCTTAAGGCTGTGGCTGTTGCGCGCAACCAGCTCGACAGACATGTCGCTGCGGATGAACAGCGCCATCAGCAGCGCGAAAGACAGAAGGGTCAAAACGCCTTGCGCCACCATCGCCGGGCGCACCAGCGCTGCCAACTCAGGCTTGGGCACACGCAAATGCAGGGCCCCCGCCAGCAGCGCAAGGCAGGCGAGCGCCGCCGCCAACCACAGCAGGGCGTGGCCAATTTCAGCAATCATGCGGTCGGCTCGGTGACGCTTTTGCCCGCATCCTTGGGAATGTCGCCCATCTGCGGCGGCATATAACGCTCGTCATGCTTGGCCAGGATACGCGTCGCGACAAATGTGCCGTCAGCGCGCAGCTCGCCATCCGCGACCATGCCCGATTCTTCCTTGAACAGGTCGGGGACGATGCCGGTGAACTCAACCGGCAGACTGGCTTTGCCGTCGGTGGCAACAAAGCGGATCGACACGCCGTCGGGCAGGCGCTGAATGCTGCCCTTTTGTACCATGCCGCCCAGCCGCATGGCTTCACCGACTGCCGCCTGCCCGGCGCGCACTTCGTTCGGCGTACGGAAATAGGCCGCTTCATCGCGCAGAGCCCCGGCCGCGAGCAGGCCGGCGCCCGCTACCGCCACCGCCGCCAGCGAAGCCAATACCAACCGCTGATGTTTCGCTTTCATTCGCGCTCCCGCTTCAGCGCATCGGCGCGCTGCTCTGCTTGACGCATGGCGCGCCAACTCGTTCCCAGCACGGCCACTGTGAGCAGTGCAGTCAGGACATAGGCGGCAATTACAAAATCCCACTGATCGTTCATGCGGGCAGCGGCTCCTCATCGGCCAGCCGCCGCAACCGGGCGCTGACGCGGTTCGCGGCTATCTGTGCGCGCATGCGCATCAGCACAATCGCCCCGAACAACAGCGAAAAGCCCACGACCGTGAAGCCAAGTGGCCACAGGATTTCGCCATCGATGCTGGACCCACGCACCGTGATACTGGGTCCTTGGTGCAAACTGTTCCACCACACTACGCTGCGGTTGATGATCGGGATATTGATCGCGCCGACCAGCGCATAAATGGCCGCGCCGCGAGAGATTGAACCGCCGTCACGACCATTGCCATTATCGCTGTTCGCCAGCGCGATGAATCCGGCATAGAGGAACAACAGCACAAGCATCGACGTCATCCGCCCGTCCCATTCCCACCAAGTGCCCCAAGTGGGCTTGCCCCATATGGAGCCCGTGATCAGGCACAGCGCGGTGAACAACATCCCCGGCACGGCAATAGCCCTCGCCGCGATCCCGGCGAGCGGATGCCGCCAGACCAGCTGTACCAATCCGCTAATCGCTAGCGCCGTCCAGCCGCCCATCCCAAGCCAAGCGGCGGGGACATGCACATAAAGGATACGGACGGTTTCCCCCTGCAGATAGTCGGCCGGCGTTTGAGTAAGCCCGGCCCATGCGCCAATCAGCACCAGCCCCAAACCCAGGCCCGCAAACCAGATGGTCAGCGGACGGGCGATGCGCAGAAACCGGGTGGGATTGGCATAGGCGTGCATATCAGGCACGCGTCTTTATGCGAGCCACTGTGCGCGGTCCAGTGATTCTAGGCATCGGGGCGCGACCATAGCCATGGTAGGCAAATGCTGGCCGCCAGCACCGGTGCCAGCGGCCATGGCCATGGCGCAAACATCAGGCTGACAGTGATACCCGCCAGAAACGCCGCCAATGCACCCAGCTTGCCCCTACGGCTGATCGCGCCGCGTTCGCGCCATGCTACGATGTGTGGCCCCATGCGGGGATGCTCGATCAACCAACCCTCCAGCCGCGGTGATGAGCGCGCAAAGCAATAGGCCGCAAGGATCACCAGCGGAACCGTTGGCAACAGCGGAACGAAGATACCGATGCCGCCCGCAATCAGTGCGAGCCAACCGCCAACAAGATAGATGATGCGCACGGCGTGTGATGCGCCATGCTGGCGAGTCAGGCAAGGCCATCGCGCAGGTTGCGCTGGGCATCTAGGTGCGCCCGCAAGTCCGCCAACGCATCGGCGTGATCGAGCAGCGCGGCAATATCATAACCGCCGAACAGTTCGCCTTGCAGCGATGCCAACCGCTGTCGCGCGTCGGCGTGGGCGGATTTCCCGGCATCCGTAATGCGCAGCCGCTTCGACCGGCCGTCGGCAGCATCATCCTCGACCCGCGCCAGGCCTTTGCCCGCAAGGCGCCCGATGGTTGCGGTCATCGATGGCTTGCTGACCTGAAATGCGCGCGCCAACCGCGTGGGCGTCTCGCCGTCGCCGCGCCGGACCATGTGGTTCAGCAGACTATATTCGCTCAGCCCCAGCTGCGGCGCCAGTACGCGCGTCGCCGCCGCCGAGGTCAGCTGGTTGATGATGGCAATATCGGTTAGCAGTGCGACAAGACGCGCGCCCTGATCGGCGGATAAAGTCATGCTGCGACCAAATGGGTTTTGAGTGGCCAGCGGGGCGTGGGTTCGGGAAAGAGCGCATAGCCGATGCGCGCCAGCATCTGCACCACAGCGCCATCGCGTGCGCCCAGCCGTTCGTGCACCTCGGCGTAGGGCCCGGTCATGGCCTTGGTCTCCTGCAAAGCCTGACTCAGCGGATGAATAGCGATGCCCAGCGCTTGCGCCTGCAAATTCATCCGCACCCAGCGGCGCCCGGCGGCAATCTGTTCGGCGCGGCTGTTCCCCGGCGTGACCAGCCAGACATGGCCCTGCGCCGACCCCATGATCGGTTTAAACATGTCGATGCCCTGCTGAAATGCGGTTGTGCCGGGGGTATCGAGCGTTTCGCGGGTGATCACCCCGGTCATCTTCCCCAACCCCATGAACAGACCACCAAGCTCGATCCCATCGGGGTTGGCCACAATCTCGGCGTTGCCAATGCGCATCAGGTCGATGCTTTCACGGCGCATCGCCGCGTCGCGATATTCGGCCATCCACGCCTCCCACGTCAGTTCGCGCAGTGCTGCAATGCTGGCCGGATCAACCGATCCACCAGCCACCACGCCTCCCGCTACCGGCTCGCCGACCAACCGCCCTAGGGCGTCAGCTGTTACCGGTTTCACACTGTAAACCTCCTTGGTCGACCGCCGAGCCAGCGCATGTTCGAACAGCGGGTCGGGCCTTTCGGCGGGATTGCGGATCAGCTGGACGCTGGCCACACGGCGTGCATCCAGACGCGGTTGGGGTTCACCATCGGGCCACAGCGTAACGACGCTGGAGTAGCCCTTCGCCGCTGCAGCCATAACCAGCAACTCGATCATGCAGCCGAACCCGACGACAATCTGCCGGTCGAACGGATCGGTTTGCGGCAAGCGGCGTGACAGATCGCAGCTGATATCGATGCGGTCTTCGTCAATCAGTCGATATTGCCACGGCTGGCGGTTATGCGGATTGGGCGCGAGGATGGCGTAGGCCAGCGCGTCGAGGCGCGGGTCGCCCAGCGCTTTGCCTGCATCGCGCCACGGCTGGGTTGCGCTCGCCGTTCCGGGCCACCAGGCGAGCGTTCCCGTCCCAGCGGTCACGACGGCGGCCGCACCGCCAGTGATAAGCAGCATGCGGCGATTGACGAGGGCCATAGCAAAAGTCTCCTGCGTTCGAGTCGCTTTATCGTTAGTTGCCTAACTAACATAAAGCAAGACATTGCTCGATATTACTTATTGCGACTTATTCGCATTTGCATCACAAGCTGAAACCAGAAGGAGTGTATCGCATGTCCCATCCCCAACTCGCCGCCTTGGCCTCACCATCGCTTGCCAGTATGCCGCCGTGTGCGCACCGGCTGGTGCGCGCTTTTCGTGTTGCCGGGCTAGCATCGACTCAGGACGGCGATGCGCAGCCGCGGCTGGTCGACTTGCTTGGCTCCCCCAATGCCGCCAGCTGTTTCCGCCTGCTGCTATCGGGCATGGCGCATGTCTGGCCCGACCCGCTGACCGTGTTCCGTCCCTGCTGCCCGCGCCTGACCCATGATGAGGCAGCGTTGCTGGCCATGGTAGGCCATGCCAGCCGCCATGACCGCCGCGCGTTCGACGACGCCATCGGCGAGATGATCGCCGAGGACGCGCGTGAGTGGCTGTTCGTCACCGCCGCGCGGCTCGCGGCGGCGCTGCGGGCCTAACCCCGCCCGATCAGCTTTTGCGCCATCCGGTCGGCGACCACCGAGGCCGGTGTACCGCTGGCCTTGCTCTCGGCCCAGATATTGGCGAGGCGCGCCGGGATCTGGTGGATACGGCCCTCGACCTCTTCGCGGCTGCCTTGCCCTAGATATTCGAGCGCGACATTGATGATGCCGCCTGCATTAATCACATAGTCGGGGGCATAGGTGATACCGCGGTCGTGCACACGCTGGCCGTCGGCGGCGGTCGCCAGCTGGTTGTTGGCGCCACCCGCGATGATCGGGGCTTTCAGCCGGGCAATGCTCTGCTCGGTCAGGATTGCGCCCAGCGCGTTGGGGCTGAAGACATCGGCATCAACCTCCATGATCGCCGCGGAATCGGCCAGATCAGCGCCCAATTCGTCCGCGAGCGCCTTGGCACGACCCAGATGCACATCGGCGAGTGTGAGCCTCGCGCCCTCCGCCGCCAGCCGCCGCGCCACGCCGCCGCCCACGCTACCCACGCCCTGAATGGCGATGCGCACGCCCGCCGCGCTGTCGGTGCCGAGGTGATGCTGGATGGCGGCCTTGATGCCCAAATAAACACCCAGCGCGGTCAGCGGCCCAGGGTCGCCGCCGGCCGCCCCGCTCGCGACCGGCAGGCCCGAGACATGGCGCGTCTGCTGTGCAATGGCGACCATGTCGGCATCGGTCATACCGACATCTTCGGCGGTGACATAAGCGCCGCCCAGCCGTTCGACGGCGCGGCCAAAGGCGGCGAGCATTTCGGGGGTCTTGGCCTGCCCCGGCGCCGCCAGGATCACGCCCTTGCCCCCGCCCATAGGCAGGCCAGCCATAGCGTTTTTGTAACTCATCCCGCGCGACAGGCGCAGCGCGTCGGTGACGGCAGCGGCGCGGTCGGCATAATGCCAGAAACGTACTCCGCCCGCACCGGGGCCAAGGTGCGTCGAATGGACAGCAATGACCGCCGTCAGCCCGCTCGCCGCATCGCGAAAGCAGGTGACATGTTCATGGTCATCGAAATCGGGAAAGTCCCACACCGCCGTCATTGCTGCCCCCATTTGCCAAAGCAAGGAAATTACGGGACTGTGCAATAAAGCAATAGGGCAGGCGTGTCACGCGGGGAAAAATGGGGCGACCAACGGGGCTCGAACCCGCGACCTCCGGTACCACAAACCGGCGCTCTAACCAACTGAGCTATGGTCGCCACGAAGGCGGCGCGATAAGCGCGTTTGCCGCCGTTCGTCAAGCATTGTTCGCGCCCCGCGTGCGCGCTAGACCCGCGCCGATGGCCGCATCGTATCCCCCCGCCGACCTGATCCCATCGGGTGCGGACATGACCGCGGCGCGGCTGCGCGCCGTGCCGGGGATGCGCCGCGCGCCGTCGTCCAAGCTCGACCAGTTCATCCTGCCGCGCTTCCTGTCGACGGACGCGTGCGCCGCGCTGATCGAGCGGATCGACCGCGACCTCAAGCCCTCCACCATCGCCGACCCCAACGGCGATGATGCATTCCGCACCAGCAGCACGTGCGACCTTGACCATAGCGACCCCGTGGTCATCGCGCTGAACCAGCGGCTGCACGATCTGGCCGGTATCGCCCTGCCTTTTGGCGAACCCATCCAGGGGCAATGCTATGACGTGGGGCAGGAATTCAAAGCCCATACTGACTATTTCGACCCCGGCGGGATGGACTGGGAAAAATTTTGCAGCGTGTCGGGCCAGCGCAGCTGGACGATGATGATCTACCTCAACGAACCAGCTGCAGGCGGTGCAACACGGTTTCTGGCGACGGGCAAAATGCACCAGCCCGAAACGGGCAAGCTGCTCGCGTGGAACAATATGCGCGCCGACGGGCACCCCAACCCCGACACACTCCATCACGGGATGAAGGTTCGCAAGGGCCGCAAATATATCATCACCAAATGGTTCCGCGAGCGGCCATGGCCGTGGGAGCCGGGGGTGTTAGAATAAGGCGGATTCTTCAGAAAATTGACGCCTACCTATACCCCTTCCCCCGCTTAGCCTGACGCTTGGTTCCGACGAACCCACGAAGAGAACGCTTTTGCCGCGTTGCGGCGTGCAAAACCCCCGCAATTCTCACAAAGTTGAAGCACCCCCCCCCTATCCCCTTCCGTCGCCATAATCGCAGCATGCAGGCGGTTAAGGATACAAGGGATACCGTCACCCCAACCCCATATGTATCCTTTGTCGCTTTAAGGTCAGGACCTTGCTTGAGGACAAGAAGCCGGACTGCTGGCACCGGAACGGACGATGCGAAAGAGCGCGTTCCATCGTCATGGCACATCGTGGCAGGTGTAGGAAAGCGGTTTTGCGCGAAGCTCGGAAAGGCGCGTGCGTAAGGCAGCGCAGAGAAAAAATCGGGGAATTGCAAGAGCATGTCCCCGGAAATGCATCTCTAACCACGCGCAGCGCGATCGCCCAATAGGAAGACCCCGGCTCGGCGTTTACCGCACCAACCGATATTGCACCTGCACCGTCAGCGTATTCCCCACCTCGCCCGCCTGAATCGGCGCGGCGAATTTGGCGTCGGCCATTTCGGCGCGCGCCATCATTGGCATCGGCTGCGGCGGGGGCATCCAGGCGCCGCCTTCGGTCAGCGTGACGAGGCGCGCTTCGCGGTATCCGGCCAGCCGGGCATAGTCGGCCGCCTTTGCGTTCGCCTTTGCCATCACCTTCGCGCGCGCGCCGTCGAGCAGCGCGTCGGGGTTGGCGACGTAGAAATTGGGCCCGCTGATATTGGTGCCGCCCGCCGCAATCATTGCGTCAATCAGGCCGCCCAGCGCCTTGATGTCGCGGGTGACGACATTGACCTGATTGCTTGCCTGATAACCGATTAGGCGCGGCGGTTGGCCTTGTTCCTGCGGCCGGTAATCATATTGCGGCGAAATGTTGAGCTGGCTGGTCTGGATGTCGCCATCGCGAATGCCCGCTTTTTTGGCCGCGGCGATCAGCTTGTCCATAGCCGCGCTATTGGCGCGCAGGGCTTCGACCGCGGTCGGCGCGCTGGTGGTGACACCGGCACCGATTTGCGCGCGGTCGGGGGCCACCTTGACCTCTTCGCTGACCGCAAAGCTGATGAGCGCGTTGTCGGCGGGGGCCTGCGCCTGCGCCATTGCAACAGCGGGGAAAGCAGCGGCAGCAGCGGCGGTGGCGATGAGCAAGTTACGCATGTATTTTATTCTCCTGACACCGGACCACGCCCGGCGCTGCGCCAATGCAGCGAGCGCGCTTGCACGATGCTGAACGGGCCTGTAGCGCGCCGTTCATTATGGGTCAGGACCTACCAAATGCGCGTTCGAGGTTTGAGGCCATTTTGCTCAGTGCGAGGCGGCAAGCGAAGGTCATATGCCGATATTACCGAGCTGGCCAACGACGCAATGGGCAAAATGGACCAAATCCTGGGGACGCCGAAATGGCTTCGATCTCGAAGCGAAATGCCCTTGCGGGTAGCTCTGCTACCCGACGGCGGACATTTCCCTCCGACATCTTCGCCATTTCGACGCCTCGAACGCGCATTTGGTAGGTCCTGACCCGTGGCCGCTCCTGTCCTATCCTATGAGAATTTGGGTCTTGTGCAAGGCAGCGGCTGGCTGTTCCGCGACCTTAACATTTATGTCGGGGCAAGCGACCGGTTGGCGCTGATCGGGCGCAATGGCGCGGGCAAGACCACGCTGATGAAGCTGCTCGCGGGGCGGATCGAGCCCGACGAGGGCAAGCGGGTGATCGTGCCGGGCACCAATGTCGTGATTTTGGAGCAAGAGCCCGATTTCCGGCCGTTCGCAACGTTGATGGACTTTGCGACGCACGGGGCCAATGGTCCCGCCGAACATGCCGTCGACGCCATCGCAACGCAGCTGGGCATCGACATGGGCCGCGCCGCCGCCAGCGCGAGCGGAGGCGAACGTCGCCGCGCCGCCATCGCGCGTGCCATCGCGCTGGAGCCCGATGTGCTCCTCATGGACGAGCCGACCAACCATCTGGATCTGGCCGCGATTGATTGGCTGGAGGGGTGGCTGGCGCGCTATTCGGGTGCGTTTGTCGCAATCAGCCATGACCGGACATTCCTGACGCGGTTGACGCGCCAGACTTTGTGGCTCGACCGCGGAGCGATCCGCCGCAAAGAGATCGGCTTTGGCGGGTTCGAGGCGTGGATGGAGGCCGTCTATGCCGAAGAGGTGCGCGCCGCCGACAAGCTTGATGCCAAGCTGCGGCTGGAGGCGCACTGGCTGGAGCGCGGCGTCACGGGAAGGCGGCGGCGCAATCAGGGGCGACTGGAAAAGCTGAAAGAAATGCGTGCCGCCCGCGCGGCGATGATCGGCGGGCCGGGGGTGGCCAAGCTGGGGCTCGCCAATGATGATGTGCGGTCGAAATCGGTGATTGTCGCCGAAGCGGTGAGCAAATCCTTCGATGGCCGAACGATCATCAAGGATTTCACCTTTCGCGTGCAGCGCGGTGACCGCATCGGGCTGGTCGGCGCGAATGGCGCGGGCAAGACAACGCTGCTCAAGCTGCTGACCGGCGAAATTGCGCCAGACGGCGGCAAGGTGACGCTGGCCAAATCGCTGAACGGCATCATCATCGACCAGCAACGCAGCCTGATGGCGCCCGAGCGCAGCGTGCGCGACATTTTGGCCGACGGCGGCGACTGGGTCGACGTGCGCGGCGAGAAGAAGCATGTCATCGGCTATTTGAAGGATTTTCTGTTCGAACCCGGACTGGTCGATGCCAAGGTGGGCGCGCTGTCGGGCGGCGAACGGTCGCGGTTGTTGCTCGCGCGCGAATTTGCGCGCGAATCGAATTTGCTGGTGCTCGACGAGCCGACCAACGACCTCGACCTGGAAACGCTCGACCTGTTGCAGGAAGTCATCGCCGATTATGACGGCACCGTGCTGCTGGTCAGCCACGACCGCGACTTTCTGGACCGCACCGTCACCGTGACGCTGGGGCTCGACGGAAGCGGCAAGGTCGATATCGTCGCGGGCGGCTATGCCGATTGGGAGGCAAAGCGCGCGCCGGTGCGCGCCGCCAAATCCGCCAGCAAAGCTGCACCCGCACCTGCCGCCCCCGCCGCGCCGCGCAAAAAGCTGACCTACAAAGACCAGCGCGATTATGATCTGCTGCCCGCGCGGATTGAGGAAATTGACCGGCAGGTCGCGGTGGCAGAGGCTGAACTGGCGGACGGCAGCCTGTTCAACCGCAACCATGCCCGTTTTGTCGCGCTGACCGCCGAACTCGACGCACTGCGCGCTGAAAAAGACGCAGCGGAGGAGCGGTGGTTGCTGCTGGCGGAAATGGTCGAGGAGTTAGGATAAACCGTAAAACTCCGCCAGCCGGTCGAGCGCTAGCGTCAGCACGATGCGGCCTGCACGCGCGGGCCAGCCCAGACCGCGCTCGGCGTCGGGCATCGGCTCGCCGGCACAAACGACACGCCAGCAGATGTCGGCAAGACCCGGCCCTGCGGCCGCCAGCGCGCGGTGGAAGCGGTCGTGCGCGTCGATGCGGCCGTCGGCGGCCGCGCTGGCCCGCGCACCGCTGCGTTTGCCGGCGGCGGGCGGCGCATCCCAGCGCATGGTGACCCGTGCACCAAGCCCCGCGCGTTCATAATCGTCGCGCAGTTTTTCGCCCGCCAGCAACTGCCGGTCGCTGAGCTTGCCGCGTGCATGCAGCCAGGCGAGCGGGCTTTCGGCCAGGTTGACGGTGACGACGCGGCAGGCGGCGCGGGCCAGCTTTTCAGGATCGCGCTGGTCGTCCGGGTGGATGCGGCTGGCAAACATTGGTCGGGGGGACATGACGACTCCATCTTCATGGTTGGCATCACCCCTTGACATTGGCGATAAATGTAGGAAACAGAAAACCGATTTGGTTACGAAAGAAAATGCGATGATCAATAGCATCCGCGCCGTGCGCCGCGCCAAGGGATTGACGCTGGAGGATGTGGCGGCACGCTGTGTGCCGCCAACGACAGCGCAGACGATCGGGCGGCTCGAAACCGGCACGCGCACGCTCTCGCTCGGCTGGATGAACCGGATTGCAGCGGCGCTGGGGGTCGATGCCAGCGAGTTGGTGCAATTGCCGACCGACACGCAGCTGACCATCACCGCGCTGCTGGGCCCGGATGGCGCGCAGGCGCCAACGCGCGTCGAGGCGGCCGCGACGACGCGCGCGACGCCCGATCTGGTCGCCGTGCGCGTCACCGGATCGATTGGCGATTACCGCGCGGGCGATGAGATCTGGTGCCGCCCGCTGGAAGGCGACTGGGCCGCCGCGCTCAACCGCGACATATTGGTGCCGCGCCCGGCGGGCCGCTTTATCTTCGCCCGGCTGCTGAACGTCGATGGCGAAAAGCTGCATCTGCTCCCCCTCGGCGCCGGGCAGCGGCAGCAGGTAGTCGTCAATCCGGCGTGGGCGGCGGTGGCGGTGCGGCTGATCCGCGCGCTGTGACGCCGCTGCGCGTCCTGTCGCTTGCGACCTTGTTTCCGGATGCTGCGCGGCCCAATTTCGGGCTATTCGTGGAACAAAGCCTGCGCGCGCTGGCGGCGCAGCCAGGAGTCGAGCTGACGGTGGTTGCGCCGCGCGGCGTGCCGCCATGGCCGCTGTCGCTACATCCGCGCTACCGCGCGCTCCGGATGCTGCCGCGGCAAGACGATTGGCACGGCTTGCACGTCCACCGCCCGCGCTTCAGGCTGATTCCAGGCCGCGCTGCGCGCAACCCGGCCGCAATTGCGCGTGCGGTGTTGCCGCTCGCCCGCCGCCTCCATGCCGTTGCGCCCTTCGCCGTTGTTGACGCGCAATTTTTCTACCCGGACGGCCCGGCAGCGATGCACATCGCCGCAGCGCTGGGGCTGCCCTTTTCGGTCAAGGCGCGCGGGGCGGACATCAGCCATTTTGGTCACACACCTGCGACCGCGCCGCAAATATCGGAGGCGGCGATTAAGGCAGCCGGATTGCTCGCCGTGTCGGCGGCGATGCGCGATGATATGGTCGCCATCGGCATCGATCCGGCCAAGGTCTCCGTCCATTACACCGGCATTGACCGTGCGCGCTTTTGCCCCGGCGATCGCATCGCCGCGCGCGCCGCGCTGGCAAGGGAACTGGAACTGGGACCAGGCAATCGCCCGTTGATTGCCAGCGTCGGCGCGCTCATCCCGCGCAAGGGCCAGGCATTGGTAATCCAGGCATTACCCGAACTACCCGGGGTCACCTATCTGCTGGCCGGAACTGGCGACAGCGAGGGCGAGTATCGCGCCATGGCAGCGCGGCTGGGCGTTGCCGACCGGGTGCATTTTCTGGGGCCAGTGGCGCACGCCGACCTACCGCAGCTCTATCGCGCCGCTGACGCCATCGTCATGCCGTCGGTCAGCGAGGGACTGGCCAATGCCTGGGTCGAGGCGCTGGCATGCGGCACGCCGATTGTCATCAGTGATGCAGGCGGGGCGGCAGAGCTGGTGACGTCGGATGTGGCGGGGCGAATTGTCGAGCGTACACCAAAGGCCATTGCGATGGCGGTGCGCGACTTGCTCGCCACCCCGCACGACGCCGCCGCGGTGTCCGACACTTTGGGCGACCGGTTCAGCTGGGACCGCAACGGCCGCGAACTAGCGGAGCATTTGCGTCGAATCGTTTCTCTCTAATTCGTCATTGCGAGCGGAGCGAAGCAATCCAGGGGCGGTTTACTCGGCTCTGGATTGCTTCGCTCCGCTCGAAATGACAGTGAGACAGTTAAACCACCGCCCCGTCATCGTTGCGCGTCACCCGTTCGCCGCCGGCAATCGCGGCGCTGGTTTTGGGCACGAAGCTGTCAGGGCCGACCTTCAGCCACACCAATATCGGTGCCGCCATATAGATGGACGAATAGGTGCCGATGAAAATCCCCAGCAGCATCGCCGCCGAAAAGCCGAAAATGACGTCGGGGCCCAGGAACACCAGCACCGACAGCGCCATAATGATGCTGGTTGCGGTCATGATGGTGCGCGACAGCGTTTCGTTGGTCGACAGGTTCAAAAGCGCAATCACGTCCATCTTGCGATATTTTTTGAGATTTTCGCGCACCCGGTCGAACACAACAATGGTGTCGTTCAGCGAATAACCGATGATCGTCAAAATCGCCGCGACGATATTCAGGTCGAATTGCAATTGCGTCAGCGCGAAAAAGCCGAAGGTCAGCGTGACATCGTGGAACAGCGCGAACAGCGCGGCAATGCCGAACTGCCATTCAAAGCGGATCCAGATGTAAAGGCTGATGCCGAGCATCGCGAGCGCCAGGCTGATCACGCCGGTGCGCAGCAACTCGGTTGAAACCTTGCCCGACACAGTTTCCACTGCGCCCGTTTTGGCACTGGGATAGGCCGCCTTGATGCCGGCGACCAGCTGGCGCCCCGCCGCTTCAGCCGAAGCTCTATCGCCCTCAGGCAGCGCCGTGCGGATGTTAACGGCATTCGAATTGCCGAACTGCTGGATGGTCGCTTCGCCCAAACCGATGGCGTCGACTTTGTTGCGCAGCTCATCGATATTGGGCGCGCCCTGAGCGAATTCGACGCGCACCGACTGGCCGCCGACAAAGTCGATGCCGAAGTTCAGGCCGCGCGTCGCGACCAGCGCAATCGAGGCGATAATCGACAACAGGCTGATCGCCATGGCGACGTTGCGCCATTTCAGGAAATCGATGTTGGTGTCGTCGGGGACAAGTTTGAGCAGGCGCATAGCTTTGGCCTTCGCTTAAATGGTGATCGTCGTGGGACGGTTGCGGCGCAGCCAGTGCGCAACAAACATCCGCGTGACAGTAACGGCGGTGAAAACCGAGGTAACGATGCCGATGGTCAGCACCACGGCAAAACCCTTGATCGGGCCCGACCCGAACCAGAACATCAGCGCCGCGGCGATGACGTTGGTGACGTTGGCGTCAAAGATCGCGCGGCTAGCCTCTTTATAGCCGGTATCGACGGCGTCGATAATCTTGCGCCCGCGCTTTAACTCCTCGCGGATGCGTTCGTTGATCAGCACGTTGGCGTCCACCGCCGCGCCGATGGTCAGCACGAAGCCCGCAATCCCCGGCAGCGTCAGCGTCGCATTAAACGCCGCCATCACCGCAATGATCAGGAAGATGTTAAAGACCAGCGCGACGTTCGCATAAATGCCAAAGCGGCCATAGACGACCACCATGAACACGAGCACCGAGACGGTCGCAATGATGCCGGCCAATGTGCCCTTGCGGATTGAATCGGCGCCCAGTTCGGGGGTTACGGTGCGTTCTTCGACAATTTCCATCTTCACCGGCAGCGCGCCCGAGCGCAGCGCAATGGCCAGATTATTGGCGGTATCGACGGTGAAGCTGCCCGAAATCTGCGCGGTGCCGCCCAATATAGGCTCGTTGATCGACGGTGCCGACAAGATTTTGCCGTCGAGCACCATGGCAAAACGCTTGTTCACATTCTGCGTCGTTACGCGGGCAAAGGTATTGGCGCCGCCGCTGTCAAAGCTGATCGTCACAACCGGCTGGCCCGATTGCTGGTCAAATTGCTGCTGCGCGTTGATCAGCTGTTCGCCGCTGATCATCACCTGGCGGTTGAGCACCTCAAAGCTGCCCTCCTGTCCGCTTGAGGCGGCATAGGGCACGACTTCGCTGCCCACCGGCGCGCGGCCGGCCGCAGCTTCGGCCAGATTGGCATTTTCATCGACCATGCGGAATTCGAGCCGCGCGGTCTGGCCCAGCAAATCCTTGAGCTGCTGCGGGTCCTGAAGGCCCGGCACCTGCACCACGATGCGGTCATTGCCCTCACGCACGATCGTTGGCTCGCGCGTGCCAAGCGCGTTGACGCGGCGGTCGACAATATCGCGCGCCGAATCCATCGCACTGGCAATCGCGGCATCGCGCCCGGCGTTGGTGGCGCGCATCACGACGCGGGTGGTGTCGACAAAGCTGACGTCCCAGTCGCGCTGCGCCGACAATTGCCCGCCGGTGGCCACACCCTGCGTCAGCCGGTTGACGCGCTCGCGCGCCTCGTCAAGCTGGGTGAGTTCACGCACGACAAAGCTGATCTGGCCATTGCCCCGCGTCAGATTGGCGATGGCGACATCATCGTCGGGGCCAGGCTCGCCGCGCATCGCCTGACGAATGCTGCGTTCCATTTTCTCCAGCTGGACATTGTCAAAGTCGCTGAGGTCGGCTTCGAGCAGCAGGTGCGAACCACCGGCAAGGTCGAGCCCAAGGTTCACGCGCGACTGCAAAATGCCGGGCAGCTGTTCGGTCGTCTTTTCGGGCAGGAAGCTGGGGATGGTGAAAATGATGCCAAGCAGCAGGATGATGCTGATGCCAATCGTTTTCCAGCGGGGGAAATCTAGCATATCTGGGAAATTCCGTTCAGGCGCCGACGCGCATCAGTCGTTGGCGGGTTTGCCGCCGGGCAGGATGATGTCGGCGAGCGTCGATTTGACCACCTTCACCTTCACGCCGGTCGCGATCTCAATATCGACATAGTCGGCATCAACCTTGGTCACCTTGCCGACCACGCCGCCTGCGGTAACGACCTGATCGCGCACCTTGACCGCGTCAATTTTGGCGCGGTGCTGCTTCATCCGCACCTGCTGCGGGCGGATCAGGAACATGTAAAAGACCAGGAATATCAGCAGATAGGGTACCAGCATCAGCCAGCCAGCCGCGCCCCCGCCAGCGGCCGCAGCCTGGGTCGAAATCAGCAAATCAGTCATGATAGTCGGACTTCCCGTCATTCTGTTTGGGCCTGGGGACAAGCGCCCGAGCCTGAAAAATGTGCGGCGCGCCTATCACGGGGGCGCAGCCCGCGCAACCGCGCGGCCATCCCCCTTGGCAAGCCAATTGGAAGGTGGGATGACCGCCACGGGAATCAAGGGAGGAAGACACGATGATCCTCGTCGAAGGTTGGGCGCGCATCGCGCCGGGCGAAATAGAACGCATGCGCGATGCGATTGTCGCGATGGTCACCGCCTCGCGCGCTGAAGATGGCTGCCTGGATTACAGTATGGCGATCGACCTCACCGACCCTGCGGTGCTGCGCATCGCCGAACGCTGGGTCGATCAGGCCGCGCTCGACTATCATTTCACCACGCCGCACATGGCGGCATTTCAGGCGGCCTTGGGCGCATCGCAGGCCGAAGCCATCGCCGTCTATCGCTATGACTGCGGTGACAGCGGCCAGCCCCTGGTGGTGCGCGGCGTTTGACGCAAGCCCCGCTTGCATCACCGCGCCAGCCGCGCTAGGGGCGCGCTCTGCCCGCACAGGGCCGGTCGGGACGTAGCGCAGCCTGGTAGCGCATCACACTGGGGGTGTGGGGGTCGGAGGTTCGAATCCTCTCGTCCCGACCATTTCGATTTCACACCAAGTCCGGATAAAGCGCGCGCCGCACCGCGTGCGGTTCCAGCCCGTAATGCGCGGCAATAGAGCTGCTGACTTCTATCTCCAGCGATGCTGTCGGCCGCAAATCGCGCCCTTCATACAGCGCGCCTGCGCCCAGCCCCGGCCAGTCGGCCTGCACCCTCCCGCCGCCGCTCAAATTGCCGCCCAGCAGGAACAGCGCCGATGCGGTGCCATGATCGGTCCCGCCGGTGCCATTGACCGCCGCCGTCCGCCCGAATTCGGTGGCGACGATCACCAGCGTGCTCGCCCATTCCGCTCCCAACCCGCCTTTAAGCGCCACCAGCAACGCGTCGAGCCCGCGCGCCTGCACGCCCAGGCGCTGCTGCTGGCGGCTGTGCGTATCCCACCCGCCGGTTTCGATCATCATCACGCGCGCGCCGTCGCTGCCCGCCATCAGCCGCGCCGCAAGCTCGCCCAGCTGCGTGCCGTTGCGGCCGTTGTTGCCGCCAATGTCGCCCGCCAGTTCCTTGGTCTCGACCGCCTGCTGCCAGATCGGCCCCAGCTGTGCATCGCCGCCATAGAGCAGCGACAGGCGCATCAGCAGATCTTCGTCAATGCCCGGCAGGCGCGAGGGCGCATAGTTGGCAGCGTCGTGGCTGCCGCGCAGCGCCAGCGGCACGGCGGCGGCGATACCGACCGCGCGCGCCTCGCCGGACGGGAGCAGGCCGAGCATGCGGTTGAGCCAGCCGTCCTTACGCGCATAGGGCGCGGTGCCGCCCGATTCGAGGATATTCTGGCCATCAAAATGCGACCGGTCGCGGTAGCTGGTGGCAACGGCGTGGACGATGCGCGCTTCCTTCGCGGCGAACATCGCCGCCGTGCCCGTCAGCTCGCTGTGCAGCGCGAACATGCCGTCCAGCTTGGCTCCCGGTTCAGCCTCGGCCAACAGTGCGCCGCGCAAAGTGGCGAGCGCCGGGTCGCCGACCGGGGGCACCAGCGCTAACCCGTCGGCTGCGCCGCGCTGGATGATGAACACGAGCCGTTTTGGCGTCGCTGCCGCACCCCAGGCCAGGCCGGGCAATGTGGCAGTCATAGCGCCGACACCGGCAAAGGCGAGCAGACGGCGGCGGGGCAGGATCAAGGTCATGGCATCATCTCCGCAGAAATTCGGGGGCCATCAGCGCCAGCACCACGCCCTGCGCCGGGCTGTCGGCGCGCGCGATGGCGATCAGCGTCGCTTCGCTTGCCCCATCGGCCATGATCGCGGCGCCCCAGCTGCGCGGGTCGGTGCGCGCCGCAATGCCGCCAGCCACGCGCGACGCCAGTTCAGCGCGCAGCATCAGCCCCGACGCCCCAGCCCAGCGGTCGGCAATATCGTCGAACCCGGCGGGCGAGCCCGGTTGCCAGATCGGTTGGCCCAGCTGCGCCAGCGCACCCACTGCCCCGCGCCGGTCGGGCAATTGTTTGATGCCGGTCGCGCGCAGCATCGACACGGTCCAGTCCCACGGTGTCTTGAACTTGGGCGTGGCGGTCTGCCAACTTTCGGGCGCGTCGATCAGAACGCGGTAGAGGGTCGGCAGGTCGCCGCTGCTGTCGATATAGGCCCGCTCCAGTTTGGCGACCAGCGTGGGCGGCGGCGTGTCAGCGGCGAAGTGGCGGGCAAGTTTGGTCGCGATGTGCCGCGCGGTGGCGGGATGCCGGGCGAGATCATCGAGCACGGCCAGCGCCTGCGCGCGGTCTGTCCCGCCATAGTTTTTGCCCAATATGCGCTGTGTCCCCGGTTCGTGCATCGCGGGCACGAACACGGCATCACCGGGATCGGCATTGACGCCCATGCGCCGCAACAGCTGGTCGGGACGTTGGCCCAGCCCGGCCACCGTCCAGCCCGTCAGCGTGCGGGCAAAGGCGGTGACGTCGGCCTGCACATAACCACCGTTCACGCCCAGCGTGTGCAGCTCCAATATCTCGCGCGCCAGATTTTCGTTGAGGCCAAGGCGGCCGCCCTCGCCTGCGGCTGCGCGCGCGCCGACGCGCTGCGCCAGCAGGCTGCCGGGCCCGACCGACTGCGCTTGATCGAGGAACAGCAGCATGGCGGGGTGCAGCGCGGCCGCTTTCAGCAGGTCGCCGAATTTGCCCATAATGTGCGGGCGAATCGCCGCATTCTCGAAATCGCCCGCCAGCGCCGCCACCGGCAGTGATTGCACCGACACAGCAAAATGGTTCGACCAGAAATGCACCAGCCGCTCGGCAAAGGGGGTGTCGGTGACCGCTGCTTGCTGCAACCGTGCCGCGGCGGCGTCGAGATAATGGACGCGCACATCGCGCGCGATGGTTTCGGGATCGGTTCCCATGCCCATCGCCTCGCCCGCACGCGCAGCACGGCGGTCATCGCGATAATTTTTGAAGGTTTCGACCGCGACCCGGCGCGGCGCCAGCGCGGCCAGACTATCGGGTGCGGGATTATAGGCCCTCAAATCGGCGGCCAGCATGGCGGCCACATCGCGCGGTGCCGGCCCATCGCCCGCACGCCACCCCAGGCCAAAGCGATTCAGGGCAAGATAGGTTTGCGGCATCGCCAATTTCCTCTTCTACCGCCAGCGTCGGCCGCCAATGTCGCAAAACTATGCCAGCCATGCCGCGAAATATCGCACGCCGCCCGTGCGCCATGCAGATTCCGCTTTCCTACATTGTTCCTATTTGGTTCCTTAGGACGAATCATCTCTCCCGAAAGGAACTGCCATGCCGACGCCATCGATTGAAACGCTGATTGACGATGTTATCGCCCGCGAAGGCGACTATGTTCATCACCCTGCGGATCGCGGTGGTCAGACGCGCTGGGGCATCACCGCAGCGGTGGCGCGCGCGCAGGGCTATGCCGGCGACATGCGCGCGCTGCCCCGCGACGTGGCGGCGGATATCTATGCCCGCATCTACTGGCACGCCCCCGGCTATGACAAAGTCGCCCGACGCGCCCCGCGCACCGCCGCTGAATTGTTCGATACTGGCGTCAACATGGGCACGGCCACCGCCACCGGTTTTCTGCAACGCGCGCTCAACGCGCTTAACCGCAGCGCGCGCGACTATCCCGACATTGTCGTGGATCGCGCCATCGGCCCCGCGACACTGCACGCGCTCGACGGCCTGCTGCGCGCCCGCGGCCCGCGTGCCGAAACCGTGCTGCTGCGCGCCATCGAGGCGTTGCAGGGCGAACGCTATATCGCGCTGGCCGAGCGCCGCCCCAGCCAGGAGGCCTTTCTCTATGGATGGCTCGCGAACCGAATTGGTTCGCACTGATTCAGCGCCCATCGTGAGTGAAGTTACGCAGTTTTCCTAAGGAAAGGACATTCCATGAGCATCATCGAATCTATCATCGGCCCCATCGCCAAGCTGATCGACAAGATCATCCCCGATCCCGAAGCGCGCGACCGCGCCAAGCTGGAGCTCATCAAGCTGGAGGGTAGCCAGGAAATGGAGGCTATTCGCACACAGATGACCGCCATCGTCGCCGAGGCGAACAGCGCCGACCCGTGGACCAGCCGCGCGCGGCCCAGCTTCCTCTATGTGATGTATGCCCTGTTGCTGTGGGCCATCCCGATGGGCCTGATCGCCGCCGCGCGCCCCGACATGGCGACCAGCATCGCCAATGGCATGAACGCCTATCTGGCGGGGATCCCCGAACCGCTGTACGCGCTGTTCGGCACCGGCTACCTCGGCTACACCGCCGCGCGCACCTGGGGCAAGGTCAAGGGGGCGGAGCGCTGACAGCCTCAACCCGCGTCAATTTATAGCTTTCCAGGCCGTTTCCCCAGTCGGTCGCGACCTCCAGCCCGTTGCCGTGGCTGCGGATCGCCAGCGCCACGCTACGCCCGTCAGCGAGCGGGTATTCGACCATCAGCCCGCCCATGCCCGCCCGCAGCGGCACGTCGGTCGGCGCGGCGCATTCGGGCGCACAATAAGCGACGGCAATCGTCTTGCTCGCCTCGCCCTGCGGCAGCGTGAGCCGCCAGCCATCACCATCGCCCTCGCCACTGACGTCGGTATAGGTGCCCGGAGCGATGATCAGGCCGGGGGAGGTGGTTTGATTGTCTTGTTCGTCGGGAGAACTGCAAGCAGCGAGGGTTAGGACGACAGAGGCCGAAATGCCCGCGGCCATTTTCCTTCTCCGCCTGTGCTGAGCTGGTCGAAGCACCAAACTTCTCCTTCAATCGACGGGTAAAAGAAAGGACGGCCCTTCGACAAGCTCAGGGCAGACGGATTGGGGATTAAACGCTCTGTTTATGCTGCCAGCGCCGTGCGCACCGCTGCCACCGCTGCTTCCGCCGCTCCGCCATCGGGGCCGCCGCCCTGCGCCATATCTGGCCGTCCGCCGCCGCCCTGCCCGCCCAGCGCGGCTACGGCCAGCTTGACCAGCGCCACAGCGTCTTGAGGTGCATCGTTGACGCCAACTGCCACCGAAGCGCGGCCGTCGTTGATCGCGACCAGCATTGCGACGCCCGACCCGACAGTCTTCTTCAGATCATCGACCGCGCCGCGCAGACCTTTGGGATCGAGCCCGTCGACCACCTGCGCGATAAAGCGCACGCCGCCAATCTCTTCAACCGCGGGGCCGCTCTTCGCCGCACCGCCACCCAGCGCCAGCGCCTTTTTGGCCTCGGCCAGCTCGCGCTCGGCTTTCTTCAATGCCTCCGCCAGCGCAGCCACGCGCGCGGGCACTTCGTCGGGGCTGGTTTTCAGCGTCGCGGCCACCCCGCGCAGCGCTTCGTCGCGCGCGCTCAGCCACTGCCGCGCGGCTTCGCCGGTCAGCGCCTCGATGCGGCGCACGCCGGACGACACGGCGCTTTCGCTGACAATCTTGAACAGGCCGATATCGCCCAGCGCGCGCACATGCGTGCCACCGCACAATTCGACCGAATAGCTGTTCACATCGGCGCGGCCCATGCTCAGCACGCGCACCTCGTCGCCATATTTTTCGCCAAACAATGCCAGCGCGCCTGCCGCGACAGCGTCATCGGGGGTCATGAGGCGCGTCGTCACCGGCTCGTTGCCGCGGATCTGGGCGTTTACCTCAGCCTCGATCGCCGAGATTTCGTCGGTGGTCAGCGCTTTGGGATGCGAAAAGTCAAAACGGAACCGGTCCTCCGCGACCAGACTGCCCTTTTGTGTCACATGGCCGCCAAGGTGATTTCTCAGCGCTGCGTGAACCAGATGGGTTGCACTGTGGTTGGCGCGTACACGGTCGCGGCGGGCGTTATCAACCACCAGCTGCACCGTATCGCCCACGGCGATGCTGCCCGCATCGATGGTCGCGTGATGGGCGTGCAGCCGCCCCAGCGGTTTGGCGGTATCCGTCACTGTCGCACGCAGCCCGTCGAGACTGGTGATGGTGCCGGTATCGCCCATCTGGCCGCCGCTCTCGCCATAGAAAGGCGTCTGGTTGGTCAGGATGGTCACCTGATCGCCGGCCCCGGCATGCGCCACAGTCGCACCGTTCTGTACCAGCGCGATGACAGTCGCTTCGCCGCTCGTGCTCGTGTAGCCGGTGAATTCGGTGCCGCCATGTGTTTCGGCAAGGTCGAACCACACCTCATCCGACGCACGCTCGCCCGATCCCTTCCACGCGGCCCGCGCGGCGGCCTTTTGCTGCGCCATCGCCGCGTCAAATCCGGCACGGTCGACCGTCAGACCCTGCGCGCGCAAGGCGTCTTCGGTCAGGTCATAGGGGAAGCCATAGGTGTCATAGAGTTTGAATGCGACATCGCCCGCCAGCGTATCGCCCGCGCCCATGCCGCGCGTTGCATCGTCGAGCAGGCGCAGGCCGTTGGCGAGCGTCTGGCGGAACTTCACTTCTTCCCGCTCCAGCGTTTCGGCGATCAGCGGCTGCGCGCGGATCAGTTCGGGGTAGGCCGCGCCCATTTCCGCCGTCAGCGACGGGAGCAAGCGGTGCATCAGCGGGTCCTTCGACCCCAACAGATGCGCGTGGCGCATCGCGCGGCGCATGATGCGGCGCAGGACATAGCCGCGCCCCTCGTTGGACGGCAGCACGCCATCGGCGATGAGGAAGCTCGACGCGCGCAGATGGTCAGCGATGACGCGGTGGCTGGCGCGATTGTCACCCTCGGCCTTCACGCCGGTCATATCAGCCGATGCGCCTATCAGCGCCTTGAAGGTGTCGGTGTCGAAGTTGTCGTGGACCCCCTGCATCACCGCCGCGATGCGCTCCAGCCCCATGCCGGTGTCGATGCTGGGGCGCGGCAGGTCAACGCGCTCGCCGCCCGCCAGCTGTTCATATTGCATGAACACCAGGTTCCAGATTTCGACAAAGCGGTCGCCATCCTCATCGGGCGATCCTGGCGGACCGCCCGGAATGTGCGCGCCATGGTCATAGAAGATTTCGCTGCACGGCCCACACGGCCCCGTGTCACCCATCGACCAGAAATTGTCGCTGGTGGCGATCCGGATGATGCGGTCATCGGGCAGACCAGCAATCTTGCGCCACAGCCCCGCCGCTTCGTCGTCGGTGTGATAGACGGTGACGGTCAGGCGCGCCGGATCTAGCCCCCAGGTGCCGGTGATCAGGCTCCACGCATGGTGGATGGCCGCTTCCTTAAAATAGTCGCCAAAGCTGAAATTGCCCAGCATCTCAAAGAAAGTGTGGTGCCGCGCGGTATAGCCAACATTGTCGAGGTCGTTGTGCTTGCCGCCCGCGCGCACGCATTTCTGTGACGACACGGCGGTCACATAATCGCGCTTCTCGAGCCCGGTAAACACGTTCTTGAAAGGCACCATCCCCGCGTTGACGAACATCAACGTGGGGTCGTTATACGGCACGAGCGGCGCCGACGGCACGACGCGGTGATCGGCGGCGGCGAAATGGTCCAGGAAAGACCGGCGGATATCGTTGGTCGAAGTCATAGCGCCGCCGAGGTAAGCGCTTTGCTGCGCCGCGACAAGCGGGCTTGTTGCAGTGACAAAGATCGAGCGGTGCGATCAGAAGCCGTAATAGGCCCCGCCCTTTTCGCGTGCGCGTTGCCATGCCGGGCGGGCGTGGAGCCAGTTTACAAAAGCGGTGAGTTTGGGCTTGTCGGCGGCGCGGCCCTGCATCACCGCGACTTCGGCGGGGAAACTGAGCATCACATCGGCGGCGGTCAGCCGATCGCCGACCCAGAAGCCGCTGGCACCCAGCTCGCTTTCCATGAAGGCGAAGTGGCTCTCCAGCTGCTGGTCGATGCGCGGTTTGAGCGGCGCCGCCGCCTCTCCCAGCCGCCCGGTGTAAAGCGACAGCAGGATCGGCGTCATCGCCGATCCTTCGGCGAAGTGCATCAGTTCGGTGTAACGGACATGGTCATCGCTGCCACGTTCGGGGACCAGATGCGCGCCGCCGTGCCGCTCGCACAGATATTCGCAGATGGCGGCCGATTCATAAACCGTGCGGCCCGCATCCTCGATTACTGGCGACTTGCCGAGCGGGTGGACGGCGAGCAGTTCGGGCGGCGCGAGGTTGGTCACCGCGTCGCGCTGGTGATGACGGATTTCATAGGGCGCACCGATCTCTTCGAGCAACCAGAGGATGCGCTGCGACCGGCTGTTGTTGAGGTGATGGACGATCAGCGACATGGACGGCTCCCTTCAGCCATTGTTGCGGTGGATGAGGAAGGCAAGCTCCCGCACCAGCTTGGCACCGACTATGGCAGTCACACCGCCAATGTCACGCCCCGGATGATGCTCAACAATATCGGCGCCGACGATGGGGGCGGTTTGCGCACGCAGCACCGCAAGCACTTCGCGCACCGTCAACCCGCCGGGCTCGGGATGCGCGACACCGGGCGCCTCGCTGGGGTCTATGCCGTCAAGGTCGATGCTGATGTAAAGCGGCCCACCGAGCAGCGGAACGTCGCACGGCGCGAAATCAGCCATGGGCAGGATTTCGACCCCGAACCGTTCGGCCTGGTCGCGACAGTGACGGGTCAGCGTACGAATGCCCACCTGCACCAGCCGCTTGGCATGCCCGCCCTCCATGATGCGCGCAAAGGGCGAGGCGTGGCTGCGCGGATTGCCGCCGAAATCGGCATAAAGATCGGGGTGCGCGTCGAAATGCAAGATGGTGACCGGCCCGTGCCGCGCGGCGGCGGCGGCCACGAGAGGGAAGGTCACGGCATGGTCGCCGCCAAGCGCGAGCGGGATTTCCCCGGTCGCATGGACCAACGCGACGTGGCGCGCGATCGCGGTGTCGTCAGCGGGGGTGTCCTCGGTAAGCGGCAGGTTGCCATCGTCGGTCAGCGCGATGTCGCTACCGATTTCCAGTCCGGCTTCGCAGGCCAGATTGCCGCGCTCGGACCACAGCGCCGCGCGGATGGCAGCGGGCCCTGCCGCCGCGCCGCGCTCAAAGCTGCTGTTGATATCGGTGGGCAATCCGAACAGACGAATGGCGGCAGGCATACGGGGGACATTGCCCGCTTACCCCCTGCTGTCAACGCAAGGCTGTGTCAGGCCGGCGGCGAGGGGCGTGCCACCGGCCCGAATTGCTTACATCTCGTCGTCGCCGCCATCATCCGCGTCGGCGCCGACCATCATTTCTTCGGCGACCTGATCGGTGCGGCTGCGGATTGCTGCCTCAAGCCGCTGCATCAGCTCGGGATTATCCTTAAGGAAGGTCTTGGCATTTTCGCGGCCCTGACCGATGCGGATCGAATCATAACTGAACCAGGCACCCGATTTTTCGACCAGCCCAGCCTTGACGCCCAGATCCAAAATTTCGCCGATCTTGGAAATTCCCTGACCGTACATGATGTCGAATTCCACCTGCTTGAACGGCGGCGCGACCTTGTTCTTGACGACCTTCACCCGCGTGGTGTTGCCAACAATTTCCTCGCGGTCCTTGATCTGGCCGGTACGGCGGATGTCGAGGCGCACCGAGGCATAGAATTTCAGCGCATTGCCCCCGGTCGTGGTTTCGGGATTGCCATACATCACGCCGATTTTCATGCGCAGCTGGTTGATGAAAATCACCATGCAGCGCGAACGGCTGATCGAGCCGGTGAGCTTGCGCAGCGACTGCGACATCAACCGCGCCTGCAGGCCGACGTGGCTGTCACCCATCTCGCCCTCAATCTCCGCGCGCGGAACCAGCGCCGCGACCGAGTCGACCACCAAGATATCAATGGCGTTCGACCGCACCAGCGTGTCGACGATTTCGAGCGCCTGTTCGCCCGTATCGGGCTGCGAGACGATCAACTCGTCGATGTTGACGCCCAGCTTGCGCGCATAAACGGGATCGAGTGCATGTTCGGCATCGACAAAAGCCGCAGTGCCGCCAGTCTTTTGCGCCTCGGCAATGGCATGCAGTGCCAGCGTGGTCTTGCCCGAACTTTCCGGGCCATAGATTTCAATGACGCGGCCGCGCGGCAACCCGCCAACGCCCAAGGCAATATCAAGACCCAGGCTGCCCGTCGAAATCGCCTCGACCTGCATCGTTTCCTTTTGCCCGAGCTTCATCACCGAGCCCTTGCCAAAGGCGCGGTCAATCTGGGCGAGCGCGGCTTCGAGCGCTTTTTGTCTGTCCATGCTGGCAGCTTTTCCTGTTTCGACGAGTGACAATTGACTGGCCATTAGCCCTTCCCTTCTTGCCCTAAACGCGGACGCTCCGCACCGCAACGGAAACCGGTGTATCGCATTTGTTCCATTAGAACAAGAGGGGAACTTTGCTGGATTTCAGCCAAACTTCACGCGCGATTGGGCGCAAGAAGCAATTTCAGCATCGAATCGAGCTGCGCGATGCGAAAGGGTTTGACCAGCACCGGGCAACCGGCATGGGCGTGCGGTACCGAGCTTCCCCCGCCGGTCATCAACGCAAAGGGAATTGCCGCCGCCGCCAGTGCATCAGCCACCGGCCAACAGGCATCGTCGCCCAAATGCACATCGACCAGCGCCGCAGCCACGCCGCCCGCGGCAACAGCATCAAGCGCCGCGACGATATTGTCGACATGCACCGGTTCGGCATAACCCAAGGCCTCGCACTGGTCCGCGACCAGCAACGCGATCATCGCGTCATCTTCGACCAGCAATATTGTCCCGCCCTCACCCATCGGCGAGCGCTCCCCGCGCCCGCGCCAGCGCATCGGCCACGGCGTCGGTCAACTGCAGCACGGAAAAAGGTTTGGGGAGAAAATCCACATCGGCAATGCCAATCGATTGGCGCAGCTGCCCCTCGGCATAGCCCGACATGAACAGCACTGGCAGCAACGGCCGTTCGGCGCGCAGCTGCCGCACCATGGTGGGGCCGTCCATCGTCGGCATCATCACGTCGGTGACGACAATGTCGATAAGGTCATGCGCGGCATAGCGTTCGAGCCCTTCTTCGCCCTGCGTCGCGGTGATGACCTGATATCCGGCGCGCGTCAGCGCGCGTTCGGCGACCGCGCGCACCATATCCTCATCCTCAACGAGCAATATCGTGCCGGTGCCCCATTCTTCGCGCTTGCGCTTTTGCGGGATCGCGGGCTGCGGCTTGTCCTTGCCGCTGGCGTCGCGGTGAACAGGAAGGTAGATGGAAAAGCTGGTCCCCTTCCCTGCCTCGGTGTCGGCAAAAATATAGCCCGCCGACTGTTTGATGATGCCGTAAACGGTCGACAATCCCAGTCCGGTCCCCTTCCCCGCTTCCTTGGTTGTAAAAAAGGGTTCAAAAATCTTGGGCAGCACGTCGGCGGGAATTCCCGATCCGGTGTCCGACACCCGCAGCGCGCTATAATCGGCAGGGGGCATCAGGTCGTTGCCCATCGCGCGGACTTCGGCAGTAGTGACGGGAAATGTCTCGATCGTCAGCGTGCCGCCTTCCGGCATCGCATCGCGCGCGTTAACGGCCAGGTTGACGATAACCTGCTCCAGCTGGCCGGGGTCGGCGCGCACGGCACCCAGCCCGCGCCCATGGCGCACCGCCAGCGTGATGGTGTCACCGATTAATCGCTTCAGCAGGTGCGACACTTCCGAAATCACATCGGGCAGCTGCAGGATTTGCGGGCGCAGCGTTTGCTGACGCGAGAACGCCAGCAACTGCCGCGTCAGACTAGCGGCGCGGTTGGCGTTGTTGCGGATCTGCTGAATGTCGTCGTAATCGCCGTCCCCTGGCGTATGCCGCATCAGCATCAAATCACATGCGCCAAGAATTGCGGTCAATATGTTGTTGAAATCGTGCGCGACACCGCCCGCAAGCTGTCCGACGGCTTGCATCTTGGTGGCCTGTGCCACCTGACGCTTCAGCTTTGATTCCTCGCTGCTGTCCTTCAGGCTCAGCAGCACCGCCGCCTCTCCCAGCCCGCGCACGCCGGCGATACGCAGCGACACCGGCTCGTCCGGCTGCGCGGCAAGCCGCACCGACATGTCACCGCCCGCGGCCTGCCCGACGCTGTGCCGGCGGATCATGTCGGCCAGCGGCCCTTTGTCTTCGGTCACCACAATGTCGCCTGGGAAGCGTGGCACCTTGCCTTGCGGCATCCCCGCGGCCCGGCAAAAAGCGCGATTGACGAACAGGAACCGCCCGTCGCGGTCGACCATCCCCAGCCCGACCGGCAACAGCGAGAGCATTGTTTCGATATAGCCCTGGGCGGTCCCGCGCTCGACCGCGCGCCCACCTTCTTCATCCAGCAATAACAGCAGAACTGGTGAGGCGGGGTCGGCGGCGGCGACGGGGATTTGGACCAGCCGAACCGGCGTCGCGCGTTCTGCCTCTGCCTCAAAAAAAATCGTGCCCGCATCATCCACACGCAGCAACCGCGCGACATCCCGGCCCGCCATTCCTGCTGCCACATTGCCGCCGAGCGCACGGAGCGCAAAGGCGGTGTTGGCGGCGCGCACCCGCCCATCGGCGCCCACCAGCGCGACCATCAGCCCGGCATGGCCCAGTGCCAGACCAGCCGGCCCATCAATCATCCGCGCCGCCTCGGCGGCCAGATCGACGCTGCGGATAGCGGAAAAGCGCCACACCAGATAATCATCGCAGCGCCCGGCGCGCCGGATATCGGTATCAAAGCGTAGCGCCCCGACGCGCAGATCGGCGGCCAGACCGCTGCCGTCACGCCATGCCGCGCGCCCGGCAACTTTCAGCGCCTCGACCGCAGCGGGTTCCACGGGCAAGCTCGGCGGGGTCACAAATCCGCCAAACCAGCTGGCATAAAGATCATTGGCGCAAATCAGCCGACCAGCACGATCGGTGACCGCAATGGCGACATCGTCATGGTCAATCGCCTGTCGCAGCATCGTCCAGTCGGGGGGCGTCGCGACCTCGCTGACCGCCCCGGGAAGCAAGCGGCGCAGCAGGATGGCCGCTGCTGCAAGCAGACAAAGGCCCGCCAGAAATCCGGCGGCCAGCGCCGCGCTGCGGCTGATCCACAACAGCAGCCCGGCGGAGCCCAGCCCGGCGGAGACCAGCACCAACCATTCCCATGGCCGCGGATTGATGGGCATTGCGCCCAGCGTCGGCCTATCCCCCTCGCCCGCAATCCGGTTCAGCAGTTTCGGGGGGACGAGGGCGGTCAAAACTGGTCTTTCTGGCAGCAGCCCCCTACCAGATGCGCACGCGCGCGTCGGGGGCGAGATAGAGTTTCTGTCCAGGCTTTACCTGATAGGCATCATACCATGCGTCAAGGTTGCGCATCACCCATGCGCGCTGGATCGAGGGGGAATGCGGACCATTGGTGATTTGCCGCGACAAAGCAGGCTCGCGATAATTGCGTCGCCACACCTGTGCCCAGCCCAGGAAGAAACGCTGGTCCCCGGTCATGCCGTCGATCACCGGGGCAGGCTTGCCGCCCAGCGAGGCTTTGTAAGCGTCATAGGCCACCGACAGACCGGCAAGGTCGCCGATATTCTCGCCCAGCGTCAATTTGCCGTCCAGAAACTCGCCCGGCAGCGCTTCATAGGCTGAATATTGCGCAATCAGCTGTTCGCCCGCTTTTTCAAAGGCAGCGACGTCGGCGGGAGTCCACCAATCTGCCAGCCGGCCGTTTTCGTCATATTTGGCGCCCTGATCGTCAAAATGATGGCTGATTTCGTGGCCAATCACCGCACCGATGCCACCATAGTTGATGGCTGGGTCGGCGTTCACATCAAAGAAAGGTGGCTGGAGAATGGCCGCGGGAAAGACAATCTCGTTCATGCTGAAATTGGCGTAGGCGTTGACGGTCATCGGCGTCATGCCCCACTCCCAGCGGCGGATCGGCCCGCCCAGACGGCTGATATTGTCGTCATGGGCGAATTGTCGCGCGCGCAGGGCGTTGCCGAACAGATCATCGGCACGCATTTCGAGCGCGCTATAGTCCTTCCAGCGGTCGGGATACCCGATTTTGGTGGTGAAATTGGCCAGCTTCTGCCGCGCCTTCACTTTGGTAGCGGGCTGCATCCATGCCAGATTGTCGATGCGGCGGCCCATGGCGGCGAGCACATTTTTAACGAGGCCATCCATCGCTGCCTTGGTTTCGGGCGGAAAATATTTGGCGACATAATCCTGCCCGACCGCTTCGCCCAGATTGGCGGTGGTAAAGTCAACCGCGCGCTTCCAGCGCACCTGTAGTTCGGGCGTGCCCGACAAGGCGGTGCCGTAAAAGGAAAAGCTCTCCTTGGCGACCGCATCGGGCAAAAATCCGGAAAAGCTGTCAAGCGAGCGAACCAATAACAGATCGCGCAGCACGCCGACCGGCGCATCGGCATAAATTTTGGCAATGCCCGTAAAGGCGCTCGGCTGCGATACCAGCAGACTATCCTCGTTCACCCCGACACCGCGCACCAACGCGGCAAAGTCAAAGCCTGGCGCGGCCTTGGCGAGCTGGGCCAGCGTCATCTTGTTATAAACCTTGGTGGCATCGCTGCTGTCATTCTTGTCCCAATGAACCTCAGCGATCTTCGCCTCGAGCGCATAGAGCGCGGCGGCGCGCGGCTTGACGTCGCGCTCGCCTGCCAGCGTCAGAATGTTTTCGACATGCTGCACATAAGCGGAGCGCAGCGTTTTGAAGCGATCGCTGTCCTTCAAATAATAGTCGCGGTCGGGCATGCCGATGCCGCCCTGGAACATCGTATAGATATAGACGTCGGGATTTTTGTCGTCCTGCCCCACAAAGCCGCCGAACAGATGACCCACGCCATTGCGGTCGGCCTCAGCCATCAACGCCGGCATGCCGGCCTTGTCGGTCGCCCTGATCTTGTTCAGCCACGGCTGGATCGGAGCCAGCCCGCGCGCCTCGACCGCTGCCTCATCCAAATAGGCGGCATAGGCGCGCCCGATTTTGCTCGAGGGGTCATTCTTTGCTTCTTCCAGGATCAGGCGCGTGCGTTCCTTTGACATGTCGTCGAGCGCAGTGAACATGCCATAGTTTGACCGGTCGGCCGGGATGGCCGTGGTGCGCGCCCAAGTGCCGTTGGCAAAAGCATAAAAATCATCGCCGGGCGCCACGGCCGTATCCATTCCGGCCGCGTCGAACCCAAATGTGCCTAGCTGCGGCTTAGCAGCTGGAGCCGCAGCGGCGGCTGGCGCCTCGGGTGCCGGGCTGGCGGCACAGCCTGCGAGCAGCACAGCGGCAGTCGCGGTGAGCAAGGCCGCATGGCGGCGCGAAAAATTGGTCATGATGATCCCCTGGTTGCCCGGCGGACCAAATCCGCCCCTACTGGCAGGCTACAGGATGGCACCAACCCCCTGCAAAGGCGCTGGTCGAACGATTATGACGGTTTGTCGGCGCGCGAACGGCGCAACTTGCGGCGCCAGCGCAGGCGGATCCAATTGTCCCATGCGATCGAAGCCAGCACATAGCCGATCAGCGCGCTGATGGCCGAGATGATAAACAGTCCCGCAAACAGCGCAGGCGCGGTGTCCGATAGGAACCAGGCAAGCCACTCGCGCGCGCTGGCGTGATTGGCCCACAGCGCCTTGAAGGTGGTATAGTCCGCCTTTAGCCCGAACGCCCAATTGCCGACCCCAACCGATGCCGCCAGAATGAGGGGCGTCGTCGCCGGATTCGACAAGAAGGTCATCGCCGCGCCGATGGGAATATTGGAGCGGACCGGCAAAGCCAGCAGCGCCACACCCAATATCTGCACTCCCGGGATTAGCAGGAAGATGCCGACGAACAGCCCGAGCGCCACCCCGCGCGGCACCGAGGTGCGGGTGAAGCGCCACAAGTGGCTGTGCGCGACCCGATGCGCGAAGGGTTTGATCCAGCGGCTTTCGAGCAGCTCTTCGCGGCGCGGCGAATGGCGGCGGATCCAGTCCATCAGCGCGGTTTTGCTGCGCGGCATCAGCCGCGATCCCGCAGCAGGCGTTGCTTATCGCGCTTCCAGTCGCGCTCCTTGATCGCCTCGCGCTTGTCATGGTCCTTCTTGCCCTTGGCCAACGCCAGTTCAACCTTTGCCCGCCCGCGTCCGTTGAAATAGATCGACAGCGGCACCAGCGTCATTCCCTGCCGCGCGACGGCGCCGTGCAGTTTGTTGATCTCGCGCCGCGACAACAGCAATTTGCGCGGCCGCTTGGGTTCATGGTTGAAGCGGTTGCCGTGGCTGAATTCAGGAATATTGGCATTGACCAACCACACTTGATCCTCGGCCACCTCGGCATAGCTTTCGGCAATCGTGCCCTCGCCCGAACGGAGCGCTTTGACCTCGGTCCCTTGCAGGGCGATGCCTGCTTCGAACACTTCGTCAATGGCATAGTCAAAGCGCGCGCGCCGGTTTTCGGCGACGACCTTTTTCTTGTCAAAGGCGGGGGCGGACTGCGGACGCGACATGGAAGCGGCCTATATAAGTCCTGCTTTGGCCAGCGCCAAATCGACCGCCGCGCGCGCCGGTGCATTTGCCGCAATGATCGGCAACCGGGCTTCGGGGTCGAACCAGCCGTAGAGGCGCGACAGCGCATATTTGGCGGGTGCCGGGCTGGCGTCGGCGAACATGGCCTTGTGCAGGTCGAACAACAAATCGTGGAGCGTACGGGCAGCAGACCAGTCGCCGCCTGCGCAAGCCGACGCAAAGGCCGCACAGTGACGCGGTGCGACATTGGCGGTCACTGAAATACAGCCAACACCGCCCATTACCGCGTGCGACAGCCACAAATCGTCATTGCCCGACAGCTGGCAAAAATCCGCCCCCGCCGCCGCGCGCAACTGCGTGACGCGCGCCAGATCGCCGCTGGCATCTTTGATCGCCACCACCGATGGAATTTCAGCGAGCTTTGCCATGGTTTGGGGCATGATGTCGGTCACGGTGCGTCCCGGCACGTTGTAAACCACCATCGGCAGGTCGCTGGCGTCGGCCAGCGCATGATAATGCGCGATGATGCCGTCCTGGCTCGGCCGGTTGTAATAGGGAGCGACAATCAATGCCGCCGTTGCTCCGGCTTCCTTGGCAAATTTCATGTGGCGCAGCGCGGTGGCGGTATCGTTCGATCCGCACCCCGCAATTACGGGCACACGCCCATCGGCAGCGGCGATGCAGGCATCGATCACCTGATAATGTTCGTCAAAGCCCAGTGTCGCACTTTCGCCCGTCGTGCCGCACGGCACCAGCGCGCTCGATCCTTCGGCAATCTGCCAGTCAACCAGTCGTCGGAACGCGTCCGCATCGAACGCTCCACCGCGAAATGGCGTCACCAAAGCAGGAATGGACCCCGAAAACATGCTTGATCCCTTTACAAGCGGCGCACCGGACTCCACAAACCGGCTGAAGTTGCGCCTCATAGGCGCGCCATTCACCACTGGGCAAGGCGTAAGGGGTTATGCAGGGCATTATGAAGACGGCGACAAACCTCTCGCGGTTGGCGCTCGTCACGGCCCTGCTCCTTTCCAGCGGCGCATCGGCCAACGAGCTCAGCCCCGAACAACGTGCCTGGTACCGCGCGCAAATGGGGCTGGCGCAAGGCGTCGTCGCCCCGCCAGTGCGCAACAGCGTCGCCGAAGCGGTGCTCGAATGGCGCGCACTGAACAGCGAGGCCAACAGCTCCTTTGACCGGCTCGCGCGTTTCCTGGCAAACAATCCCGGCTGGCCCGGGGCCGACCAGATGCGCGCGCGCGCCGAAAAGGCGCTGGCCATCGACGGCTTTAACCCCGGCATGACGCTGGCCTATTTCGCGGCCAACCCGCCGCGTACCGCCAGTGGCCATTTGCGGCACGCGCTGGCGCTAAACGCCAGCGGACAGCGCGATGCGGCGCGTGACGCGTTGCGCAAGGCGTGGACGGGCGGGGTGCTTGACGAAATGGAGGAGGCGCGGGTGATCGCGCTGTTCCCCGGGGCGCTCACCACGGCAGACCACGACGCACGCATGGACCGCTTGCTGTGGAGCGGTGCGACGCGCGCGGCGACGCGGCAGTTATTGTTCACATCGTCCGAGCGGCGCGCCTATTTCAGCGCCCGTCTCGCCATGCGCAGCGGCGCGACCGACGCGGCGTTGCAGGCCAGCGCGGTCGAAGCAGCGCGGCCCGACCTTGTCCGACGCGATGCGGGCTGGATTACCGACAAGGCGACCTGGCTGCGTACGTCGGGCCGCGTCGGTGACGCACGCGCCTTACTGTCGCTGCCTCGCCAGTTGGATGCGCCGCCGCTTGATGCTGAGGAATGGGTTGAAACGCTGCTGACCAATGCGCGCGGCGCGGCGAGCAGCGGCGACCATCAGACGGCCTTCGCCATCGCGCGCCAGATTGGCGACGCATTCCCCGCCGGGACGGTTATCCGCGAACTGCCGCTGGGCGTGCGTGATGATTTTACCAGCCTGGCTTGGCTGGCCGCGCATACCGCGCATGAGAAATTGGGTCGGTCGCGCGAGGCAGTGCCACTTTATGCCGCCTATGCCGATGCCGCCCGCTCGGCGCAGACGCGCACCAAAGGCTTTTACTGGGCGGGGCGCGCCGCAGAGGCTGCGGGTGACCGCGCAGAGGCGCAGCGGCAGCTGGCGGCCGCGGCACCGCATTACGATCAGTTTTACGGCCAGCTCGCACGCGAACGGTTGGGCCAAACCATCAGCCGCCCCGCCGACACTCCACCTGTTAGCATCACGGCCGCCGAGCGCACCGCGTTCATGGATGACCGGCTGGTGCGCGCAGCGCGTGTGCTGGGGGAAATGGGCGCGTGGCGCGACCAGTCGCAGTTTTTGCGCGCCATCAGCATGCGCGCCTCCACCCCCGCCGACCATGCGCTGGCGGGCGAGCTTGCCAGCCAGATTGGCCGCATCGACCTGGGCGTCATGATTGGGCGCAGCGCGCAGGCCAATGGCATCGACGCGGTTGCGGTCGCGGGCTTTCCCACTGTCGCCGTGCCCGACGGCCACCAGAATAATTGGACTTTCATCCACGCCATCGCGCGGCAGGAAAGCCAGTTCGACAAGCAGGCGGTCAGCCATGCCGGTGCGCGCGGGCTGATGCAATTGATGCCCGGCACCGCGCGCGAGGTCGCGGGCAAGCTGGGCCTGCCTTATGACATCGCGGGGCTGACCGGCGATACCAGTTACAACATGCAACTGGGTTCGACCTATTTTCAGCAGATGCTAAGCTACTATCGCGGCAGCTATCCGCTCGCGGTGGCGGCCTATAATGCCGGGCCGGGCAATGTGAACAAATGGCTGCGCGCCAACGGCGACCCGCGCGACGGCGCCATCGACATGGTCGAGTGGGTTGAGGACATCCCGATTTTCGAAACACGCAATTATGTTCAGCGTGTGCTGGAAAATGCGGTCGTTTATGACTTGCTGCACCCGCAGCCGGGGCGGACCTTGCCCGCCGCCCCCTTGTCCTTCTACCTCGGCAAACGCACGCCAGGGTGAGCGCTGCCGACCGCACTGATCCCATTACCCCGGCGGGTTACGCCGCGCTGCGCGCCGAATATGACGCACTGCTTGGCAACGAACGCCCCACGCTGGTCGAAACCATCAGCTGGGCAGCGGGCAATGGCGACCGCAGCGAGAATGGCGATTACATTTATGGCCGCAAGAAATTGCGCGAGATCGACCGGAGGCTGGCGTTTCTGGCGCGGCGCATGAAGGCGTCGCGCGTCGTCGATCCGGCACAACAGCCCGACCAGAGCCGCGTCTGGTTCGGCGCGACGGTTGAACTCGCAGACGAAGATGACGCGCGCCGCACCGTGACGCTGGTGGGCAATGACGAAGCAAACGCGGGTGCGGGCCGGATTGGTTGGACCAGCCCGCTGGCGCGCGCGCTGCGCGGGGCTGCGGTGGGCGATCTACGCACGGTGCAGCTGCCTGGCGGCGCGAAGGAATGGGAAGTGACGGCGATCAGCTATCCAGATGCCGAAGGGTCAGGGGATCTGTAAGCCGGGTTCTGTCCAGCCCCTTGCGGGACCTGGGCGATCATTCATCTAGGCGGCGGGTCACCCCGCGCGCTCGAGCAGTCAACCCGGACGGCGGGACCGGAACCGGGTCCTGGGCCGAAACCCGTGCCATCCCTATTCGACCTTGCTCCCGGTGGGGTTTGCCATGCCGCGCCGGTTGCCCGCCGCGCGGTGCGCTCTTACCGCACCTTTTCACCTTTCGCCTGGCCAAGGCCGCGGCGACATTTTCTCTGTGGCACTGTCCCTGACCCGGCTTGCGCCGAGCCGCCGGGCGTTACCCGGCACCGTGGTTTCCGTGGAGCCCGGACTTTCCTCCCCCGCATGGTCGCCCACACAGCGGCGATCGCCCGATCCCCTGACCTGACATGCAATTAGCACAAGGTGGGGGGGTCAGTCACCCTCGGGTTGCGGGAGTAGCAGCGCCAGCAATATCGCCCGGCATTCGCCGTCGATCGTCCCGTCGATCAGCTCGGGGCGGAAGCGCCGCTGGAACGCCACCGTCGCGGCAAAACCATCAGTGACATCATAGCCAAAGCGTTCGAGCGCCAGCAGAAAGCCCGCGTCTGTCCACATCGGGTCGGTCAGCTTTTTGGTCGGACGCGGCAGCGCGAGGCGGCGGCGGGCCAGTTCGTGCCAGGGGAATAACTCGCCCGGATCCTGCTTGCGCGTCGGGGCAATGTCCGAATGGCCGACAACATTGCCGCGGCTGATCTGGTAGCGGTCCTTGATTTCATGAACGAGGCGCACGACCGACGCGACCTGCGGGTCGGGAAAGGGGCGATAGCCAAATTCATGCCCCGGATTGACAATTTCGATGCCGATGCTGGCCGAATTCAAATCGCTCATCCCGCGCCAGTGCGAGCGGCCGGCGTGCCAGGCGCGTTTATCCTCTGGCACCATGCGGACGATCTGGCCATCCTCGGCGACGACATAATGCGAAGACACTTTCGACGCGGGATTGGCGAGCCAGTCGATCGCCGCCTCGCCCGTTTCCATTCCGGTATAGTGGAGCACGATGATCGACACCGGCATGGTGCGCTCGTCGAAATTGGGGGACCAGCGGTCGATGATCTCGCTCATGCCTGCGTGCTTGCGTCAGCACAGAGCGCTTTGCAAGAGGGGGGCGTCACGCGCGGCGCGCGGCAAGCTGCACGGCGGCGTCGGCGGGTTCATACAGGCCCCGGATGCGTCGGCTGGCGACAAACTGGTCGGTTTGTCCGAGCACCGTTTCGCCCGCGCCGAGCACCAGAAAGGCATCGCGACCCGCAAAGCTGCGCAGCCGAATGAACGCCTTGTGCCGCGTCTGCGGCGAAAAATAGAGAAGGACATTGCGGCAGAATATCAGATCGGCTGGGCGCGATAGCGGCGGCCGGTCAATCAGCAAATTTTGCACCGAAAATTCGATGCGGCGGCGCAAGTCGGCCTTGGCGAGCCAGCCAGTGTCGGTCTGGTCGAACCAGCGCACCATGCGCTGCACCGGCAATCCGCGCTGGATTTCAAATTGCGAGTACATCCCCGTTTTGGCTCGGGCGATAGCGCGGCGGCTCACATCGGTGCCCACAATCTCAATCTGCCAGCCCACCCAGCGGTCGCCGTCCTCGGCCAGTTGCATCGCCAACGAATAGGCCTCTTGCCCTGTCGATACGCCGCAATGCCAGATGGTCAGCTGACGCGTCGCTGCGTTGATGCGACGCAGTTCTTCCAATGCCTGTGTTGCAATATCATCGAACAGCAAATGTTCGCGAAAGAAAAAGGTCTCGTTGTTGAGCATGGCGTCGATGACATCGTCGAGCAAGGTCCGGTCAGTGCCGTTAACCAGCGCCGCGACCAGTTGGTCCATATCGTCCAATTTATGCTGTTGCAGCACCGGCTTCAGCGACATTTCGATGCGCCAGATGCGCCCCGGTGACAGCGTCTGGCCGGTGCGCGCCTCGAGCAGGCCCATCAATATGCGGTAAGCGGAATCGGTCCCGCTGCTCATGACGCGGCCCGCAGCGCGGGCGCATTCCGGCTAAGCAGCACCGCCATCGCATCGGGGTTTAGCACTGCATTTGCGCACCCGCCGTTGGCGACTGCACCGGGCATACCCCATACGACGCAGCTTTCTGGAGCCTGGGCCAAAATCATACCGCCAGCACCGTGCAATTCGGCGGCACCTTCTGCTCCGTCGCGGCCCATGCCGCTGAGCACGATGCCGACACCCTGAGCGCCAAAGACCTCTGCCACCGCGGCAAACATCGGGTCGGCGGACGGGCAACAACCATTGGCCACAGGGTGATATTCCAGCAGCACTTCGACATGCCGCCCCACCCGGACCAGCGACAAATGGGCATCGCCAGGCGCCAGATACACAACCCGCGGCTGCAAGCGCATGCCCGGGCGCGCAACATGCACTGTGCGCTTGCTCGCCGTCGCAATCTGCTGCGCATAATATGGGATGAAGGCGTCGGGCAAATGCTGGGTCAGCAAAATCGGCGCTGCAATGCGCGCGTCGAGATTGTTGAGGAAGCTGGCAAAGGCCGGAATACCACCCGTTGAAGCGGCGACCGCAATGCAGGCAACCGGCCCTTCGGGTGTGGGAGCCAGCGCAGCCGGGTCCAGCCGCGCCTCGGCGGCCAGTGTGGACGGCAGCGCCACCGGCGCAGCGGCCAGCGAACGCACCCGCTGGATCAATATCTCGGTAAACTGCCCGGCAAAGCTCCCCCTGCCAGGCTTGGCGAGCGTGTCGCTGGCACCGCGCGCCAGCGCCTCGATGGCTGCCGGGCCGCCCTCTTCGCAGTTCGACGACAGGATCAGCACACGCGCGTGCGCCGCTTGCTCCAAAATGTGCGGCAAGGCCGTGATGCCGCTCATTCCCGGCATTTCAATGTCGAGGATGATCACATCGGCGCGGTCGACCGCCAGCCAATTAATGGCATCGGCCGCCGAAGCGACCGAAGCGCAGACAGCCATGCCCGGCTGCGTGTCGATAATCCGTTCGAGCACGCTGCGAACGACCAAGCTGTCATCGACCAGCATGACGCGGATCGACCGGTCCGCAGTGCGCGGGGTCAGGGCGCGGTCAGCGCGTCGGTTCGCCTGCGCGGACACAGCGCTCAGAGCCTGCCCTGACGAACTGGAAGCGCCGTGACGGAGTCAATTTTGGCTCGGTGCGAGGCGCGAGGAAGGAGCCATGCTGTAGCATAGTGACTGACGAGCAACGCTGCACCGGGCCAAAATTGACCCGCCCCGAAGGGGTTGCGCTGGGAAGTACGCCGAGCTGCGTCGCGTCCCTTGGACGGGCAACCTGCCCGCCCGGCGGGCTGCTCCTTGTCGGCGCACTTCCCAGCGCAATCACGGTGTTTCCAGTTCATCAGGGCAGGCTCTAAGCAACGCCGACAAGCTGCAATTTGCCTTCGAGCGTTTCGCGGTCAAAGGGCTTCATGACATATTCGTCGGCACCTGCCTCGATGGCGGCGCGGATATGGTCGATGCTGTTTTCGGTGGTACAGAATACCACGCGCGGGCGTTCGGCATCACCGAAATCGAGGTCATTGAAGGCGTGTAGAAATTCCATCCCGCTCATCACCGGCATGTTCCAGTCGAGCAGAATGACGTCGGGGCGATTCGCGCGGCAATGGGTCAGCGCAACTTCTCCATCGCATGCCTCTTCGACCGAAAAGTCCATGCTTTCAAGGATGTGACGCGCGACTTTGCGAATGACCTTGCTATCATCGACGATCAGGCAGCTTTTCATCACCAGTACACCTTCGGAAAACCTGTCATTTGAATAGACGCAAACATTGGCAATCGGGTTAACCGCATGGTTCAGGCAGCCCGCGCCAGTGGCTGCGTGACAAGGCGTGCAGGATCCAGCACCAACAGCGTTGCGCCGTCATGTTCGACCACCGTGTCGGACAAGCGCGCCCAGCTGGCGGCAAGGCGACCCTTAGCCGGTTGTTCCCCGGCATCGATGAAGCATACATCCTCAATCAGATCGGCGAGCAGGGCATAGCCATGGCCACCAATCTCGATGACGATGACGCGCTGCCCGAGCGCAATGCTGGTAGGCGCAAAACCAAGCACGACATGCGGATCGATCAGCGTCAACACGCGGCTGCGCAGCGCGAACAGCCCGGCGACATGCGGCGGCGCACCGGGGACCGCGATGGTTTCGCCAACAGGCACCACCGATTCGATTGCCGCCGAGCGTAGCGCCACGCGCGTGTCGGCAATGCGTGCGATGAGATAGAGATTTTCCATCGCTTAGCCCCCTATCCTGTCTTTTTGGTCCGCTGACCCGCCGCCAGCGCAACCATCAGCGCGGGGCGATCATAGCGATAAATGCTGGCATCATCGGCGCGCTGAGCTGCGATGGTCGAGCGCAGCCGCACGACGGGAACCTCGGCATCGGCAACTTCGGTAGCATCGTCACAGCACAGCAGTATGTCGCCAGCTTCATCGCCCTTGGCGGCAGGACCATGCGCGACGCGATATCCTGCAAGCTCCAGCATTGGTGCAAGGAAGCTGCGTGCCCAGCTGTCGGCATCGCCGAGTACACGGCACAATGGCTTGGCGAGCGCAGCCTGAATATCGCCGCGCGCAACCTGGCCCATCAGCCAGAAACAATCGATCAGTTCCACCGGTTCGTCGCCGATCAGGATTGTGCCAAGCACCAGCCCCGGCGTAGCCGCTGGTCGCACCGCTTGCGGACGGCGGACGATGTCGAGCACAGCGGACACCGGGTAACAGACCAGGCAGTCGCCATCGGCGATACGCAGCAGTTTCACACGCTCGTCGGTGGCGGGCGGTTCGGCGGCAAACACCGGTAAGATGGCGCCGTCGATGCGGACATGAATGCCGCCCGCCGCCGCAAACAGTGCATCGGCAGGCACATCGTCGAGCCGGTCGATAACGGCCAGCGGTACAGCTCGGGTCAGGCCGCTGCCATCGCGGAACAACAGCAGCTGTTCACCACTTTGGACGTCCTTGTCGGCAGCAGCCGCCGCGGCGACGGCCACGTCTTCGGCATTGGCCTCGATATCTATGCCCAGAACCTGCGGCAGCGACGTGGTGTCGAGCAACAGCACGGGACGCCCGCTGTCGGGCAGAGTGGTCCCGGCATAAAGGCCGGTCGCCAGTACCGCCGGTGCCGCGGGCTTGATGACCAGTTCTTCATGGTCGTGCACTGCCGCCACGCTGAGCGCGAAGCAGCGCTCCTGCCCCAGCCGGACCAGAATCAACGCGCGGTCATCGCTGCTGTCCGCATCCGGCAGACCAAGCGCCGTTTCCAGGCGCACCAGCGCCAACCGTTCGCCGCGCACTGTTGCATATTCGCCGCCGCCAACCCGTTCGACTCGCACCGCTTCATTGTCTTCAAGCAAAATTTCGCGCACGACGCCGCGTGGCACGGCGAATTGCTGCCCCCCCGCGGACACAAGCAGTCCGGAAATAATGGTCAGTGTCATGGGCACGCGCAGCGTGATCGTCAGCCCCTCGCCGGGGCGGTTGTCCAGTTCGACGAGGCCACCAATGCGTTCGACGTTGGCCTTGACCACATCCATGCCAACCCCGCGCCCCGATAGCGAGCTGATGCTCGCAGCGGTGGACAGGCCAGGGGTGAAGATCAGCGCAAGTTGATCCTTAGCCGACATTCGCGCGGCATCAGCTGCGCCCAGTACACCCGCGGCAACGGCCTTGGCCACCACGCGCTCGAGATCAACGCCGCGCCCGTCGTCGCTCACCGCGATGTCAATGCGATTGCCCGACTGGCGCGCGCTGATACGGATGGTGCCACTCTTGGGCTTACCCGCTGCCGCGCGTGCCTCAGGATTTTCGAGCCCATGATCGATGGCGTTGCGGATGATGTGGGTCAGCGGATCGCGGATATTCTCGATCATCTCGCGGTCGAGCTCAACCTCACCGCCGGCGGTGACCAGTTGGGCTTCCTTCCCCAGTTCTCCGGCTATGTCGCGCACGATACGGGGCAGCGGCGCGAACAGGCGGTCGACGCGCTGCATGCGCATCTGGCTGACCGACTGGCGCATCGTTGCAACCGATTCCGAAAGGCGATCGAACGCCGCTGCAACGCTTTGGTCGCGCACCTTGTCGCGCAGCAACCGGGCGAATTCATTGCGGGCGAGCACCATGTCGGTGACACCCGTCATCACGCTGTCGAGCAAGGGCAAAGGCACCCGGATCGAGCGCCAGCTGGCGAGCGTCTGGTTGAGCGCGTCCTCGTCCAGCGCAGCATCATCGAGGGCAGGTTGGGGGGCAGGCACGGCGGCGGTGCTGCGGGTGACCGCGCGCAACGTGGCGATAACATCGTCGTCCTGGCCTGCCGGTTCCTTGCCCTCCGCGCCAATGGTTTCGGTCAAATCGGTGAGCCGGTCGATAATCGCAAGCACCGCAGACACGAGCGGCCGGTCGGCCGCGCGCTGACCCCGCCGGACCATGTCGAGTGCATCCTCGGCCGCGTGGGCCAGGGCTGTCACGCGCGGCAGGGTGAGGAAACCGGAGCTGCCCTTGACCGTGTGGACAAAGCGAAAAATCGCGTCGAGCCGCTCCTGATCGGCGGGGTTTGCTTCCCACGCCACGATTGCGCCGGCAATTTCGGCTAGCATCTCTCCGGTTTCGCCAAGAAAATCCGAAAGCAGTTCGTCCATTGCACCTGTCCGCGACCCGTTAACAGCCGGGTTTTGGCGCGGATTGGTTAAGGACGCGTTTACCCTGCGGCCTTTGGTCAGCCGGAAATCACGGCGCCCACCAACAACGAGGTCGGGGTCTCGCGCGCCAGCATCACGCGGCCTTGGTTGGCGGCCGCAACCGCCTGCACCAGCACGGCGGGCGCGGTGCGCGATGTCATGTCATTATCGCCGGCACCATGCGCCAGTATTCGTTCGACATCGCTGTCCAGGAACAGCCGCTCTGCCTCGACGTGCAGCGCAATTTCGATTGTGCCCTCGCGCCGCTCGCAGCCAATGTCGAGCCGGCCGCCCCGCACCAGCGCGTCGACCAACAACAGCGCAAGGTTGAGGATAATTTTCACCGCCGGTTTCGGCAAAGGAGCATCATCGATCATCCAGTTCAGCGTGATGGGGCGCGTGTCGCCGATGATGCCTTCAATCGCCGACTTCGCTTCATCGGGCGGCACTTCATCGCCGAAACCACCCGCCGATCCAAAGGCCAGCCGAAAGAATTTCAGTTTGTTAGTGGATGTTTTTGCACTCTGTTCGAGCAACTCGATACAGCGCGCGCGCATCTCCGGGTCCTTCTCGTCGGCCAGCAATTCCAGGCCGTTGGCAAAGGCGCCCACCGGGCTCAAAAGATCGTGGCACAGGCGCGAGGCCAGGATGCTCGCAAAGTCAACGCGGTCGATGGTCATGGATGGTCCCTGTCTCCCCTCGTCCCGCCCTAGGCGAGCCGATTCGGCGGGGCAAGCGCGAACCGCCCTTGAAAGCCGCGCCGCTCGTCCCACGTAATGGTTATGGGGGACGACGACATCATCACCGTGGCGATTGACGCCGATGCGGCCGACGATCGGCTCGACCGGGCGCTGGCAGCCGCTTTGCCCCAGCTGTCGCGCGAGCGGGTCAAAACGCTGATCAAGGGCGGGCGCGTTACCACCAGCGGTGGCACAATTCTGTGGGACCCGGCGGCAAAGCCCGGCCGACCCGATACCCTGACACTGCGCGTTCCTGCTGCGCTGCCGGCGCACAATGTCGCGCAGGATCTGGACCTCGTCATCGCGTTTGAAGACGAACATCTGATCGTGGTCGACAAACCTGCGGGGATGGTGGTGCATCCAGCCGCGGGCAATGCCGATGGCACGCTGGTCAACGCGCTGCTCCACCATTGCAAGGGCCAGTTGTCGGGCATTGGCGGCGTCGCCCGCCCGGGAATTGTCCACCGCATCGACAAGGACACCAGCGGCCTGATCGTGGCGGCAAAGCATGATCGGGCACACACGGGGCTCGCCAAGCAATTTGCCGACCACAGCATCACGCGCCGTTATGTGGCGGTGGTCGCTGGTCGAATTCTGCCGCCGGTTGGTAGCATTGATGCACCGCTCGCGCGGTCGACCAAAAACCGGCTCAAAATGGAAGTCGTTGGGCCCGGACAGGGCAAGCACGCCATAACCCACTATCGCACGCTGGAAGCGCTGCGCGACGGGACTTTGGTCGAATGCCGGCTGGAAACCGGGCGCACGCACCAGGTACGCGTCCATTTGACGCACATCGGTCACCCGCTGGTCGGCGACCCCATCTATGGCCGGATGCGCAAGACGGTGGGAGCGGCGGCACAGCGGCTGGGCTTTCACCGCCAGGCATTGCATGCCGCGCATTTGGGCTTTATTCACCCGGTGACAGGTAACGCCATCGCGCTCGACAGCGAACTTCCGGCAGATATGCAGGAACTTTTGGCCGAATTAAGCGTTTAGGTTGCAATTGAAAATCTATCTCGACGCCCGGCATCACGTGGCGCAAAATGCAGGCTCTTCAGGGAAGTTTTGAATATGGCGAACAATGGCAATCTACCGGCGACCATGCCCGCATTGTCGGGCGAAGCCAGCCTGAACCGCTATCTGGCGGAAATTCGCAAATTCCCGCTGCTGACTGCCGAGCAGGAATATATGCTCGCCAAACGCTATCAGGAACATCAGGACCCGGAAGCTGCGGCGCAGCTCGTGACCAGCCATTTGCGGCTGGTTGCGAAAATCGCTATGGGCTTTCGCGGCTATGGCCTGCCGGTCAGCGAGCTGATCTCCGAGGGCAATATCGGTCTGATGCAGGGGGTGAAGAAGTTTGACCCCGACCGCGGTTTCCGCCTCGCCACCTATGCGATGTGGTGGATCCGCGCCTCGATCCAGGAATTCATCCTGCGCTCGTGGAGCCTTGTCAAAATGGGCACCACGGCGGCGCAGAAGAAGCTGTTCTTCAACCTGCGGCGGATGAAGAATAACCTCGAAGCATTTGAGGACGGCGATCTCAGCCCCGAACATGTCGCCAAAATCGCCACCGATTTGGGTGTGAGCGAGGATGACGTCGTCAGCATGAACCGTCGCATGGCGATGGGTGGCGACACCTCGCTGAACGTCCCTATGGGCGAGGATGGCGACAGCCAGTGGCAGGATTTGCTCGACGACGAAGGCCCGTTGCAGGACGAACGCGTCGCCGAGGCGCAGGAACGCAACCTGCGCCACGACCTGCTCAACGAGGCGTTGGAAAGCCTGAATGAGCGCGAGCGCCACATTTTGACCGAGCGCCGCCTGACCGACGATCCCAAGACGCTGGAGGATTTGAGCCAGGAATATGGCGTCAGCCGCGAACGTGTCCGCCAGATCGAGGTGCGCGCTTTTGAAAAGCTGCAAAAGGCGATGCTCAGTATTGCTGGCGAACGCCGGCTGCTGACCGCATGACCGCACGCAGCGTCGCCCTGCCCAGCGGGCTGACCCCGCCCGACCGCCTTGCGACGCTCGCCGAACTGCTGCTGCCGCTCGACATGGCGGGCTTTGCCTTGCATCTGCCGTCGCTGGCCTTTGCGCCAAAGGGCGACGGGCGCCCGGTGCTGCTGCTCCCCGGCTATGGCGCGAGCGAAGTGTCGATGGAGCCGCTGGCCCGCTTCCTGTCCTTTATCGGTTACAGCACCCAGCATTGGGACCTGGGCCGCAACCGCGGCCGCGTCGACCAATATGCCCGCGCCATCGCGGACCAGCTGGTCGCGCGCTATGACGCACCCGTCACGCTGATCGGCTGGAGCCTGGGCGGCGTGGTCGCGCGCGAAGCAGCGCGGCTGGTCCCGGACAAGGCGCGCGAGATTATCACCATGGGCACGCCGGTCATTGGCGGGCCGAAATATACCAGCCTTGGTCGCCGCTATGCGCAGGATCAATCGCTGGACCTCGACCATTTCGAACGCCAGGTGCACGAACGCAACCTGATTGGCCTCAACTGCCCCATCACCGCCATTTACACCGACCGCGACGGCGTGGTCAGTCCGGGCAGCAGTCAGGACATCTACAATCCGCAAACGCGCATGGTGAAGGTCGGCGGCGGACATTTCGGCCTGGGCATCAACCCGCGCGTGTGGCGGATTATTGCGGACACGTTGGCGGGATAAGCGCTTGTGAGGCGCGGTCGAACCACAGCACCGCAGTGCTGAGCCTGTCGAAGCACGCGGCGCTGACACGCGCCGTCGCTTCGTTTTGCTCCACGCCCTTCGACAAGCTCAGGGCTACGGTGATTGGCGGCAGCACGCCCCCTTGCCCTCTCCGCCGCACCCGCTAATCCTCTCCCCATGGCCAGCCTCGCCGAATTCGAACCCGAACCAGCGCCAGCCCCCTCGGCAAAGGCCCGCAAAAGAGGCGGCTGGTTCCTCACCCTGCTGCGCTGGCTGCTTTACTTCGTCCTCGGCTCGATTGCCTGGGTGCTGCTCTATGCCGTCGTGCCGCCGCCGGTGACCTTTACCATGCTGGCCGACCCCAATGGCATCACCAAGGATTGGACCAGCCTCAATAATATCGACCGCAACATGGTGCGCGCGGTCATCGCGGCGGAGGACGGGAAGTTCTGCAGCCATGACGGATTTGACCGCGAAGCCATCGAGCAAGCCATCGAACGCAACAAAAAAGGCAAACGGCTGCGCGGCGGCTCGACGATCAGCCAGCAGACCGCGAAGAACGCCTTCCTGTGGCAGGGCAGCGGCTGGACGCGCTATTTGCGCAAACCGCCAGAAATCTGGTTCACTTTTCTGACCGAGAAAATCTGGGGCAAGCGGCGGATTATGGAGGTTTACCTCAACGTCGCCGAAACCGGCATCGGCACCTATGGCGTCGAAGCCGGGGCGCAGCGTTACTTCAAAAAAGGTGCGGCCAAGCTGACGCCGCGCGAAGCCGCCCGCATCGCCGCCATCCTGCCGCTGCCCAAAAAGCGCGAGGCCGTCAGCCCCTCAGGCTTCACCCGCCGTTATGGCAACACCATCACCGCGCGGATCGGGCAGGTGCGGCGCGATGGGCTGGATGGCTGTGTTTACAATTAGGCTAACGGCCACTTTTTGGTGGATTGCGGACCCGGGGCGAAGCAATTCACTAAGCTAGGAACGTATAGAGCCACTGGCCGAACGCGCGTTGAATGCCTTGATCGAAGAACATGACCTCAAGCACCTGCTCGAAGACCAACGCGGGTGCGACTAGAAGCCAAACAGGATGGACTGCGTCATACCTCCACCTGTCACGCCCGGCGGCGATCAGGATGGGAGAGTAAGCCAGCACTATGGCGAACCAGATGTCGGGGTCGGGCACCGCCGGAAACCAATGGCGCAGGCGAAAGAAGGCCGGCCACAGCAACTGGATAGTGGCTAGCATAACGAGACGCTTGTGCCAGTCAGCGCGTCGTCGGGTAGCCATTGCTGCTGCCACGAGGAGAACAAAAAGAGTGAGGCCGGTCGCAGTACCTGACAAAGCAGAAGTCGCGGCAGTGCTGATCACAGCCAAGTCCCTTTTTGCCGCCCAGACTGCCGTGGCAATGCCGCTAGCCCAGACGACTACGGCAAGCGGCAGGGCTGTTTGCCCAATTCGGCGGTGGACGGGCGTCCGCTGCTTTCTCACAAGCAGCGCCTGTCCAATGACTAAAACAATCCAAGAAAGCGCGGATGCGCCGTGGCTATGGACATACCATGGCGCAGAGAAGGTTCTGCGAATCATTGGAGCCGCATAGGTCACGCCGAAACCAAAGCCGACTACGCCAAGCCCGGCTAGACCGAACCCAATGTAGAAGAGCGTCGCGCGATCCCGGACCCATAGATTCGCCATTGTTCATTTTCCCCCGCGATAACTTGCCGGAGGTCTCGGACGTCTGCAAGGTTGTCGGCAGCGGTCATAACCGCCAACCTCCTACCCCGGCTTCCAGCTTTTCCGATCTTCGGCCTGGCGCAGCACCTCGAACGCCGCCTGCCCCGCCTGAAAGCGTTTCGCCGCATCGGGGTCGCCGGGTTTCACATCGGGGTGCGTTTCCTTCGCCAGCGCGCGCCAGGCCTTTTTGACCGTTTCAAAATCGGCGTCGGGGTCGAGGTCGAACACCTCGAGCGCGCGCATTTCGTCGGCGCTGCGGCTGCCGTCACCGGGGCCGCTCCAGGCATAATGCTGCGCGCGGGCATAGCTGCGCGCGCCGGCGGCCTCCTCGGCGGCGCGCGCCGCGGCGTCTTCGGCGGATAGCCCTGCGAAATAATCCCAGCTGCGGTTATATTCGGCGGCGTGCGCTTCGCAGAAATACCAGCGTTCGGGGCTGTTGGGTGATTTGGGCGCGGGGTGGTTCGCGGGCTGGTCGCACCCATAGCGGTCGCACAGCTTTACCGCCTGCGCTGCGCTGCCCGCGCCATAGCCGCGCCAGCGGGGCCATCCCCAATCATCGGATCTTTTGGTGCGCGGCATCGTCCAGCCTTAACCCGCCCGCGCGCGCATGGCTAGCCGCGCTTTGACCGGCAGCGGTCGGAACAGTAACGCACCTCGTCCCACACCTTCGCCCATTTCTTGCGCCACGTGAACGGGCGGCCACAGGCGGCGCAGTCTTTGGTCGGCAGGTCGGCTTTGCGGCGCATTTTCATGGAAGGAGCCTAGAGATCACGGTCCTGACCCTAGCACCGTAGGGCTGAGCTTGTCGAAGCCCGCGGCCCGGGGAGGAACCATTGCTTGGTCCTGCGGCACGCCCTTCGACAAGCTCAGGGCTACGGTTTTTCTCTCACCCCCGCCCCAGCGCTGCATTCGCCATTTTGGCGAACTCAGGGTCAAGCGGCGGCTCGGTCATCGGCACCTTGGCCTCCAGCGTGTCGGCGATGTGCGTCAGCGCGGCGATGCGCGCCGCCTTTTTGCTATTGCCGTCGACCACTTTCCACGGCGCCCAGCGCGTGTCGGTGAACTTGAACATGTCTGCAAGCGCCGCGAGATACTCCGTGCGCTTCGCCCGGTTGCGATAATCGTCAGGGCCGGTTTTCCAGCGCTTCCACGGATTGTCGAGCCGATCAGCGAGGCGTTTGTCTTGTTCTTCCTGCGTCACATGGACGAACAGCTTGACCAGATGCGTGCCGCTGCCAACCAGTTGCGCTTCGAACTCGTTGATTTCGTCATAGCCGCGCCGCCATTCGGCCTCGCTGGCATAGCCCTCGACGCGCTCGACGAGCACACGGCCGTACCAGCTGCGGTCGAACACCCCGATTTCGCGCGTGCCCGGCAGCCGCGTCCAGAAACGCCACAGGAAATGGCGGGCCTTTTCCTCATCGCTGGGTGCACTGATCGGCCAGACGTCGAAGTAGCGCGCGTCGAGCTCGGCGGTCAGCTTTTTGATGATGCCACCCTTGCCCGCCGCGTCCCAGCCTTCGAACAGGATCACACTACGCTGGTTATGCGCGATATGCGCCGCTTGCACGCGTTCCAGCCGCGTCTGCAATGCCGCAAGGTCGGCGTCATAATCGCCCTTATGCTTGGTGCCGGCTTCAAAATTGGCAAGATTGATGGCCATTGTGCGAAATTAGGCCGCACACAGCCGCGAACAAGGCGCGTTAATGGTTAAGCCGGGGGCAATTGCGTGCCAATAAGGGACGCAATTTGCCCCGGCACCTCCATCGGAATGAAGTGCGACTGGTCATTCCAATGCAAGTCGGTGCCGTTCGGGAAGGCGCTGGCGGTGCCCGGCCAGGTCGGGCTGATCGAAAAATCCAGCTGCCCCGATCGCTCGGCATTGCGCGCGCGAACGACCGTGACGGGACAGGTGATCGCGGCGGCCGCCATGTGCGGGTCAAACGCAGCATTGCCCAGATAGGCCGATGCCTCGAGCCGCGGCGGACAGGCGAGCTGATAGCCATCGCCTTGCAGGCGCGGCAGCAAGCCATAGGTGCAATAATCCGCCAGCACCGCCGGGTCCCAGCCGCTATAGGGATGGCGCTCGGCAAAGCGCGCGATCATTTCTTCGGCGCTGGCCCAATGGTTACGGCGGCGGCTGACAAAATGATCGTCGGGATCACCCGGTGCGGCATGACCGGCGGCATAATATTCCGGCGCGAAGATCACGGGGTCGATCAGATAAAGCTGCCGGAACCGATCGGGCCGCAGCGCCGCAGCGCGCACCACGCACACGCCGCCCATGCTGTGGCCGACCCCCACAAGCGGCCGCGACAAGCTGTCAATCAGCGGTATCAGATCATCCGCCGTCGCCGCCCAATCGTCCAGCGAATCCGGCCGATAACTCCGCCCATGCCCACGCAGGTCGGGCGCGACGACATGGGCGCCCGCCGGCAACGCGGCCACCACCTGGTCCCAGCAGCGGGCATGAAAGCCGGTGGCGTGGACGAGCAGGTAAGTGGGTTGGGCTGGCTGTGCTGTCCCCCACTCGAACCAGCACAGATCGCCGAGGGGGGCCGCAAGAAAATGTTCAACTGGGGCGGGCATCGCTTTAGCGCCTACACCACCCCGATGCATGGCACGCCATATCCCAGCATCGACCGGTCACCCGTCATCAGCGCCCTGCCCTCAATTTGCGCCTGCGCCAGGATCAGACGGTCAAACGGATCTTTGTGGTTGGCCCGCTCGGGTAACGCCTCCAGCGCCATCAGGTGCGCGGCGGCAATTTCTACAATCCCGAATTGCTCTTCAACCGCTCGACGATAGGCAACTGAACCCGATGACTGCAGCTTTCCCTGCCGGAACTTGATTGACATTTCCCAGAATGAAGCGACGCTGACCGCCACATCTGCACGTGGATCGGCGAGCAGTTTGCGCGCACCAACGTTAAGCCGCCGGTCGGCATTTTGCCACCAGATCAGGACATGCGTGTCTATGAGTAGCCTCATTCGCGCGGCAACTGGTCCGTGGAAAAAGGCAATGCGTCATAGTCCGGGTCGTCATAGGGCCAGGCTTCGAACGATTTCAGGATATCCTCGGGCCACGCGTCGAAATCATCCGCCATCCACAATTTGCCCTTTAGCGCGCCCGGCTTGCGCGGTTTGCCGTCCTTGGTCCACACCCATTGGCCGTCCACAAAATAGGGCTGGCCTTCAGGCCCCTTAGCCATCGGGGCCGATGCCAAGGGCGCGGGCGCGTCATGATGAAATGGCATTTGCACGTCACGCACTCCGGCAGCGGGATAGGCGAGCGACTTCTCGTCACCCAGACTGGTCAGATATTCCTTCACCAGCGCCGACAAGGACGTCCCCATTTCCGCGGCCCTGATACGGGCGCGGCGATGCGTTTCATCGTCAAGGGCGATGGTGACATTCTTCATGTGAAACTGTGTAACACAGTTTCACATTTTCCACAATCGCTATTTGGCGGGCGCGACCACGCTAATCCCCAGTTCCTTCAGCTGTTTCGCCATCGCGGGCGACGGCGCACCCATGAGCAGGTCTTCGGCGCGCTGGTTCATCGGGAACAGGGTGATCTCGCGCAGATTCTGGACGCCGCACAGCAGCATCACCATGCGGTCGACCCCGGCCGCCATGCCGCCGTGCGGCGGCGCGCCATATTGGAAGGCGCGGTACATGCCGCCAAAGCGCTCCTCGACATCGGCCTGGCTCAGCCCGGTCAGTTCAAACGCCTTGACCATCAATTCGGGGTGATGGTTCCGAATGGAACCCGAGGCGAGCTCATAGCCGTTACAGACCATGTCGTACTGAAACGCCTTGATCGTGAGCGGATCCTGCGTCGTCAGCGCTTCTAGCCCACCTTGCGGCATGCTGAAGGGGTTGTGCGCGAAATCGAGCTTCTTTTCATCCTCGTCCCATTCATAGAAGGGGAAGTCGATGATCCAGCAAAAGCGGAAGGCGTCCTGTTCGATCAGATCCAGCTGTTCGGCGACACGGGTGCGCGCGGCACCAGCCAGCTTCGCCGCCTGATCGGCCTTGCCTGCCGCAAAGAAACAGCCGTCATCGGGGCCAAGGCCAAGCGCAGCATAGAGCGCCAACATTCCTTCTTCGCCATGGTTCTTGGCAATCGGACCGCCAAATTCGCCGCCCTTGCGCGTCACATAACCAAGACCCGCATGGCCTTCGGCACGCGCCCACTCGTTCATTTCGTCAAAGAATTTGCGGCTCTTGTCCGCCGTACCGGGCGCGGGAATGGCGCGAACAACACCGCCATCGCCGACGATGCGCTCGAACAGGCCAAAGCCCGAGGTCTGGAAATGCCCGGACACATCCTTGATGATCAGTGGGTTGCGCAGATCGGGCTTGTCGGTGCCGTAATCGAGCATCGCTTGCGCATAGGGGATACGTGGAAATTCGCCTGCGGGCGTCACCTTGCGCCCCTCGGCAAAGCTTTCGAAGATGCCGGCCATCACCGGCTCCATCGTTTCCCACACTTCTTCCTGCGTGACGAAGCTCATTTCCAGATCGAGCTGGTAAAATTCGCCGGGCAGCCGGTCGGCGCGCGGGTCTTCGTCGCGGAAGCACGGGGCGATCTGGAAATAGCGGTCGAAGCCCGCCACCATCAGCAATTGCTTATACTGCTGCGGCGCCTGCGGCAGCGCGAAGAATTTGCCCTGATGGATGCGGCTGGGCACCAGAAAATCGCGCGCGCCTTCGGGGCTGCTCGCGGTCAGGATCGGCGTCGAATATTCGGTAAAGCCGATGTCTTCCATCCGGCGACGCGTTTCGCGGATAATCTGGGTGCGCTTCACAATGTTGGCGTGCAGCGTCTCGCGGCGCAGATCGAGGAAACGGTAACGCAGGCGAATTTCTTCGGGATATTCCTGCTCACCGGCCACCGGCAATGGCAGCTCGGCCGCGGCCGACCGGATGGTAACGCTGCTCGCGCGCACTTCGATGTCGCCGGTCGGCAGCGCCGCATTCACCGTCGCCGCCGAGCGCGCGATCACCTCGCCATCAACCGTCACCACGCTTTCCACGCGCGCACCGTCGAGCGCGTCGAATGCCGCCGAACCGCTGTTCACCACCAGCTGGGTCAGGCCATAATGATCGCGCAGGTCGACGAACAACAGCCCGCCATGGTCGCGCTTGCGATGGATCCAGCCGGACAACCGCACGGATGCGCCGACATCGGCAGCGCGCAGCGCGCCGCAATTGTGAGTACGATAGCTATGCATGCGCGGCGCTAAGCGCCCTGCGCGCCTGATTTGTCAAGTCTTGGCGGGCCATTTTCCCCCTCGCGCGGGCGCGAATCCTGATTATAGGCATTTCATGGAAATCCATCCGCTGATTACCACCACCGAGTCTCTCAAGGCTTTTTGCGCACTGATTGCCGACGCCGACTTTATCGCGGTCGATACCGAATTCATGCGTGAGAACACTTTCTGGCCCGAGCTGTGCCTGATCCAGATCGCCGACGCGAACCACGCTGCGGCAATCGACCCGCTGGCGGACGGCATCGACCTAGGCCCGCTGATGAAACTGATCACCGGCAATGAAGATATGCTCAAAGTGTTTCATGCCGGGGGGCAGGACGTCGAGATTATCTTCAACATTACCGGCAAGACGCCGCACCCGATATTTGACACGCAAATCGGTGCGATGGCGCTGGGGCAGGCGGAACAGGTTGGCTATAGCAATCTGGTCGAAGCCTGGGCCGGAGTCCAGCTCGACAAAGGCGCACGCTTTACCGATTGGAGCCGCCGCCCGCTCGACAAACGCCAGATTGATTATGCCATCGCCGATGTGACCTATCTGGCACAGATTTTCCCCAAGATGCTGCAAAAGCTGATCAAGACCGGACGCGGCCATTGGCTCGATGAAGAGATGGAAAAGCTCGCCGATCCCGCCAATTATGACCTCGACCCGGAACAGGCATGGCAACGCATAAAGCAGCCATCGAAAAAACCCGAAGTGCTGGGACGGCTTAAGGCGCTGGCGGCATGGCGCGAGCGCGAGGCGCGGTCCAAAAACCTGCCACGCGGCCGCATTGTCAAGGATGAAACGCTGGCCGACATCGCCGCCCACCCGCCGCGTAACCAGGATGATCTGGGCAAAGTACGCGGGCTTTCGGCGACGTGGAAGACCAATGACATCGGCAGCCGGCTGATGGCCGCGCTGGCCGAAGCTAAACCGCTGAGCCGTGAAGCATTGCCCGCAGCCGCGCCGCGTGGACCCGGGCTTGGCAAAGATGGGGTACTGGTCGCCGACCTGCTCAAGCTGCTGCTCAAAATCCGCACGCGCGAGCTCAATATGGCGTCACGGCTGGTGGCACGCAGCGACGATCTGGAGGCGCTGGCGGCAGGCGTGCGCGGAGATCTGCCGTTGCTGGCGGGTTGGCGCTATGATGTGTTTGGCAAAGATGCGCTGGAACTGGTTGAAGGGCGCATGGGCTTTGCGGTCAAACATGGTAAGTTGGTGATGACACGCACGGAGGAGGCAGTGGAATGACCAAGCCCAAGCTGTTGGGTTCGTCGCTGGCACTGGCATTGCTCGCCGCTTGCCAGCCCTATGCCAGCGAGCCTGGCGATGCGGGTTCGTCGCTGGAAACACCTCACTTATGCGGCGCCGCCAAGGTCACCAGCTGGGTCGGCAAGCCCGACAGTCCAACCGCGCGCGAGGCCATCGCCAGAGCAAGCGGGGCAAAGAATATTCGGTGGATCACCCCCGGCATGCCCGTGACAATGGACTATCGCCAGGACCGGCTGAACGCCAAAATAGACGAGAGCGGCAAATATACCGGCTTCGACTGCGCTTAAACCACTTCGGGTTCCAACCCCAAAGCATTAGCCAAATTACGCATACGGCGGCTGACGGCTTCGCCGGCCAGCATCGCCCATTCATGCCCCAATTCCAGCCGCAGCTTGCGGCCTGCAACCATAAGCCGCGTGCCGGTCAGCGGCGCTTCCAGCCCGCCCGAAAGTCGCTGCGCCAGCCGGATGGCTAGTCCCCACTGCCGGGCGCGTTCCAGCTGCGCGGTGCCGCCATCGCCGAGCAAGCGACCAAAATCATGCTCGTCACCGCCAAAGCCGGTATGCAGCGTTTGTGCGAGCACCACCCGCCCCGGCACATCGACGCCGCGCCAATTGCCATGGAGGGCAATCTCTGCCCCGCGCTCGGCCCGGAAATCCGGGTTCGCGGACCAGGCCACATCGCTGAGCAAGCACGCCGCCAGCCGCAACCGCCGCGCGGCGGCGTCGTCATCGGCGAATAGCGGTGCAATCCAGGCATCAACCTCGCGCCCGTGCGCGGCAAAGCGCGCGAGCCGCCGCCCTTCATATTCGGCGGCCACCAGCAAGGGGTCCTGCGCCCTTACCTCGTCGCTGAGCGCGCCATAAAGCAGGCCCTCGCGCAGGCCCGACGAAGAGATGGTCATCGACGGCGCATCAATCGCTCCCGCCAAAGCCGCGAGCAGCGCCACCGCATCGGGCAGTGCCGCCGCGCGGGCCGTCGACATTCCGGGAATCGCGCGCAGTTCATCAAGGCCCAACCGTGCCACCGCGCGCTGCAAACGGCGCACCGCGCTGCGCGGTAGGTCATGATGGTCCATCACCGGCAACGGCAGATGCACCAATTCCATGTCAAGCCGCGCCAACGCACGCCATGATCCGCCGACCAGATATAAGGGCTGGCCGCGCGCGGGCCCAGGCCATCCCGCCTCTTTCAGCTGTCTGCGGATCGCCCGATCAAATTCTGCCGCGCCATTGGCACGCAGGGCCGGTAAACGCAGCACGCCAAGCGGAAACGAGATGGTGCGCCCAACCTTGCCATCTGCGACTTCGGCAAGTTCAAGGCTGCCGCCACCCAAGTCGACGGCGATCCCCCGCGCATCGGGAATGGCCGACAGCACGCCCAAACCCGCAGCGCGCGCCTCTTCATCGCCCGACAGTAGCCTGATTTCCAACCCTTGCTCCGCCGCGCGCGCAACAAAATCCGGCCCATTCGCCGCGTCACGCACCGCCGCCGTGGCAACGCACTGCAATTCGTCGACCGCCATCGCACGCGCCAGTGCGGCAAAGCGCCGCAGCGCCGCCAAACCGCGCTCGGCGTCAGCATCGGCGATGCGGCCATCGACGCTCAATCCGCGTCCCAGTCCGGCCGCCACTTTCTCGTTGAAAATCACCGCCGGAATCCGGCGCGGCCCTTCATACACCACGAGCCGGACCGAATTGGACCCGATGTCGATCACTGCGGCACGGCGGCGTGGCCCCTGCCCCTGTGCCTTGGCGCGGGCCGAAAATACCTTCATCGCCCCCCGCCAATATCAAGCTGCGGCACATCCTTGCGTTGGCGCAGCGTTGTCCCGCGACCCGACAACGAAGGGTTGGTCATGAAATAATGATGGAGGTTGAACGATTTTGCACTGGGAACCGCGCGCACATAGCGCCCGTCGGGCTGCAAATGCCAGCTTTGCTCGTTATCAAGCAGATTGGCGACCATCACTTGGTCCAGGATCTGGTCGTGCACCGTCGGGTTCAGGATCGGGATCATATATTCGACGCGGCGATCAAAGTTGCGCGGCATCCAGTCCGCCGAACTGATAAACAGCCGGGCTTCCTGATGCGGCAGGGCGCCGCCATTGCCGAACGCCCAAATGCGGCTGTGTTCCAGAAAGCGCCCGACCACCGATTTGACCCGGATGGTTTCGGACAGGCCTGGAACGCCGGGGCGCAAACAGCAAATGCCGCGAATGATAAGTTCGATAGGAACGCCCGCCGCGCTTGCTTCATAGAGTTTGTCGATGATGCCGGGGTCGACCAAGCTATTCATCTTGGCCCATACACCGCTGGGCCGCCCCGATCGCGCGGAAGCAATTTCAGCGTCAATCAACTGCGAAAGATGCTCGCGCATGTTGATGGGCGACATGGTGATCAGTTCGAGCCCCTGCGGTTCGACATAACCGGTGATGTAATTGAACAGCTGCGCCGCATCGCGCCCAGCGCGCGGATCGGCGGTAAAGAAGCTGAGGTCGGTATAGATCTTGGCCGTTACCGGATGATAGTTGCCGGTACCAAAATGGCAGTAGGTCCGGTAACCCCCGCCCTCGCGCCGCACGACCATCGAAATTTTGGCGTGGGTTTTCCATTCGATGAAGCCATAAACCACCTGCACGCCCGCGCGTTCAAGCTGATTTGCCCACAGCAGATTCTGTTCCTCGTCAAAGCGCGCCTTGAGCTCGACCACCGCGGTGACAGACTTGCCTGCCTCGGCCGCCTCGATCAGGGCGCGGATGACCGGGGACTGGTCGCCGGCGCGGTATAATGTCTGCTTGATCGCCACCACATCGGGGTCCGCCGCTGCCTGCCGCAGGAAGGACAGGACGACATCGAAACTTTCATAAGGGTGGTGGACAACAATGTCCTTGGTGCGGATCGCCGCGAAACAATCACCGCCATGCTCGCGGATGCGTTCGGGAAAGCGCGGACTATAGGGCTGAAACTTCAGGTCGGGCCGGTCGCTGTCGATCAGCGCGGACAGCGCAGCAATGCCAATGAAGCCATCAATCTTGGCGACAATTGCCTCATGCCCCATCACCTCTTCGCCCAAAATGGCGGCAAGGTCGGCCGGCATGTCGGCGTCCATTTCGAGCAGGATGACCCGCCCGCGCCGCCGCCGCCGGATCGCGGTGCGGAACAGGCGCACCAGATCCTCCGCCTCTTCCTCGATTTCAATATCGCTGTCACGGATGATGCGGAACGTGCCCTGCGCCTGAACGGTAAAACCGGGGAACAGCACGTCGCCGAACATTTCGATCATCGTGTCGATGGGCACCCACTGCGGATTGTCGCCAGCTATGCGCACAAACCGGGGCAGTGATGGCGGGATCATCACCAGTTCGCGAACCTTTTCGCGGCTATTGATGCGCACCAGATCAAAAATCACGCCAAGGCCACGGTTGGCAATGAACGGGAAGGGGTGCGCCGGATCGAGCACCTGCGGCGTCAGGATCGGGAAAATTTCGCTGATGAAATAACTACGCAGATTCGCGCGCAGCGGTTCGGCATCGCTGACCTTGTGGAACACACCCACGCCGGACTCGGCCAACAACGCGCGCAGCCGATGCCATTCGACCTGTTGTTCGTCGACCAGCCGGTTCACCTCGGCCTCAATCTCGGCGAGTTGCTGACCGGGGGTGCGGCCGTCGGCTGAGGTATCCTCAATCCCCTGCAACTGCTGGCCCTTGAGGCCCGCGACGCGGACCATGAAAAACTCGTCGAGGTTGCTGCCCGAAATCGAAAGGAAGCGCAGCCGCTCGAGCAGGGGGTGCGCCGGATTGCGGGCCTCCTCCATCACCCGGCGATTGAACCCGAGCCAACTAAGCTCGCGGTTGAAATAGCGCTCACGCGGCTCAAAACCCTGCGTCATTCGGCTGCCCCCGCCTGATCCACCAGATCGTCAAAAATCAGCTTGGCGTCGGTCAGAACTTCCTTCGCAAGTTTCTTGCCAATGCGCCGTCCCTGCGCCAGCGATGCCGTGTCGAGCGCGTCGACAATGCGCGCCAGCGTCGCGTGGCTACGGTGCATGCGTTGCACGATGAAGGCAGCAACATCGGGCGCAATCGCGATGCCGCGCTGGGCAAAGGCCGCCTCGATCAGCTCGTGCGCGTGGGCGTCATCCAGCTCGCCGATGCGCACCACTGGCACGGCGGCGAGGCGCGACTTGAGATCAGGCAAGGACACGCCCCATTCGGCGGGCGTCGCGTCGGCGATGATCAGCAACGGCCTGCCGCTGGCCTGCGCCGCATTCCAGGCGTGGAACAACGCCTCTTCGGACAGGCTGGCCGGATCATCGACCACGGTTCCCCCACTGGTGCGCGCGAAAACGCGGCCGATCAAGCTGCGCCCCGATTTGGCCGGCCCCACCAGCACTGCCGTGCGCACCGGCCAAAGCGCAGGATGGGCCAGGAAACGCAGCGCTTCGGCGTTGCACGCCCCCACCAGCAATGGCGGATCATTGCTCCCCGCCGCGCTCCAGTCGAGCGGCAGCGCCTGCTGCGCCGGGGCGATGGCCGCGCGGCCCATCAGCGCGAAATGCGCAGCGTCGCGCCGCTGACCTGCACAGAATAGCCGCGTGCCGCCAGCGCATCGCGCAGCGCCGCTGCGTCACCGCGATAGGTTACGCGCATGACCGACGTGCCGCCCAATGCCAGACTGTTGGTCGCCGCCGATTGCACGCCGGGAATGGCCTGCACTGCGCGCTCGGTCGCCGAGACCGATGCCACATCGGGCGAGGCATATTGGATGGAGAAACTCTGCGCCCCCTGCGGCGCTTCGCCTGAAACGCTGTCGTCGGTTTCGGTCGGCGCGGCGTCGCCATCCGCGATTTCGGCGGCCGCCTCTAACTCCTCTTGCTCGACGACGCGTTCGAGCACCAACGATCGGTCAGCGCGCAGCACGCCGCTGGCCAGCGCGTCGGAATAAATCTGATCGATCCGCACCACTGCCTTGTTCATCATATCGGGAATAGCCGCCGGGGTCGGCGCGCGCATGGTGAAGCTGGCAATCAGTTTGTTGTCGGGGCCGAAGCGCGCCGAAAAACGCCCAGTCACCGGCCCGCCGGGGTAAGTGTATGTCAGCCGCGCAATCGGGATCAGCACATCGGCGGCGCCATATTGGTCGAGGATATTGCGCCACCAGATGCGGCTGCGGCGGGTTGTCTGGCCCGGGTTGAGCAACAGCGTATCGGCACCCGTCCCGGCGGTGCGGACATAATCAATGCTGGTATCGCCCGTGTTGAATTCGGCCCAGGCGCGCTGCCATTCGCTGCGCTGCTCGAACATTTGCGGCAGCCCGCCGATCGAAGTGACCGGCATGACCAGCAGCGGCGGTGAACGCAGCACCCGCCCGCTAACCCCCAAAATCTGCCCCGCGCGCACCCGGTCGAACAGCACGCCGAGCGTCGCTACATAACGGCGCGGGCCGATCGATTCGCGCTCTACCACGATGGCCGAGACGATGGCATCGAGCGCCGAATCGGACAGCGCCGGACCATCGCTGCCGTTGATCTTGCGATACAGTTGCTGCCAGCCCTTGCGCTGCGCCTCGCGCCAGCCTGCCTCGCGCGCGGCGTTGGGACCGTTGGCGGTGACATCAACGCTGATGCCCGAAGCGACGAAATCGGCGCTGCTGTTGATCGGTGTAATCCCGCGATTGCCGCGTTCGACCTGACTTTCAACGGCAAAGGCGATCAGAAGTGCTGCAAAAGCTATCGCCATCGCTGCCCACCGGCCGCGCAGCGCAAGGCCGCGCCAGCGCAGCATGGGGTCGGGGGCGGGAGCGGTGACAGAAATCATGGTAATGACCAGCTAAAAGCGATAGTCGGCCTGCCCATGGATGCCAAGCCCTATACCTATGCCGATGCCGGCGTGTCGATCAGCGCGGGCAACGCGCTGGTGCGCGCCATCGCCCCGCTCGCCAAAGCCACGCGTCGCCCCGGTGCTGACGCCGATCTGGGCGGATTTGGCGGCTTTTTCGACCTGAAAGCGGCGGGGTTCAACGATCCGCTGCTGGTCGCGGCTAACGACGGCGTCGGCACCAAGCTGAAACTCGCCATCGAATCGGGGCGGCACGACGGGGTTGGCATCGATCTGGTCGCCATGTGTGCCAACGACCTGATTGTGCAGGGCGCAGAGCCGCTTTTTTTCCTCGACTATTACGCCACCGGCAAGCTCGACAATGACGTCGCCACCGCCGTTGTTGCGAGCATCGCCGAGGGGTGCAAACAGGCCGGCTGCGCGCTGATTGGCGGCGAGACGGCGGAAATGCCGGGCATGTATGCCGATGCCGACTATGATCTCGCCGGTTTCTGCGTTGGCGCGGTCGAGCGTGACCAGGTGCTGACCGCCGACAAGGTGGCGGCCGGCGACATCATCCTCGGCCTCGCCTCGTCGGGTGTGCACAGCAATGGCTTTTCGCTCGTGCGGCGGCTGGCCGCCGACAAGGGCTGGAAACTCGATCGGCCCGCGCTGTTCGACAATGAAGTATTGCTGATCGATGCGCTGATGGCGCCGACACGCATCTATGTGCAATCGCTGCTGCCCGAAATTCGTGGGGGGCGCATCCACGCGCTGGCGCACATCACAGGCGGCGGCCTTTTGGAGAACATCCCGCGCATTCTGCCAGGCCATTTACACGCGCATATCGATGCCGACAGCTGGCCCCTCCCCCGCCTGATGGCCTTCCTGCAGGCGCAGGGGCATATCGAGCCCGAGGAGCTTGCTCGCACCTTCAACTGCGGCATCGGCATGGCGGTGGTGGTAGCTGCGGCGGACGTGGATGCGGTGACGGCATCGCTGACGTCGGCGGGCGAGACGGTGTTCCGCATTGGCCATATCGCCGAGGGCGCAAAGGGCTGCACAGTTTCAGGCAGCGCCGAGACGTGGAGTGCCACAGCGGACTGGCGTGCGGTGCATGATGGCTAGTGCAATCCAGTCCCCCTCCCGCTTGCGGGAGGGGCTAGGGGTGGGCGCGAGCGTAGCGAGCCGCGTGCATGAACTGGCCCACCCCCTGCCCCTCCCGCAAGCGGGAGGGGAGATATGAAAACCCCCGTCGCCATTTTCATCTCAGGGCATGGCACCAACATGGCCGCGCTCCTCTATGCCAGCCGCGCCGATGACTGCCCCTATGAGGTGGTGCTGGTCGCCTCGAACAACCCCGACGCCCCCGGCCTCGCGCTGGCCATGGCAGAGGGTGTTACCACCTTTGCCCACCCCCACGCCGGCTTGGGCCGCGCCGACCATGACGCGATCATGGAGCGCGCGGCGCTGGACGCAGGCGCGCAGTTTATCGCGCTGGCGGGCTATATGCGCCTCCTCTCACCCGAATTCGCCGAACGCTGGGCCGGGCGGATGCTCAACATCCACCCATCGCTGCTGCCCAAGTACAAGGGGCTGAACACCTATGCGCGGGCGCTCGAGGCGGGCGACACACAGGCCGGCTGCTCGGTGCATCTGGTCACCGCCGAAGTCGATGATGGCGACGTGCTGGGGCAGCGCGCTGTCGCGGTGCTGCCCGGCGATACGGTGGAAACACTCGCCGCCCGCGTCCGCATCGCCGAGCATCAGCTTTATCCGCGGGTGCTGAGCGACTGGGTGAACCGCGAAAACACCCCCGATTATTGGCTGTCCCGCGTGCGCGAATTCGCGATGGCGCAGGCAGAGGCCGACGAGATCATCAGCCACGGCATGCCCTGCTTTGGTATCATCAAGGGCAAGAAATTCGCTTACTTCATCCACGACCACCACGGCGACGGACGCACCGCGCTGCTCGTGAAAATCAGCGGCGCGGACGAACAGGCCGCGCTGATCGAGCAGGACACCGACCTATATTTCCGCCCCGCCTATTTTGGCGACGGTTGGGTCGGCATCCGGCTCGATCTGGGCCGTAACGATTGGGAGCATATCGCGGGCTGGATCACCCGCAGCTGGCGCGCGGTGGCGCCACGGAAGTTGGCCGGGCTGATGGACGTGGCGGATCAGTTTTAGCGGGCAGCAAACATGCCTTTCAAATTACGCCAGACCAACTTTGGCCCCCATTCCATCGCCATCGACATTGATGTCCGCCGCGAACCACGGTTTGCAAAGCCATAGTGCGCCGGTTGGCTATCGACGAATATCTCGCGGGCAATAAATTGGTCGGGGTCTTCAAACAGGCCTGCCGACACCGCCAGCTCGTTGCCGATGGTGGGGCGGTGAAAGATATGCGCGCCGCATTGCGAACAAAATCCGCGCTCGGCAAAGGCCGACGACTGGAAAGTTACCAGCGTCGCGCCGGTCACCACCGCTTCGGGCACTTGCAGCGCCATCCAAGGCCCGCTGGTCCATTGGCGGCAGAGCGCGCAATGGCACACGCCAACGTCATGCACGGCATGCGGCAATGTTACCGAGACGCCGCCGCACAGACAGCGCCCGATAACTTCCATCGCCTGATTACCCGACAATCTCTTCCGGCTTGAAAAAGAACGCGATCTCGATCGCGGCATTCTCATCGCTGTCGCTGCCATGCACCGTATTCGCCTCGATGCTCTCGGCCAGCTCGCGGCGGATGGTGCCGGGTTCGGCGTTGGCGGGGTTGGTCGCGCCCATGATGTCGCGGTTGCGCTGCATGGCGTTTTCGCCTTCCAGCACCTGCACGACGACCGGGCCACTGGTCATGAAATCGCACAATTCGCCGTAAAAGGGGCGTTCCTTGTGGACGGCGTAAAAGCCTTCGGCCTGCTCGCGGGTCATCCAGATGCGCTTCGAGGCAACAACGCGAAGGCCGCCGTCCTCCAGCATCTTGGTGACCGCACCGGTCAGGTTGCGGCGGGTTGCGTCGGGCTTGATGATCGAAAAGGTGCGGGTAACCGCCATGGGGATGCTCCTGTGAACCGCGCGTTTGCGGGATTATGATTTGCCGCGCCCCCTAAATGCTGCGCCGCAATAAGGCAAGCCAAGGCTTGCAAGCCTCTTGCCTGCTGTTAAACCACCCGACGGGTCGCTCTGTCTGGGATTTCGGGGGAGAGCGTAAATGGCGCATGAGAAATTTATCATCACGCGGCGCAGCTTTGCGGGGGCGGCGATTGCGGGTGCGGGGCTGGTCGCCGGGGGCAGCGCGCTCGCCGCACCGGCGCTGACCGCGGGTGGGCCGCTTGGACCCTTTTACCCCGTCGAACGCCCCGCCGACGATGATTTTGACATGACGATGATCAAAGGCAGCAACGGCCGCGCGCTGGGCCGGGTGATCGAGGTAACCGGGCGCGTGCTTGACCAAAAGGGCAATCCCGTGAACGGTGCGATGCTCGATTTGTGGCAGTGCAATGCCGCCGGGCGCTACGCCCATGCTGCCGATGTCGCCACCGCGCCACTCGACCCCAATTTTCAGGGTTTTGCCCGCCTGAAAACCGGCGCGAGCGGCGAATGGCGGATCCGCACCATCAAGCCATCGGGCTATGATTCGCCCATCGGGCGCCGTACCCCGCATATCCATGTCGACGTGCAAGGACGGCAATATCGCCTCATCACGCAAATGTATTTTGATGAAGACGCTGACCAGAACGCCAAGGACCGGCTTTATGCCAATTTGGGCGAGGATGCGGCGACCGCGGTGGCCAAACTGGCCGCGACGGATCAGTACCGCTGGGACATTGTGCTAATGGAGGGGTAACGCGAGCAACAAACACCGTAGTGCTGAGCTTGTCGAAGCACGCGGCGCGTTGCTGAACCGTTGCTACTTCTCTGCGCCGCGCCCTTCGACAGGCTCAGGGCTACGGTTTTGGTGCCGCCGTCACGGCCCCTCGACCCAGCGCCCGCCCTCCTGTTTCCAGAAATGCCGCTCGACATTGTCGTGCGTGCCAAGCGAGCGCCAGGTGGCGCGCGCGTCGTCGATGCGGCTGTTGTCGAACAACAGGAAACAGCGGTTGAAGGTCATGGCTTCGTCGCGCCACACCCCGTCGGCCAGCGCGACCATTCGCGCGCCGTTGGCGGGGGCGGCATCGATGTTACTCGCCAGCAGAATCGGCTCGTGCAGCGCCAGCGCGCCGTCCGCTGCGCCATGGGCAAGGAAGCTGTCGGGTTTGTGCGCCCACAGGCCTTCGCTGATCGCGGCGCGCAATTCACCCTCACCTGCCACCACCAGCAGGCGCTCCCCCTGCCCCAGCACGCGCTCGGCCAGCATTGGCAGCACCCGCGCGGCGGGGTCACGCGTCAGGCGATAAAAATCAACGCGGGGCACGGCCACCTCCGCCATCGTCATCCTGAACTTGTTTCAGGATAACGCGCCACGGCAGCCTGTTATGCTGAAACAAGTTCAGCATGACGACGACGTGGAAATGTTCATCACCCCTCAAAATTATCCGCCACGAACCGGTCGAGCAGGCGCACGCCATAGCCGGTCGCGCCCTTGCCCCACACCGGGCCGTCCTTGTCGGCCCAGGCCATACCGGCGATGTCCAGGTGCGCCCATTTGACGCCGTCATTCACAAACCGCTTCAGGAACTGCGCCGCCGTGATCGACCCTGCTTCGCGCGGGCCGATATTCTTCATGTCGGCAATCGGACTGTCGATCAGCTTGTCGTAAGCGGGCGACAGCGGGAAGCGCCACACCGGATTGCCGCTGGCGGCGCCCGCCTTGGTCAGCGCATTGGCCAGATCATCGTCGTTGGCGAACATGCCGGCATATTCATGCCCCAGCGCAATCACCATCGCACCCGTCAGCGTCGCCAGATCGACGATCACGTCCGGACTGTAGGTGTTTTGCGCCCAGGTAATGCAATCGCACAGCACCAGCCGTCCTTCGGCGTCGGTGTTCAGCACCTCGATGGTCTGGCCCGACAGGCTGGTCACAACATCGCCAGGCCGCTGGGCATTGCCGTCGGGCATGTTTTCCACCAGGCCGCAAATGCCGACGACATTGGCTTTGGCCTTGCGTCCCGCGAGCGCCTTCATTGCGCCCGCGACGGCGCCCGCACCGCCCATGTCCCATTTCATCATTTCCATGCCGGGGCCCGGCTTCAGGCTGATCCCGCCGGTGTCGAATGTCACGCCCTTGCCGATGAAGACCACTGGCTTGTCGCCCGGATTGCCGCCGTTCCAGCGCATGACCAGCAGACGCGGCGGACGCACCGATCCCTGTGCGACGCCCAGCAGCGCGCCCATGCCCAGCGCCTGCATCGCCTTTTCATCAAGCACATCGATTTCGATCCCCAGCCCCACCAGATGCTGGCAGCGTTCGACGAAAGTTTCGGGGTAAATGATGTTGCCGGGTTCAGCGACCAGATCCTGGGTCAAACGCACGCCCGCCGCAATCGCCTGCGCGGCGGCAAAGCGGGGTTCCAGATCGCCAAAGGGCGATGCGATGGTCAGCGTTTTCAGGCTGATCTTCTGGCTGTCGGTCAGACGCGTGCGATAGGCGTCATGCCGCCACGCGCGCAGCCGCGCCCCTGCCGCAAAGCCCAGCACGGCACCGTCGTTGTCGAACGCGCCAAAATCCACCGCTGCGCCGGTCACTCCGCTGGTCTGGAGCCGCGCCACCAGCGCCGCGCCGCCGCGCTCGGCATCGGCCACGCTGGCATCGCCGATGCCAACCAGCAGCAGCCGGAGTACGCGCGCCCCGTCCACCGCCGCCGTTTCGGCGACGCTGCCTGCCGCCCCGTCAAAGCGCGCCTGCGCCGCCGCCCCCGCGAGCAGCACGCCATGCGGACCACCGAGCCTTGCCGCGACATCGCCAACCCCGCCTTTGCGTACAGGATAGGCAATGGTGTCGGCGGCTGCTTCGATTTGCGCGGTGAAGCGAATGTCCATGGAACGTCTTTCTCAAGCGGTGATTGAAACTATCGAAACCGCCCGATAGGGGGAGAGGCGAGACGTTGCAATTCCAAGGCTGCGTCCGTTTGCGCCGCGAAGTGGGAAAGAGCGAAAGAATTGAACCGCGCCGTTCCCCTTTTTGCAGTTACCCTGCTGACCGCTTGCCCCCTCACGGTTGCAGCGCAGGACACCGCTGCATCGGCTTCCGTCGAAGCGCAGGAAGAGGTCATCAACTTTTCCGCTGACGCCATCAACTACGACGATGAAACCGACGTGGTCGATGCCAGCGGCAATGTCGTGCTGCGCCGCGACGCCATTGAAATGCGCGCCGACCGCGTCAATTGGGACCGCAAGACCGGCAAGGTGTTCGCCGAGGGTAACATCCGCATCACCAACCCCGAAGGCGACACCGCCTATGGCGACCGCGTCGAATTGACCGACAGCCTGCGCGACGGGGTGATTGAAAATCTGCTTGTCGTTCTCGACAGCGGCGCGCGGCTGGCGGCACAGCGCGGCGAACGCTTTGCCAACGGCGACATCGCGCTCGAACAAGGGGCCTATACGCCCTACCCGGTTGTGCCGGGCGAGGTATACAACCCAACCTGGCAGATCCGCGCGGTCCGGGTCTATTACAACCGTGTCAAAGATCGCGTGCGCTATAAGGGCGCGCGCATCGAATTGTTTGGGCTGCCGCTCATCCCTCTGCCCGGGCTCAGCCACCAGGCCAGCGATCGTTCGGGCAGCGGCGTGCTGGTCCCGCAAATCCGCATCGACCGTGTCAACGGATTCGAGCTGGCCGTTCCTTATTATCTGAAAATTGACGACAATCGCGACGTCACCGTTACCCCGCACGTTTACACCGATGCCGCACCTTTGTTCGAGGCGGAGTATCGCGCCCTTACCAATGTCGGCGCCTATCGCATAAATGGTTATGCCACTTATAGTTCGGTGTTGCCCGTCGCCGCCATTCCGGGAACGGCGCGCGACCGCTTTCGCGGCTATCTGGAAACGGTTGGAAAATTTCAGCTCGACCCCCTGTGGAGCGTCAAATTTTCAGGCCGCATAACCACCGACCGCACCTTCATGCGCCGGTATGACATCAGCCGCGACGACCGGCTGCGGTCCATGTTCGAGGCTGAGCGGATCGGCGGGTCGAGCTATTTGTCGGTCGCTGGCTGGGCGGTGCAGACGCTGCGCGTTAACGACCGCCAGGGGTTGCAACCGGTCGCCGTTCCGGTGATCGATTTTCGACAGCGCTTGACCGACCCCTGGCTGGGCGGGCAGTTCGAATTGCAATTGAACAGCCTGGCCGTTGCACGCACTGCGGGCCAGGACACGCAGCGCGCCTTTGCGGGGGTGCGCTGGGACCTGCGGCGGCTGACCGGGCTGGGTCAGGAAGTGACCATTACCGGGCTGGCGCGCGGCGATGTGTATCACAGCAGCGAAAATTTGCTCACCGCCGTTCCCGGCTATCGCGGCGAATCGGGGTGGCAAACGCGCGCCATTGCCGCCGCCGCCATCGACGTGCGCTGGCCATTTATCGGCGAGATTTTTGGCGGCACCCAGCAACTGGTACCGCGCGTCCAGCTGGTGGCAACGCCGCCGATCCGCAATCTTGACATCCCCAACGAAGACAGCCGCGCCTTCGATCTGGAAGACAGCAATCTGTTCGCGCTGAACCGTTTCCCCGGTTATGACCGGTTCGAAGATGGCGCGCGTATCACCTATGGTCTGGACTGGTCCTTCTCGCGGCCGGGCATGGCGATCAACAGCGTGGTTGGGCAAAGCTATCGCTTGTCGGACAAACCTTCGCTGTTCCCGGACGGTACCGGGCTGACCGCGCGCACGTCGGACATTGTCGGGCGCACCACCTTTGCCTGGCGCGATACCATCCGGCTGACCCACCGGTTCCGCCTGGACAAGGATAATCTGGCGGTGCGGCGCAACGAATTCGATGCCACGGTCGGTACGCGCAAAACTTATGCCGTGATCGGCTATCTGCGCCTCAACCGCGACATCACCGATCTGGCCGAAGACTTGCAAGACCGCGAAGAAGTGCGCGTGGGGGGGCGTATCGGCTTTGCCAACAATTGGTCGATATTCGGTTCGGCAATCGTCGATCTAACGGACCGCGCCGAAGACCCGCTCAACAGCTCCGACGGATTCGAACCAGTGCGCCACCGGTTGGGCATCGCTTATGACGATGCCTATCTCTCGCTGGCGGTAACATGGCGCCGTGACTATGAGGACACCGGCGATGCGCGGCGCGGCAACAGCTTCCTGTTCCGGGTGGGTTTCCGCAACCTCGGTTTTTGACAATCGTCAGCCACCGTTCAGCCGCCCACTGCTAGGGGCTGCCAATCGCTTTACACTGGACCAGCGGGCCGGTGGGCTGATACGGAGCCTCCCGACCCCCGGGGATGAAGGACCCAAATGACCAGATTGACCAAGTTCGCCGCCAGCATTGCCGCCATTGCGGCGGCCGGAGCGGCAGCGGCCCAAACCGTTAGTGACACCAGCGTGCCCGAAGCCGCGCTCAACATTCCCGGCAATGTTCAGCTCTATGGCAACGCGCCCAGCAACGTTTACCGGCCATCGGCGACCGTGAATGGTGAGATTATCACTGGCACCGATATCGACCAGCGGCTTGCCCTGGTAAAGCTCGCCAACCGCAACATGGAAATTTCACCCGAGGAACTGCAGCGTTTGCGGCAACAGATTTTTCAGAATCTGATCGACGAAAAGTTGCAGATTCAGGAAGCAATCGCGAACGATATCACCATTGACGAAGCGATTATCGATCAGCAATTTGCGCGCATCGCCGCCAATTTCCGTCAGACGCCCGACCAGTTTAGCAAATATCTGGCATCGCAGGGCAGCTCGGCTGCGGCGATCAAGCAACAGATCCGCGGCGAATTTGCCTGGGACCGGCTGCTGTCTCGCAACGTGCGATCACAAACCAATGTGTCGACCGACGAGGTTGAGGATGTGGCCAAGCGGATGATGGATGCCAAGGGCACCGAAGAGTTCCAGCTTGGCGAAATCTATCTGTCTGCCACCCCGGAAACTGCCGCGGCGGTGGTCGAAAACGCCCAGCGAATCGTCGATGCGCTGCAACGCGGCGGGTCTTTCCCTGCCTATGCGCGGCAATTTTCTGAGGCATCGACCGCCGTCGTCGGTGGTGATCTGGGCTGGGTGCGCGCCGGGCAATTGCCACCGTCAATGGCCAATGCCGCGCAGCAGATGCAGCCCGGCCAGCTGGTGGGACCGATTGAAGTGCCCGGCGGTTTTTCCATCCTGTTGATGATCGACCGACGGCAGGTGATGATGGCCGACCCGCGCGATGCGACGCTCAGCCTCAAGCAATTGTCGCTGGAATTTGCACCCGGGACCAGCCAGGCGCAGGCCTCTGAACTGGCCGGCCGCTTTGCCGAACAGACGCAGGCGATTGCCGGCTGCGGTCAGGCCGATGCGGTCGCGGCACAATTGGGCGCTACCGTCGTTGCGCGGGACAATATTCCCATGCGCTCGCTGCCCAACCAGCTCCAGCCGACGCTGATGAATCTGCAAATCGGCCAGACAACCCAGCCCTTTGGTTCGCCGACCGAGGGTATCAGCGTGTTGGTGCTGTGCGGGCGCGACATGCCCAACGTCGATCTGACGCCAAACCTCGCTGAAATCGAGGAACGCATGCTGGAGGAAAAGATCAACAAGCGCGCCCAGCGCTATCTGCGCGACCTGCGCCGGGATGCCGTCATCGAGTATAGTTAGAGCGGCATGACGATAGCCGCCCCCATTGCCGTTACGCTGGGTGACCCCGCCGGGGTCGGCCCCGAGGTCACCGCGCGTGCCTGGGAACAGCGCGAAGACTACGCGCTGCCTGCCTTTTTCGCGCTTGGCGACGCGGCCGCCGTCGAACAGGTGTGGTCTGGCCCGGTCGAGCGCGTCAACAGCATCGAAGGCGTAACCGGCGCCTTCGCCCGCGCACTGCCCGTCTGGCAGGTCGAGGATAGTGGACCGCCGCAACCCGGCCACCCTTCCCCGCGCGGCGCGCTGTGCGCGCTCCATGCGCTGGAGTGCGGGATCGGGTTTGTGCGTCAGCAGGCGGCGTCAGCGCTGGTTACCGGGCCGGTGTCCAAGCGCGAACTGCACGGCATCGGTTACACCCACCCCGGCCAGACCGAATTTATTGCCGAACGTTGCGGCATTACGGCCGAAAATGCCGTGATGATGCTGGCCGGGCCGTCGCTGCGCGTGGTGCCGCTGACGGTGCATATTCCGCTGAACGCGGTGCCGGATGCGCTCACTGCCGAGCTGATCATAAACAAGGCGCGGGTCACCGCGCGGGGGCTGGCCCGTGATTTCGGTATCGCCGCGCCGCGCCTCGCCATCGCCGGGCTCAATCCGCATGCCGGCGAAGGCGGGCAGCTGGGCGGCGAAGACCAAAGCGTGATTGCGCCCGCCGTGGCGCTGCTGCGCGATGAAGGGATCGACATATCGGGCCCGCTAGCGGCGGACGCTTTGTTCGCGCCGCATATCCGCAGCCAATATGACGCGCTGCTGTGCACCTATCATGATCAGGCGCTCGCGCCGTTCAAGGCCCTGCATTTCCATGACGGCGTCAATCTGACGCTGGGACTGCCGATCATCCGCACCTCGCCCGACCATGGCACCGCGTTTGGTATCGCTGGCACCGGCGTGGCAGATCCGGGGCCGACGATTGCGGCCATTTTGCAGGCAGCGGCCATGGTAGCCGCGCGCCGCGTGGCCGATGGCTGAAGCAGACCTACCGCCCATCCGCGAACAAATGGCACGCCATGGGCTCGTGGCATCGAAGGCACTGGGACAGAATTTCCTGTTCGACGAACAATTGCTCGACCGCATCGTCGCGGTGCCCGGGCCGCTCGACGGCGCGGCGGTGTTCGAGGTAGGGCCCGGCCCCGGGGGGCTGACCCGCGCCCTGCTGCGCGCGGGCGCCAAGGTAACAGCGGTCGAGCGCGATGCCCGCGCGCTGCCGCTGCTCGCGGAAGTCGCCGAACGGCGGCCCGGGCAATTGCACGTCATCGAAGGCGATGCGCTGGCCATCGACCCGCACGAAGCGGTCGGCCGCGTGCCATTCCACATCGTCGCCAACCTACCCTATAATGTCGGTACCGCCCTGTTCACCCGCTGGCTGGAACCGGACGGTTGGCCGCCGCATTGGTTGTCGCTGACGCTGATGTTCCAGCTGGAGGTGGCGGAGCGCATCGTGGCGGCACCGAACACATCGGCTTATGGCCGCCTCGCGGTGCTGGCGCAGTGGCGGACCCATGCCAAGCTCGCGATGAAAGTGCATCGTTCCGCTTTCACCCCGCCGCCCAAGGTTATGTCAGCGGTTGTGCACATTACGCCGGCCGAGGCGCCCGCTGGTGTCGATGCGCGCATCCTGTCGCGGCTGACCGCCGAAGGGTTCGGCCAGCGCCGCAAGATGCTGCGACAGAGTTTGAAGGGAATGCCGGGGGCATTGGACGCGCTTGCGTCGCTCGGCATCGACAGCGCGCGCCGCGCGGAAACGCTCAGCGTCGCTGAATGGGTTGCCATTGAAAGGGTGTTGAGCGCCTAACCCATCTTTCGTCATCCCGAACTTGTTTCGGGATAACAAGCCACCGTGGCCCGTTGTGCTGAACCAAGCTCAGCACAACGAAATCATGTGCCTAATTGCGCGACCCGTCATCGCTGCCCGTCACCACCGGTCGCGGCATCACGGCTTCGGCGCTCATCGTGCGGCGCGCTTCGCCTTTGGCGATGGCGGCTTCCAGCCCGGCCACTTGCGGACATTTGTCGCGGCAGAATTTGCGCGCGTCGGCCAGCTTTTGCCGGGCGAGTTCAATTGCGCCCTTTTCGACCATCGCCTCGCCTTGCCCGGCCAACGCAGCCACATCGCGCGGCTCGATCAGCAGGGCTTCGCGATAGAAACCGATGGCCTTGCCGGGCAGGCCCTGCGTGCGAGCAATCTGGGCGAGGCCCAGAAAGGCGGCGCGGTTGCGCGGATCGACTGCCAGCGCGCTTTCGAAATAGTCCGTTGCGGCATCCAGATCGCCCCGCGCTTGTGCCTCGGTCGCCGATGCGGCGAGGTGCAGCGACAGTGGTTCAATCGCATTGTCGGCGCGCATCGCCCCCGTCGGCGCCGCATGGCTTGCCAGAACCAGACCGGCCACCAGGGCCAAAGCGCTTACCCGCATCGCATGCTCCCAATTTTTCATTTCGGGCGATGCTATCACGCCCTTTGCAGGCGGGCGAGATAGAATCCGTCGGTGCCGTCATGGTGCGGGGTCAGCAGCAATCCATCGCCAGCGCGGCGACCAATTCCCACTGGCAAGGCGCCGAAATCGGCGCTCCACGCCCCATTTTGCGCAGCAAGGAAAGCGCTGATCTGATCGCGCCCCTCGCCCGCGAGCACCGAACAGGTGGCATAGATTAGCACACCGCCCGCCCGCACCAACGCCGCGCCCAGCGTCAGCAGCGCCGCCTGCTCGGCGCGGTGGCGTGCGAGTCGCTGCGGGGTTAACCGCCAACGCAATTCAGGGCTGCGCCGCCATGTACCACTTCCCGAACAGGGAGCGTCGACGATGACCGCGTCGGCAGCGCCCAGCAGATCCGCCAGCATTGCGCTTTCCTGCCCCGGATTGAGCAAGCGCGTTTCAATGTTGCTGACCCCGGCTCGCTCGGCGCGCGGGGCAAGCTGCTGCAACCGCGCGCGGTTGATATCGCAAGCGATAATCCGTGCGCCGGGTGCAGCTGCGGCGAGTGCCAGCGTCTTGCCGCCCGCTCCGGCGCACAAATCGATAATCGTCATGCCGTTCGCTGCACCAAGCGCTTCTGCGGCAACTTGGCTGGCGGCGTCCTGCACCTCGAACAGGCCTTCAGCGAAGGCCGGATGCTGGACGGCAGCGAATTCGGCCGGCAGACGCAGGCCAACGGGCGTTCCAGCAATCGGCTCGCCAGCTCCCAGCATCGTCGCCAGTGCGGCGCGGTCAATCCGCGCGCGGTTGGCCCGCAAATCAAGCGGCGCACGCGCCAGCATCGCGCCATGCTCGTCAGCTCCGACCAGCGGGTCGAACAAATCGATCAGAGCGGGCGAAGCCAGGCCCGGCTGCGCGCGCGGTTCGTCGGGAGCAATCGGCGCGGGCGCATAGGGTGCGCCGTCGAACAGCGCCGCCAACTGCGCATCACCATCTGCCAGCGCGACCATCGCTGCCCGCCCACTCTCCGGCGCCGACCGCACCGCGCGGATCGCGGCATAGACCAGCTCGCGCACCGCGCGCCGGTCCTTCGACCCTGCATAACGCCGCGCGCGCATCGCCTCGGCAAAAATGGCGTCAGCGGGCGCCCCGCCCTCGCGCGCGGCGGCGGCAATCTGGTCCAGGATTTCGATGGCGGTCTGGACGCGCGCGGCGGGGGTCATCCCCGCTCAACCTACCGGATAATTGGGAGCTTCCCGTGTGATGGTCACATCATGCACATGGCTTTCGCGCAGGCCCGCATTGGTGATGCGAACAAATTGGGCGCGCTGCACCAGGTCAGGCAAGGTGCGGCTGCCGGTATAGCCCATCGCGGCTTTGACCCCGCCAACCAGCTGGTGGATCACATCTTTGGCGGGTCCCTTGAACGGCACCTGCCCTTCAATGCCTTCAGGCACCAGCTTCATCTGGTCCTTGATATCCTGCTGAAAATAGCGGTCCGCGCTGCCGCGCGCCATCGCGCCGACGCTGCCCATGCCGCGATAGCTTTTATAGGTGCGTCCCTGATAGAGGAAGGTTTCGCCCGGTGCCTCGGCCGTGCCCGCCAGCAGCGACCCCACCATCACGCACGACGCGCCCGCCGCAAGCGCCTTGGCCACGTCGCCAGACGTGCGCAGGCCGCCGTCGCCAATCACTGGCACGCCGGCCTTGGCCGCGACGGAGACGCTGTCCATGATGGCGGTCAGTTGCGGCACCCCCACGCCCGCGACAACGCGCGTGGTGCAAATGGAGCCGGGGCCGATGCCGACCTTCACCCCATCCGCGCCCGCATCAATCAGTGCGCGCGTGGCATCCCCGGTCGCAACATTTCCCGCCAGCACCTGCACATTAGGGGCCATCGCTTTGATCCGCGACACGGTGGCGGCGACCATCTTGCTGTGCCCATGCGCGGTGTCGACGACGATCAGGTCGCATTCGGCCGCGATCAGCGCCTCGGTCCGTTCAATTCCGGCGTCGCCGGTTGTCGTGGCCGCTGCAACGCGCAAGCGCCCGGCCTCATCCTTCGTGGCGTCGGGATAGGTAACCGCCTTTTCCATATCCTTGACGGTGATGAGGCCGAGGCAGTGGAAACTGTCATCGACCACCAACAGCTTCTCGATCCGGCGCTGATGCAGCAACCGCCGCGCCTCATCCTGACTGACGCCGGGGCGGACCGTCGCCAGATTGTCAGCGGTCATGATCTCGCGCACCGGCTGGCCCGGATTGTCGGCAAAACGCACGTCCCGGTGCGTCAAAATGCCCACCAACCGCCCCCCGTTTTCGACCACCGGGATGCCCGAGATATTATGCTGCGCCATCAGCGCGGTCGCCTCGGACAACGGCGCATCGGGACCGATGGTGATCGGGTTGACGATCATCCCGCTTTCAAAGCGTTTGACCTGCCGCACTTGCGCAGCCTGCACCGCGATATCCAGATTGCGGTGGAGCACGCCAATGCCGCCAACTTGCGCCATGAAAATGGCCATGTCGGCCTCGGTCACCGTATCCATCGCCGATGATAGGATGGGGATATTGAGCGAAATGCCGCGCGACACCTGCGTCGTCAGCACCGCTTGGCTGGGCAGGATTTCGCTTTCCTGCGGCACCAGCAGCACATCGTCAAAGGTCAGGCCGGTACGGATTTCCATTGGGGTGCCACTTTCTGGTCGCGATTCGTTGGTGGCGGCCCATGTAACCAAGGCGGCGCGGGTGCGCCAGTGGGGGGATGCGGAAAAGGACCCTCCAGCTGGAAGCAGTCGCGTTACATCAAAAAATAGCTGCCAACGCCGACCAGTGCACCCACTAGCCCGGCGTACACGAGCAGCGACAGTCCTGCGCCGGATGCACCTTTGCCCGACCGGCGACGTCCGGCACGGCCCGATTGGCTGGATGCGATCGATCCCGGGTTCCAGGTGCCAAGAACATCGGCAATCCGTACGTCTTTGGACCGGGTGCCAACGCCACCCCCCTCCCATTCTTGCGCCGCTAATGCAGCTTCGGCGTCCTCCAGCGCTTTGGGATCGACTGTCTCGCCGCGCAGGCTCAACACCAACGCCTTGGGTAGCTTCTCCTCGAACTTGACGCCAATCTGCTTGCCCCGGGCCCATTGGACAGTCGCAAAGACCCGCACCTTGCCTAGCGCCAGCCACAAGGATTCGCCGACCGGAACCGCGTGATCAATTTTGATCTTGGCACCTCCAAGCGAGACATCGCATATGGTGCAGGAAATGGAGCCCATCGGCATTTCCAAACTGGCGGGCATGGCAATCGGCGCCCGGCCATAGTCACGCTGGCAAGCGTCATTTTGAGAAGTCCCGGCAGATGAGACAGCAACCATCGGAATATGGTAAGCGGTCTAGGTTAGCCGAAATGGCGTTCCGTCCTACGTAGAAACGCTTATTCTTGCGATTGTTTCAGCACCACCCCGGCGTTAGTTGACCCGAACGTGATGCGGGCCGCAGCCGGATCCAGTGCACTTGGAAAAAACGCAAAGCTTATTGCCACGCCATGCGCAAAGCGCGCTAAACGCGCTCACAACGGCACCTCGGTCGTGTACTTGATCTGCTCCATTGCGAACGAGCTGCTCACATCGGAAAGCCGCGCCGCGCGGATCATCTCTTTGTAGATGCGGTCATAATCGGCGATGTCGCGGCAGACGATTTTCAGAAGGTAATCGACGTCACCGCTCATGCGGTAGAATTCGGTGACTTCGGGAATGGCGCGGATGGCCTGCGCAAATTGCACCAGCCAGTCCTCGTCATGCTGGCTGGTGCGCACTGACACGAACACGGTGGTGCCGACGCCCAGCTTGGCTCGGTCGAGCAGCGCGACGCGGTTGGTGATGATGCCGTCAGCCTCCAACCGCTTGATGCGCTTCCAGCACGGCGTTTGCGACAATCCGACGCGCTCGGCGACGTCGGCGATGGACAATGTGGCATCGCTTTGCAGCAGAGCGAGGATACGGCGGTCGACGTTATCGAGGATATTCATTCTTCATACGCCGGACTAGAGAGAAGATAATTCTATTATATTGCCTTTATGGGGACGAAAAAAGCAATGACTTTCGCCCTTTCCCGCCCTAAACCTCAAACCATCGATATGCGCGAGGATAAAGAAGATGCCCAACCCCTTCACCGACCACCCGAGCCATGTCGGCGAGAGCTATTTCGAGCATCTCCACACCGCGGGCAGCTTTGGCGTGACGATGATTGTGGGCGGCATCGCCTGTTTCCTCCACGGCCTGTTTCCCTTTGCCTTCACCACCACGGGCAGCGATGCGATCCGGCGGCTGAACGCGCAAATGGTGACCAAGCGCGCCGACCGGCTGCGCGCCGATCCGACGCTTCAGAATATCGAATGGGTGATTTGACGCTGGCGGCTTGAAATACGCCACGCTCCCCGCCAAGTTGCAATCAACAACTGAAACGGAGAGAACCCATGCCCGAAGCCTATATCATCGACGCCGCCCGCACCCCGCGGGGGATTGGCAAGCCGGGCAAGGGCGCGCTGTCGCATTTCCACCCGCAGCACCTCGCCGCCACGGTGTTGAAGGCGATCAGGGAGCGCAACGACCTCAACACCGCTGACGTGAACGACGTCATCTGGTCGACCAGCACGCAAAAGGGCAAGCAAGGCGGCGACCTCGGCCGCATGGCGGCGCTGGACGCGGGCTATGACATTCGCGCCTCGGGCATGACGCTCGACCGTTTCTGTGGCGGCGGCATCACTTCGGTCAACCTCGCCGCCGCAACCATCATGTCGGGGATGGAGGATCTGGTTGTCGCCGGCGGCACCGAGATGATGAGCTATACCCAGATCATGGCCGCCGAAGAGGCCGAAAAGGGCATCAAGCCGATGGGCATCGGGTCGGGCAACATGCGCCTGATGATGAAGCACCCGCAATCGCACCAGGGCGTGTGCGGCGATGCGATTGCGGCCAAGGAAGGGATCAGCCGCGCCGATGTCGACGCGCTAGGTTACGACAGCCAGCAAAAGGCTGCGCGCGCGATTGCCGAAGGGCGCTTTGCCAAATCGCTGGTGCCGGTGCTGAACGATGACGGCAGTGTTGCGCTCGACCATGAGGAATTTCCGCGTCCCGAAACCACCCTCGAAGGGCTGGCCGGGCTCAAGGCCAGCTTTGACGCCATCGCCGATTATGATCTCGGTGGCATGACCTTCCGCAAGCTCATCCAGATGAAATATCCCGACCTCAACTGGACCGGCGTGCATCACGCAGGCAATAGCTCGGGGGTGGTCGATGGCGCAGCGGCGGTGTTGCTGGCGTCGAAGGATTATGCCGAAAAGAACGGCCTGAAGCCGCGCGCACGGGTCGTCGCTTTTGCAAATGAAGGCGATTGCCCGACGCTGATGTTGAACGCCCCGGTGCCCGCAGCGAAAAAGGTGCTGGCGCGCGCGGGCCTCACCCCCGACGATATCGACCTGTGGGAAATCAACGAGGCGTTTGCTGTAGTGGCGGAAAAATTCATCCGCGACCTGCGGCTCGACCGCGACAAGGTGAATGTCAATGGCGGTGCCTGCGCGCTGGGTCACCCCATCGGCGCGACGGGGTCAATCCTGATCGGGACGATCCTGGACGAGCTCGAGCGCCGCGACCTAAAGCGCGGCTTGGTGACGATGTGCGCTGCGGGCGGAATGGCCCCGGCGATAATCATCGAGCGCGTTTGAAATATCGGTCGTCGTCCTGAACTTGTTTCAGGACAACAACCAGCAGTCCGTTGTCCTGAAACAAGTTCAGGACGACGAATATGGGATGATCGGGTGCTTACCCCCCAAAGCCGCGATAAACGGCGATCTCCGCCTGCTTCGCCGCGCCGCGGGCGCTGGCGAGCGACTGGCGGGTGGTGTTGAGTTGGCGCTGCGCATCGATGACGCCGAGGAAGTCACTGAGGCCCATGCGATAGCGCTGCATTGACAGCGCCAACGCGTCGGCCTCGATGCGCTGCTGCGCCTCGAGTGCAGCCACGCGGCCGCGCTGCGCCGCCAGGCTGCCGAGCGCGGTTTCGCCTTCGCCGATGGCCGCAAAGACGGTCTGGCGATACAATGCAAAGGCTTCCGCAGCGTCGGCTTCACGCGCGTCAATCTGCGCGCCGATGCGCCCGAAATCGAGCAGCGGTGCTGCAATGTTGCCTCCTAGCGAAGCGGTCAGGCTGTCGCTGCTGAACAAATCGCCGAACGCCAGCGCGGCGAGGCCCAGCGCAGCGTTGATGCTGATTTGGGGAAAGCGCGCGGCGGCAGCGGCAGCGATTTCCTGATTGGCGGCGGCTAGGCGCGCTTCGGCGGCGACAATATCGGGCCGTTGGCGCAGCAGGTCGGACGGCAGTCCGGTCTGAGGTAGCGGATGCAAGCCGGCGGGCTCAGGGGAAGCAGCGAAAGCGGCGGCCACCTCTGTCCCGCTGCGCGCGGTCAGCGTCACCAAACGGCCGAGCGCATTGGCCAGATCCGCTTCAGCGGGGCCACGCTGTGCAAGTGCGGCAGCCTCGAGCCCTTCAGCGCGGACGAGGTCAAGGGCGGGGACCAACCCGGCGCGCGCACGTGCTTCAGTCAGCGCCACCAGCGCGTCAGCGTCGGCGAGGTCCTGAGTCACGATATCCAGCCGCGCCTGAGCCGTGCGATAGTCCACTGCGGCGCGCGCAATGTCGCTTACCAGTGCCAGCCGCACTGCGCGGGCATCCGCTTCGGCGGCATTGAGCCGCAATGCCGCTGCCCGCTGCGTCGCGCGAAGCCGCCCGAACAGGTCGAGATCCCAGCTGGCATCGATGGCCAGGCTAAAGTTGCTGGTTGTCGTATCGAAGCCAGGGAAGTCGATGACATTGTTGCGCGTCGAACGGTCACGACTGGCGCTGCCCGACGCGTTGATATTGGGCGCACGCTCGGCGCCTGCGGCGCGCAGGGCGGCCCGTGCCGCTTGCACGCGGGCCAGCGCGACTTGCAAGTCGGGCGCGTCGGCGTCGATCGCCGCGAGCAGCGCGCGAAATGCGGGGTCTTCGTTGGGCAGCAACGCAGTGAGGGGCGCACGCGCCGCCGGATCCGGAGCGTATGCAAAGCCAGACGGGAGCACGACGGACGAGGCTTGCGGCCCCTCCCCTACCGCCGCACAGCCGCTAAGCAATGCCAGCGCGGCAAAAGCGGCGACCCGCTTCATGGCTTTGCCTTTGCGGGCACAAAGCCATCGACCTGCTGCCCAACAAAGAAACCGCGTTCGCCATCGGGCAGTGCGAAGATCAGCTGCAGCACGCGCACATCGACCCGCTCGGTCGCGCTGTTGGTAAGCGAGACTTTGGGAACGATCAGCGGCTCCGCACGCACGAAAGTCGCGGTGACCTGCCGCCGCGCGTCGCCGCGCGGGCTGATCACTGCCGCCTTGCCGATGTCGAGTCGCTCGATCTGGTTTTCATCAATATCCAGGCGGATATGTAGCGGCTTGGTCGCACCCAGCTTCATCAGCACGGCAGCGGTGCCCTGCGTGCCTGCAAATTCGCCGGCGCGCGTATCGACTTGCAGCACTTCCATCGCGGCAGGCGCGCGGACGGTATGGCGGTCGAGCTCGACGCGCGCCTGCGCTAGCTGCGCTTCGGCCTGCCGCGCTTGCGCAGTCGCAACGGCGAGTTCAGCGCGGGCATTGGCCACAGCATCGCGGCGGGTGATTACCTCTTGCTGCGACACGGCGCGCGCGTCATCCACCGCCTGATAGAGCGCATATTGGTTTTGCGCGACCCTTAGCGCGGTCTCGGCAGCGGCGATGCTCTGGCGCGCGGTGGCGGCCTGCGCCGCCGCCTCACTTACGGCCGCGCGCGCAGTACGGCTGTCGATCTCGAGCAGCGGTTGGCCCGCTGCAACTTGATCGCCCGGTCGGACAAACACGCGGGCAACCACGCCCGATACATGGGCGGCGATATCGACCGTTTCGCTAGATGGCTCGACTACACCGGTACCGACGACGCTGCCGCTCTGGCGCTGCGCTTCGGGCGTTCTGGCGGGAGTCTCGGGGGGCGTCGCCAACGACCGATCGGGCTGCGACGACGCGATGTAGATGACGGAGCCGACGATGCCGACAACGGCCAGAGCAGGCAGAATCATGCGGGAGAAGCTGGGGCGTTTCATTATGATTCCTGTTTGTGCAGCACGCTGGCGTCGCGGCCATCGTGGGTGATGCGGCCGTCCTCCATCGCGAGGATGCGGTCGGCGAGGTCGAAAATACGGTTGTCATGGGTGACGATAATGACCGCGCGGTCAGCAGCGAGTGCGACTTCGCGCAGCAGGTCCATCACGCGGCGTCCCGATTTGGCGTCGAGCGCAGCAGTCGGCTCGTCGCATACGATCAAGCGCGGCTGGTGCACCAGCGCCCGCGCAATGGCGACCCGTTGTTGCTGACCACCCGACAGTTGGCGCGGGAATTTGTCTGCCTGCGCCGTCATGTTGAGCCGTTCGAGCAGCGCGCGCGCCTCATCCTCTGCCTCGCTGCGGCGCATGCCAGCAGCAATGAGCGGGATGGCGGCGTTCTGCGCGGCGGTGAGCGTAGGGAGCAGATTATATTGCTGGAAGATAAAGCCGATGTTCGACAGGCGAAAGCGCACCAGTTCATTGTCGCTGAGATCATAGATGGGCGTGTCGAACACCGACACTGTGCCCACGGTGGGGTATAAGATGCCTGCGATGATCGAGATTAGCGTCGTTTTGCCCGAACCGGATTCGCCGACAAGATAGGTGAGCTCGCCCGCCTGCACATCGACGCTGACATCATGAAGCACGCGGATGCTACCATCGCCAACGGGGAAGTCTTTGGCGACGTTGTGAACAGAGATTGCGACCCTGCTCATCGGAACACCGATGCAGGGTCGGTGTTCAGGACGCCGCGCATGGCGATGTGGCTGGTCACGCCAACGATGGCCAAGACCAGCCCCAGCGTAATCAGCGGAATTTCCCAGAGCATGTAGAAGCCCTTGAACGCGTCGTTGTTGGCCGCGCCAAGCCCGATGAAGGCCGTCGCCATGGCAAGACCGAGCCCGTAGCCGATGAGGATGACAAGGAAGCTTTGCGCCGCAACCATGTCCATGATCTTACGGTTGGTGACGCCGATGGCCTTCAGCATCCCGAACTGCTTGATATTGTCGCGCAGGAACAGGCTGAGCGTCAGGCCCACAATAGCGACGCCGACGACCACGCCCAAGATAACGGTGATGCCGAAATTGATCGGAATGCCAGTGTTTTCGACGATGAAATTGACACCGTCACGGGTAAAATCTTCGCTGGTTCGCGCTTTCAGGCCGGTTTGCTCCGTGATCCGCGCGGTCAGTTGTTCTGCGCTGATCGAGCCATCACTGCGCACCAGCACGAACGACAAGCGGTTTCGCGTCCCTGGAACGTAATTGAGCGCATTCGAATAGCGCGTGTAGAGCGTCACCTGCGCAGTGAAGGTCGGTACGCTATCGACAATCCCCTTCACAATCGCGCGCTGGTCATTCAGCTCCAGCTCGGTGCCCACGACATCGGGGCTGTCGCCAAATAATTTGCGTGCACCGGTATCGTCGATGAACACGGCATTGGGGTCCATAAGCCGCTCGCGCGAGCCCTCGGTCATGCGGCGCGGCAGGCCGATGAGCGCGCTGTCGTCCACGCCAATCACCGTCACGCCTTCCAGATCACCGTCGGGGGTGCGGATGGTGGCGTTGCTGCGCAACATGGGCGAGGCAAAGGCCACACCGGGCACCGCACGCACACGGTCGAGCGCGGTAATCGGCATGGGGAATATCACATCGGCGGTGCGCGATGCTGGATCCATCACCCAAATGTCCGCAGTCGACACTTCCTGTACCGCGACGCCGCCACGGAAGATCAAGTTGACAAACAGGGTCAGCTGCTGGGTGATGAGCAGGGTCGAGAATGCAATGCCAAACACCAGCCCCAGGAATTTCACCCGATCCCCGGTAAGCATGCGGATGGCGACCCAATTCATGACCCCGGCGAACCCTTTTGGCGTGAGCGACTCGACGCAGCGACATTTAGCGCCTATGTTAGTGAACACAAGCGTTCATTTGAACGCGTCCGTTCAATAACGCTGTGAGTGGCAACAGGTTGCATGCAAAGCAAAAAAGCCCACCGACCCGTCGATATGGCTAAGCAACAGGCAATATTGGAGGCCGCGCGCGAGGAATTTTTCGATGTCGGCTATGCGGCGGCGTCGATCGAACGCATTGCGCAGGTCGCCGAAGTATCCAAGGTGACCATCTACAACCATTATCAGGGCAAGGAGAATCTCTTCTCCGCGGTGGTAGCGAGCCAGTGCGAAATGATGCGCTTTGCCGTCGATCGCGCGCTGGGCGGGTCCGATGATTTCCGCGCCGAGCTCATTGCCTTCGGCCAATCGATGCTGGGCTTTCTGAGCAGCGAGGAGATTTTGCGCTTTGACCGGCGACTAGCGGGCGAGATTGAACGCTATCCCGAAATGGGTGAATTGTTTCTGGAAGCCGGGCCGCACCGGCTGCGTGCGATGCTGACCGCCGCCATGGCCGAGGCGATGGAGCGCGGCCATATCGCACGCGCCGACCCCTATGTCGCGGCCAGCCATTTGTTTGGCATCATCCGTGGCTTCACCGAGGTCGAATGGCGCTTTGGCAATCTGGAGAACACACGGCTAGACGAAGCGCGCATCGCCGACGCGGTCGACCGCTTTCTGCGCGCCTATGCCCCCTGAGCGAGAATGCGCTGCGCCGCTTTAAGGTGCGGTGCATCAAGCATTTTGCCGTCGAGTGCCAATGCCCCGGCACCAGGATCGGCCGCGAACAGATCGACGACCGCGCGCGCTTGTGCCACCTCGTCGGCAGTGGGCGTGAAGGCCGCGTTGATCACAGGGACCTGCGCCGGGTGAATCGCGAGCATCCCATTGAACCCGTCGCGCCGCGCGCGGGCAGCGTAGGCACCAAGCCCATCCAGATCCTTGAACGCCGGATAGACAGTGTCGATGGCAAGCACCCCGGCGGCATGCGCGCCCATCAGCGCTAGTGTGCGCACCACTTCATAGACCGGGGTATAACGGCCATCTTCCTCCCGCGATGTTGTAGCGCCGATGGCGGCAGGCAAATCTTCGGCGCCCCAGCTGAGACCGAGCAGCCGGTCAGACACGCTGCCATAACTGCCAAGGCCAAAAATCGCCTGCGGGACTTCGGTGGCAATGGCAAGGATGCGGCTGGTGCGATTGCCAAGCGCCGTCAGCCGCTGGGCAAGTTCAGCGACCGATGCGCCATCGACCGATTTGGGCAGGACATAGCCGTGCGGCGTGACGCCAGCCAGCACCGCCAGGTCTTCATCAATCAAGCCGCTATCAAGCGGGTTCAGCCGGACGAAGATCGCGGGACCACCAGCCTCGCGCGCAACGAAGTCAGCCACAGCCAGGCGTGCTTCCGGCTTGGCCGACAGCGCTACCGCATCTTCCAGATCAAGGATCAGCGCATCAGCCCCGCTGCCACGCGCCTTGTCCATCCGGTCGGGCCGGTCGCCCGGCACGAACAACAGCGATCGCAGCCTCACGCTGGCCGCCGTTTGATCAGCGCGCTGCGCAGGCACTGGCACACGAGTTCGCCACGTTGATTGAACATACGGTGGGTAAAGGTGACGATACCCGCATCGGCGCGCGACTTGGATTCGCGCAGCTCGGTCACTTCTGTCTCGGCGCGCAGCGTGTCGCCCAGAAAAACGGGCTTGGGCATGACTAGCTTGTCATAGCCGAGGTTCGCGACCAGCGTCCCCAGCGTTGTGTCGCCCACCGACAGCCCGACCATCAGCGAGAATGTGAAAGTACCGTTGACAAGGATTTGACCAAATTCGCTCGCGCGCGCCGCCTCGGCATCGATGTGGAGCGGCTGCGGATTATGCGTCATCGTCGAAAAGAGCAGATTGTCGGTTTCCGTCACGGTGCGGCGAATATCATGCTCCATCCGGTCCCCGACCTGCCATTCGTCAAAAAAACGTCCCGCCAAGGCGGCCTCCCCTGCAATGCCTGAATGTGGCCCGTTTATCTCGCTTGTTTTGCGGAGGGCGTCCAGCAATTAGGGCGCCTCCGCTCTGGCGCCTTTCCTTTTTCGGCGCGGGGCGCGCAGAACTCGGCTCGCACTGAACAGGCCAGAACTGGTCATGGGTTCGAACAGGTCTTCGGGCTTTTCCGGGTCAAGCACGGCATTGTCAGCCAGGGCCTGTTCGTCAGATGACAAATCCTTGAGATCAAGACGCACCAATCGTCGTCCTGCGGTCACGCTATCTGCTAATGCGCGCATCGAACCTAGCCGGCACAGCCGCTTCGCCGTGGTTTCTGCGTCCAGCCCGATATGTTCGGCAAGCAGCGATATTCGCAGCGCAGCGATGGTCGCGGCATCGGCATCGTTGGCCGCCTTAATGCTGAGGTCGCATTCGCTGTCGAGCCCTAGCGAGCGATTGTTCATATTGGCCGATCCCACGCGCAGGATGCAGTCATCGACGATCATCAGCTTTGAGTGAACATATATCGGCGCGCCGCCGCTGGTCACCGGACAATAGATGGAGAAACGGTCGCGGTGGTCCTTTTCGCCGATGGCACGCAGCAATTGCACGCGCGCGCTGTCCATCGCCTTCTGCTCCAGCCAGCCATCGGCAGTCTGAGGCGCGACAATGAAGATTTCGGGCGGGTCGGGTTCGGCCATTCGCAGCGCAATCGCCTCGGCTATCTTGCGCGAGGCGAAATACTGGTTCTCGGCATAGATGAAATGCTTCGCCGCGGCGATCTGGTCGAGAAACAGCCGCTCAATCTCGCGGACCGCGCCATGCTCCTGATGCGCGGCACGGGTGCGGGCGATGCCGATGAGGACATTGCGAAACTCGGCGTCGACATGGTCGGGCCAGGCTGTGGTTTGCGACGGCACGCAGGGTTTCATCGCTTCGCCGCCCGCCACCACCCAGCGGTCGCGTGCCAACTCAGCGAGCGCGGCGGCGGCTTCACCTTCAACCAGCATGGTGGCATCGTGCCATGGGCCATAGGGCGTGCCGTTGGGTCGGCGGCGGTGGCGGTCATCATCCAGATGTGCGCGCGTGTCCCAGCGGTCCTGCGTCATGTCGATGCCGCCGCAGACCGCGAATTGATCATCGATCACCACAATTTTCTGGTGATGGCTGCACCCGAAGGGGTGCGCGCTGTCGAGCTTGAAATCGATATTTTTGCGCCCGGCCCAGCGCGCGACATCAAGGATCGCGCGCCCGCGCCCGAGCAGCTTCATCGCGCCGAAATTCCATTTGAGGATGCGGATTTCCAGCTCGGGCCGCCGCTCGGCCAGCCACAGGATGAACTCGCCCAGCCGCTTGGGCGGATCGCCTGCCGTGCGCCGTTTGAAGGTCAGCGGGATGCGCGTGTCGAAATCCCAGCCGACGAGCATGATGCGCTGTTCGGCCTTCAGCATCGCAGCGCGCATCGCTGCATAATAGTCGGCAGCATCGATGACGACGTGCGCGCGGCTGGCAATGGCGCTGCGCCAGTAAGGGGCCTGATCGTCGCGCTTGCTCATTGGGGCCAACTCCTTGCCGCCACAGTCATTCCGTTTCGCAGCATAGAAAAGAAATCAAGCAACTTGATTGCAGCTTAATGAGAACATAATAAGAACATATGCGAATCGACCATGCCTCCTTGCGCAGTCCTGCGCCACCCGCCGCCGACGGCCGCTGGGCGAGCGGCGTGACAACGCTCGACGCCGCACTGGGGGGCGGGCTGGCACACGGCCATGTGCACGAAATTTACGCTGCCGAGAGGGGCGATGCGGCAAGTGCGGCAGGATTTGCGCTGGCCGTCGCGGCGGGGATGGCGGGGGAGGACCACGCGCTGCTGTGGCTACGCGCGCGCCGCGACATCGCTGCGGCAGGGATCGTGCAGGCGCAGGGCTGGCGCGAGCTGGGAGCGCTGCCCGAAAATACCTTGGTCGCCATCGTGCACGATACCATCGCACTGCTGCGCGCCGCCGCCGATGCCCTGCGCTCGGCCGCGCCGGGGGCCGTGGTGGTCGAAGGCTGGGGGCGGATGCGCGAGCTTGATCTGACCGCCAGCCGCCGTCTGGTGCTGGCTGCGGAAAAATCGGGCGTACCGTTGATCCTGCTGCGCATCGATGCCGCGCCAATGCCCAGCGCCGCGCAAACCCGCTGGCAGGTGGCGGCCGCGCCGTCGCGCGCGTTGCCCGGGCAAGCGCCGGGCCTGCCTGCCTTTGACCTTGAGCTGTTGCGCCAGAAGGCCGGACCGTCCGGTCTATCCTGGCGGCTGGAGTGGGACCGTGATCAACGCCAATTCCGCGACGCGGCGTTATCTGGCGCTGTGGTTTGTCCATCTGTCCACCGACCGGTGGCGGATCGAGACGCCGCACCGCGCCGCGCCGCCTGAAGCCCCGCTGGCGCTGGTCGCCAAGGTGAAGGGCGCGCTGCGGTTGCGCGCAGTTGATGCGCGTGCGTTGGCGCTGGGGCTGGTCCCCGGCATGGCGCTGGCCGATGCGCGCGCGCGCGAACCCGCGCTCACCGTCGCCGACATGGACGAAGCCGCCGACCGCCACTGGTTGGCGCTGATGGCGCGCCATTGCCAGCGGTGGACACCGCTGGTGACCACCGCGCCGCCCGACGGCATCACGCTCGACATCGCCGGGGTGGAGCATCTGTTCGGCGGTGAGGCGGGACTGATCGCTGAGGTAGAGGCGGATTTCTCCGCTGCTGGCATGGCGCTGCGCCTCGCCGCCGCGGCTACATCCGAGGGTGCGCAGGCGCTGGCGCGCCACGCCGCATCGCCGGGTAAGGACGAACAGGCAGCGATCGGCGCGCTACCCGTCGCCGCGCTGGGGCTGGAGGCCGAGGCAACGGTAGCGCTGCGACGCGCGGGGCTGCAAACGGTGCGCGACGTCATGGTGCGCCCGGCAGCAAGCATCGCCGCGCGTTTCGGCAGCGGTGCAGTGACCGCGCTGCGCCGCCTGACGGGTGAGGCGCGCGCACCCATCGACCCCCTGCCGGCGCCCGACCCACTGCGCTTCACGCGCCGCTTTGCCGAACCACTGGGCGACCAGACGGCGATTGCACATCATTTCCTGAACCTGATGGCCGAAGCGGTACGCGCGCTGGGCGAACGCGGGATGGGCGGGCGGTGCTTTGCACTGACGCTGTGGCGCAGCGACGGGGCGAAGCACCGGCTCGACATCGAAACGGGTCAGCCGACGCGCGATCCGGCGCTGGTGCTGCGGTTGTTCGACGAACGCATCGCGTCGCTGGCTGACCCGCTCGATCCCGGTTTCGGCTATGACCAGCTCACCCTGACCGTTGCCGCCGCCGAGCCACTGGGCGTCAGCCAAGGCGTGCTTGATGGTAACGCCGCCAACGAGGCGGTGCTGGCCGAGCTGGTCGACCGGCTGAGCACGCGGCTAGGCCCCGCCAGCCTGCGCCGTCTGGTCCCGCACGACAGCCATATTCCCGAACAGGCGCAGCTCGCCCTGCCCGCGGTCACGTTGCGCACCCCGCGGCGCTGGCCCGCACCGCCGGCGGGTGAACCGCCGCTGCGCCCCTTGTTCCTGTTCGACCCACCGCAGCCGGTCGAGGTGATTGCCGAGGTTCCCGACGGCCCGCCGCACCGCTTCCGCTGGCGGCGCAAGCTGCACGAGGTGCACCTTTATGAAGGGCCCGAGCGCATCGCCGCCGAATGGTGGCGCCGCGAAGGGGGTGAGCATCCGGGGCAAGGCGGGCTGACGCGCGATTATTTCCGCATCGAGGATGCACGCGGACGCCGCTTCTGGATTTTCCGGCATGGGCTGTACGACGAAAAGCCGCAGCCCAAATGGTATCTGCATGGGTTGTTTGCGTGAGCTGATGTTCGCCGAACCCGTCGCCGCCACCAATTTCAGCTTTTTGCGCGGGGCATCGCATCCGGACGCGATGGTGCACCGTGCCTTTGCGCTGGGGATGACCGGCATCGGCATCGCCGACCGCAACACCGTCGCAGGCGTCGTGCGCGCGCATATGGCGTGGCGCGAAATTGGCGGGCCGGCGGGACCGTTCCGGCTGATCGTCGGGGCGCGGCTGGTGTTCGCTGATGATACGCCCGACATCGTCGCTTACCCCGCCACCCGGCGCGGCTGGGGTCGGCTGACGCGGCTGCTGACACTGGGCAACCGCCGCGCGGTGAAGGGCGATTGCATCCTGCATCTGGGCGATCTGCTCGATCATGCCGAGGATCTGCTGTTGATCGCGCTGGGCGGCGATGCGCCATTATTACAGCAGCTCAATGACGCTCGCCCCAACGCAGTCTGGCTGGGCGCCACCATGCCGCGCGGCGGGGCCGATGCACGGCGATTGGTGGAAGCAAGGGCGCTGGCTGATGCAGTCGGCATTCCGTTGATCGCCACCAATGACGCGCTTTATCCCGATCCGGACGACCGCCCGTTGCACGATATCGTTACCTGCATCCGCGAAGGCGTAAGCATCGACGCAGCGGGCAAGCGGCTGGCCGCCAATGCCGAGCGCCACTTGAAATCTCCCGCCGAAATGGCGCGCCTGTTCCGTGCCTGTCCGCAGGCGATTGCGGCGACGCAGAATTTGCTCGCACGCATCGCCTTCACCCTCGACGAATTGCGCTACGAATATCCGCACGAACCAGTGCCGGAGGGGTGGGAGCCGCAGGACTGGCTGGAACATATGGTACTGGAGGCAGCGCATGCCCAATTTCCGGACGGCCTACCCGATGTCTGGCAGCGGACCATCAATGAAGAATTCCGCCTGATCCGCGCCAAACAATATGCCCCTTATTTCCTGACCGTGCACGACATCGTCCAGCATGCGCGCAGCCTGAACCCGCCAATCCTGTGTCAGGGACGCGGCAGTGCGGCCAATTCGGTGGTCTGTTACCTACTCGGCATCACCCCGGTCGATCCCGTCGCCAACAAATTGTTGTTCAGCCGCTTTCTGTCCGAAGAACGCAACGAGCCGCCTGACATCGACGTCGATTTCGAGCATGAGCGGCGCGAGGAGGTGATGCAATACATCTATGCCCGCTATGGCCGCGAGCGTGCGGGGATCGCCGCTACCGTCATCCACTACCGCCCGCGCAGCACCATCCGCGAGGTCGGCAAGGCGCTGGGGCTGACCGAGGATGTCACCGCGCGGCTGTCGTCCACCATCTGGGGGCAGTGGGGCAAGGAAGTGCCCGAACGCAATCTGGCCGAGGTCGGTTTTGACCTCGCCAATCCGGAAATCGCGCGGCTGAAGACGCTGATCGACCGGCTACTGACCTTTCCGCGCCATTTGTCGCAGCATGTCGGCGGCTTTGTGCTGACCGAGGGGCGGCTCGACGAGCTAGTGCCGATCCACAATGCCGCCATGCCCGACCGCACTTTTATCGAGTGGGACAAGGACGATATTGACGCGCTGGGGCTGATGAAGGTCGACGTGCTGGCGCTGGGGATGCTGACGTGCATCCGCAAAAGTTTCGACTTGCTGCGCGCACAGGGACTGGGCGATCTGACGCTGGCGAATGTCCCGCATGAAGATGCAGCCACTTATGCCATGCTCCAGCACGGCGACAGCGTCGGCACTTTTCAGGTCGAAAGCCGCGCGCAAATGGCGATGCTGCCGCGCATGAAGCCCGCCTGCCTTTATGACCTGGTTATCCAGGTGGCGATCGTGCGCCCCGGCCCCATCCAAGGCGGCATGGTCCACCCCTATCTGCGTCGCCGCAACCGCGAGGAAGCAGTGGACTATCCCTCGCCCGCGCCGCCGCACGACCCGAATGAGCTGCGCGACGTGCTGGAAAAGACGCTAGGTGTGCCGCTGTTTCAGGAACAGGCGATGAAGCTTGCCATCGTCGCGGCGGAGTTCACCCCCGCGCAGGCTGATGGGCTGCGCCGCGCGATGGCGACCTTTCGCAACCACGGCACCATCCACCGCTATCAGGCAATGCTGATCGAAGGGATGGTGCGACGCGGTTATGAGCGCGATTTTGCCGAGCGTTGTTTTGGCCAGATCAAGGGGTTTGGTGAATATGGCTTTCCCGAAAGCCATGCACAGGCGTTTGGCTGGCTCGCCTATGTGTCGAGCTGGCTCAAGTGCCACCATCCCGCGATCTTCACCTGCGCGCTGCTCAACAGCCAGCCGATGGGCTTTTATGCCCCCGCCCAGCTCGTTCGCGATGCCGAGGAACATGGCGTCGAAGTGCGTGGGGTCGATGTGAACGCGAGTGGATGGGATAACAGCATCGAATCCTCCCCATCGACTTGCGATGGGGAGGTGGCAGTCCGCAGGACTGACGGAGGGGCCGCCGACGCAGTCGGCGAGCTGCGCTCGCCAGCCCTCCACCATCCCCCGGATGGTCCCCCTCCCCATCGCAAGTCGATGGGGAGGATAAGTTTACGCCTCGGTTTCCGCCAGATCGACGGCTTCCGCGCGGCTTGGGCCGATGCCATCACCGCTGCACGCGCCGCCTGCCCCTTTGCCTCGGTCGAAGATTTGGCCCGCCGCGCCGCCCTACCCCCGCCCGCGCTGCGCAAGTTGGCCGACGCCGATGCGTTCGGATCGCTGGCGCACAGCCGCCGCACCGCGCTGTGGGAGGTGCGGCGTACCCCGGCGGATCAACTGCCGCTGTTCGCCTTTGCCAATGCAGCCGAGCTGGGCGACGAGCCCGACGCCGCGCTGCCCGCCATGCCGCTGGCCGAGGAAGTGGTCGCTGACTACCAGACCATCCGCCTGTCGCTCAAAGGCCATCCGGTGCAATTCTTGCGCCGCGTGCTGGCGGCCGAGGGTGTGCTGAGCTGCGCGGCGGCCAATGCCATGCCCGACGGCCGCAAGGTGCGCGTCGCAGGCGTCGTGCTGACGCGCCAGCGCCCGGGCAAGGGCCATGCGGTGTTTATCACCATCGAGGATGAAAGCGGCGTTGCCAATGTGCTGTTGTGGGCGCGCGACATGGAAAAACAGCGCCGTGCCGTCATGGCGGCGCGGCTGATGCTGGTCGAAGGCGAGATTCAGAAGAGCAAAGAGGGCGTCGTCCACCTGATGGCCAAACGCATCATCGACCGGACCGCAATGCTGGGCCAGCTGACTGCCGACACCCCGATGACGCCGCCGCTGGCGCGCGGCGACGAGGTGGCACGACCGCAAAGCCCCCGTCACCCCCGCAATGTCAGGATTTTGCCGAAATCGCGCGATTTTCACTAATCTCCTCCGGCGGGCGCTAGGGACATTAGCTTGTCGGCGTAATTCTCCCGGCTTGGAATTGCGCAACGAACCGCAACGTTGCTTCGGCATGTTCCTGGCGGCAAATCAACAAGTCCGGAAGATAAGTGTCCGGCTGGTTATAGGCGATTTCGCTGCCATCAATCCGCGAACAATGAAGCCTGTGAGCCAAGGCCACAGCAACCGGCGCACAGCTATCCCATTCAAACTGACCGCCCGCATGGAGGTAAATATCGGCCTCACCTCGCACGATGGCCATGGCTTTGGCGCCAGCACTTCCCATTGGCAGGATTTCCGCATCAAGTGCTCCAGACAGCGCTAGCGCCACTTCGGGCGGACGTGTCCGGCTGACGACCAGCCGCAGCCTGCCGGGCGCAGGCGGAACAACGCACGGCCGATCGCTGCGCAGCACGGCATCGAGCGCTGGCAAGGCGACCGCACCGGCGACTGGCTTGCCGCCTATGGCGAGGCCAACATGGACGGCCCAGTCAGTCCGCTGTTCGCCATATTCACGGGTGCCATCGATCGGATCGATGATCCACACCCGTTCCATCGCCAGCCGTTCCTTTGTGTCTTTGCTTTCCTCCGATAACAGCCCGTCATCGGGTCGATGCTGCCCAAGGGCATCAACAAGAAACTGGTTTGCGGTCTGATCGCCAATATTCCCCAACGCCTTGCCGTCAGCCATGTTGGCGGCGCGCAGCTGCAACAGGATTTTCCCGGCACTTTTGGCAAGGTGGGCGGCAAGCTCGGCGTCGGTCAACATTGGCCCCCTATATTCACTTTCGATCCCTGCCCAATTGCCATGTCCAATTCTGCCCGCCTATTTCAGCGGCATGATCTTTTTGATGATATGTTCGGCGGCTTCCTCGGCCGTCATCGCTACGGTGTTGACCACGATGTCCGGCTCGAGCGGCGCCTCATAGGGGCTGTCGATGCCGGTAAAGTTCTTCAGTTTGCCCTCGCGCGCTTTGCGGTACAGCCCCTTCACATCGCGTTCTTCCGCAACTTCAAGTGGCGTGTCGACGAATATCTCGATGAACTCGCCTTCCGGAACCATTTCGCGCACCAATTGCCGCTCGGCGCGGAACGGGCTGATAAACGCGGTCAGCACGATCAACCCGGCATCGAGCATCAGTTTGGCGACTTCGCCAATACGGCGAATATTTTCGATCCGGTCGGCTTCGGTGAAGCCCAAATCCTTGTTCAGCCCATGGCGAATATTGTCGCCGTCGAGCAAAAAGGTATGGCGGTTCATCAGCGCCAATCGTTTCTCCACTTCGTTGGCGATGGTTGATTTGCCTGAACCTGAAAGGCCGGTGAACCACAAGATGCGCGGCGTCTGGTTTTTCATCGCCGCATGGCTTTCGCGGCTCACATCGGTCGGCTGCCAATGCACATTCTGCGAACGCCGCAGCGAGAAGTTGAGCATCCCCGCCGCCACCGTAGCGTTCGTTGTCTTGTCGATGAGCACAAAGCCGCCCAGCGTACGGCTGTCGGCATAGGGTTCGAAAATCAGCGGTTTGTCGGCGATAATCTCGGCCACGCCGATCTGGTTCAGTTCCAGCGTTTTTGCCGCCAGCCGATCAAGGCTGTTGACGTCGATCTCATACTTGGGTTGCTTCACCGTGACCGAAACAGTCTGGGAGGCAAGTTTCAGCCAATAGCCGCGCCCGACCAGCATCGGTTCATGATCCATCCACACAATGGTCGCTTCAAACTGGTCGGCCACCTCAGGCGGCGCACTTGCCGCAGACAGCACATTGCCGCGCGAACAATCAATCTCGTCAGCCAGACAGATGGTGACCGACTGGCCCGCAACCGCTTCGTCGCGATCACCGTCCAGCGTGACAATGCGGCTGACCGAGCTGGTCTTGCCCGATGGCAGCACCCGGACTGCATCGCCCGGCTTCACCGAGCCGGCGGCGATGAGGCCAGAGAAGCCGCGAAAATCCAGGTTGGGCCGGTTCACCCATTGCACGGGCATGCGGAATGGCCGGGCAAGGTCGCGCACGTTGTCAACTGCGACGGTTTCAAGATATTCGACTAGCGGCGTGCCTATGAACCACGGGGTATTCGCCGACCGGGCGGTGATATTATCGCCCTTGAAGCCCGAAATCGGGAATGCAACGAAATCTCTGATGCCGATCGACTTGGCAAACGCCGCATAGTCGGCCACGATTGCCTCGAACCGGGCCTGATCATAGCCAACCAGGTCCATCTTGTTGACCGCCAAGACGATATTGCGGATGCCCAGCAAATGGCACAGATAGCTGTGCCGCCGGGTCTGGGCGAGCATCCCTTTGCGCGCGTCAATCAGGATGACAGCAAGGTCGGCGGTCGATGCGCCGGTTACCATGTTACGCGTATATTGTTCGTGTCCCGGACAGTCAGCGACGATGAACTTTCGCTTCTCGGTCGCAAAAAAGCGATAAGCGACGTCGATAGTGATTCCCTGTTCGCGCTCCGCCGCCAGACCGTCGACCAGCAGCGCGAAATCAATGTTCGCGCCTTGGGTACCCACGCGCTTGCTGTCGGCTTCAAGCGCCGCCAGTTGATCCTCGAAAATCATTTTACTGTCGTAGAGCAGACGCCCGATCAGCGTCGATTTGCCATCATCAACACTGCCACAAGTAATGAAGCGCAACATCGACTTGTGCTGATGCCGGTCCAGATAGGCATCGATATCTTCGGCAATGAGCGCGTCGGCCCTATAAACGGCATCGGGGGGCGATACATCGGCCATCAGAAATACCCCTCCTGCTTCTTCTTTTCCATCGACGCATCGCCGCCATCCTTGTCAATGACCCGGCCCTGACGTTCGGACGTGGTCGTCAGCAACATTTCCTGGATGATCTGTGGCAGCGTCGTTGCTTCGCTCTCCACTGCGCCGGTCAGCGGGAAACAACCAAGCGTGCGAAAGCGGATCCTGCGCTCAGTGATGGCTGGCATTCGGCCCAATATCTCTCCGATTCGCGCCGGATCATCGGCCATGAACAGCCCGCCTTCCCACTCATAAGTCGGGCGCAGGGCCGCGAAGTAGAGCGGCACAATCTCGATATTCTCGAGGTGGATATATTGCCAGATGTCGAGCTCGGTCCAGTTCGATAGCGGAAAGACGCGAATGCTCTCATGCTTCGCCTTGCGGGCATTATAGAGGTTCCAAAGCTCGGGTCGCTGGTTTTTTGGGTCCCAGCCATGGCTGGCGGTGCGGAACGAAAAAATGCGTTCCTTGGCGCGGCTCTTTTCCTCGTCGCGCCTGGCGCCACCGAAAGCGGCGTCGAATCCATATTTGTCGAGCGCCTGTTTCAGCCCTTCGGTCTTCCACATGTCGGTGTGTAGCGGGCCATGATCAAATGGATTTATCCCGCGCTCGGCTGCCTCCGGATTCTGATGGATGAGCAACTCCATGCCGGCACTCTCGGCAGCCTTTTGGCGCATCTCGTACATCGCCTTGAATTTCCAAGTCGTATCGACATGGAGCAGCGGAAAGGGCGGCGGCGATGGATAAAAGGCCTTGCGCGCGAGGTGCAGCATGACGGCGCTGTCCTTGCCGACCGAATAGAGCATCACAGGCTTGGTCGCCTCGGCCACCACTTCACGCATGATATGGATCGCCTCTGCCTCCAGTCGTTGGATGTGGGTCAGGGGCAATCTGGCTTGGGTATCCGGCATCTGCTTCTCCGCCAATCTCGCGTGGCCCATCGCGGACTGGCAATTGTAACTAATCTCCCATATGGGAGCAAAGCTATGATGGCGCTCTCATCCACTTCAGACCAGCGTGACCTGATATTGTCCGTTGCAGGCGGGATACACGAAGATCCGCCATGGACGAGCCTCGCGCGAAACCTGGCTACCCGGACCCGCGCCGACCATGTTTTGATTGCCACTAGACAGGGCAAAACCGTCCGGCAGGCGACCTTCACATGGGATGCTAGCATCCTGCCGAAGGGTGAGATCGGACCTGCCCATTGGCCCTCCTTCCTAGCGACGTTCATCACCCGAGGCGCACCGCTGCGTGCGGGTCGCGTCTACGCAGCGGATGAATTGTTTGCATTCGATCAGCCAGATGTGCTGGCCGCGCAGCGGAATTGGCTAGCGCGCAACGGCGTCGCCAGCGTCCGCTTGCTACGGGTTGCGGCGCATGACGATACCGACGTGATGGTGATCCTTGCGAACCAACGTGAAGAAATTCAATCAGCGTCCGTGGCGACGCTGTCCAATCTAGCCCCGCACCTGATCGCAGCTTTGCACAGTCTAGAGGTCATCGCGAAGCAACTTCTGGCGCGGGAACTCGCAGAGTTTGCGCTGGCTCGCCTTGGTATCGGCCAGCTTGCTTTCGATGCCGAAGGCGCGATTTTGTTTGCCGACCACACCGCACAGGCGCTGCTGGACCTTGCGCCTCACCAAGGCCCTGGAACGCACAGGCGAATGAGGCTGTCGGCAAAGGCGGGGCAAGACTTCAAAGCGCTGTTCGAACAACTGGCCGCCGGTACGGGATCCGACGTTCGCATCCTGTCCCTCGGCGAACCGCGCGACCTATGCCTGCTCCTGCGCCGAGCCCCAGTACAAATGGATGAGCTGGCCCACGGCCCTGCCGTAATCGGCGCGGTCCGTAACTATCGGCCGCAGCAAACACGCGAAACAGCTCTTGCCATCAAGGAGCTTTATCAATTGTCCGACCGCGAGGCTTCACTGGCCCATGCCATCAGCCTTGGCCAACCGATCATCGACAGCGGTCAAAAGCTACGCCTGACCAAGGAAACCGCGAGAAATTACTCCAAGCGCATCTATTCGAAGACCGGAACAAAGGGCCAGTCTGATCTGGCCCGATTGATCCTCAATGGCCTCGCTCCACTGGCCTGAGCGACCTACGCATGCCATCGATCACGAACAAAAGCAGATTTTGGTAGCGGAGGAGGGACTTGAACCCCCGACCTACGGATTATGATTCAATCAGTTTACCAATGAAAACAGATACTTAGGTGTAAAACATTGTTAAAATCTGGCTAGAGAAATCAATAACTTAAGCCCCGCACTGTAAAACTATTTGGCGTGATGTAACAACCGCACCAAGGGGTGCAGCTAAGTGAGCGCGCTTGGTATCGTGCTCGGGGGAGCGTTGGCGTTAGGTGGCGGTGTTGCCGAAAATGCTAGGGACAAATTCTGTGTCAACTCCGTCGAACGAGCCTTTGACACGGTAAGAAAATCGCAAGTCTTGCGTGTCCCCGAATACATCTACAAATTCTACCACCCCATATACATACAAAGTCGAGCCATTTACCGATTTAAAGTCAGCTTCGAGATCGACGTCATCAATCTCGAAGGGAATCGTAAATTCACCGGAAGGGGGAAGGCTGCTCGGAAACTGATAATAGTCACTCGGCGCAGCATAAACAGCAGCTGGATTAATTTGGCCGAATTTGTCACAAACCAGCCTCCGTCTAGCCCTTTTTATAGTGGCAGGCGTCGTTCCAGCATTGGAAATAATAACGTCTCCGTAAATGGTTCCTGCGGCGAACGCGATGATCTTTATATCTTTGACAAAAAGATAGGCTCGAATTTGAAGCCTTGTGCTTTTCTCGGAAACGTCCGCCAATTTTGCGGCAGCATCGGCGTTTCGCGCAGCTATGGCTATTGCCTCAGCCTGAGCAGCAGCGCTCGCCCTACTTTCGCGGCGAGCACGGCGCTCAAAGTTGACATTGATCCTGTTTCCCCGGCGCGCCTCCTTCAAAGCCCCTTGGGTTTGCCAAATGGTGATGGTCAGGCCGACGACCGTAGCAAGGCTCAGAACAGAAGCGACTACAGACCAAAACGTAGCCCAACCAGCTTGCCTGGCAGATTCTTCAGCGGCCAAGGCGGCGCGCCATTGAGCGCACAAATCGGCCTTGTCTTTATTGTCGGCATGATAGCAGGCATCGGCATTCATGTCGGGGTAAGGCCTCCACGCGGATGGCGGCGCTATCGGGCCTTGGGCTGGCTGTCTGGCTTCAGTGCCTTGTTCGGCTTTGGATTGCTGTTGCTGGGCGGCACCCCATGAAATGAAGCTAACGAATGCTAGCCATCCGACAATCGCAAGGATGATACCCCTATCGCTTCCAGACATTGCAGAAGAAACACCGCTGTGAATTTGCCCCGGCTCAGCTTGTTCCTGATATTCGGCTCAGAGTCCACCACCCCTATTGCCGCCAGCTACGCGCGGGAAGCATCATGGCGCGAAGATAACCGCCAGGTGTCGAATGGCGATCAGGCTGCGCTGGTTGGCGGTGCTGCAATGGCTTCGCGGATTAGGAGCTATTGGAAGGGGTCCCGGTACCGAGCGGCCTGATAGGACGTTTCCTATTGGATCGTATATGGCTCAATTTTCACTTTTTTGATTCCACCTCACCCATTGAATCTCTTCACAAAACCCTTGACACGTGCCTAGTCTCAAGTTATGCCCTCACGGGCATAACTTTTGACACCCCTGTAAGTTTTTTATTGCCTTAACACCCCTCATTCATACATCTCACCATAAGAGACCCAAGGAAGGGTAAAAGGACTGATTCGATGGCTGCCCTGCGCGCCCGCAATTCTAACTTTTTCAGTCGCTGGCTCGGTCGCAAGCCAACGAAGCCGGACGCGCGCGCTAATCGTTTAGCGTTCAAGGTTGGTGCCAAGCAATCCAAAAATGGCTCTACCGATGCGCTGCAAGAGGTCGTGCGCCTATCTATGCAGAATGATGCCCGTCTGAACCACTAGAGTTAGTTGTTTGGGGGAGCCGCTGCCGCCCGTTCGCTTTGAACCTTTAAATGAAGGTCACAATTGCGGCGGCTTTTCTTGCACGAACCCCGAAATTACCAATTGGGTCCAGAATTCTGCGCATCGGGATCACGCCAAGGGCGGGGTGCGCGTTACGTGTGCATTTTTTGAAGGGCAAAATCGACCAGTGGGAGTTTATGCCTTGGCAACAGTCGCCGAGGCCGTCGAAAACCTACCTGGCTATTTTTATCATCGCTTTAGGTCGGGCCAATATTTCTCCGCATTACAACTTGTGTGGCTCGCAACTGATAGGGGATTCACGGGCCGTGGCTTAGGAAAGTTGATGGTAGGTCACGCAATCCGAAGATTTGCAGATATCGGAACGCAAATCGGCATTCCCCACCTTATTCTCATTCCGGCTGACCAAGACAAAGAACGCCTCACGGAATTTTATGCGGGTCTTGGCTTCAGCCAATATAGTGACGGCGCAGGAATGTTTTTGTCATTACAATCGGTCCGCGATGCAATCGAAAAGCAGAGCGGGGCAGTATAGCGCGCGATCTCCCACTCCAGATTCTGCCCGCCGCGCGTTTCCACGTTTCGCACCAGCCCCTGTTCGCGCTTGTCTCGCAAACAACCAGCAATGCGCCGCGACATAAGCCCTAGCAGCTTTGGCGTTGCTGCCAGCCCGCGCTGGACAATCAATCTCTTTGGACGCAAATTGCCTTGTTCGCTGCCCGCATGATGCCGAAAATCTGGCGTGACAAATCACCGCGCTTTGACCAATTCTCAGGCGGCCTGACCATCATGGCAGCAACGGCGAAAATATTGAGATCGGGCGCAAAAAATGCCGGTCATGCAGAGAGCCCAGAGCGCCGGACAAATGTTCCAAACGTCAAAGCACAAAAATGATTGTATACGTGTTGCTTAGGATACGAGCAGTGTGGGCATTTTACACTGTAAGCTGTAAAACGCGTGTAAAATTTCATGGCTGATGACGCGCCTGACAGCATTAAGTAATTGATTTTATTGGTAGCGGAGGAGGGACTTGAACCCCCGACCTACGGATTATGATTCCGCCGCTCTAACCAGCTGAGCTACTCCGCCCTACCAAGGCGCGGGCGGCGCGTCGGCGCTCCCGGGAAGCGGCGCTATAGGGAGCGCGTGCGCGGCGGTCAATATCGGCTGCGCGTGCTCCCGCGAAACGGAATGCCTTTCAGCAATTCCCAAGGCCCGCCGCGATAATAGTATACGCTGAAGCCGGTAATGGCGAGCGGAGCAGGTTGAAATTCGGCGCGGAGTTCCGCCAGCAACGCCTTGGCCTGAGCAGGCTCGACCTTGTTTTGCACGGTGATGTGCAGCCGCGGCGTTGCCTGATCCTGCGCGGTCAAGTCAGGGGCGAACCAGTCGGCGATGCGCGCGCGCATGGCGAGCAGGTCGCGCGACTCAACCCGGTAAGCCACGCCGCGCCCTAGCGAATAGACTTCGGTGACGTGCGCCACCGGGGCGGCATCGACAGCAATATCCTTCAGCAGCCGCACCAGTTCATCGGCGCGCGAGGGCGGCAAATGGTGGAACAGCGTGAGGTGAGCCTTCAGATAATTGCGCTCAGGCGGAAAATGCGCATGGCGCAGTGCATCGAAACGCCGCTGGTCGGCGGTCCCGAACGTGGCGGTAACAATCAGCGGCGCCGGGTCCACTAATCCAGCATCGCCCAAAAGGCCTTGAGTGCCGCCGCGACCTCGGCGGGACGCTCGGCAATCGCCCAATGCCCGGCACCAGCAATCTTGTGCAGCGCCACGCCGTGCCGTTGCGCCGCGCGCTCGGCGACAGCGATGTCGACATAAGGATCCCCCTCACCCCAAACCAGTGCGCCCGGCCCCTTGAGCGTCTCCAAATCCTTGGCCCAGTCGACCCCGAAGTTGAGGCCGTTCGCCGAACGATAGAGCTTCAGTATCGCGCGCCGCTTGTCCTTGCTCACCCATTGCGTCGCTTCTTGCGCAGCCACCGCGGCAGGGACGCCCTGTTCCACCAGGCTCTGTTGCAGCTTCTTTGGCCCGCTGACCGCCATGAACAGCTCACCCAGCACCGGCGTGTTCCAGATGCGCGCGACGCGGTGGCCGCGATAATCGGGATCGATGACCGCGTTCGACAACACCCAGCTGCGCACCAGATCGGGCCGCAGCATTGCTACCCGCTGGACAATAATCGCGCCCCAGTCATGCCCGACCAGATCGACCAGGCCGTGCGCGGCAGCGAGCCGCTCGACCTCGCCAATGGCCCAGTCAGCATAGGCCTCTTTCGTTGCGGCAAACCCTGCGGGAAGCGGGCCGGCGAAGCCCGGCATGGCAGGGACGGCGACCGGCGTGTCCCCCAGCGCAAGTTCAGCCAGCAACGGCGCCCAGATGGCCGGACTGTCGGGCACGCCGTGGAGGAAGAATTTGGCGGTCATTCAATCTCCCCACGCGCCCGCCGGATGGCTTTCCAATTGGTCACATTGCGGTTATGATCAGTGAGCGTTTCGGCGAAGATATGACCGCCGCTACCATCAGCCACGAAATAAATATAACGCGTCGGTTCCGGGTCGAGCACAGCCGCAATGCTCGCCTTCCCCGGATTGGCGATGGGCCCGCGCGGCAGGCCCGCCATGCTGTAGGTGTTGTACTCATTGACCGCGTCGATTTCCGACCGGCGGATACGGCGGCCGAGCGGTTTGCCCTGGGTGATCGGATATATGATTGTCGGATCAGCCTGCAACCGCATGCCGATGGCCAGCCGGTTGGTATAGACACCCGCAACGGTGCGGCGTTCGGCGGGAACCGAGGTTTCTTTTTCGACAATCGACGCCAGCGTTATCGCTTCGTTGCGGTTTTTGACCCCGCTGCGGGGAGAGCGTTTGGCCCATAACTCAGCAAACGCCTTGTCCATCGCGTCTTGCATGCGCTTCACCAAGGCCGCGCGCGATTCTCCGGTGACGAAGCTGTAAGTGTCGGGCAGCAAACTCCCTTCGGCCGGCACCGGGATCTCGCCGGTCAGTCGCTCCTCGGCCATCAGCCGTTCCCACGCCATGATCGACGGCATGCCTTCGGGCACTGTGACAAAGCGTTGCAGCGTTTTGCCCGACTGGAGCAGTTCCAGCACATCGCCCGCATCCATCCCGGCCTTGACCTGATATTCGCCAGGCTTGATCGGCGCGTCGCCGCCAAAAAAGCGCGCGTGGTTGACGAAGCTGGACGCGCTATCGACCGCGCCCGCCTTTTCCAGGATTTCGCCGGCCTTGCGGATGCTCGATCCTTCGGGAATCACCACGGTCACATCGCGCGGCGCGCCGCCCGAACAGGCGGCGAGGAGCAGGGTCAGAATAGCCGCGAGCAGCAGCCGCACAGCGGTTACTCCACCGCCTTCACAATCACGCTGGCATTCGTTCCGCCAAAGCCGAAGCTGTTGTTAAGTGCGGCCTTCACCACACGCTTTTTCGCGACGTGCGGCACCAGGTCAACCCCGTCGGTGCCCTCGTCGGGATTGTCGAGATTGAGCGTCGGCGGCACAATCTGGTCGCGGATGGCGAGGATGCAGAAAATGGTTTCGACTGCACCAGCGCCGCCGAGCAGGTGCCCGATGGCCGATTTGGTACTGCTCATCGACACATTGGCGATTTCGTTGGCGAACAATCGCTTGACCGCGCCCAGCTCGATGGTGTCGGCCATGGTAGAGGTGCCGTGCGCGTTGATATAGTCGATGTCGCCGGGCGTCATGCCGGCCTTCTTGAGCGCCATTTCCATCGAACGGTAAGCGCCCGACCCGTCGGGATGCGGGGCGGTGACGTGATAGGCATCGCCCGACAAGCCGTAACCCACAACTTCGGCGTAAATCTTGGCGCCGCGCGCCTTGGCATGCTCATATTCCTCGAGCACCACCACGCCCGCGCCCTCGCCCATGACAAAACCGTCGCGGTCCTTGTCATAGGGGCGGCTCGCAGCCTCGGGCCGGTCGTTATAGCTCATGTTGAGTGCGCGCGCCTGCGCAAAGCCCGCGATGCCGATCGGGCAAATCGTCGCTTCTGCTCCGCCTGCCAACATGATGTCGGCATCGTCGTCGCGGATCATCCGCGCGGCATCGCCAATGCTGTGCGCACCGGTCGAGCAGGCGGTGACGACGGCGTGGTTCGGCCCCTGCAGCCCATATTTGATGCTGACCTGCCCCGAGATGAGGTTGATCAAGCGGCCGTGGACGAAGTGCGGCGAAACCCGCCCCGGCCCTTTTTCGGCGAGCAGCAGGCTTTCGCTTTCAATCCCCGGCAGGCCGCCGATGCCGGACCCGATGCTGCACCCTGCGCGCAATTTCATCGCGTCGGGCATGTCGGTCAACCCGGCATCCTCGATCGCCTGACCCGCGGCATCGATGCCATAGATGATGAAGGGATCGACCTGGCGCTGCACCTTGTGATCGACGCGCTTGGCGGGATCGAAACCATAGGGGTGGTCGGGGCCCTTTACCTCGCAGGCGATGGTGCATTTCTGGTCGCTGGTGTCGAAATGGGTGATCTGCCCAGCGCCCGATTTGCTGGCCAGCAAATTGGCCCAAGTGGTTTCGACGTCCGCGCCCAGCGGCGTCACCAATCCCAAACCCGTTACGACAACCCGGCGCATAGGCCCTCATCCTTTATGATTCTTGCCATGATATATGCAAAAGGGCCTCCCGATAGTCCGACCTAGGCCGGAACCGGAAAGCCCCCTGCATCATGCGGACCCGCTGGTCCCGATCAATCAACCCTTATTGGCGTCGATGAAATCAATGGCGTCCTTAACGGTCGCAATCTTTTCCGCCGCATCATCGGGGATTTCGACGCCAAATTCTTCTTCAAACGCCATGACCAGTTCGACGATGTCCAGGCTGTCGGCGCCGAGATCGTCGATGAAGCTCGCCGCTTCCGTCACCTTTTCGGCTTCCACGCCCAGATGCTCGACGACGATCTTTTTCACCTTTTCGGCCGAATCGCTCATGAACCAATCCTTTTCTGACTGAGCAATGAATGTTGGCGTTCGCACTAGAGGCGCGCGCTGCGGCTGGCAAGAGGGGGAAGCTTGGGCGCATTACAGCTTAGCTTTGTGCTCCCGGGCAGCGACTTGTCACTAACGCCGACTGGCTGCCGCCATCGCTCGGTCGACCAAGTGCTCCTCCTCCGGCCCATAAGCCGATCGCGCGCCAGTGGCCGTCACATCCACTGCCGTGACAAAATAAGCCAGACCGGTCCCCGCCGCGCGGTCGATCCACAGGCCTGCCCGCAGCCCATAGGCATCGCCCGCATGCCCCAAACGCAGACGGCCGTCGCCGAACAGGCCGCTCTTGCACCCCGGCCGCTTCAAGTCCGCGCCCCCGGTCGCGTGCACCGCGAGGCCGAAGGAGCAAAAGGTGCCGTTGCTGCCCTCACCCCGATCCGGGTAGACCGGCGTCAACCGCTCCAGTCGGGCAATGCTAGAGGCTTTCAAAAAGCCGCGCCCGTTCTGCAGCAACATTACTCCAATGCGCGCCAGATCGGCGGCACTGATCCGCATCCCGCCTTGCGGGCTGAACGCCGCGCCATGGCGGGCAAGCGGGTAGCTGGCCAGATCGCAGCTGTCGTCACTGGCTCGCACCACCGGGCATTCAGGCGGCCTGCCTCCTAGCTCATCGAGCGCTAGCTCGCCATTAAAGCGATAAAGCGCCACTGCGCGCGCAACCTTGTCAGGCGAGCACATCGTCCAGTTGAAGCAAGCGTCGATGTTCAGCGGCGCGAACACCAAGCGGTGGATCAGCCGGTCGAACCGCTCGCCCGTCGCCCCCTCCATTGCTGCGGCAATGATCGGATAGTTGAGGTTCGAATAGGCAAAGGCCCCGCCCGGGGCCCGATCCGCATCGAACGCGCCCTTCTCCTCCAACTTGGCGGGCAATTCGGCATCCAGCGTCAACAGATAGTCAAATTCGCCGCTGACCCCGCTGCGATGGCCGAGCAGCATCGCCAGCGTAATCTTACGTGTTGGATATTCGGGATGGCGCAGCCGCCAGCCAAGATAACGCGACACATCGGCGTCGAGATTCAGCTTCCCCGCCTCAACCAGCCGCATGACGCCAAGGCCAACGACCAGCTTCGACACCGACGCAACACGCGCTGGATCGTCAATGGTGACGTCGCGCGGGTTATTCTTGCTCAGCGGCCCTTCGACAACGCGCGTTTCAATTTTGCCCGATGTATCAAAGGCAACCGCGACCTGCGCACGGTGGGGGACCGCAACAGTTTGCGCTCCCGCCGGCGAGCAGGCCAACAGCGCCGCCGCTAAAAAAACCATCGCATCGGTTGATCAAGCGGGCCCCACCCGGAAAACCGCAAGCTTGTTACCATCCGGATCGCGGAAATAGGCGGCGTAAAAAGCCTGCGGTCCTTCCTCACCGCGGAGGCCCGGGGGACCATCGCAGCTGCCGCCCAATTCCAGCGCCTTGGCATGCAGAGCATCAACCTGCGCCCGCTCCAGCACCGGCAGCGCCGCCATATGCCCGTTGCCCTGATGCGCGGGCTGGCCGTCATAGGGCCGGGTCACCGCGATACCGGGCTTGTCCATGCCAGTGCCCCACAGGGTGAAGCCGCCCAGATCATCGCCAAATTCCATCATCCGCTTGGCGCCCAGCGCGCCCAGCAACCCATCATAAAAGGCGCGCGCCCGCGCCATGTCGTTGGTGCCCACCGTGATATAGCCGATCATGATTTTGTCGCTCCTGCTGCCTTCGGCGGTGTCGGCGGCGTGATGTCGCCGGGCTTGCATTCGCCGGTGCGCGTGGAGGTAATGCGCATCACCATCTCGCCCTCGGGCTTGCCATCGGCCTTGGTGGCGACCGTCGAAACGGTGAAATCCTGCGACGTCGCGCTGTTGGTGCCGGTTGCCGTCATCTTGGCGGTCCCGCCATTGCCCGACTTGCAGGTCGCCGAAAAATTGATGCTGCTGCCCGTGACATCCTTCTTGTCAAACGTGCATTCACCGCCTTGCGAGCCCATTTGTTCCAGACTCTTGCTGATATCTTCAGCAGCAATCGCTTCGGGCGTCAGACAGATGGACATATTACCCATCATGTTCATCATCGCCTGCAGCTGCTCCTTCTCGCCGCCCTTGATATCCGGGCCTTCCAACTTGACGATTTCCGCCTTGGTCGTCTAGCTGCCCGGCTGACGTTTGACAGGCGCATCACTCGCACCAAACAGCCCGCCGCCCTCACCGCCTTTGTCAGCACCACCACCGCAGGCCCCCAAAGCGAGCGCCGCCGCACTCGTCAAAACCACCACAGCCCGCATCGCCCAAATCCTCTCTAACCCGCGCGCATTGCCGCGCGAGCGCATCCTGCCCATATTTGCCATCAAGTCCACCGGGATTCGCGCAGCGATGCCCTTGTGCACCTTTCGCGATTGGGACATAACCAGAACATGGCCGACATCATCATCCGCACCTCGCTCGACGAAATCGACACCAGCGGCGCGTTCGTTCCCCATCGCCCGGCGCGGCCGGAGAAGGCCGACGGTGGAAAGCGGTTCGAGCTAGTCAGCGACTATCAGCCTGCAGGAGACCAGCCCACCGCCATTGCTGAGCTGGTCGCAGGCGTGCAGGCGCACGAGCGCGATCAGGTGCTGTTGGGCGTCACCGGGTCGGGCAAGACCTTCACCATGGCGCAGGTCATTCAGGCGACACAGCGCCCCGCGCTGATCCTCGCGCCCAACAAGATTTTGGCCGCGCAGCTTTATGGCGAGTTCAAAAGCTTTTTCCCGCACAATGCGGTCGAATATTTCGTCAGCTATTATGACTATTATCAGCCCGAGGCCTATGTCCCGCGGTCCGACACCTATATTGAGAAGGAAAGCTCAGTAAACGAGGCGATCGACCGGATGCGCCATTCGGCCACGCGCGCGCTGCTTGAGCGCGATGATGTGATTATCGTCGCCTCGGTCAGCTGCCTCTATGGCATCGGCTCGGTCGAAACCTATTCGGCGATGATCTTTGATCTCAAAAAAGGCCAGGTCGTCGACAGCCGCGAGATCATTCGCAAGCTGGTCGCGCTGCAGTATAAGCGCAACGATCAGGCGTTCGCGCGCGGCAATTTCCGCGTGCGCGGCGACTCCCTCGAAATCTTCCCGTCGCACTATGAAGACATGGCGTGGCGCGTGGCTTTTTTTGGTGACGAGATTGAGGAGATTACTGAATTCGACCCGCTTACCGGCAAAAAAATCGCGAACCTCAACAGCGTGCGCATTTACGCCAATTCGCACTATGTGACGCCAGGTCCGACGCTGAAGCAGGCGACCGAGGCGATAAAGTTCGAGCTGGCCGAGCGACTGAAGGAATTGGAGGCCGAAGGCAAATTGCTCGAGCATCAGCGACTGGAGCAGCGCACCAACTTCGACCTCGAAATGATTGCCGCGACGGGCAGCTGTGCAGGCATCGAAAACTATTCGCGCTTCCTGACCGGCCGCCTGCCTGGCGAGCCGCCGCCCACGCTGTTCGAATATCTGCCCGACAATGCCCTGCTTTTTGTTGATGAAAGCCATCAGACGGTACCGCAGATTGGCGCCATGTCTAAGGGCGACCATCGCCGCAAAATCACGCTGGCCGAATATGGCTTTCGTCTGCCCTCGTGCATCGACAACCGGCCATTGCGCTTCGCCGAATGGGACGCGATGCGCCCGCAAACGGTCAGTGTGTCGGCGACGCCGGGGCCGTGGGAAATGGAGCGTACGCAGGGCGTATTCGCCGAACAGGTCATACGCCCCACCGGCCTGATCGATCCACCGGTCGAGATCAAGCCGGTCGAGGAGCAGGTCGATGATTTGATCGCCGAGGCCAAGAAAACTGCGCTCGCCGGTTACCGCACGCTTGTGACCACGCTGACCAAGCGGATGGCCGAGGATCTAACCGAATTTCTCCACGAAGCTGGGCTCAAGGTCCGCTATATGCACAGCGACGTCGAGACGCTTGAGCGCATCGAGATTATCCGCGACCTACGGCTGGGCGTGTTCGACGTGCTGGTAGGTATTAACCTGCTGCGCGAAGGGCTCGATATCCCCGAATGCGGGCTGGTGGCGATCCTCGACGCCGACAAGGAGGGTTTTCTGCGCAGCGAAACGTCGCTGGTGCAAACCATCGGGCGCGCCGCGCGCAACGTCGACGGCCGCGTCATCCTGTACGCCGACCGCATGACCGGCAGCATGGAACGCGCGATCCGCGAAACCGACCGCCGCCGCGCCAAACAGGTCGCCTATAACGAAGCCCACGGCATCACGCCCGCCAGCATCAAGAAGAATATCGGCGACATTATCGCCCACGTTGCCAGCAAGGATGGCGTTGTCGTCGACATCGGCGAAGGCATGCCCGACCATATGGTCGGCCACAATCTGCGCGCCTACATCGCCGATCTCGAAAAGCAGATGCGCGATGCGGCGGCGAATCTGGAGTTTGAAACGGCCGCGCGATTGCGCGATGAAATCCGCAAACTCGAGGCGGATGAATTGGGGATTGGTTCGGGCGAGAGTGCGGCGCCGAGGGTGGGGCGGAGCAACGAGGGCAAGCCTGGGACTAGGAAAGACCGGTTCGGGAAAACGCAGCGGAAGTTGGGGCGGTAACCCCCTACCGCAACACCCCCGCAGCCTTCTGCCGCATCGCATACCACAGCAATAGCGCCGCAATCGCGATGATCACATAAGGCATCACCGCATTGGCGCCCTGCGTCATTTCCGGGATGTCGATGGGGTTCGCGAGCTGATAGCCCAGCCCCGAAATCGCCCCCAACAGCGATACGGCGAACGCCGCCACCGCATGGCGGCTGCGCCCGAGCAACAGCAGCGATCCCGCCAGCGCACCCCATACGCCTAAGGCCCAGCCCGCGCTGGCCCAAACTGGAAAAGAGTCGATATAGGCCATGAATTTGGCGCTATCGACGCCAGGCATCATCTGGTCGATCCACGCCGCGCCGCGCGTCCGCGTCATGAAATAATCGGTCACGCCAAAACTGTTCCACAGCGTCGCGACGACGCCGACGATCCACAGATGGATTGGTGTTTTGGTTGCTGCAGTCATGTTTGTCCTCCCCCAAGGCTGTCCCAGTGTAGCGCCAACGTTGCGGCAACGCCACGAAAAAGCCCCTCTCGCCTTCTCCAGCACCGCTTGCCATAATCCGCCGCCATGTGCGTCGTTGCCCTTGCCCTTCACCAGCACCCCGACTGGCCCATCGTACTGGTCGGCAACCGTGATGAGTATCATGCGCGGGCCAGCGCGCCGCTCCACCTCTGGGACGACGGCAGCGGCATCGTCGCCGGCCGCGATTTGGTCAGCGGCGGGACCTGGCTAGGGGTGGTGCCCGCGCAGCAGCGCATGGTCGTCGTCACGAACGCGCGCGGCGAACGCGGGCCCGACCCCGACAAAGTCTCGCGCGGCGTGCTGGTGCGCGACCTGCTGACGGCGAGCGGCGATTTCCCTGCGCCACGCCCAAATCAGCTGGAATTGTTCAACGGCTTCAATCTGTTCGTGCTCGACGGCAGCAGCGCGCGACTGTTCACCAACCGGCCCGATGCCGCTATTCGCGCGCTAGTTCCCGATGTGCACGCGCTGGCCAATGAAGTGGTCGGCCGCGCTTGCGACCGGTCAGCACGGCTTGGGGCTGAAATGCGCGCGTGGCTGACAAGCGGACAGGATCCGGCGGCGTTGCTCGGCGCGCTGGAAAATGATGACGCCCCGGCCCTGTTCCTCAACAACCCGGTCTATGGCACGCGCTGCTCGACGCTGGTTGCGGTGGCAAACAACGGACAGGGCATGATGGTTGAACGCCGTTTCGGCCCGGGCGGCAATCCGGCGGGCGAGACGCGGCTAGTCTTCGACTGGGGCGGTTAAAGCGCTGATCGATCCCGTCACAACATTAACCAGCTGTGCCACGCCACCGCGTTCAATCGACAGTGCGATGGCGCTGCCCACTGGCCGTCCGGCGATATAGCGGGTGATTTGGCCTGCTTTGGTAAAGGAGCGGCCGTCGATACTAACAATCCGGTCGCCCACGCGCAGTCCAGCGGCCTCGGCACTGCCATCCGGAATTATGACGGCAACTTGGCACGCGCCTTTGTCGCAGTCGAGCGAGATACCGATATGACTGCGCGAAACGCTTCCGGTCGCAACCAGCGCCTCGATCACCGGCTGCATACCGTTCAGCGCCACCATGATCGTCGCCGCGCTCTGGCCATAGCCTTCGCGCCCAAAAATCGCGGTGGCGATCCCAATCACTTCGCCGCCGCTGCCCAGCACCGGGCCACCGCCCAAGCCACCTCCCGGGAGCAGATTGTCGATCAGCCAGATGTCGGAAAGCCAGGGCAGATTGTTGCCTTGATCATCGAGCGAAAGCATTCCGCCTACCATACCGCTGGTCGCAACCGTGCTGTCATAGGGCAGCAGACGCCCGACCAGCAGGCTCGCCTCGCCGACCACGGGCGGGCGTGTTGCCAGCGGCAGGGCTGTCATGCCGCCCGCCTCGACGCGCAGAACTGCAATACCCGTCGCCTCGTCACGCCCTGCGATGGTGGCGGCAAGCTCGCGCCCGTCAGCAAGTCTGACTGTCGGCGCGCGCTCACTCGGGACAATATGGTTCGCGGTCAGGATCAGCCCGCGCGCCGCATCGACGACAAAGCCGCTGCCCATTTGCCCGGTATCGCGGCGTGGGGTCGGCGGAAGCGGGAATAGCGTATTGGCCACCTCGCAGCGACGGTCGCCCAGCCACGTTCCGCCGCTGTCGGCACATTGCCCCTCGCTTAGCCGGAGCACCCGCTTGGGTGGCGCAGGCGGGGGTGCAGGCTCAACCCGGATTTCCACCACTGCCGCCTGCGCGCGCGCAACCAGCGCGGTGCGGGTTTCAGGGGCTTGCGCATAGGCTGACATCGCCGCCGGCCAAGCCAGCAGTGCGAGTGCCAGCGCCATGCAGCGCATCATTTGGGGGCGATGACCATCAGCATCTGGCGGCCCTCGGTGCGCGGGTGCGCCTCGATCTTCGCCACTTCGGCGGTCTGTTCGGCAACGCGTTGCAACACGGCCAGACCCAGCTGGGTGTGGCTCATCTCGCGCCCGCGAAAGCGCATGGTCAGCTTGACCTTATCGCCTTCTTCCAGAAAATCGAACACCTTGCGCATCTTCACATCGAAATCATGGTCGTCGATGTTGGGACGCATCTTGATCTCTTTGATCTCCTGCGTCTTTTGGTTCTTGCGCGCGGCATTGGCCTTTTTCTGGGCCTCATATTTATATTTGCCCACGTCGAGGAATTTGCACACCGGCGGGTCTGCGCCCGGAGACACTTCGACCAGATCAAGGCCAGCCTCGGCAGCCTGTTCGATGGCTTCGGCGGTCAACATGACGCCCAGATTTTCGCCATCTTCGTCGATCACGCGCACTTTGGGCACGGTGATATACTCGTTAAAACGCGGCCCACTTTTGGGGGGCGGCGGGGCCAGTGGTCGGCGGGTCATTGGCGGCGGTATAGCATTTGCTCCTGTGGTGAATGAACGGTCGCGCTCATATCGTGATTTTTCCAGAAACGTAAAGGGCGAACGGCGTCAACCGTCGCTCTTTTCGGGTCCACTGTGACGCACGCGCCACGCGTTACCACTTGGTCGGCGCCGCCTCAATCACCCGAAATCCACCTGCGCCAATCTCGCTCACCTCCAGCGCACGCACCGCCACGCCGCGCTGATTGAAACGGAAAATGCCGTCGATCCCGCCGAAACCGTCGCTGGCCAACAAGCGCGCCGTGGGGAAATCAGTGCCCGGTTGCCACTCGCGCGATACCCGCACGGTCAGCAGCACGGCGTCATAACCCAGGCTAGCCAAGCGATACGGCGCCTTGCCAAAACGTGTGCGATATTTGGTGGCGAGCTGGCCATAAAGACCATCAGACACACTGGCGAACCAGGCACCGCGCATGACGGGGTTGGACGCCAGCGCTGCGTCGGTGTTCCACAGCTCGGTGCCCAAAACCTGTCGTGCGCCCTCCGCATTGACCAGCGGCACGGCCCGCACCGCGTTGCCGCCGCTGTCTGCGATTAAAACCGCATCCATCTCCCCGGCAGCAGTTAGCCGCCGCGCCGCGCCCGACATGGCGGTCGCGCTGCGATCATAACCCTCGATGGCAACCAAGGTGCCTCCGCTACCCGTTACCGCCTCACGAAAGGCCGCCGCCGCACGGTCGCCATAGACATTTTTGGGGACCAGCGCGCCAAAGCGGCGCATCCCCTTTGCTCTGGCATGGCCGATGACCCGCTCGACCGACTGGCCGGGGACAAAGCCCATGATGAACACGCCGTTCCCGGCCACGCTGCTGTCGTTGGAGAAGCTGAGTACCGGCACATCGGCGGCACGCGCGATGGGGGCCACCGCGGTAACATCTTCGGACAATAGCGGTCCCAAAATCAGTTTGTTGCCATCGGCCACCGCCTGCCGCGCCGCCTCCGCCGCACCAAGGGCGGTGTCGTAAGTGGTGATGCGCACCCGATCAGCCCTGGTGTCCAAAAGCGCCAGCGTGGTCGCATTGGCAATCGCGCTGCCAACATCCGCGTTGGGACCGGTCTGCGGCACCAGCAGTGCGATGCGGTGCCGGTCGGTATCGATGGGTAGCCCAGGATCAACCGTCGTCACGGGCGGACGCTCGACCGGCGCGGTGGTCTGTGGCCCCGTACTGTTGGGCACAACTTGACAACCCGCGAGCAACAGCAGCGCGGCGGCAGCCGTTAAACCTTGCAACCAGCTACGACGTCCCTGCGCTTCGCCTTGGCGCTCGCGCGCGCTTTCTGCCATCAGTGTCGCCATGCCGGATTCGTCCATCTCCATCACTCCCTCGCCGGGCCTCTACATCGTTGCGACCCCTATCGGCAACCTTGGTGACCTGACGGTGCGCGCTGCAGCGGTCTTGAAAAGCGCAGATGTGATTGCCGCCGAAGACACGCGCGTAACGGCCAAGCTGCTGCGGCATCTCGGGGCCAAAGTACCGCTTATCGCCTATCACGACCATAGCGACGCCGCCGTGCGCGATGCGCTGGTCGCGCGCGCGGCCAGCGAAGTGGTGGCATTGGTGAGCGACGCGGGCACGCCGCTGATTTCCGATCCGGGGTATAGATTGGTACGCGAAGCGCGCGCGGCCGGGCGTCATGTCGTCACCCTGCCCGGCCCTTGCGCGGCCATCGCTGCGTTGACGCTGGCTGGGCTGCCAACCGACCGCTTTCTGTTTGCGGGCTTTCTGCCATCAAAAGCCAAGGCGCGCGGCGATAGCATCGCCGAACTAGCCAGCATCCGCGCGACGCTGGTCTTCTACGAAAGCGGACCACGCCTGTCGGCCACACTGGCGGCACTGGCCGCCGGGCTGGGCAACCGCGACGCAGCAGTCGCACGCGAGCTGACCAAGCTGTATGAAGAATGTGTGACGGGACCGTTGGCCGATCTCGCCGCGCTCTATGCCAATTCACCACCGAAAGGAGAGATTGTGGTGGTGGTTGCGCCGCCGCCAAGCGATACGGCTGAGGACGGGAACGAAGCCGATATTGATGCGGCACTGGCCGAGTCGCTCGAAACACTTCCTGTTGCCAAAGCCGCCAAAGCCGTTGCCGCGCGCTTTGGACGTGAACGTAGCGACATTTATGCACGCGCGCTCGCGCTCAAAGGCAGCGCTTGAAGCGCCAGCGCGCCGAGGCTCGCGGGCGGCGCGGCGAGACGCTCGCGGCATGGTGGCTGCGCCTGCACGGGTGGCGTATCATCGCGCGGCGCCAGCGTATCGCGGTAGGCGAAGTTGACCTGATTGCGCGGCGCAGCGGAACTCTGGCATTTATCGAAGTCAAATGGCGCGCCAAGGCTGCCGACCTCGACACCGCTGTCGACGCTTGGCGGCTAAGGCGCGTGGCCGCGGCGGTACAAATGCTTGCCCCGCGCCTTGCCCGCACGCACGAAAATATCCGCATCGATGTGATGCTGCTTGCACCATGGCGATGCCCGCGCCATCTGACCAACGTCTGGCAGCCGTGAAGCAAGGATTTTGAGCATGAAATTGCGCGTCGCGGTGCAGATGGACCCCATGGAGGGTATCAATATCAAGGGCGATTCGAGTTTTGCCCTGATGCTCAGCGCGCAGGCGCGTGGCCATGCAATCTGGCATTATGACGTCCGCTCGCTGAGCTGGGAGGCGGGCAAGCTGACCGCGCTGGCCCACCCAGTGCATGATCTGCAACGCGTGGCGGGCGAGCATTTCCGCTTTGGTGAGCCTGAGCGAATTGACCTGGGTGCCGAGATTGACGTGGTGCTAATGCGCCAAGACCCGCCATTTGACTTGGGCTATCTCACCGGCACCTGGCTGCTCGAGCGCATCAAGGACCAAACGCTGGTGGTCAACGATCCGGCGGCGGTGCGCAACGCACCCGAAAAGGTTTTTGTGCTCGACTTCCCGCAATTTATGCCGCCAACGCTGGTCACCCGCGACCTGAACGAAGTGAAGCGCTTTCAGGCCGAATATGGCGCGGTGGTGATTAAGCCGCTGCATGGCAATGGTGGAAAGGCGGTTTTCAAGATCGACGCCGACGGCAGCAACCTGGGCGCGCTGGTAGAGATTTTCGCGCAAATCTGGCCCGAACCCTTCATGGTCCAGCAATTCCTGCCCAGCGTGGCCGATGGTGACAAGCGCATCGTGCTGGTGGATGGCGAAATCGCCGGCGCCATCAACCGCAAGCCCGGCGTGGGCGAGTTTCGCAGCAACCTTGCGGTTGGCGGCTATGCCGAAGCGACCCAACTTACCCCACGCGAGGCCGAAATTTGCGCGGTGCTTGGACCGCAGCTCAAAGAACGCGGTCTCATTTTTGTCGGCATCGATGTCATCGGTGGCGAATGGCTGACCGAGATCAACGTCACTTCGCCCACCGGCATCGTCGCAATCGACGCGTTCAACAACAGCGATGTTGCGGGCATGATCTGGGACGCCATCGAAGCACGGTTGGCGGCATGACCGAGTTCATTCTCGATCTGATTGAAGGCTGGGGTTATGTCGGGATTTTCATCCTGATGTTCCTTGAGAATATTTTCCCGCCCATCCCGTCTGAAGTAATCATGGCGCTGGGCGGCGTTGCAGTTGCGCAGGGACGATTCGAATTTTGGCCGCTCGTCGCGGTCGCGGTAGCGGGCACCACGCTGGGCAATTGGGTATGGTACGGCATCGGCCGCTGGGTTGGCTATGAGCGGCTCAAGCCGTTGATTGACCGCTACGGCCGCTGGTTGACGCTCGATTGGGACGAGGTCGAGCGGCTGCACGCCTTCTTCCTGAAATATGGCTCGGGCATCGTCTTCGTCTGCCGCTTCCTGCCCATCGCGCGCACGATGATCTCGCTGCCCGCCGGAATGGTGCGCATGAACCAGCTCAAGTTCCTGATTTGGACCGCCGCCGGTTCGACGATCTGGATTACCGCGCTCGCCGGCGCGGGCAGCTGGTTCGGCAAGCAATTTGCCGAGGTAGATCGCTTTATCGGCCCGCTCGCAGTGGTAGCGATTGGTACCTTGGTGCTGGTGTACTTCTATCGCGTGATCACGTGGAAACCAAAGCCGCGCAGCTAATCAGCCCGCGGATGCGCGGTGCGATAAATATCGAGCAACTGCGCCGCATCGACCGCCGTATAAATCTGCGTCGAGGCCAGGCTGGCGTGGCCAAGCAACTCCTGCAAGCTGCGCAGATCGGCCCCGCCTGCCAGCAGATGCGTGGCAAAACTGTGACGCAGCGCATGCGGCGTGGTGCGTTCGGACAGCCCCAGCGCGCGCCGTGCGCTGCGCACATTTGCTCGCACCACACCCGGATCAAGCGCGCCCCCGCGCGCGCCGCGGAACAGCGGGCCTTGCGGATCGAGGCCAAAGGGGCAGAGGTTGGTATAGGCCGTCACCGCGTCGCGGACCGCAGGCAATATCGGCACTTGCCTTGTCTTGCCGCGCTTGCCGGTGACGCGCAGCACGCCTTCCAGCGGCAACGACGCCCCGGTCAGCGCCAGCGCCTCACCAATTCGCAGCCCGGCACCATAGAGCAGCAACAACAAAGCAAAATCGCGCGCGCCGATCCAGCCATCGCGCGCATTGGCAGCAACGTCCTGCGCCAGTTGAATTGCCTCCGCCGGCGCGACAGGACGCGGTAGCCCCTTCTTGACGCGCGGCCCGCGCAATGCAGGAAGCGTCGCATCCGGCCCGCCAACAAAGCGAAGAAAGGCGCGGAGCGCCGACAACTCGCGCGCCGCCGATGCATTGGTCAGGCCCTCGCCGCGCCGCTGGGCGAGGAACGCGCGCATGTCGCTGGCATCGAGTTTGGCGAGAGTGGCGGAGCTTACCGCAGCGCCATTGTGCGTTTCGAGGAAGGCGCAAAAGCGCTCAGCGGTGGCAACATAAGCGCGCACCGTGTGCACCGAGCGGCGGCGCTCGTGCGTCAGGTGCGATTGCCAGTTGGTGAGCAACTCTGTCAGTTTTCTTACCCCGACTGCCCTGAGCTTGTCGAAGGGCCGTTCTTCCCCTTTTCCGCCGCAAAAGAAAAGGACTGTCCTTCAACAAGCGCAGGACGGACCGGGTTGAATTAGTCGGTGCACACCACCTCAGCCAGCACGCTGTCCAACAATAAAATCCCCACGTCGCTGACAGCAAGCCGGTCGCCTTCCGTAATCATCAACCCCTGGCCTTCGAGCCGTCCCACCGCCGCTGCATCCAGAAACGCACTGCGCGACAGTCCGCTCGCTGCCTCAATCCGCGCCAGATCAACCCCCTCGGCAAGCCGCAGGCCCATGACCAGCGCCTCATTGGCGCGTTGCACAGGCGACAGCGGGCTTTCGACCTTCAAACCATGGCCGTTGCGCTCAACCGCGCCGAGGTAATTCTCCGGCTTCTTGTGCCGCTCGGTGGCCTGCCCCAGCCGCCGACCATGCGCGCCTGGCCCGACGCCTGCATAGTCGCCGTAGCGCCAATAGGTCAGATTATGACGGCTTTCGCTACCTACCCGCGCGTGGTTCGACACCTCGTAGCGCGGCAGCCCGGCGGCGCGGGTCATCGCATCGGTCGCCTCGAACAAATCGGCGGCGGCATCGCCATCGGGGATGATAAGTTCGCCCTTCGCCGCCAGGATAGCAAAGCGCGTGCCGGGTTCGATGGTCAGCTGATAGAGCGACAGATGGTCGGTCCCGAATGCCAGCGCCTCGGCCAATTCTCGCTCCCATGCGGCGTGGGTTTGGCCGGGACGGGCGTAGATGAGGTCGAAGCTGACCCGCGCGAAATGTGCCTGCGCGGTAGCGATGGCGCGCCGGGCTTCGTCGGCATCATGCGCACGGCCTAGGAAATCAAGCGCCTGCGGCTCGAAGCTCTGAACGCCAATCGATACGCGGTTGACCCCGGCGGAGGCAAGCGCGGCGAAATTGGCGACCTCGACCGAGTTGGGATTTGCTTCCAGCGTGATCTCGCAATCGCCGGTCAACCCCCAAAGCCGGTCAGCCTCGGCAATCAGGGCGGCGACCGTCGCGGGCGACATCAGGCTGGGCGTGCCGCCGCCAAAGAAGATCGAGGAGACTTTGCGACCCGGCAACAACGCCGCCTCATGCCGCAAATCGGCGAGCAGTGCCACCTGCCACTCCGTGTAATCTATCTGATCGCGGACATGGCTGTTGAAATCACAATAGGGGCATTTGGCCACGCAAAACGGCCAATGGATGTAGAGGGCGAGCAGAGGCAGTGTCATTACTCGCTGCGTTTTTTGCGTTCTGTGAGTGTCCGGTTCACTTCGACCAGTTGAAATTGCAATCGATGAAGAAAAGGAAATCCGTGCTTCTCCATTCGATCAGGTGGATAGTTTTGTGTGGCAACTTCATAACGTTCGACTTTGTCTCGCAATGCCGCAGCTAGTCGTTCAAGGTCCCGATCAGATAGCGTCTCGCGCTGCTCATAGGCTTTCTCGATAAACATCGTCTGGCCCTAGAAAACCCCCGCCACCAATTTCGCAAAGGCATCGGCCCGGTGGCTGATCGCATGCTTTTCGTCCGGATCAATCTCCGCGAAAGTCAGCGTGTTACCAACCGGAACAAACACCGGATCATAACCAAAGCCCAGCGTCCCGCGCGGCGGCCAGGTCAGCGCGCCGTGCACGCGTCCTTCAAAAACCTCATCATGGCCATCGGGCCAGGCGATCGCGAGGGTGCAGATGAAGTATGCGCTCCGGTCGACGTCCGGTCCCTGCTCCGCCAGCAAGCCTTCGACTTTGCCCATTGCCAGATACCAGTCGCGCCCGGGCGGTCCTTCGAACGCCTGCCGCTCGGCCCAGTCGGCGGTGTAAACGCCGGGGCGGCCAGCTAGTGCGGCCACGCACAGCCCGCTGTCGTCGGCGAGCGCGGGCAGCCCCGAGCCTTGCGCCGCAGCGTGCGCCTTCAACCGAGCATTTTCGGCGAATGTCGTGCCGGTTTCCTCCGGCTCGGGCAAACCCAGCTCGCCTGCCGACACCGGATCGATGCCATAGGGTTCAAGCAGCGCGCGGATCTCGCGCACCTTGCCCGCATTGTGGCTGGCGATCACCAGCTTTCCGGGGGCGAGCTTGCGCGGCATTTACCGCCCCGTCGCCCGGTCCTGCGCCGCGAAAATTTCCGCGCAGCCGATGCGCGCCAATCGCAACAGGCGCAGCAGCGCTTCCTCGTCATAGGTCGCGCCCTCGGCGGTCGCCTGCACTTCGACGATCTGGCCCGACCCGGTCAACACGAAGTTGGCGTCGGCCTCGGCATTGCTGTCCTCGTCATAATCTAGGTCGAGCACCGGCGTGCCCTGAAAGATCCCGCACGAAATCGCCGCCACTTTGTCGGTAATCGGGTCTTCGGCAATCGCACCGCTAGCGATCAACTTGTCGACCGCCAGCCTTAACGCCGCCCAGGCGCCGGAGATCGACGCCGTGCGCGTGCCGCCGTCGGCCTGGATAACGTCGCAGTCCAATGTAATCTGGCGCTCACCCAGCTTCTTCATGTCGACTACGGCACGCAAAGACCGCCCGATCAGCCGCTGGATTTCTTGCGTCCGCCCCGACTGTTTGCCTTTGGCCGCTTCGCGATTGCCGCGCGTGTGGGTGGCGCGGGGCAGCATGCCATATTCGGCGGTCACCCACCCCTGCCCCTTGCCGCGAAGGAAGGGCGGGACGCGCTCTTCGACACTGGCGGTCACCAGCACCTTGGTATTGCCAAAGCTCACCAGCACACTGCCCTCGGCATGGATGGTATAACCGGTTTCAAGGGCAACGGGACGCATCTGGTCAGGCGCGCGGCCGGATGGGCGCATGGGGGAATCTCCTGTAAATGAAGCGGCGCGCTTAGCGGGGATGGAGGGGCTGGGCAACCATTGCCCCATGCTACTTTCCGGCGAAAGCCGGAATCCAGGGCAGCATGGTCCACGGTTTGCTTGGCGTCGCGCTGGACCCCGGCTTCGCCGGAGAGCGCTTGCTCCCTTGCCCTTGCCCCCCTCCCCCCCTAAATCTTTCGCATGACCCCGTCCCCCATCACCGAACTCACCACGCGTGCGCGCGATGTGTTCCGGCTGGTGGTCGAGGCTTACCTCGAAAATGGCCAGCCCGTCGGCTCGCGCACGCTGTCGAAATTCAGCGCCTTGAATCTCTCCCCAGCATCAATCCGCAATGTCATGCAGGATCTGGAGGAAGCAGGGTTGCTCGCGAGCCCGCACACCAGCGCTGGGCGAATGCCCACCGAATCGGGTCTGCGCCTGTTCGTTGACGGCATGATGCAGGTTGCGGAACCCAGTGCAGAGGACCGTGCGCAAATCGAGGCCAGCATCGCCGAAAGCGGCCCCATCGAGGCCGCTTTGGCGCAGGCGACCGCCGCGCTGTCTGGCCTTTCCGCCTGCGCGGGACTGGTCTTGGTCCCCAAGGCCGAGCGCGTGCTGCGCCAGATAAGTTTCGTGCCGCTGTCCGCCGATCAAGCGCTCGTCGTGCTGGTCGCCGGCGATGGGTCGGTCGAAAACCGCGTTATTGATCTACCGCACGGTGTAGGCCCTTCGGCGCTGGTCGAGGCGGGCAACTATATCACCGCCACACTGGCGGGCCACACACTTGCCGACGCCCTCGCCCGGGTCCGCCGCGAGCTGGAGGCTGAGCGCATCGCCATCGACCGCGCTGCGCAGGACCTTGTCGCGCGCGGGCTGGCCATCTGGTCATCCGACGGCGCTGACCGCCCGGTGCTGATTGTGCGCGGGCAGGCGCATCTGCTCGACGATGGCGCGGTCGGCGATCTCGACCGCGTGCGGCAATTGCTCGACGAGCTGGAAAGCAAACAGGAAATTGCCGCCCTGCTCGACAGCGCGCGCAGCGGGGATGCCACGCGGATTTTCATCGGTTCGGAGAATAAACTCTTTTCGCTGTCGGGCTCTTCGGTCATAGCCGCGCCCTATCACGGCAGCGACGGGCGCATGGTCGGCGTGGTGGGGGTTATCGGCCCCACCCGCTTGAACTATGCGCGCATCGTTCCCATGGTGGATTTCACCGCCCAAACCCTGTCACGATTGATGCGATAAACGAATGAGCACCGAAGAGAAAATCGAACGTCCCGAAACCCCGGAAACGCCCGAAACCGGGGCCGAAGTGGCTGAAGCCGAAGCGCTGGCAACGCTGAACGAACAGGTCGCCGCACTGCAACAGGACCTGCTCTATGCGCAGGCCGAAACGCAGAATGTGCGCCGCCGCGCCGAAAAGGAAGTTGCCGACGCGCACACTTACGCCGTCACCAAATTCGCACGCGACATTTTGTCGGTCGGCGACAATCTGACCCGCGCTCTCGCCGCGATCCCTGAGGCTGCGCGCGAAGATGAGGCGATGAAGGGCCTGGTCGCAGGCCTCGAGGCCACCGAGCGCGAGCTGATGAGCGTGTTCGAACGCCACGGGATCAAACGCATCGCGTCGGTCGGCCTGCCGCTCGACCCCAACCAGCATCAGGCGATGGTGGAAATCCCCTCGGCCGATGCCGAACCCGGCACGATCGTGATGGAAATGGCGCCGGGATATATGCTCAAGGACCGTCTGTTGCGCGCGGCGATGGTGGGCGTGGCGAAGGCGGCGGAGTAACTTGATCCGTTCCCCGGCGAAAGCCGGGCTCCAGAGCTTGCTTAGACGACGTTCTTGGTGTGACGCGCTGGGCCCCGGCTTTCGCCGGGGAGCAGTTCACGCCGCTTTCCGCACCTTCGCCAATTTCTTCAGCACCATTTCACGCTTCAGCCGCGACAGATGGTCGATGAAGAGGATGCCCTCCAGATGGTCATGCTCGTGCTGGATGCACGTCGCCATCAGGCCGGTCATGCGTTCGCGGTGCGGCTTGCCATATTCGTCCTGCCAGTCGACGGTAATTTCGGCCGGGCGGGTGACGTCGGCATATTGTTCGGGGACCGACAGGCAGCCCTCCTGATAGACGCTATGCTCCTCGGTCGGATCGGAAAACACCGGGTTCACAAAGATGCGGGGGTTGCGGATGACCTTCTTCCCCTCCTCATCCTCGGGATCCGGCTCCTGCAGATCGATGACGAGCAGCCGCTTGGGCACGCCGACCTGAATCGCGGCGAGGCCAATGCCGGGCGCGTCGTACATGGTTTCAAACATGTCGGCGATCAGCGTGCGGAGGTCGTCGTCGAAGGTTTCGACGGGCTTGGAAATCTGCCGCAAACGCGGATCGGGCGTTTCGATGATGGGAAGGATGGCCATGAAGGGTCAGTTATGGATGGCGGGGGGTGAGGTCAAGGGGGTGGCCCCCCGCTGTCTCAAGGGAGAGGGTGGAAAATCACAAGTTGGTGACGCGTATCTTGCAGCATAAGGTGCAGCTATGCGCACACCCATCGTTTACGGCCTGATGCCATTTTCCTTGGCGTTAACGGCTTGTACGCCTGAGCAAAATGGTGGCCGATTGTTTGCGAACAGCACCGACCTACTAATCACAATATCTCCCAACGCACCAAACTATGTTGAAGCGCAATATGACCTCAACAAAGATGGGCGGATGGAACACATCATCTACATCACGGACCCGTGCCAATGCGGCACCGGAGGTTGCGGGACCATGATACTGACACCCGTTGGCAATAAGTTTAGGCTCGTTGGCGATATTTCGCTTGGATGGCCGCCGATTGAGGTTCTGCCGAGCAAGAGCAATCGTTGGCATGACCTTAGCGTGCGGATATCAGGAGGTGGTACGACACCCCACCGAGCCTTGTTGCCATTTGACGGTGTGCGCTATCCGGCCAATGCCACCATGGCTCCAGCCAGACCCCATCAGCAACCGGCCGAGGCCGAACTATTCTCAATGAATGTTTTCAACGCGCGGCAAGCCAAAGCTTGCGTCACCCAATCGGCCGCCTTGCCCTGAGCGCCTGCGCCAGCGTCCCCTCATCGAGATAATCCAGCTCACCCCCCACGGGCAAACCATGCGCCAGCTGCGTCAACCTTACCGGCAGCCCCTCCAGCCGCTCGGCGAGGTAATGCGCCGTCGTCTGCCCCTCCAGCGTCGCGTTCATCGCCAGCACGACCTCGTCGATCCCGCCTGCGCTGACGCGTGCGACCAGCGCGTCGATGGTCAGGTCCTGCGGCCTAACCCCCTCCAGCGCCGACAGCCGCCCGCCGAGCACATGATATTTGCCGGGAAACAGCCGCGAGCGATCAAGCGCCCACAGGTCGGACACTTCCTCGACCACGCAAAGGCTGCGCGCATCGCGCCGCGCATCGGTGCAAATGCTGCACGGATCGCGCGTGTCGATATTGCCGCACACCCCGCACGTCACCAGCCGCTCGGCCACCCCCTGCATCGCGGCGAGCAGGGGCGCGAACACACTCTCGCGCTTCTTCATCAGATGCAGCACCGCACGCCGCGCCGACCGAGGCCCCAGCCCGGGGAGCCGGGCGAGTTGCTGGACCAGCGTCTCTATGTCTTGCGATGCCATGGCACATGGTCTTAAGCGGCAGGCACAAAATGACAATGCGCATCATCTTCATGGGCACGCCGCCCTTTGCGGTGCCGACGCTCGCCGCATTGGTCGCGGCGGGGCATGATGTTGTCGCCGTCTATACCCAGCCCCCCCGCCCGGCGCAGCGCGGGAAAAAGGTGCAGCAGAGCGCGGTGCATGACTGGGCCGAAGCGCATGGGCTGCCGGTGCGCACCCCCGCCAGCCTGAAAAGCGCCGAGGCGCAGGCTGACTTGACTGCACTAAACGCCGATATCGCGGTGGTCGCAGCATACGGCCTGATCCTGCCACAGGCGGTGCTCGATGCGCCTACCCACGGCTGCCTTAACGTCCATGGCAGCATCCTCCCCCGCTGGCGCGGTGCGGCGCCGGTGCAGCGGGCGATATTGGCGGGCGATGCCGAAACCGGCGTCACGATCATGCAGATGGACGCGGGCCTCGACACCGGCGCCATGCGGCTCATCGGCCGCACGCCGGTCGCGGGCAAGACCGCTGGTGAGCTGACCGCGGAGCTGGCGGACATGGGCGCGGAATTGATGGTGGAGGTGCTGGCAAACCTCGCCGCCCATCCGCCCGAACCGCAGCCCGAAACCGGCGCGCTCTATGCCCCCAAGATCGACAAGAGCGAGGCTAGCCTCGATTTCATGGTCAGCGCCGTGCAGGTCGAACGCGCCGTCCGCGCCTTCAACCCCGCGCCGGGGGCGTGGTTCGAACTAGCGGGCGAGCGCGTCAAACTTCTCACAGCTGACGTGGTTTCCCCCGCCGACGTGCCGCAGGGGATGCCGCCGGGCGTGACGCTTGACGACCGCCTCACCATCGCCTGCAACCCCGGTGCCGTCCGCGCGCTGCGCGTGCAGCGCGCCGGCAGGCCCGCGATGAGCGCGGAAGAATTGCTGCGCGGTTGGCCCATCTCCGCTGGGACACGTTTGGCATGACCCGCTTCGCGCTGACCCTCGAATATGATGGCCGCCCCTATATGGGCTGGCAGCGCCAGGCACATGGCCCCAGCGTGCAGCAAACGCTCGAGGAAGCCCTCGCGCGCATCACCGGCGCAGAGTCGCTGATATACAGCGCGGGGCGCACGGATGCCGGCGTCCACGCCATCGCCATGCGCGCGCACGTCGACCTTGATTTTCCGCGCGGCCCCTTTCGCCTGATGGAAGCATTAAACGCGCAGCTCCGCCCCGCCCCCGTCGCCGTGCTGGCGTGCGAAACCGTCGCCGACGATTGGCACGCGCGCTTTTCGTGCATCGGGCGCGAATATCTCTACCGCATCGTCAACCGCCGCGCGCCGCTGACCTTTGACAAGGGACTTTGCTGGCAGGTCGGGCAGCCACTCGAAGCCGACGCAATGCACGCTGCCGCGCAGTTGCTGGTCGGCAACCATGACTTCACCACCTTCCGTTCGGTGCAGTGCCAGGCCGACAGCCCGATCAAAACGCTCGACCGGCTCGACGTGGAACGCGACGGCGACGAAATATTGATCAGCGCAGCCGCACGCAGCTTCCTTCACCATCAGGTGCGGTCAATGGTGGGCAGCCTGGTGCAAGTGGGCAACGGCCGCTGGACGGGCGAAGATTTGCAAGCCGCGTTGGAGGCAGCGGACCGGCAAGCGCTGGGGCTCAACGCGCCGCCCGATGGGCTGTATTTTGTTGGCGCACGGTACTGACGATTTTAAAGCACACCGTCCCCCGGCCAAAGCCGGGGTCCAGGTCGGCATCCACCGACGGTTCAATCTCGCTCTGGGCCCCGGCTTCCGCCGGGGAGCAGGCTGGATTCAAGTCGTCAGACCGCTTTCTCCGCATAATAAAGCGGCGCATGCTTGTTCAGAATCTCGAGCAACTTCGCCTGCGCGGTCTTTTCGTCGGTCTCTTCCATCGCGGCGAGTTCGCGCGCCAGGCGGCTCGATGCCGCTTCGAAAATCTGGCGCTCCGAATAGCTTTGCTCGGGCTGGTCGTCCGCGCGGAAAAGGTCGCGCGTCACTTCGGCGATCGACACCAGATCGCCCGAATTGATCTTCGCTTCATATTCCTGCGCACGGCGCGACCACATGGTGCGCTTCACGCGCGGCTTGGTGGTCAGCACCTGCAGCGCTTCCTTCAGCGTCTTGTCTGACGACAGTTTGCGCATGCCAACGCTTTCGGCCTTGTTGGTCGGCACGCGCAGCGTCATTTTTTCCTTTTCGAAACGCAGAACATAAAGTTCCAGCTGCATTCCAGCGATTTCGGATTTTTGCAGTTCGATTACGCGACCCACGCCATGCTTGGGGTAAACAACATAGTCACCGACATCGAACAGAAAACTGGCGGACATCCGCATTCCTTTCATCTGACAGGCCAGCCTTTTCGCCATGTCGTGCCCTGTGAGCGCCGGATGCTGGATCAGCACCGGTGTGCGCATTGCAACACGTCCATGGTTCAGGATAGCAAGTGAAGAGGCTCCAAAGCGTCTGGACCGTTCACGTCGGTCTCAGCGTTGCGAATGATTATAACAGATTCGCAACAAAAATGCCACCCCCGCGCGAAAGTGCCAGTTTTACGGCCTTTTCATAAGCCTGCTTGACCCGCACGTCACCGCGCCGCACCCTTCGCACGAACAAGGGGCAGAGAGGAATTGGGAATGCAGGGACAGGTCTGGTGGATCACCGGATCCTCATCGGGCATCGGCGCGGCGCTCGCCCGCGCGCTGGCGGGCGAAGGGGCGCGACTGATCCTGTCGGGGCGCAACGTCGCCGCGCTGGAGGAGGTAGCGGCAGGCTGTGGCGACACACTCCTCCTGCCGTTTGAGGCCACCGATACGGGCGCACTTCCCTCACTGGTCGAACAGGCCTGGGACTGGGCAGGCCGCGTCAATGGCATCGTCAACAATGCCGGCATTTCGCAGCGCAGCTTGGCCGTCGATACTGACTATGCCGTCTATGAACGCATCATCGCAGTCGACCTTCTTGCCCCCATCGCTTTTGCACAGGCCAATCTGGCGCGCATGCTTAGCGCGGGCGGCGGGCATGTGGTGGCGATCTCCAGTGTCGCAGGACTGGCCGGCGTCCCGCTGCGCACCGCTTACTGCGCCGCCAAGCACGGCGTGGTGGGCTATCATGACGCGCTGCGCGCCGAAAATGAGCATCTCGGCCTCAAGGTGCTGGTCGTGTGCCCCGGATCGGTCGCCACCAATGTCAGCCGCAACGCACTCAACGCCGACGGCAGCGTGCGCGGGGTCAGCGACGCCGCCATCGACAACGGCATCCGCCCGGAGGAAGCGGCGCGGCAAATGGTCGAAGCGATCAAGGCGGGTACGCGCGAGCTGATCATCGCCGAAGGCATGGAGGCGCAAATTGCTGCGCTGCGCCGCGCCGACCCCGACGCGCTGTTCGCCCGCATGAGCGCGATGGTGCAAGCAGGCTATGCCGCGCAAATGGCCGCGAAAAGCTAAAGCAACGCCTGTTCTCCGGCGCAAGCCGGAGTCCAGGGCAACACGAACCAATAGTAGTTAGCGCCGCTGGCCCCCGGCTTTCGCCGGGGAACATGGTTGCCAATAGAGCTTTTACTTCAGCTCTGCGGTCACGACGACCGGCGGCTCCTTATCGGGGTCGGTCTCGATATAGGCAGGATTGAACCGGCGCAGCCAAGCCTCGGTCTCCGTCAGCCATTCGATATGCACATCCTCATAAGGCAGGTTGTGCGTCCCCTTGGGCTGCTCGATGTAGCGGAAATCGATGTCTTCCTTCTTGCCCGACCCTTTGAGGCGCGACACCAACGTGCGCGACTGCTCAATCGGGATGCGCTGGTCACGCAGGCCAGCGACGATCAAGATCGGCGCCCAGCGGCCATCGGTGTTTTGTGCCGACGAAATGCCATTGGGGTCATCCGATGTGTCCTGAAACTTCGAGCTGAACTCGCCCAGGTTGTTGGCATCCCAGCGGTTCATCATCGCCATGTCGTACACGCCAGCACCGGCGATAGCGCAGCGCCACACATCGGGGTCGCGCTGTGCGCCGCGCGCGGCAGCATAGCCGCCATAGGACCAGCCCATGATGCAGGCACGCTTGGGATCGATAAAGCCCTGCGCCGCGAACCAGGTTACGGCATCATTCTTGTCGTCCTGCATGCGTTTGCCGTAGCCCGTCGGCTTGCGCCCTTCCTTCACGAACTCGCGGCCATAGCCGCCCGATCCACGATAATTGGGCTTGATCACGACATAGCCAAGCTCGGCCAGCGCCTGATGCCACGATGCTTCGGTATAGAAATTCTCGGTGTCGCGCACACCGAACGGGCCGCCGTGCGGCAAAACGACCACCGGCAAATTCTTGCGGTGCGGCCGGTGACGGGGCCAGGTGACCACCGCCGGAATGTCCATGCCGTCCGACGCCTTATATACGATGGTCTCGGTCGGATTAAGCTCGGCCTCGCCCAAGATGGCATTGAGATACCCCAGCAGCCGGATTTTCCCCGTCACTGTGTCGAAAAGATAATAGGCCCCGGCCTGATTAGGGGCGCCGACGAAGGCGATGACCCGGTTGTCGCCGCGATCGGTCGAACTGATGGTTACCTTGCCCGCGCCAAAGGTTTCATTGAGCGCCGCCTGGATCTCTGCCAACTTGGGGTCGGTAAAGCGGGCGCCACTGCGCGTGGTGGTAAAGGAGTATCCCGCGACATTATTCTGGTCTTCGTTGGGGATTACGCCATCGACGTCATAGCCTTTTAGCTGGAACATCGGCGGGCCGACGATTTCCATGGTCTTCATGTTGACCTTGTAAACCTTGCGGAACCCATCCTTGTTGCTCGTGGCGATGGCCATGTCGGGCTCGTCAAGGAAGACGGACGGATAAATGGCCGCCTCGGTAAAGGTCTGGTCAGCCGCATTTTGGACCGTCTTCAATACCTCTTTCTCGTTCGACCGGTACATCAGCCGCTCTTTGCCGGTCTTGCTGTCATAACCGGACCCGGCGCGCACAACGCCCTTGCCATCGATATACCAGTTGCTGACTTCCAGATTGGGACGCTGGACCATGCTCATCTTGCCGGTTTTGAAGTCGAAACGGATCACCTCGGCGCGACCGAACACTTGGTCTTTCAGCGTGTTGCGCTGGATCAGGGCAAATTCCTCATCATGGTCGACATATTCGATATTGGCGTAAGAACCCGTGTCTTCCCATGCGATCGGCGTCAGCTTCTTGGTTTCGATGTTATAGGCGACCAGCCGCGTCACATCGCCGCGCTGCCCACCAATAATTTCGCGCGATGCCAGCGTGAACACGATGGTGCGATTGCCAACCCATTGCCAGCCGCCCACGGTGCGGTCGCCGGCTTCGCGAAACTCCTGCGCCTTCGCAAAGAATTCCGGCTTGGGGCTAGCGGAATCAACATCGTACCAACCCAGATTGTCGACGCCGTTCGCAGTCATCATCAGTGCGATTTTTTTGCCATCGGGCGACAGGCGCGGCGACTGCATGAAGCGTTCCTTGGCGAATACCGCCGTCGCCACCCGGCCCTTCTTGGCTGTCACAACAATATCGCGATTATCTTCCGTCTGCGCCATGCCCGGCGCAGCCGCCGTCGTCGCCAGCAGCGCCGCGACCATCAGCTTTTTCAGCATTTGTCTGCTCCACAAACTTGTCGGTCCGGCGGACTGTTGCGACCCGCGAACCCGATTCCCCGGTCAAACGCACGATAGCGTTCTGACGGACATCCTATGAAGTTCGCGGCGCATGGCAAGTATGTTGCGGGCAAAAGACAAGAAAAACCCCGGCGGATCGCTCCGCCGGGGTTATGCATTTACAAAAAATGTCCAGATCAGCCGTGCGCGAGTGCCGCGAGCAGCAGGATCGCCACGATGTTGGTGATCTTGATCATCGGGTTGACCGCTGGCCCTGCAGTGTCCTTATACGGATCGCCCACCGTGTCGCCGGTCACCGCGGCCTTATGGGCTTCGCTGCCCTTGCCGCCGTGGTTGCCATCTTCGATGTACTTCTTGGCGTTGTCCCATGCGCCGCCACCCGACGTCATCGAGATGGCGACGAACAGCCCGCCGACGATCACGCCAAGCAGCAATGCACCGAGCGCTTCAAAAGCTGCGACCGGGCCAGCAACGGCGCGAATGACGAAGAACACCACGATCGGCGCCAGCACCGGCAGCAGCGACGGGATGATCATTTCTTTGATCGCTGCCTTGGTCACCAGGTCTACCGTGCGGGCATAATCAGGGCGGCTGGTGCCGTCCATAATGCCCTTGTTGGTCGCGAACTGTTCGCGCACATCCTTCACCACGTCACCCGCTGCGCGGCCCACGGCGGTCATGCCCATCGCCCCGAAGAGGTAGGGCAGCAGCGCGCCGAGCAGCAGGCCCACAATCACGTACGGCGATGACAGCGAGAAGGTCAGCGGCGCGCTGAGCCCCAGCTTGTCCGAGTAAGCGGTGATGTCTGCGGTGTAGGTGCCGAACAGCACCAGCGCCGCCAGACCCGCCGACCCAATGGCATAGCCCTTGGTCACGGCCTTGGTGGTGTTGCCCACGGCGTCCAGCGCATCGGTTTTCTCGCGCACGCTGTCTTCCAGCCCCGCCATTTCGGCGATGCCGCCAGCATTGTCGGTCACCGGACCATAGGCGTCCAGTGCAACGACCATGCCCGCCAGCGCCAGCATTGCGGTCGCGGCAAAGGCAATGCCAATCAGGCCCGCCAGCTGGTATGCGATGATGATGCCAGCACAGATCACCAGCGTCGGCAGCGCGGTCGATTCCAGCGAAATCGCCAGCCCCTGGATGACGTTGGTGCCGTGGCCCGTTTCGGATGCCTTGGCGATGCTCCGCACCGGGCGGTAGTTGGTACCGGTATAATATTCGGTGATCCACACCAACACGCCAGTGATGATCAGACCGAGCAACGAGCAATAGAAGAGCGTGCGGCCGGTGTAGCCGCCCACGTCCACCTCCATGCCGCCCAGCGCATAGTCGATGGCGAACCAGATCGCCGGGATCGAGCTGATCGCGGTGACCAGGAAGCCCTTGTACATCGCGCCCATGATGTTGGTGCCGCCGCCCAGGCGCACGAAGTATGTGCCCAGAATCGACGTCACGATGCACACGCCGCCAATCAGCAGCGGCAGCGCCATCAGCGGGAGCAGCATGTCGCCCGCGGTGGTGACGAGCAGCGCAATCAGCACCATCGTCGCGCCAACGGTGACGACATAGGTTTCGAACAAGTCGGCGGCCATGCCCGCGCAGTCGCCCACATTATCGCCGACGTTGTCGGCAATCACGGCGGGGTTGCGTGGATCATCCTCGGGGATGCCCGCTTCGACCTTGCCCACCAAGTCGGCGCCGACGTCGGCGGCCTTGGTAAAGATACCGCCACCCAGACGCGCGAAGATCGAAATCAGCGACGCGCCAAAGGCCAGACCGACAAGACCGTCGATGACCACGCGGTCATTGGCCGCAAGGCCAGCGGGGCCAACCAGATACCAAAAGAAGCCGGCAATCGCGATCAGCGCCAGGCCCGCCACCAGCATGCCGGTGATAGCCCCGGCGCGAAATGCCATGGTCAGGCCGCCCTGCAGCGTGCCGCGCGCGGCTTCGGCCGTGCGGACGTTCGCGCGAACCGAAATATTCATGCCGATATAGCCCGCCACGCCTGACAGCACCGCGCCAATCACAAAGCCGATTGCCGGAATGATGTCGAGGAACAGGCCAACCAGCACCGCAACGACAACGCCGACGATGGCGATGGTGCGGTATTGGCGGCCGAGATAGGCCGACGCGCCTTCCTGAATGGCGGCGGCGATTTCCTGCATTTTTGCGTTACCAGCCGAGGCGCTCAGCACCTGACGGCTGGTAACGATCCCATAGAGCACGGCGATCAGGCCGCACGCCAAAGCGATCAAAACCAGATTCATGAAAAAACTTCCTTCCCCTTGGACGGGTCCGCCCGCGCCCTTTCGCGCAATCCTGTCCCCAACCCGGCGAGTGACGCCGACGAAACAGGCCGCGATGTTGCGAGAGACCCAGTGCGGCCGCGCTTATGGTGGCAAAGTGTGACAAGGGCAACCCCGCTTTTCGCGCGGGTTTTGAAGACAGATTCCGTCATTGCGAGTGCAGCGAAGCAATCCAGAGCAACACAGTGCCAAAGTTGGTTTCGGGCCGCTCTGGATTGCTTCGTCGCTTCGCTCCTCGCAATGACGGTTTTAATGACGGTACCCCAATCGCTCGGGCAACGGCACAGCCGTCCCATCAAACGCCAACCGCAGCCCGGCCCCCGCCACACAGCGCCCGATGCGCACCAACTCCCCTCCGCACAGCAAACCCGCAGCCAGCACCGCCTCTGCCTGCCCTGGAGGCGCAGAAAACAGCAGCTGATAGTCATCGCCCATCGTCGCCGCCGCGATTCGGTCATTTACCCCCTCGCCGCGCACCATGCGCCACCCATCCGACAGCGGCACGGTATCCAGCGCTAGTTCCACCATCACTCCGCTCGCCGCAGCAATGCGCTGGGCATCGATCAACAGCCCGTCGGACACATCGGCCATCGCACTCACCAACGGAGCCAGTGCCTGCCCCAACGCCAGATTGGGCTGCGGGTGGGTGTAGGCATAGGCCAGGCTGCCCAGCCCGCCGCTCAGCTTACCCTGCCGCATCAACAGCCCCAGCCCGGCATCGCCAATGCTGCCACTGACCCACAGCTCATCGCCCGGCCGCGCGCCGCTGCGCGACGGTGCGCCGCCCGCTGGAGCCAGGCCGATCGCGGTCAGCCCCAGCGTCACCGGCCCGCCCGGCGGCATCGCCACCGTGTCGCCGCCCAGCAAGGGCGAGCCAAAATGGCGAAGCGCTTCGTCCAGCCCTTCGGCAAAAGCCGTATCCCAAGCGCCCCCGCGCGCCAGCCCCGCGCCCATCAACACACCAATCGGCGTCGCGCCCTTGGCGGCAAGATCCGACATATTCACCGCGACCAGCTTCCAAGCCACGCTCTCGGGCGCATCATCACCCAGAAAATGAACCCCCTCGACCAGGATGTCGTGTGTCAGCACCAGCCCCTGCCCACCGACCTCCAGCACTGCCGCGTCGTCCATCAGGCCGCGCGCAGCGGGATGGCTGGCGAAGGCACGCAATCGCGCGATAAAGGCGTCCTCGTTCATGATCTCCCTTTATCGCCTCGCTTGCCGCTGGCGAAGAAAAACCGTAGCCCTGAGCTTGTCGAAGGGCGCGGCGCAGCCCTTCACAACGGTTTGATGATGCGCCGCGTGCTTCGACAAGCTCAGCACTTCGGTGTTTTTTGCGGGGGAATTTATGTCCAGAATTTTGGCGGTGCTGAGTGCGTTGCTCTTCCTCACCCCACCCGCGATCGCCCAAACCGCACAGCCAGTCAGCGTCGCTGCCGGGCGCGTCACCACCGTCCCCGATTTCCCATCAAAGCATATCGACCCGCTCACCATCTGGGTCTGGCTGCCCGCCGAATATGATCGCGACGCCACAAAGAGCTTTCCCGTTATCTATATGCACGACGGCCAAAATCTGTTCGACAAGGCGCTTGCCGGTTACGGGCAGGAATGGCAGATGGACGAGGCGGTCAGCCGCATGGCCGCCGCCGGACAATTGCGCAGCCACATTATCGTCGGCATCGCCAGCCCTAAGGCGCGCTATGCCACTTTATTTCCCGAAAAGCTGCTCGTGCATCTGCCGCCCGCGTTTCAGCAGCGCGTGCGCGGTATCGATCTCGGCCCTGAAAAGGGCGCCCAAACATTGCTGGGCGACAAATACCTCAAATTCCTGACCGGCGAACTCAAACAATGGGTCGATGGCCGTTTTCGTACGCTGAGCGACCGCGCCAACACCTCGGTCATGGGCAGCTCGATGGGCGGACTGATGTCGCTCTATGCCATGGGCGAATATCCCGATGTGTTCGGGCAAGCAGCGGCGGTGTCGATGCACCTGCCGCTGGCCAATCCCGACATTCCAGAGGGCGAGCGCGCTGCTGCTGCGCAGGCTGTCGCCGACGCCTTTGCCAAATGGCTCGCCACCGCCAAGCTCGATCCCAAGGTCCACCGCCTCTACCGCGACCATGGGACGGCGACGCTCGACGAATTTTACCCACCCTATGCCGAGGCATTTGATGCCATGATGGCGGCGCGCGGGTGGCGCTGGCCCAATTACGAAGCGCGTGCCTTTACCGGCACCGCGCACAATGAAACCGCTTGGGCCGAGCGTGTCGATATTCCGCTGCTATTTTTGGATCGGCGCCCGTCAGCGCGCTGATCAGCTGATTTTGTCCAGCTGACGCATGATGCGATGGGCATCGCGGATCACCACCCGGTCCCCGCGCCGCGCCGCCAGCAACAGCCAACCTTTGGCAATTGCCGGATCGCGGTCAAAGCCCTGACCGGTCGCATAGGCTACGCCCATGAACAGGGCAGACGGCGCATGGCCCTGCGTTGCCGCCGCCTCAATCCAATAGAGCGCACGCGCATCCCCGCGTTTGTACAGTTCCGCCCCCAACACGGCCTGTGCCCACGCATCGCCGCGCTCGGCCATGGGTGCAAGGCGCGCCAGAGCCGCCTCGACCTTGCCATTTTCCAGCAGGCCGCGCACTTTTTCCTGATCGAGCGACAGCGACTGGCGCGACCAATAATCGCCGTCAAGGAAACTGGGGGAGGATTGTCCAGCAGCCGGCACGGCCAGCATCGTCGTGGCAATCGCAAAGGCTAAGCGCGCTGATTTCATGGTCATATCTCCCCGGACCATTGGTTCCGAAAGAGTGACATTTGCCGATGAACGCGCGCTTAACCCGCGCGCACCGCGCCACCGATCGCGTCAAGCAGGCCGTTCACAAACCCCGCCTCGCGCGCGTCGAAAAAGGCTTTGGCGACATCGACATATTCATTGACCACCGCACCGCGCGGCACGTCGGCGCGCGCGATCAATTCATAGGTTCCCGCACGCAAAATCGCCTTCATCGCTTTGTCGAGCCGGTCGAGCGTCCAGCCGTCGGCCAGCCGCGCTGTGATGGCAGCATCAATTTCATCCGCGCGCGCCAGCGTGCCCTTCACCACATCGTCAAAAAAGGTGCCATCCGCTTTGGCATATTGCGCATCCTCAATTTCCGCGCCCAGCCGATGGTGATGGAATTCTGTCAGCAGCTTGGGCAGCGGCGTCCCTTCCATCTCGTGCTGGTAGAGCGCCTGCACGGCGGCGAGCCGGGCAGCAGAGCGGGCCTGGGTCTTGGACATTACTTCAACCTTTGGGATACAGACAGGGCGTGCGCGGGCAGCCCTTCGGCACCGGCAAGCGCCACCGCCGCCGGGCCAATCGCTGCCAAAGCGGCTTCGTCGAGCGCCAGAAAACTGGTGCGCTTCATGAAATCCAGCACCGAAAGGCCGGATGAAAAGCGCGCGCGCCGCCCGGTTGGCAGCACATGGTTCGGCCCAGCGACATAATCGCCAATCGCCTCGGGCGTATGGCGCCCCAGAAACACAGACCCGGCATGCCGCACCCTGGCGAACAGCGCCTCGGCCACATCGGCATCGACCGCCAGCTGCAGATGTTCGGGTGCCAGCCGGTCGCACAACGGGATTGCTTCGGCCAAGGTTGGCACAATCACAATTGCCCCATGATCGCGCCAACTCGCTTCGGCGACCGCGGCGGTACCAAGCGTCGGAATCGTGGCGTCCACCGCCGCCCATACCGCGCGGGCAAAATCGGCGTTGTCGGTGAACAGGATCGATTGGCTGGTCGGGTCATGCTCGGCCTGGCTCAGCAAGTCGGCAGCGATGAATTGCGGATCATTGTCGGCATCGGCGACCACCACAATCTCGCTTGGCCCGGCGACCATATCGATGCCAACCACGCCGAACAGCTGGCGCTTGGCTTCGGCAACCCAGGCATTGCCGGGGCCGGTGATGACATCAACCGGAGCGATACTGCGGGTCCCGAGCGCCAGCGCGGCCACCGCTTGCGCCCCGCCGATCCGCCATACCTCATCAACCCGCGCCAGATGCGCTGCGGCCAATACCAGCGGGTTAACCTCACCATTGGGTGTCGGGGTGACCATCACCAGCCGCTCGACCCCCGCCACCTTGGCGGGAATGGCGTTCATCAGGACCGACGAGGGATAGGCGGCGCGCCCGCCGGGCACGTAGATCCCCGCCGCATCGACCGCGCGCCAGCGACTGCCCAGCCGCGCGCCGCTGGCGTCGGTCGCTTCGCTGTCGGTCGGGCGCTGCTTGGCGTGGAAATCGGCAATACGATTGGCAGCCAAATCGAGCGCAGCGCGCAAATCGCGATCGAGCGCGGCATAAGCCGCAACACATTCGGCAGTGCCGATGCGCCAGCCCAAGCCGTCCAGATCGACGCGATCGAACCGCAGCGTCAGTTCGGCCACCGCCGCATCGCCGCGTGCGCGCACGTCGGCAATGATGGCCGCAACGTCGCGCGACACATCGGCATCGCTCTCGCGACGCGCGCCAACGAGCGCGTCGAAAGCCGTGCCGAAATCGGGGTCGGACGCGTCAAGCCATTGCGGCATGGGTCTGTCCTACAGCATCGCGAAAAGCGGCCACCAACGGCGGCACGTCATCCGGACGCAGCTTGAATGCAGCGCGGTTCACCACCAACCGCGCCGAAACCTGGCTCATGACCGCCAATTCCTGCAAACCATTCTCGCGCAGCGTTGCACCTGATGACACCAGATCAACAATATGGCTGGCCAGCCCCAGCGACGGTGCAATTTCCATCGCGCCATTCAATTTGATGCATTCGGCCTGAACCCCGCGCGCAGCGAACCAGCGGCGCGTGCTGGCAGGATATTTGGTGGCAACGCGGACATGGCTGGCACCAGCGCCCGGCAGATTGGTTCCCGAGGGCGCGGCAACCGACAGGCGGCAATGGCCAATGTTCAGGTCCACAGGCGCATAAAGCTCGGTATAGCCAAATTCGTCGATTGCGTCGGAACCGACGATGCCCAGGTGCGCCGCGCCATGGGCGACGAACGTGGCGACGTCAAAAGCGCGGACACGGATCAGGCTGACATGCGGCTGGCTCGTGGGAAACACCAGCGCCCGGCTGGCCTTGTCGAAAAAATCGGGCGCAGGCGTGATCCCCGCCGCCGCCAGCAACGGCAGCGCCTCGTCCAATATCCGCCCCTTGGGGATGGCAAAGATCAACGGTTCGGCCATAAGCGCTGCGACTTAGGGATGCGCGCGCGAAAGGGCAAGGACATGGACGGCAATGCCAACCACGCGATGGAAGACGGGCGCGTCGCGGCCGGGATCGAATTTCAGGCGCAACACTGCACCCATCATGGCGCGCCGATTACCGCCAGCGTCGTCCGCGCGATGCTCCCCTTGATGCAGGGAAACAGTGCGGTAGGGCGGCGCATCCGCGAATGGCCCGGCCTGCCGCTCGAAGATGCAATGCCGCTGCGCTTTGCCGGCGGGCTGCATTACCTGTGCTTATCGGGGGCTGAAGGGCGGCTTGCGCCCCTCTATGCGGGGTCGGTCCACGACCAACCAGCGGTTGACGCACTCGTCGCTGCCGTCGTTGCCGATCATGACGCTGCGCTGCTGCCCTGGTTCGACGGCCCGCCGCAGACAAACGAAGCGGGGCGCTCGGCCAGCCTGATGGCCGGCCTGTTGTGGCTGGCTTCGCGCGGGGGCACGCGCGTCGAGATAAGCGAGGTCGGCGCGAGCGCGGGCATCAATACCATGATGGAACGCTACCATTTTGACCTTGGCGGCACGATCGCCGGACCACCTGCATCGCCGATGCAAATTCGCCCGGAATGGCGCGGCCCGCCGCCGCCATCGGCCAGAGTGGACATTACCGAAATCGCCGGATGCGACATAAATCCTGCTGACCTCGGCGACCCAGCCCAGGCGCTGCGCATCAAGGCCTATGTCTGGCCCGACGCGCCGGAACGGCTGGCGCGGATGGATGCCGCCATCGCGCTGGCAGGCGAACGCAGGCCAGACGTTGTCGCCGCCGACGCCGCAGATTGGGTCGCGGCACGGCTGGCGCGACCGCAGCAGGCCGGGGTCACCCGCGTGATCCAGCACAGTATTGTTTGGCAATATCTGGGCGACGCGCGCCGCGCCGCCATCACCGCCATGATCGAGGCGGCAGGGGCCCGTGCGAGCACCGACCGCCCGCTGGCTTGGCAGATGCTGGAAACCAACCGCGCGACCTTTTTGCACGAATTAACGGTCAGGCATTGGCCGGGTGACGGCGCCCCGCGCGTCTTGGGCCATGCCCATGCGCATGGTGCTTGGGTAGAATGGCTCGGCTAGAGCCGCGCCTGCAATTCGCCGAGCAGCGCCTGCACCGGGGCCACATTGCGCGTGGCGCGCCATTCGCCATCCAGCCGTTTGACGCGCGCAAACAGCCGCTCGCTATCGCTTACAATCCGCTGCACCAGCGGATCAAAGCGACGACAAAGCGCGGCATCGGCTTCCAGGGCCTCGCCCAGCTGCGCTGCACTGTCTTTGTCGCTCGCCCCCGGCTCGCCCGCGATCAGCGCGCGCTGGTGCAACAGCCAGGCAATCACATGCATCAACCGCGTGGTCGTCTTGAGTGATTCGCAGGCTAATGCGATCCGGTCAGCTGCGCCGACCGCTTGGTCGCTGTCACCGCGACCACCGGCCAGCGCGGCATAGGCCTCGTCTGCCAGCACCATGGCATCGACATACAGGCTTTCGACCTGTGCCCGGTAAAGCGAGGTGGATGCGCTGCGCGGATGATCCAGATCGGCCATGATGCTGCGGGTGCCATGCCCATCCACCGCCCGCAACCGCGCTAACCATATGCCGCAAAACCTGTGCCTGTTCGGGTCAGAACCAGCGGCTTGCCAGCAGGTCAAGCGATAATGTCGGGAATCAATTTGTCTTCCAGCCAGGCAATTTCATCGCGCAGGCGCAGCTTGCGTTTCTTGAACCGGGCAAGTTGCAATTGATCGGGGATCGGCGATTCCGCCAGCGCGGCAATGGCGTGGTCCAGGTCGCGGTGCTCGATGCGCACCAGCTCTAGCCGCTGTTGAATCTCGTCCTTGGTCACCGCGCATCCTTGGCATGGGCACGGCCCGTCCGCAACCCAAGGTCAGCACCCATTACATGCGTCCCGCCCCTAGGGCGCTTCGTCCGAAATCGTGATTCATCGCACGACAATTCTTCGCAGGCATGATTTATTCCCCCTCTTGTCTCGAGTCGTAGCGAAGGAGATACGCCAATGGCTTCAGCCCATGTGGAAACCCTGAAATCGCGCCATGCCGAACTGGATGCCCGCATCCACGCCGAAGAACGGCGTCCGGCACCTGACGGCAGCCTGCTCGCGACACTCAAAAAGCGGAAACTGCGCGTAAAAGAGGAACTCACGCAGGCGCATTGACGCGCCTGGGCGTGCGCCCGGCCTAGATCGGGCGCAATGTCGGGCGAATCTTCGGGGTGCGGCGCGGCTGGCCCAACAATGTTGGCGGCAATTCGTGATTGGCGGTGCTGCGCCGCCGCACTGCTTTCGGATCAATCGCATGATCGAACGCCAGACCATAGCGTCCTTCACCTGACCAGACGCAGCGGCCGGCCACTTCACCAATGTTGGGCAATGTCGCCCGAACCACCAATCCTTGGGCAATCTGTTGCGGCAATTCGACCAGCATGCCGCCAGCAGATAGGTTGCGAACCCGCGCCGAAACCGGCGCTGGCCAGCCCGCCACGCTGATGTCGCTCAACATAAACAGGCTATCGCGGTCGGCACCGCGCGCGCTCATTTCCCCAAAGCCGAGAATATCTTCGGCAAGGCGGTTCTTGGTCGTATCGGGCTTGTGGTACTGTTCCATAATCGCCAGCCCATCGCGCTGGCTCAGCTGCCGGTCAAGCCCTGCAAAATGGGCTTCCCACTTCGGGACGCGCGGATTTGCAATCGTTAATTCGGGCACCCGCCGGTGCAAGACGCAGGGTCAATCGTCGCGCGAGATGCGCTCGTTGCGCTCGTGACGCTCCTGCGCCTCCAGCGTCATCGTCGCGATCGGCCGCGCCTGCAGCCGGGCCAGGCTGATCGGCTCGCCGGTCACGACGCAATAGCCATATTCGCCCTCGTCGATGCGGCGCAGCGCGGCATCGATTTTGGCGATCAGCTTGCGCTGCCGGTCGCGGGTGCGCAATTCGATCGCCCAGTCGGTTTCGCTCGAGGCGCGGTCGGCGAGGTCCGGCTCGCGCAGCGGACCGTCCTGCAAATGGGCCAGCGTCGACTCGCTCTCCGACAGAATCGACTTTTTCCAGGCGTTGAGCAGACCGCGGAAATATTCCTGCTGCCGCTCGTTCATGAACGGCTCGTCATCGCTCGGCAGGTAATCGGACTGGATGGCATTGCGCGCTTCGGTCAGCGCATCGGCACCTAAATCGCCTAGATTGGACGGCATGACGAGTCCGGCATCCTTTCCGCATTCTTCCGGCGCAAAGCCGCGCCGGACCGCTGGGGTGCCGCGCCTATAGCGAGGGCAATCGGGCCGCACAAGGCGGGCTGCGCGATGGCGACAAATTAACCATTTGGCGCAAAACTCCGGCAAATCCGTTCCATAACGACACAGAAATCGGCGCGTGGGTTGATTTGGCGCGGGCGGGCCGGTTTCGGGACAGGCAATCAAGGTTAACGCGATTGCCCCTTCCGCATCTCTCCGTCCTGTTGGCAGCGGCCCGTCGGCATCACCTGCGGCGGCGCGCAACAGGAAGAGAGAATCGATGTCCGTTCGAATGGCCCTTGCGAAACTGTGCGCCTGCACTTGCGGTGGTGCGCTGGTCGGTGGCGGTGCAATGCATGTCAGCGACGTGCCCGCCGCTGCCCATGTGCAAAAGGCCAAGCCGGGTAAGAAATATCGCACGCGCCACGCGGCCTACACGCCGAAGCGGGTGAAGCGCGTCAAACGCGTCGTCACTACGCGCCGCGTCGTGACGCAAGGCGGCACCACCGTCACCACCCAGACGATCCCGCTGCCCCCTATCCCATATGCCCCCTTCCCACAGGGCCGCTGGGACGGCGGCAGCTCCGGCGGCAGCGGCGTGACGGTTATTGGCGGCGGCTTCGGTGGCGGCTTCGGCGGCGGCTTTTTCGGCGGTTTCTTCGGCGGCAGCTCGGGCAGCAGCGGCGGCAGCGTGGTCGTCACCTCGACGTCCACCACCACCGGCGGCGTATCGACCTCCACCTCCGGCGGCTCAACGTCAACGTCGGGTGGATCGACCTCGACCTCATCGGGTGGCATCAGCTCGACGACGGGCGGTGTCAGCTCGACCAGCAGCTCAACCTCGGGCGGCGTATCAACCTCGACAGGCGGGATAAGCTCGACGTCGACCACGTCGACCGGAGGCGTTTCCACTTCCACCGGGGGCGTTTCGACGTCAACGGGCGGCGTGTCCACCTCAACGGGCGGTGTATCGACATCAACCGGCGGCGTAAGCACCTCGTCGGGCAATGTCAGCAGCTCCACGTCATCCAGTTCGTCGAGTTCGTCCTCCTCGTCATCGTCGTCGTCATCGTCATCCAGCTCATCGTCGTCTTCGTCATCGTCTTCATCTGGCGGAGAACTGCCTCCACCTCCTCCGCCGCCGCCACCGCCGCCGCCACCGCCGCCGCCACCGCCGCCGCCGCCGCCGCCGCCAACGGAGGTCCCTGCGCCGCCAATGATGCTGCTGTTCGGGGCTGCCGCTGTCGCGCTTGTGGCGCGCCGCCGCCTCGCAATGAAAGACGGAGCCGCGATCACCCGCGACGCCGAATAAAGCAATCCACTGGACGGACGGGAGGGCAACTCCCGCTGGCCAAGGAAATGGGCCGGGGGCGCGACCTTCCCCGGCCCATTTTTTGTGGGCACCGCTTGCGCCATACGGGCGCGCACGTCATAGGCCGCTGCCATGCACGACATCCGCCTGATCCGCGACAATCCAGCCGCTTTCGACGCCGCCCTCGCCCGCCGCGGCCATGCCGCCGTGGCCGACACCATCGTCGCGATGGACAGCCTGCTGCGCGAACTTACCACCGATCTCCAAGGCGCGCAGGCGCGGCGTAACGAAGTGTCAAAGGGCATCGGCGCGGCGATGGCCAAGGGCGACAAGGCCGCAGCCGAAGCCATGAAGGCCGAGGTCGCCGACATCAAAGACCGCATGGTCGCGCTCGAGGCCGCCGAACGCGACGCGCGTGCGGCGCTGATCGACAGCATGGCAGCGCTGCCAAACCTGCCTGCCGACGATGTGCCTGAGGGTGCGGACGAAAAAGACAATATCGAGCTGACCCGCTGGGGCACGCCACGCGATTTCGATTTCACGCCGCGCGAGCACGCCGACATCGGCCCCGCGCTGGGCATGGACTTTGAAACCGGGGCCAAGCTGTCGGGTGCGCGTTTCACTTTCTTGCGCGGCGCGATGGCCCGCCTCAACCGCGCGCTTGGCCAATATATGCTCGACGTGCAAACGGGCGCGCACGGCTATACGGAATGCGCCACGCCCTTCATGGTGCGCGAAGAGGCGATGTTCGGTACCGGCCAGCTGCCCAAATTCGGCGAGGACAGCTTCCAAACCACCGATGGCCGCTGGCTCATCCCCACGTCCGAAGTGTCGCTGACCAACAGCGCGCGCGATCAGATTCTGGACGCCGCCGCGCTGCCCTTGCGCCTGACCGCGCTCACCCCCTGTTTCCGGTCTGAGGCCGGCGCGGCGGGGCGCGACACGCGCGGCCTCATTCGCCAGCACCAGTTTGAGAAAGTTGAGCTGGTCTCCATCACCACGCCCGACGCCAGCGCCGCCGAACATGAACGCATGGTCGCCTGCGCCGAAGCCATCCTCCAAGGGCTGAACTTGCCTTATCGCAAGATGCTGCTGTGCACGGGCGACATGGGCGCGACCGCACGCAAAACCTATGACCTTGAAGTCTGGCTGCCCGGCCAAAATGCCTACCGCGAAATTTCGAGCTGTTCCAACTGCGGCGATTACCAGGCGCGTCGGATGGATGCGCGCTACCGGCCCGAAGGCGAAAAGGGCACGCGCTTTGTGCACACGCTGAACGGCTCGGGGCTTGCGGTAGGCCGCACGCTGGTTGCCATCATCGAAAACTATCAGCAGGCCGATGGCAGTGTCACGGTGCCCGATGCCTTGCTGCCCTATATGGGCGGGGTGTCCCGATTGGAGCCCCCGAAATAATGCGCATCCTCCTCACCAACGACGACGGTTACCACGCCCCCGGCCTCGAAATCCTCGAACGCATCGCGCGCACCCTGTCCGACGACATCTGGGTCTGCGCCCCGGCCGAGGAGCAATCGGGTGCTGGGCACAGCCTGACCCTGTCGCGCCCGGTGCGTGTGCGCCAGCACAGCGAGCGCCGCTGGTCGGTATCGGGCACGCCCACCGATGCCGTCATGATGGCCATCGGCAAGCTGATGCCCGCCAAGCCCGACCTCATCCTCTCGGGTGTCAATCGCGGCGCGAACCTCGGCGATGATGTGACCTATTCAGGCACCGTTTCGGCGGCCATCGAAGGCGCGCTCGCGGGCATCAAGTCGATTGCGCTGAGCCAGGTTTACGCGCGCGAGGGCATGGGAGACACCGTCCCCTTCGCCGCCGCCGAAGACTGGGGGCCGCGCGTGCTCGCCCCGCTGGTCGCGATGGAGCAAGCGCCGCGCACCGTCATCAACATCAATTTCCCCGCGTTGGCGCCCGAAGCGGTGCAGGGCATCCGCGTCTGCCGCCAGGGTTTTCACGATTATTCGCGCGGCAGCATTGTCGAGGGCACTGACCCGCGCGGCTACCGCTACTTCTGGTTTGGATTGCACGGCATCGAACAAACGCCGGGTCACGATACCGACCTTGAAGCCATTGCCGACGGTTACATCTCGGTCACGCCGCTACAACTCGACTTAACCCACGACACCTCGCTGGCATCGCTGCGCACCTTGTTCTAACAGCAGGGCAATGCCCGTCCGCCATCCCCGCCCGTTCCAGCCACTGCGCCGCGCCAACAAAGTGCCGGTATGGGCGGACGTGTCGGGGCGGCTCGGTCTCGCGCTGGCGCTGATTGGGTTTGTCATTCTGATCCACTGGCTCGACCGCGCCGGGCTCAAGGATCAGCTCGACGGCCATGTCAGCTTCCTCGATGTCGTCTATTTCACGATGATTTCGGTGACGACCACCGGCTTTGGCGATATTGTACCAGTAACAGACCGGTCGCGGCTGATCGAAGCGGTTATTGTCACGCCGATCCGCGTCGCCGTCATCTTCATTTTCGTCGGCACGGCTTACAGCTTCGTCATCAAACGCTCATGGGAAAAATGGCGCATGGCCCGCATTCAGGAACAGCTTACCGACCACATCGTCGTCCTTGGCTTTGGCGTCAGCGGCGCCGAGGCCGTCAAGGAATTGATCGCGCGCGGCACCGACCCCGGTTGTATCGTCGTGATCGAACCCAGCGCCGCGCGCATCGCGGTGGCGGAAGAAATGGGTTGCAGCGTGCTGCAGGGCGACGCGACGATTGACGAAACATTGGTGGATGTGCGCATTGCCTCGGCCCGCGCGGTGCTGGTGTCGGCGGGCCGCGATGATGCCAGCATCCTCATTGTCCTCACCGTCCGCCACCTCGCCCCGCAGGTGCCGATCAGCGTCGTCATCCGCCAGCAGGACAATGAACTGCTCGCGCGCCAGGCCGGCGCCAACAATGTCATCAACCCGGTCAGCTTCACGGGCCTGCTGCTGGCGGGCTCGGCCGAAGGCGCACATATCGCCGATTATATGGCCGACCTCGCTTCGGTCACCGGCAAGGTGCAATTGAACGAAAGGCCCGTCCGCGCTGACGAGATCGGCAAAAGCCTCGACCAACTGACCAGCGGCGGCCGCGGCATGCGCATCTATCGCGGCGGGAAACCCTTTGGCTTCTGGGAACCCGAGGCACAGTGCCTGCAGGCGGGCGACACGGTCGTCGAAGTCATCCGCTGCGAAGGCTGCGAGGCGGATTAGCCCAGCACCACAAAAACCCCGCCCATCGCCGCGTAGAACAGCAGCCAATAGCCCGCATCGATCAGGAACAGCTTCAAGCTCGCCCGGCTGAACAGGTAATTGGTACCAAGGGCGGGGATGATGAAGCCCAGCGCGATGCCGGTTGAAATCATCATCGTCTGCACCGGCTTTGGATCAAAATGGGCTAGCAGGTGCCCAAGGAAAAAGGCCGAGATCAGGCTGAGCACAAAGGTGGTGCCGTAAATCCGGACCATATTGCCCTTGGCCAGTTCCTCCTCGGTAAAGCCATGCTCGGCCATCCACGCCTTGCCCATGATCGGCCCATACCACAGCCCGCCCACGAAAAAGCCCACCGCCGCAGCGGCGATGATCGTCAGCCAGTTATCCCAGAACATGCTTCAGCTCTCCCTGGCCGAAATCGGCTTGTGCAGCATGCGCCCGCGCGCGCCGCGTGACAATCCACTGCTTTTCGCCTATGCGCCCGCGCATCATGTCCGTCACCACCCTTCCCGCCCAGCCGAAAGTCGGCATGGTCTCGCTCGGCTGTCCCAAGGCGCTGGTCGACAGCGAGCGTATCCTCACCAAACTCCGCGCCGATGGCTATGCCATGAGCGCAGACTATGCCGGCGCCGATGTCGTGCTGGTCAACACCTGCGGCTTCCTCGACAGCGCCAAGGAAGAAAGTCTCGAAGCCATCGGCGAGGCGATGGCGGAGAATGGCCGCGTGATCGTCACCGGCTGCATGGGCAAGGAAGCCGACGTCATCCGCGCGCGCTTCCCCGGCGTTCTCGCCATAACCGGCGCGCACCAATATGAAGATGTGGTGAGCGCGGTGCACGACGCGGCACCGCCGACGCAGGGGCCGTTCGTCGATCTTGTCCCCGGCCTTGATGAGGGCGGCCTCAAACTCACCCCGCGTCATTACAGCTATTTGAAGATTTCCGAAGGCTGCAACCACAGCTGCGCCTTTTGCATTATCCCTGATTTGCGCGGCAAACTGGTCAGCCGCCGCATCGACGCCGTGCTTCGCGAGGCCGAGAAGCTGGTCGCGGCAGGGACGAAGGAATTGCTGGTCATCAGCCAGGATACATCCGCGTATGGCGTCGATACACGGCACGACGAACGCCAATGGAAGGACCGCACAGTCCGCGCGCATATGACCGACCTTGCGCGCGAGCTTGGCCAGCTGCGCACCAGCGAGGGCCGCGCGCCCTGGGTGCGGCTCCACTATGTCTATCCCTATCCGCATGTCGACGCGGTCATCCCGCTGATGGCCGAAGGGCTGCTCACCCCCTATCTCGACATCCCGTTCCAGCACGCCAGCCCCAAAGTGCTCAAAGCCATGAAGCGCCCGGCGAACGAGGCCAAGGTGCTCGAGCGGCTCAAAAACTGGCGTGCCATCGCGCCGGACATTGCGGTGCGCTCCAGCTTCGTGGTCGGTTTTCCCGGCGAGACCGAGGATGATTTTCAATATCTGCTCGATTGGCTCGACGAAGCGCAGCTCGACCGCGTCGGTGCCTTCCGCTTCGAGCCCGTTGCGGGCGCGCAGGCCAATGCCCTGCCCGATCCGGTGCCCGAGGAAGTGAAGGAAGAACGCTACCAGCGCATCATGGCCAAAACCGCCGCGATCAGCGCCGCCAAGCTCGCCGCCAAGATCGGCCGCACTTTGCCCGTCATCGTCGACGAAGTGGGTGAAGCCGATGACGACGGCAGCATCGGCGCGACGGGCCGCTCACAGGCCGATGCGCCCGAAATCGACGGCCATGTCTATCTGCGCGATGTCGCGGCAGCGCTACAGCCTGGCGATATCATCGATGTCTGTATCGAGGATGCAGATGAACATGATCTGTTCGGCGTGCCCGCGTTGAGGGGTGCTTAAACCCTTTGCGCTAGTTGGCGGCGCATGTTTGGTCATTTTCTCGCGATATTGGCAGTGCAAACGGCACAGCCAGCAGTGCCCCCGGCCGCACCCCCAGTGCCGTCGATCCCCGCATCAATGCCGGCCGATCTGCTTGCCGCCTTCGCCGATGCAGAGGCCGCGCTCGCCTCGGTCTCGGGCTGCGTTGGCAATGGCGGCGTCATGACGCTGCAGCGCCTTGCAGGGCTGGACCGCCGGATGATCGCCCTGCGCCGCGAGGCCAATGGCGTATGGGGACCAGAGGCGCTCTCGATGTTGCCGGTGGCAGCGCCAAGCGGAGACTGTGACCGCAGCGGCGGCGCGGCAGTGCTCGCTTCCGCCGCTGAATTGCACCTCGCCGCGCTGACGGCCAAGCTCGGCGGCACCCTTGCCCCGATGCGCGGAGGGGTGTGGTTTGGCACCATGCCGCTGTGCGGGGTTGGCCCCGTGCGGTCCGACCTGATGGTCGATTTATACACCGCTGATGAGTTTCTGATCATCACACTTGACCCAGCCAAGGCCGCAGAACTGGCGCAGCTGACCAGCGGGCAAGTGGGCCATGCCCTGGCCCTTCGCGGCGCAGGGCGCGTCATTTCCGAACTGCTCGTCAGCAGGCCCATCGTCGGCGGCCAGCTGCAAATCGGCGGCCCCGACCGATCCGAACTGCAACTGGTCCAGACGGCGCTGAAAAATTGCCCGAAAATCGCGCCTTGACCGCTTTCCGCCAACGCGCCTTGCTGCTACCCAGCCCACCAGGGGGAAAAGGCTTTTGCGTAAGGCAGCGATCCTGAAGGCGGCACTGGCGGGCGTCCTGCTGGTCGCCGCATGTACCCGGCAGCAAGCCGACACGCCGGCCCCGCCGCGCGCCACCGACAAGGCGCCCAATCCATCGCAAACATCGCTGATCGCCGTTCCCATCGCTGCCGATATCGCGCCGCTAAAACGCGCACTGGAACGATCGGTGCCGCGCACCTTATGGACCATCAACCGGCGCGAGCGCGCCTGCGTGAAGCCACAAGCGGTCAAGGTTTTTGGTGAACGGGTGAACGTCACCCCGCCGATTGCCTGCACCATCGTCGGCCAGGTGACGCGCGGCCCGCTGCGGCTGCGCGGCGAGGGACGCGACATCGTGATCGACATGCCGCTAACCGCCACCGTCAAGGCGCGCGATGCTGACCGGGTGTTCGAGGGCGAAACCGCAACCGCCGCTGCTATGGTGCGCGCGCGCGTGCGCATCGACCTGACCCCCGACTGGCGCACCAGCGGCACTGCGCGCATCAGCTATGGCTGGACCAAGGCGCCGGGCATCGATTTTCTGGGCCGCCGCGTGACTTTCACCGACGAAGCCGACCGCGCGCTTGCGCCGGTGGTGCGCAACATCGAACGCCAGGTCAGCGCCGAAATCAGCGGCCTCAACATCCGCGCGCAGGCGGGTGACATATGGCGGCAGGCCTTCACCGTCCTGTCGCTCAACCGCGAAAATCCCCCGGTGTGGTTGCGTTTGACGCCGCAGCGCATCCTTTATGGCGGCTATTCCATCCGCAACCAGCGGATCACCCTCAACCTAGGGGTTGAGGCGGTCAGCGAAACCTTCGTATCGGGCCGGCCCGAACCAACCGCGCCCACCCCGTTGCCCGATCTGGTGCGTGAACAGCCGGTACCGCAGTTCGACGTGCGCGTGCCGGTGATCGCCGACTACGCCCAGCTTGAGCCCATCATCTTGCGCGCGCTGGTCAAGCGCTCGGCGCGTCCGTTCGACCTGCCCGCCATTGGTGCAGTTGATGTGACGTTCGACAAGGTCACCGCTTATGGCACGCCCGGTAATCGGGTTGCGGTGGGCATCGATCTTTCCGCCTGCGCTCGCGCCCGCAGCGGCGAGCCAACGCGCGGCAGGGTTTGGCTGACCGCCAAACCGCTCACCGAAGCGGGATCGGCGGTGGTGCGCTTCGGCGACGTGCAGGTCAGCGGCGATACCGATGCGATTACCGGCGACCTGCTGCTATCCATCGCGCAGCGCGACAGCTTTGCACCGATAATTGCCGAGGCGTTGACCCAGAATCTGACCAAGGACCTTACGGAATTGGAAGGCAAGATCCGCCGCGCCACCGAAGAGCGGCAGGAAGGAGCCTTCTATATCCGCACCCGCATCGACCGCATCGCAACCGGCCAGATCACTGCCTATGGCAACGGCCTTTACATGCCGGTGCGGATGGTTGGTGCGGCCAACGTGGTCTATCGGCCGCAGCGCTAGAGTCTGTCCTGATGGGATTGAGGTGTCATGATTGCCGCCGGAGGTTCCTCGGCAAGAAAGGCTGTGCTGGGCGGACCGGATGTCCGTCCAAGCAGCCTGACGCAGTCCGGGGAACCTCCAGCGGCAACCCCGCAGGGGCGGGCCCCTTTTGGCCGATCACGGCGTCGCTCGTCGGTCCCTATGCCCTAGGCCCAACACCGGTTGCTATTTGCAACGTTGTCAGTAATCTTCGGCCGCAAGGGAAACGAGGAGTCGGATGATGGACATGGCAACCGGCAGCCTGCCGCGCGGCAGCGCCGCCGCCGCAGTGGACGTCGACGTGCTGATTGTCGGCGCGGGCATTTCAGGGATAGGCATGGCGGTGCATATGCAGCGCGACTGCCCGCAGAAAAGCTTTGCGCTGGTCGAACAGCGCGCCAATCTGGGCGGCACCTGGGACCTGTTCCGCTATCCCGGCATCCGCTCGGACAGCGACATGCATACGCTTGGCTACATCTTCGAACCCTGGCGCGAGCAAAAGGCCATCGCCGATGGCCCCTCGATCCTCAAATATCTGAACAAGATCGTCGACGAACGCGGTCTGCGCGACCGTATTAGCTTCAACCGCAAGGTCATCGCCGCCGACTGGGACAGCGGCACCGCGCGCTGGACGGTCACGCTGGCCGACAGCGCCGGGACGCAGTCCACCACCACCGCTCGCTTCCTCTATATGGGGTCAGGCTATTATGATTATGACGCGGGTTATGACCCGGGCTTTCCCGGGCGGGAAGAATTCAAGGGCGACATCATCCACCCGCAATTCTGGCCCAAGGATTATAATTACAGCGGCAAACGCGTCGTCGTCATCGGCTCGGGCGCGACCGCGGTCACCATCGTCCCGTCAATGGCGCTCGCCCCCGATGGCAAGGCGGCGGCGCATGTTACCATGCTCCAGCGCACGCCGACTTGGATGTTCCTGCGCCCGGCCGAAGACAAAATGGCCAATTTTCTGCGCCGTATCATGCCCGACGAATGGGCCTATCGCATCACGCGCTTCAAAAATGTGCGGCTGCAGAACTTCGGCTTCAAAATGGCGCGCAAAAAGCCCGCCAAGGTGGCCGAGAAACTCACCAACACATTGAAGCGCGAACTGGGCGACAAATATGATCCAGTCGCCTTCACCCCGCCCTATAATCCGTGGGAACAGCGGCTGTGCCTCGTCCCCGACAACGACCTGTGCATCGCCATTACCAGCGGCAAGGCCAGCGTCGTCACCGACCATATCGAACGCTTTGACGCGACCGGCATCCAACTGAAATCAGGCAAGCATCTCGATGCCGACGTCATCATCACTGCGACCGGCCTGCAGCTCGTCACCGGTGGCAAGGTCGCTTTCACCGTCGATGGTCAGCCCGTCGTTTGGAACCAGCATTTCTTCTATAAAGGCTGCATGTATTCGAACATCCCCAACCTCGCAGCGGTGTTCGGCTATTTGAATGCCAGCTGGACGCTGAAGGCCGATGTGGTCTCGGCCTATATATGCCGCCTGCTCAACCATATGGACAGCGTCGGTGCCGACATCGCCAACCCGGTGCTGGCGCCGGGCAGCATCGATGAAGAGCCCACCTTCGATTTCTCCTCAGGCTATATCCAACGCGCGCTTGCCAGCCAGCCGCGCAACGGCACCGTGGCGCCGTGGCGGCTCAATCAGGATTATCTGAAAGACCGCGTCATCATGCGCGAAGGGCCGGTGGACGATGGCGTGCTGAAATTCAACAAGGCGACGGGGGTCAAAGCCGAGGCGCAGCTCGAGGCGGCGGAATAACGCACCGCTCCCTCGCTTCGCCATCCCGGACTTGCTCCGGGATGACGCGCGACGGCGGTCTGTTATCCCGGAGCAAGTCCGGGATGACGAAGAGAGGATTTAACGCTTCACCCCTGCCGCTCCCCGCCCTAACACCATCGCCATGACCGATTATTCCACCCTGATCCAGCCCGACAAGGGCCAGAGTGCGCGCACCATCCACCTCGTCGGCGAGGCGGGATATGACGACTGGCTGAAAGCACGCACCCCGCGCGAGCGCGCGGCGCTTGCTGCCGCAAACTATAAACCCACGGCCTTTGCCTATGCGATCCTGCCCGCCGACAATCCCGATGATTGGGCGGTCGTCAGCGGCCTCGGCAATGGCACCACATTGACCAGCTGGGGTCTTGCCACGCTTGCCGAACGCCTCCCCGAAGGCACCTACCGCCTTGCCGAGGGCGATCCTGGGAAGGCGCTGTTCGGCTGGGTCACCGGCCAATATCGCTTCACCCGCTACAAGGCTGAAAAGGAACCCCGCGGGGACCGTGTGCTGCTGACCAGCGATGTCGCCGCCATCGCGCCGGTACTGGCCGAAGCACGCGCAGTGATGCTGGTGCGCGACATGGTCAACACGCCCGCCGCCGACATGGGGCCGGCCGCGCTCGAGTCCGAGGCCGCCCGCATCGCCAAAGCCCATCACGCCAAACTGACCGTGACCAAGAGCGACGCGCTTGCCGAGGGCTTCCCCCTCATCCACGCCGTCGGCCGCGCCGCTGACAAAATCCACGCGCCGCGCCTGATCGAACTGCATTGGGGCAAAGACGACCACCCGCGCCTCGCAATCGTCGGCAAGGGCGTATGTTTCGACAGCGGCGGGCTCGACATCAAACCGGCGGCGGGCATGCTGTTGATGAAAAAGGATATGGGCGGCGCGGCGCATGCGCTGGCGCTCGCCGAACTGATCATGGCGGCGGGGCTACCGGTCCGGCTCCATTGCCTTGTTCCGGCGGTCGAAAACGCCATCAGTGGCAACGCCTTCCGCCCCGGCGACATTATCAAAAGCCGCAAGGGGCTGACCGTCGAAATTGGCAATACCGACGCCGAAGGCCGCCTCGTCCTTGCCGACGCGCTGACCAAGGCCGAGGAGGAATCGCCCGAACTCACCATCGACTTCGCGACGCTGACCGGCGCGGCGCGCGTCGCGCTCGGCCCCGATCTGCCTGCGCTGTTCGCCAATGACGATGCGCTGGCCGACGCGCTGCTCGGGGCGGGTAAGGCGATCGACGACCCGTTGTGGCGTATGCCGCTGTGGGATGCCTATGGCGACATGCTGAAATCGGATATTGCCGACATCAACAACAGCGGCAATTCGCCCTTTGCCGGGTCAGTGACGGCGGCGCTGTTCCTCAAAATGTTCGCACCCGCCAAAGGGCAATGGGCGCATTTCGACACCTTCGCTTGGCGGCCCACGGCGAAACCGGGGCGCGCCAAGGGCGGCGACGCGCTGGGGCTGAGGGCGGCATGGGCGGTGCTGCGGGAGCGCTATGGGCGCAAGGCCCTCTAACGCCCTCCCCTTCAAGGGATGGCGTTTTAGAGACCCCGCAGCGCCGCTGCCGGTCTTGCCGCCAATAACGGCAAACTCCCCACCATGCCGATCACAAACGCCAGCCCCGCCCCGCCGAGCAGCGCTATGCCAACCGTCAGGGGATCGGGCGCAAAGGCAAAATCGAAGATCTCGACCACCACATAGCGCGCGGCAAGCAGCCCCACGCCCAGCGACAGCGCCGCCAGCACCATCGCCAGCAGCGCATATTCCAGCGCCTGCGCCGCCAAAATCTGGCGCCGCGTGGCGCCGAGCAGTTTCAGGATCACGCTGTCGTACATGCGGCGTTCGCGGCTTGCGGCAATCGCGCCGATCAGCACGGCGATCCCCGCCAAGATGGCGATGCTCGCCGCGGCGCCAATCGCGCGCCCCATTTGCCCCAACAGCGTCGTTACCTGCCCGATCACATCGCGCACCGCGATCAGCGAAGCCGACGGGAAAGCGCGCGGAAGCTCGCGTGCCAGCACATCCTCAGCGGCGGGCGGTACGGTGAGCGTTGCGACCATATTGTGCGGCGCGGCGGCAAAGCTGCCCGGCGAGAAAACGAGCACATAGTTCAGCCCGAAATTGTCCCATTCAACGCGGCGTAGCGAGGCGACCTTGGCCTGCACCTCGACCCCCAGCACATTGACCGACAGCGTGTCGCCGATATCCAGGCCCAGCGTCCCCGCCACCTCTTCCTCGACGCTCACCAGCGGCGGCCCGGCATAGTCCGCCGCCCACCATGCGCCCTTGGTCACGACGCTGCCTTCGGGCTTGGCCGCGCTGTAAGTAATCCCGCGGTCGCCGCGCAGCACCCACGCGCCCTCAGGCAAAGTCTCGAGCTCGGCGACGCGCTGGCCGCGAAATTCGGTGACGGTTCCGCGCAGCGACGGGATGGCGTTGATCTCGCCCTGCGGCGCAGCGCGGGCAACGATGCCGCGAAACTCCGCCTCGCGGTCGCGCGGAATGTCGAGCGCGAAAAAGCTCGGCGCCCGCTTGGGCACCGTTTTGGCAATTTCGGCCGTGATGCTTGTCTGAATCGCGGCGAGCGTCACGAACAGGGTCAGCCCCAGCCCCAGCGCCACCACCAGCGCCGCCGTCGCGCTGCCCGGGCGGTGCAGATTGGCAAGCGCCAGGCGCAGCAGCGGTGCCTTGGGACGCGGCAATTTTGCTGCCCCGCGCGCAATCCCCTGTGCGAGCAGCGTCAGGATCAGCAGCAACCCTGCCGTTGCGCCGACAAAGCCCGCTGCAAACAACGGCTCGCGTGCTGTTCCAACCGCCAAGGCAATCACCGCCGCCAGCGCGGCGCCGACCGCAACCAGCACCCGCCATTCGGGCCGCCGCGCGGCTTCCACGCCGCTGCGATACATGCCCGCTGCCGGCACCCGCCGGCTCGCGGCGAGCGGCGGCAACGCAAACGCCGCCGCGATCAGCAAGCCATAGGCCGCCGCCACGGCGAGCGGCAGTGGATAGAGGCGGAACCCCGGCTGCACCGGCAGCACCGGCCCCGCAATCCAGCCGATCACTGGGGGTAACAGTGACCCAACGATCAACCCCGCGCCGATGCCCAGCGCCGCCACCACCAAAATCTGGATGCCATAAATGCGCATCACTGTGCCGCTGTCGGCACCCAGCACCTTCAGCGTTGCCAGCCCCTGCCGCTTGCCCGCCAGATAGGAGGCGACGCCATTGCCCACGCCAATCCCGGCGATCACCAGCGCGGCAAGCCCGACCAGCGCCAGAAACTGGCCCATGCGCTCGATAAAGCGCCGCGTCCCCGGCGCGCCGTTTGAGCGGTCGGTAATTTCCCACCCCGCATCGGGCTGCGCGGTTTCAATCCTGTCGCGCACCGCATTAAGCGAGGCCGTCGGCGCAGTGCGCAACCGGTACTTCGCCTCGAACATGCTGCCCGGCTGGATCAGCTGGGTCGACGCCAAGTCGCCCATGGCAATGATTGCCACCGGCCCCAGCGTAAAGCCTTCGCCCAGCCGGTCGGGTTCCTCGACCAGCACATCGGCAATAGTAAAGCTGCGCTCGCCAAAGCGCACCGTCCCGCCGCGCTTAAGATCAAGCCGGTTGGCCAGATCGCTACCGATCCAGATTGTCCCCGGCGCGGGCGTTGCCGCCGCTGCACCGCTCGCCAGCATCACCTTGCCATAGAGTGGATAGGCGCCATCAACGGCTTTCAGTTCACCCAGCAAGCTGTCGCCCGACGGCGCAATCGCCATCGCGCGCATCCGCACCGTTTCCGACAAGCGCCCTTCGCGCGCCATCGCCGCTTTCTCGACATCGCTCGCCATGCGCTGCGCCAGCCCGAATTCAATGTCGCCGCCCAGGATCACCTGTCCGCGCCGCTCCAGCTCGCCGGTGATCCCCGCCGTCAAACTGCCAATCGCCGCCAGCGTCGCCACGCCCAGAAACAGGCAGACGAGCAGGAGCCGCAGCCCGCGGATGCGCGGCGCCAGGTCGCGGCGCGCAATCCGCCACAGCATTGACCAGCGCGGCGTGGCGGCGCTCAAGCCGCGCCCTCCACCACCAGCCCGTCGCGCATGGTGACGATACGGTCGCACAGCCCGGCCAACTCTGGGTCATGGGTGATGATCAACAATGTCGCCCCTGTCGCCGCGCGGCGCTGGAACAACAGCTCGATAATCGCATGCCCGGTCGCCCCGTCGAGGTTGCCGGTCGGCTCGTCAGCAAACAAAATCTGCGGTCCGGGCGCGGTCGCGCGCGCAATCGCCACGCGCTGCTGCTCGCCGCCCGATAATTGCGTGGGATAATGGTGCAGCCGGTGACCCAGCCCCACCGCGGTCAATTCTTCTTTCGCCATCGCAAAAGCAGCGGGATGTCCTGCCAGTTCCAGCGGCACCGCCACATTTTCCAGCGCGGTCATCGTCGGCAGCAGGTGAAAGGCTTGGAGCACGATGCCAATCCGCCCGCGCCGCGCACGCGCCAGCTCGTCCTCGCTCATCGTCCCGAAATCCAGGCCCGCGACGCGTACCTCGCCGCCACTCGCGCGCTCCAGTCCGGCGAGCACCGCCATCAGGCTCGACTTCCCCGACCCCGATGGGCCGAGCAGCGCCACTGACGTCCCCGGTGTGACATGCAAATCAACGCCGCGCAAAATATCCACCGGCGCATCATCGCTGCCCAGCGTAAGGGTGACATTCTGCGCCGCAATCGCCATATCCATGGCGTTCTTCACTGGCTTGTGCACGAAAGGGAGAGTCCTTCGAAATGACGGAACAGACGCGAACGCGCCCGTGGCTGCGATATGGGGCGGCGCTCGTCCTTTGCCAAGCATTGGCGGCCTGCGGTTCGGCAGAGGCCCCGCCCGAATCGACGAAAGAACGCGCGAGCACAGCGGCGGTTGCGCCGGTGCCCGCCGATGCGCCGCTGGTGATTGCGTTTGGCGACAGCCTTTATGCCGGTTACCAGCTCGGCCCGACCGAAGGGCTCGCCCCGCAACTGCAGGCCGCGCTCGTCGCGGCGGGCAGCCCGGCGCGCGTGCAAAACGCCGGTGTTTCGGGCGACACGACCGCGGCGGGCCGCGCGCGCCTGGCTTTCGTCCTCGATAATGCACCGACCAAGCCCGCGCTCGTGGTGCTTGGCCTTGGCGGCAACGACATGCTGCGCGGCATCGGCGCCGCCGAAACGCGCGCCAACCTGACCGCAATGATGGACGAACTTAAACGCCGCGACATTCCGGTCGTGCTCACCGGCATGCTCGCCGCCCCAAATCTGGGTGCCGATTATGGCAAGGCTTTCAACAGCATTTTTACCGATCTGGCCAAACGCTATGATGCCGCACTTTATCCCTTCATTTTGGAAGGCGTGCTCGACCAGCCCAAATTGATGCTGCCCGACGGCATCCACCCGACCGCCGACGGCGTGACGGTGATGGCCAAAGGGATAGTGCCGTTGGTAGCGGAACGGTTGCCTAAAAAGGATACATTCTAATCAGTCATCACCAAACATTGCTCGAAACTCATCGTCCAACACTGCAAACATTTCGATAACTTGATTGATGTCAGGGAGAGGCATGCGATCCGGACGCTCATACCTAAAGTTGTGTTCGAGATATGGTTCGCTAATTAGACGAACGATTTCATCCAGATTCGGTGATTTGCTATTGAAACCCCTATCCTTTGCGGCTTGCAACCCAGCCGAAAGGTCATGGCGAATTACGTTGCTCACAAATTTTCTGTCCGTGGACGGATCGAGTAGCAAGATTGCCGATTTGAAATACAACTCCAAACCCAAGCCGATCAGGTAGAATGTCGAGAGCGAGAAAGTGCCATTGAAAGCAAAATGATTGGGGTCAGCCATGCCGTCCCGAACGGCAGCATTGTGGGCCGCTTCGAACAGCAGCGCCGAAGACAAAGCGTGAGCTCGCGCAGAAACATAAAGTGCGTGGGCAAGCTCAACGCTCAACCCAAAGCCTCCTGCTTTTCCTCGGCCAACCTATCCAGCTCCGCCCGGCTCATTTTCTTCGCCGCGGATTTCAGCTGGCCGCACGCCGCCATAATGTCGCGCCCGCGCGGGGTGCGGATCGGCGCGCTGATACCTGCCTTGAAAATCAGATTGCTGAACGCGCGGATGCGTTCGGGCGTCGAACATTCGTAAATCGACCCCGGCCAGGGGTTGAACGGGATCAGATTGACCTTGGCAGGCAGATTATAGGCCTTGATCAGCCGCACCAGCTCGCGCGCATCCTCGTCGCTGTCATTCTTGTCCTTCAGCATCACATATTCGAACGTGATGCGCCGCGCATTGTTCGCACCGGGATAATCGGCGCACGCCTGCAGCAGCTCCTCGATGCCATATTTGCGGTTGATCGGCACAATCTCGTCGCGCACTTCCTTGGTCACGGCGTGCAGCGACACCGCCAGATTGACGCCAATCTCCTCGCCCGCGCGCGCCATCATCGGCACCACGCCCGATGTGCTCAGCGTAATCCGCCGCTTCGACAGGGCGAGGCCATCGCCGTCCATCACAATTTTCAGCGCACCTTTGACCCCGTCAAAATTATACAGCGGCTCGCCCATCCCCATCATCACAATGTTGGTCAGCATGCGCCCGTCGGCGGTATAATGCCCCGCCTCGTCATCCTCGTCGGCCTCGTCGGCGTGGCTGGCCATCGTCCCTTTGGGCCATTCGCCGAGCGCATCGCGCGCCAGCATCACCTGCCCGACAATTTCGCCGGGCGTCAGGTTGCGCACCAGCCGCATCGTGCCGGTGTGACAGAAACGACAATTCAGCGTGCACCCCACTTGGCTCGACACGCACAGCGTCCCCCGATCAGCATCGGGGATGAACACCATTTCAAATTCCTGGTCGTCCTCGGTCGCGAGCAGCCACTTGCGCGTGCCATCCTCCGACAATTGCGCGGTCACGACACGCGGGCGGCCAATGGCAAAGCGTGTCGCAAGCCACGGCCGCATGTCCTTGGCAATGTCGGTCATCGCCGCAAAGTCGGTGACGCCGCGATGATAGATCCAGTGCCAGATCTGCTTGGCGCGCAGCTTCGCCGCCTTGGCATCCAGCCCGGCCGTCTCGAGCGCCGCGCGAATAGCATCGCGCGAAAGGCCCACCAGATCGATGCGCCCGTCAGCGCGGACGGGCACGGTCCCGGTGGGGACAGGGTCAATATGGCCGGGGATTTGCATGATGGGCGGCGATATAGGGGGGTTGGGGGGAAATGGGAAGCGGGGGCAAGTGAAGTAAATGGGCTTGGCACTGACTGGCTCCGCTAGCCTTCAAGCTTACGTCACCATCGTTTCTCCGGCTCGCAAATCCGATGTCCTTGCAGGCGTGCTGCAGCCAACCGCCGCATTTCGGCAGCGCATACTGGTATATCTGAATTGCAAAGCAGAGGTTTAGCGTCGCGACCATCCTCAACCCAACCACCAAAATCATGCAATACCAATGATTTATAGAAAACAAATACGGTTGTCGGCGTTTGTACGACTTGAATGTCTTCGCCTTGTTCCGCAGTGAATACGGTGCGGACAAGGTCAGGATCACGGTCAAATTTCATATCGAGGCGAAACGGAGGACAAGTGAGCCCCTCGCCGTGGGAAAATCGCGTTATGGACAGTTCATATGCGGTGTCCACGCCTCTCGGAAGACGCTCTGCTGGCGGATCTGATTTTGTCGCGATACGGAGCCCGATTGCTCCGACAGCTATCAGCATACCAATTAAGATCACCCGACGAGTCACGCCGCCCGCTTCGGCTCTTCCAGCGTCAATTGCGCGATAAACCCCGACCGGCTTTCCCCTGCCGCTTTCGCCAGCGCGTCCAGCCGCATCAGCACGCGGCGCGGCAGGGTGATGTTTACCCGTTCGACCGTATCATCCATCAGCGCGGGGTCGATGGTGATCACCCCAAAGCTCCATCCCGCAAAATCGGGATTGGCACGCACCGCCTCTAGGCTCGACGGCGGCGGCACCGCGCCGCCCGCATCCAGCGTCGCGTCGATCCACGCGGCAGCCGCCTCCTCCGCCCCCGCCATCGCCTCGTCGAGCGTATCGCCCGCCGAGAAACAGCCGGGCAGGTTAGGCACGACAATGCCGAACGCCGTGGCCTCGTCGCCAATTTCGATTGCAATGGGATAGCGCATCATCACCTCGCCAATTTCATTTTGTCAGCCCGGCCTGTTTGCGGATGGCGCCGATTAGGCCTTTACCCAAATCCTTCTTCGGATGCGGCACGGTCACATGTCCCCCACGTTCGGGATGGACAAAGATATGATGTGACCCACGCACCCGGTCCAGTCGCCACCCCGCTCGTTCCAGTTCGCGGATCAGATCGGCGCTTTTCATTTTGTGTGTATAATACACATCGCAGAAAAGTCAATCACCTCGTGCAAAACCCTTCGCGCCTTAGCGCCTTAGCGTGAGTCCATTTTTCGCTGTCCTACACGCCCCGAATCTGCGCAGCATTGGCGGATGCGCCGTCACCCTGCCCTCCACGCCCAATCTGCCCGCCCGCCGCAGCTTCACAAAAGCGACAAAGGATACAGATTCGCTGAAGCCGACGGTATCTTTTGTTGCTTTAGGCGCACGACGGCGCCTGCAATAGTGTGTGAAGTTGCGCAGTTTTCTGCCGTTCCTCTGCCCGGCACCATCGCCGCCCCTCCGTCGCTTCGCGCCACCTCCCCAATGCAAGTCATTGGGGAGGAAGAGGCCGATGGTGCATCCTTATCCTCCCCATCGACTTGCGATGGGGAGGTGGCATCGCGCAGCGATGACGGAGGGGCGGCGATGGTGCAACCAAGGGGGGACGTAGCGTGAACTTCGTGACCTTTGGGGCTTCACCGCATTCCCACGCACCCCAGCGCCGCCGCATCAATCGCCGTCGCCGCGCCGTGCAGCGCGTAGCGGTCGGCGATGCGGTTCCCTGCGGCATCGCGGCTCTCCGCGACCATGGTCGTGCCGCCGCGCATTGCCGCGACAATCGCCGCGTCCATGCGCGCATCCTGCGCCCAGCCATGCACGCCGTTACCGGTCAGCACAAAGCGCCGCTCGCCTACGGTCAGGCGCAGCTCGGTGCCCGCGCCGCGTTCGCGCGTCAGGCGGATATAGAGTTGCTGGCGGATCCGCGATTTGGGCCAGAAGCCAACACTGGCATAACCGCGCACCTGTCCGCGCCCCGCGCTCGCCTCGGGCGCGGCGATGGCATAACAGCGCGCCGTCTTGGGATCGCGGAACGCCCCCCAGCTTTCGAAAATGCCGAGCGCCGTGCGCGCGCCTTGTCCCAGTGCGGGCGCGGCCACCAGCGCGGCGATAGTGAGGGTAAGGACGCGCAATCGGGCCATGCCCCTCCTTTCCCGCAACCACGCGGCATTGCAAGGGTTGCGCTGTGCCGATGCTGCGGTAAGGAATGTCACAACTTTCTCGGGGCCGGACTCGGCGGGCATCGCTTCGTCCGCCGCCGGACAGGGGCCAGAACAAAGCAAAAGGGTAAAAGCGTCACATGAAAGCGACCATCGAACGGGCGGTGTTGTTGAAAAGCCTGGGCCATGTCCAGTCGGTGGTCGAACGCCGCAACACCATCCCCATCCTGTCGAACGTGCTGATCGAGGCGTCACCCGACGGCAGCCTGCGGCTGATGGCGACCGACCTTGACCTGCAAGTCGTCGAAACCATCGCCGCCAAGGTCGAAACGCCGGGCACCACCACCGTGTCGGCGCACACCCTGTTCGAAATTGCGCGCAAGTTGCCCGAAGGCAGCGAAGTCAGCCTGAACGCCGCCGAAGGCAAGATGCAGGTGAAGGCCGGACGCTCCAACTTCAACCTGCCCACCCTGCCGCGCGACGATTTCCCGGTAATTGCCGAGGGCGACCTGCCGACCAGCTTTGAGCTGCCGGTGGCGACGCTGATCCAGATTATCGACAAGACGCGCTTTGCGATTTCGACCGAGGAAACGCGCTATTACCTGAATGGCATTTTCCTGCACGTCGCAGAGGATGCGTCAGGCCCGGTGCTCAAGGCCGCCGCGACCGATGGCCACCGCCTCGCGCGCGTCACCGTGGCGCAGCCCGCGGGTGCCAGCGCGATGCCCGATGTCATCGTCCCGCGCAAATGCGTCGGCGAGATCCGCAAGCTGCTCGACGAGGCCGAGGGCAATGTCGAAATCAGCCTGTCGCCGACCAAGATCCGCTTCACCGTCGGCAACGCGATCCTGACGTCAAAGCTGATCGACGGCACCTTCCCCGATTACAGCCGCGTGATCCCGACCGCGAATGACAAGCTCTTGAAGGTCGATCCCAAGGGCTTTGCGCAGGCGGTCGACCGCGTGTCGACCATCGCATCGGAAAAGACCCGCGCGGTCAAGATGACGCTCGACAAAGACCGCGTCACCCTGTCCGTGACCAGCCCCGAAAACGGGACTGCTGCCGAGGAACTGGCGGGCGACTATGGCGCCGATGGCATGGAAATCGGCTTCAACGCGAAATATCTGGGCGATATTTTGGGTCAGGTCGATGGCGACCTGGTCGAACTCCACCTCGCCGATGCCAATGCCCCGACATTGATCCGCGAAGGCGAAAAAAGCGCGGCGCTCTATGTCCTGATGCCGATGCGGGTTTGACGGGCGGCGGGTTAGCCCGCCTTCGTCACCCGCCAGATGATATCCGCGCCATCATCGGCAACGATCAGCGAGCCATCGGCCGCAACCTGGGCATCGGCGGGGCGGCCGAACACCTGTTCCTCGCCCTTGCCCACAAAGCCATCGAGCACCGTGATGGGCAAAGCGTCACCCGGCTTACCGTTGGCCGAAAAGGGCACGAACACAACGCTATAGCCTGACACCGGTACCCGGTTCCACGATCCGTGCAGCGCAATGAACGCACCATTGGCAAAGCGTTCGCCGAGCGTCGGCCCGCGTGCGAAGCTCATCCCCAACGGGGCGACATGCGCTCCCAAACCATAGTCGGGGCGCTTCACATATTGCCGCCGATCCTCCGCATCGGGGGCGACACGGCCATCGACGAAGCCGCCCCAATAATACCAGGGCCAGCCAAAGAAATCGCCAAACTCAACCTCGGCCAGATAGTCGGGTACCAGATCGCTGCCCAGCATGTCGCGCTCGTTGACCACGGTCCACAGCGTCGCTTCAACAGGGTGGAACCCCATGCCGACCGGATTACGAAGACCCGCGCCATAAATGCGCGACTTGCCATTGGCGATGGTGAACTCCAGAATTGCCGCGCGCTTCACCTCGCGCGCCATGCCCTTTTCGGCTATATTGCTGTCGGCGCCGACGCCGACATACAGCCGCTGGCCGTCGGGCGAAGCGATCAGGCTCTTGGTCCAATGGCGATTGGTCCCCGCCGCAGGCAGCTCGGCCAACTTGCGCGGCTTCGCGGTGATACTGTCAGCACCCGCGACATAAGGAAAAGCAAGCAGCGCGTCCGTGTTGGCAACGTACAGCGTGTCGCCGACCAGCGCCATGCCATAGGGCGAATTGAGCCCGGTGATATAGGGCCGCTTAACCTCGGCCTTACCGTCGCCATCAGCATCGCGCAGCAAGGTGATGCGGTTCGCCGAAGCGCCACCCGCCCCGGCCTGCGACATCAACCGCTTCATTACCGCGCCCTCAATTCCCCCGTCCTTGCGCGGCGGGCTTTGGCTTTCGGCGACCAGCACGTCGCCATTGGGCAGCGGCAGCACGGTGCGCGGATTGTCGAGCCCTTCAGCAAAGCGTGTCACCGCCAGTCCCTTCGCCGCGCGTGGAGCGGCACCCGCTGCAAAACCTACGACCTCCGGAACGCGGATCGTGGGGAAACTCTCCGGCCGCACGCTCGCCATGACCGGCACCCGCCCCGATAACTCGGCGGTCGAAAATCGCGCCACATCGGGCCGCGACAGGAAATAAAAACCCGCCCCTCCCGCAACTATCAGCACGGCGAGCAGGATGGCGGTATATTTGAGGAATTTGCGCATGGCCGTCATCTACACGGCCAACCGCGCCATGAAAAGGGCGGACCAGCGAAGCGGCGCAACATGCTTACCAGATTATTCAGCCTGTTCGGGAACACCCCTTTGACGCGTGTCAGCTATTGCGGCTGCTCTGCCGCCAGCACAGGACCAGACATGCTGCACACACCCATGATTACCGATCGCAGTGCGGTCACCGATGCCACCCTGTTAATCGCCCAGCACGGCGACGAAGCCAGCTTTGCCGCCGCTGCGCGCGCGGAGCAGTTCCGGCTGTTGGGCAACCACATCCACTTCGCACGTTGGCGCCAGATTGAGAGGCTGATCACCTATTTGTCGATCGATGCCGCGCTCGACACCGTGCACTAAAGCCGAAGGCCAGCTGTTTCCGGCAATCCGGCCATCAGGTTTAGGTTCTGCACGCATGCCCCGCTGGCGCCCTTGCCCAGATTGTCGAGGCGTGCAGCAAGGCGCATCTGCCCGCCCGCGCCGCAAAACAAGAACCATTCCAGCCCGTCCCAGCCGGGCACATCGTCGCGCAGCAATAGCTCGCCGTCCTCAGCTGAACCTTGGACAATTACCGCGCTCCCGGCATAATGGCCGATCAGGCAGGCGCGCACGGCATCAGCATCAGCAAAGCCAGCAACGAGCGGAATTTCCACGATCATTCCGCGCAGAACCGGTACCACCGCAGGCGCAAACACCGGGGGCTGCCTCAGCTGTGCATAAGCCTGCATCTCGGGCAAATGTTTGTGGTCGAGCCCAAGTGCATAGCTGCGAAAACCGAGCGCAGGGTCCGCCCGAAACCGCGCGATCAACGCCTTGCCCCCGCCCGAATAGCCCGACACAGCATTGCAAGTGAGCGGCGCCGCACTATCGAGCAGTCCCGCTGCAACGAGTGGCGCGACCAGCGCCAGAAAGCCGGTGGGATAGCAGCCGGGGTTGGAAACCCTCGGCGCATTTGCAATCGCTTCGCGCTGCGCCGCCGACAGTTCCGGAAAGCCATAGGTCCAGCCTGCTGCGACACGGTGCGCGCTCGATGCATCAATGATCCGCGTCGTGGGATTTGATACCATCGCCGCCGCCTCGCGCGCCGCATCGTCCGGCAAGCATAGGATGACGAAATCAGCGGCATTGAGCGCATCACGGCGTTTTGCCGCATCCTTGCGGTCGATATCATCCAGATGCAGCAGCGCAAACTCGCTGCGCCCCGCAAGTCGTTCGGCGATTTCGAGGCCCGTCGTGCCCGCTGCACCATCGATGAACAGGCTAAATGGCATGGTGTCAGCCCGCGCCACCTGTCGCCGCGAGTTCTTCCAGATCGGCGAGGCGCATCCAGCCGTGCGGTGTCTCAAGCCATTCCCCAGACGCGCTGCCCATCACCAGCGCACCAGCGGGAAAGCTGGTGACGTGGCTGGCATTGTCGTCCGCTGAGGCAAGGATTGGCGCATCGGCGGTAGCGACACGGTGCGTTGGCGCAATCGGCGAGCCGAGTGCGGCAGCTGGGCAATAGCCGACCAGATGGTCGTTCAAGCGATAGCCCCACGCCACCCCGCCGGTCACGTCCAGCAATGCGAAACCCTCGCCCGGCAGCAGCTCGCCCAGCGTCTCCCCATCGCCTGCACTGGTCGAGCGCAGCGGCGTTGCAACGCGCACGCTGCGCATCATCGGTGCGGCATAGTGCGGGGCAAAATGCTGGCCGGCGACAGCAATGTCGGCAAGGTCGGGACGGATCGCCACGGTGCGCGGGTCATAGCTTTGGGAAACGCCGGACAGGCCAAAGCGACTGCGCCCCCCGGCGTCGGGCACCGGTCGTCCTACCCGCACCATGCCCTTGTTGTTGGCCAAACCGTCGCTCAACTCCAATCCTTTGCCCCGAAAATCTGCGGTGCGGCGCTTTAGCCGAGCGATTGGACGCCGCGCAAGCCCTGCTTCAGGCGAGCAGCCGCGCCACTGCGCCAATCCCGGCGAGCGCCAGCACCAGCCCGACGATGCTGCGCCACCAGTGTTCGGGTACTCTCCCAAAGGCCAATCCGCCCAGCAAATTGCCCGCCAGCAATGGAACCAACAGCAGCAGCGCGAGCAAGAACAACCGGCCGTAGATCAAGCCTGCACACCATGCCGCGACGGTGCCCGCAACCGCCGTCGCAAAGAATACCAGCATCATCGAAGCGCGGGCGGCCTGCGGCATCAGCGCCTGTCGCAGATAAAAGGGCACCACGGGCGGCCCCGGCATCGCGGCAAAGCCATTGAGCAGACCTGATAAGGCACCCGTCACGCCAATGGCCAGCCAGCCCGGGCGGTGGCCGTCGGGGTGCTGTGGCAAAAGGATGAGGACGAAGGCCCCAAGCGCGATCAATGCGATTAGCAAACGCGCTCCATCCGTCGACAATGCGGTGAGCGCCGCAATTCCCAGTGGGGTTGTGACCAGCGCCGCAGCGGATATGCCTAGCGCGCTGGGGCGGTGCGAATCGCGCAGGATACGTGGCAACCCAACGGGGCCAACCAGCAATTGCAGTAATATGCACAGCACCACCGCCTGCGCCGGGGCAATCAGCAAGCCCAGCAGCGGCACCAGAATGATTGCCAACCCAAATCCTGTCAGCCCGCGAATGACCGCCGCGCCAAAAGTCATGGCGGTGGCGAGCGCGAGTGCAGAGGGCGTTAAACCCGTTGTCTCAGCCAGCAGTCGCAAGAGCTCGTTCATTGCGCCTTGCGAAAAGTGATTAGCCAGACATCGGGTGGCGTCCCATAACGCAACGGCAAGATACTGGTGCCAAGACCCGCACCGACCACCACCGGGCCATTGGGATCCTTGATCACGCCACAAGCATAACGGTCACCATAGCGGGAAATGTATGTGAAGGCTCCGATAAGCGGCAGTCGGATTTGCCCGCAGTGCGTATGTCCGGCCAGTGTTGCGCCGACAGGATGTGGCAGTTCAGGCACAATATCTGGGCTGTGCGTAACCAATATCCGTGGCCCGGGGCCCAAGGCGCCCATCGCGTTAAATGTCTTGGGCACATCGTCATTGCCCGAATAATCATCATCTACGCCGCCGATGATCAGTGGCCCGCGCCGCACTGCCTCATTTGCGAGCACGGTTATGCCGCGCCGTTCGAGCCCAGCCCGCAATTTGGCGGGCGCATACCAGTGATCGTGATTACCTAGCGCCACTACCACTCCTAAGCGCGCACGCAGGGCTCCCAATGGTGCAACGACTTCGTCGGGCGCATAGATGTGGGTGGCCATTCGCTTTTCGCTGACCAAATCGCCGCCAATGGTCACGAGGTCAGGGTGTAATCGGTTAAACTTGGCAACTATTCGCTCTAGCCGCTCAGGCGGCATGTCGGGTCCGGCGACATGGATGTCTGAGATGTGCAGCACCCTGAGCGGCGGCGTACCTGTCGGCCAGTCGGCGAACGCGACGGTCGCTGTCCGAATGACTGGGTCGCGGGTCGCATTGTGATAGCCGAGCGCCAACAATGCTATGCCGACAAGCAGAATGAGAGGAACGAGATTCCACAGCCTACGACGGCGCGGGGACGCAGACTCTACGCTCGACCCGGCAAACCGGGCAGGCTCATGGCCATCGTTCAAGCGCTGGTCCTCTGAACAAAATGGTAATCCTCAAAATACATCAACCTCGTCAGCCGGTATTGCCTGACCCTCAATGCCCCATCTTGCTGTGGTCGACCCCGTCGCTCGCCACCGGCATGTCCGGTGCGGCGGCTGGCTGTGCGCCGCGTTTGGCGAGCCAAGCCTGCATCTGCTTGATTTCCGCCTCCTGCGCCTTGATCACCATTTCGGCGAGCGCGCGGACTTCGGGGTCCTTGCCATGCTCCAGCACCACGCGCGCCATGTCGACTGCGCCTTGATGGTGTGGAATCATTCCCTGCATGAAGGCAACGTCAGGGTCGGCATCAATGCTGCTGCCCATACCGCCATGCATCCTGTCATTGGCAGCGTTGCGCAGGCGTGCGGCTGGCCTCGGCTTCGGCCTTGGCCATTTCCTTTTCAACGCCAGCACCGACGTCCTTGGCGGCATCGCAGCCCGACAGGGCTACCGTTGCAGCAAGGGAGAAAACGAAGGTCTTGAACCTCATGAACAGCTCCTCTGAGTAGGTTAAGCCTGTCGGCCATTCCAAATTGCGGCCAGTGTCAGGCAATGAAAGGCGGCGATGGCAAGATTGCTGATAACGACCGGATTGCTAAGCGTACCAACGGTGATAGGCGTCGTCAGCTTGTACAGCACCTGCACCATCAACAGCGCCGCGACCATCGTCGGCACGGGTTTGAACAGAAGGCCTGCCGACGCCACCAATATAGCGAGATAGATGGACAACAGGATCCCGCGCGCGGGGCTGTCCGCACCATAGGCCGCCAGCGTCCAGTCCGACTTAGCAAGCAAGCTGAAGCAAACCGGCACCAGCACCGCGATGTTGATGCCCAGCGACGCGACGATGAGTGCACGCACCCGTTAGGCCCTGAGATCGGGAGGTGTCGCCTCCGCCGTCAGCATCGCGATGGCTTCGTCCAGCGGCATGACCCGCTGCCCCTCTTGGCCCAGAGTGCGCAGCGCCACGGTCCGCTCTTCGGCCTCGCGCTTGCCGACCACCAGCAGTTGCGGGACTTTGGCGAGGCTATGTTCGCGCACTTTGAAATTGATCTTCTCGTTGCGCAGATCGGCTTCCGCGCGGATTCCGGTAGCTTCCAGCTGCCTAAACACGTCTTGGGCATAACCATCAGCATCCGACGTGATCGTCGCCACTACTGCCTGCACCGGCGCGAGCCACATCGGGAAGCGCCCGGCATATTCCTCGATGAGAATGCCGATAAAACGTTCATAGGTGCCGAAGATCGCGCGGTGCAGCATCACCGGGCGATGGCGCGCGCCATCCTCCCCGACATAGCTGGCGTCGAGTCGTTCGGGCAGCACCCGGTCTGACTGCAGCGTGCCGACCTGCCAGGTGCGGCCGATCGCGTCGGTCAGATGCCATTCGAGCTTGGGCGCATAGAAAGCGCCTTCGCCGGGCAGCTCCTCCCAGCCGAATTCGGGCGTGGCGAGACCGGCGGCCGTTACCGCGTCGCGCAGCTCGCTCTCCGCCTTGTCCCAGTCGGCATCGCTGCCGAAGCGCTTTTCGGGGCGCAGTGCCAGCTTGATCGCATAACTGAAGCCGAAATCCCTGTAGATGCGGTCGACCAGCGCGCAGAAGGCGCGCACCTCGTCGACGATCTGATCTTCGCGGCAGAAGATATGCGCGTCGTCTTGCGTGAACTGCCGCACGCGCATGATGCCGTGCAGCGCGCCATGCGCCTCGTTACGGTGACAGCAGCCATTTTCGTAGAAGCGCAGCGGCAGATCGCGATAGGATTTGATGCCTTGGCGGAACACCATGATGTGCGCCGGGCAGTTCATTGGCTTCATCGCCATCCAGTCGGCATCGGCGGCCACCGTCGGCGCGCCTTCGCCATCCGGCACGATGTCGGGCACCGCGAACATATTCTCGGCATATTTGCCCCAATGGCCCGATTGCTCCCACTGGCGCACGTCCATCAGCTGCGGCGTCTTGATCTCGTCATAGCCCGCCGCCTTGATTGCCCGGCGCATATAATCCTCAAGCGCGCGATAGATGACATAGCCCTTGGGGTGCCAGAACACGCTGCCCTGTGCTTCGGACTGCAGGTGGAACAGGTCCAACTCCTGCCCCAGCCGCCGATGGTCGCGCTTGGCGGCCTCCTCAAGGCGGAGGAGGTGGGCGTCGAGTTGTCTCTTATTCAGCCATGCGGTGCCATAAATGCGCGAAAGTTGCGCATTTTTCTGATCCCCCCGCCAATAAGCGCCCGAGACGCGCGTCAACTTGAACGCTTGCGGGTCGAGCTTGCCGGTCGAGGCCAGGTGCGGGCCGCGGCACATGTCCATCCAGTCATCACCTGACCAGTAAACGCTAAGTTCTTCGCCCTCTGGCAATTCGGCGGCCCATTCGGCTTTGAACGTCTCGCCATCAGCCCGCCAGCGCGCGATTAGATCGTCGCGCGCCATGACCTCGCGGCGCAGCGGCTTGTCGGCGGCGATGATGCGGCGCATTTCCTCCTCGATCAGCGGCAGCTCTTCGTCGCGGAAGGGGCCGTGATCGGCTGTGGGCGCGAAGTCGTAGTAAAAACCATCCGCCGTCGCCGGGCCAAAGGTGATCTGCGTGCCGGGGAAAAGCCGTTGCACCGCCTCGGCCATAATGTGTGCGAAATCGTGGCGTGCGAGTTCGAGCGCGTCGGCCTCGTCCTTTGCGGTGATCAGCGCGAGGTTGGTGTCGCTTTCCAGCGGACGCATGATGTCGCGCACCTCGCCATCGACACGCGCGGCAAGCGCCGCCTTGGCGAGGCCCGGGCCGATGGCGGCGGCGATGTCCGCCGGGGTAGTCCCGCGCGCGACTTCACGGGCTGAGCCATCGGGAAGGGTAACGCGGATCATGTCGGACATGGGAATTACACAGCTTTCAGGCACGGAATTGCGCGAGCGCTCCTTTGCCAGTGCAGGCGCAGCGGAGCAAGGGGGCGGGCGCGCAGCGGCACGCAAGACAAGGATCATCACCTTTTTGGAAAGGTCGCTTGACAAATGATCGTGCCATTTGTAAGGGTCGTTTGACATTTGGATTGGGGACCTTTCCATCAGCATTGGTAGCCGATGGTCATAGCCCCATGCACACAGGAGAAGTGACATGGACCAAGCGCAGAAGATGCCGCCGTATATGCAACGCTATATGTTCCGGATCGCCGGAGCCATGTCGGCCTATATCGGGGCGTTGATTGGCTGCCTAAGCCTCGCACGCAATGGAGCGGAGCATGGTCCGGTGCTGCTCACTGGATTGGCGCTGGTATCAGCGCTGCCCATCATCGCCGTTTTCTGGGCCATTTTCCGGCTGTTGGTCGAATGCGATGATGAGTATCAGCGGCTGTTGTTCGCCAAGCAGACTTTGTGGGCCACCGCGCTGACGCTGACCATCGTCACCGTGTGGCAGTTTTTGAATGTGTTCGGGGTGGTGGCGAGCGGCCCGCAATGGGTTGGCGCAATCTGGCTGGCGATGCTGGGATTTGGCGGTGTCCTCGCACGGTGGCGGGCATGAAAAGCCGTCTGAAGGTCCTGCGCGCCGAACGCGGCTGGAACCAGCAACAATTGGCCGAGGCGCTGGGCGTGTCGCGGCAATCGGTCAACGCCATAGAAACGGGCAAATATGACCCCTCGCTCCCGCTGGCGTTTCGCATTGCCGACGTGTTTGGTTTGCGGATCGAAGAGATTTTCCTGCGCGATTGATCAATGCCGACATTGCGGGCACAACAAAGCAATGACAAACGGGGCTCATGACCGCGCCCCCGCCCAGTTTGCACCCCCGCCCCGACCGCCCGGCGCTCGCCTATCATCACTTGCTTGGAAGCACGCCGACGGTGGTGTTCCTGCCCGGATATATGTCCGACATGGCAGGCAGCAAGGCACAGGCGCTGATGGCGGATTGCGCCGCGCGCGGTCAGGCGTGCTTGCTGTTCGATTATGCCGGGTGCGGATTGTCGGCAGGGCGCTTTGGCGACCAGACATTGATCGACTGGCGCGACGATGTGCTGGATTTGATTGCGGCGCGCGTGGTGGGGCCGGTAGTGCTGGTCGGCAGTTCGATGGGCGGATGGGTGATGCTGCTCGCCGCGCTGGTGCTGTCGTCCGAACGGCTGGCGGGGCTAGTCGGCATCGCCGCCGCGCCCGATTTTACCGACTGGGGCTTCACCGATGCCCAAAAGGCGATCATCCAGACCGAAGGGGTGCTGTTACAGGACACCCCCTATGGCGACCAGCCCTATGTTACCACGCGCGCGCTGTGGCAGTCGGGGGAGGCAAACCGGTTGCTGGATGGTGCGCCCATCCCCCTCGCCTGCCCCGTCCACTTGCTCCATGGCCAGCGCGACGATGATGTGCCGTGGGACATTGCGTTGCAGCTGGCGGCGGCGCTGGCCAGCGATACGGTGACGGTGACGTTGATCAAGGACGGCGATCACCGGCTGTCGCGCGATGCCGACATAGGCTTGCTGCTGGCAACCGTGGCTGGCATGGGTCGCTGACCAGTTTTCAGGGGACCAATATGCCGCGCGCCGATTTCAAATTCAGCCAGAAAAAGCGCGTCCGCTATGCCGAGATTGATGCGCAGGCGGTGGTGTTCAACAGCCGTTACCTGGAATATTTCGACATCGGCATCACCGAATATTGGCGCGCGGTCGGCATGTATGATGGCGAGCAGAAGCACGCCGAATTCCATGTCGCGCGCGCCGAGGTGGATTACAAAGCCCCGATCCTGCTCGACGAGGAAATCGACATTTGCGTGCGGTGCAGCCGTATCGGGCGCAGCTCGATGACATTTCTGTTCGAGCTGCATGGCGCCGGCCGCGATGACCTGCGTGCCACCGGCATGGAAGTATCGGTGCATGTCAGCGAGGCGCGCGGGCCATCGACGCCCGTGCCGGATGCGGTCGTGGCGATGTTCGAGAATTATGAGGGGCAGGCGCTCAGAATCTAGTTGTCATTGCGAGCGCAGCGACCCAATCTAGGGCCAGCGTAAACCACCTTGGATTGCTTCGCTGTGCTCGCAATGACGGGTTTAATTTGCGCCGCAGGGCACTATACTCCAGCCCATGGCCAAATATCTGCACAGCATGATCCGCGTCAGCGATCCCGATGCGACGGTGCGCTTTTTCAATCTCATCGGGCTTGAAGAAGTGCGGCGGTTCGACAGCCAAGCGGGGCGCTACACGCTTATTTTTCTCGCTTGCCCGGGGCAGGAAGGCGTGGCGGAGGTAGAGCTGACCTATAACTGGCCACCCGCCGACGGCGGCGCACCTGAGGCCTACACCGGTGGGCGTAATTTTGGCCACCTCGCCTACCGCGTCGAGAACATCTACGACACGTGCCAGCGGCTGATGGACGCAGGAATCACCATAAACCGCCCACCGCGCGATGGGCATATGGCGTTCGTACGATCGCCCAACGGTATTTCGGTCGAGCTGTTGCAGGACGGCCAATTGCCGCCGCAAGAACCCTGGGTGTCCATGCCCAATACGGGCGCGTGGTAGCAATGGCGAAGATTACTGGACTGGGCGGGATATTCTATAAGGTAGCGGACCCGAAGGCGACGCAGGCCTGGTATCAACGCTATCTGGGCATTGGCGGGCCATGGGGGGCGAATCTGGCCTGGTCGGGCGAGGCGCAGGAGGATCCCTATTCGGTCCTGTCGCCCTTTGGACAGGACAGCGACTATTTTGCCCCCAGCACCGCCGCCTTCATGATCAATCTGCGCGTCGATGATTGCGATGCGATGGTCGCCAAATTGCGCGGCGAAGGGATTGAGATTTTGGGCGAGCAGGCTGAGGAATATGGCAAATTCGCCTGGATCGTCGACTGCGACGGCATCAAGATCGAGCTGTGGGAACAGTCGGGGCCAGCTCCGACGGAGGACAGCGATGGCGCTTGAAATCGTCCGCATTCCGGTGCTGAGCGACAATTATGTCTGGCTGGTGCACGAACCGGTCAGCGGCGCGACGGCGGTGGTCGATCCGGCTGTAGCCGAACCGGTGCTGGACGCTGCGGCGGCGCGCGGGTGGACGATCAGCGATATCTGGAACACCCATTGGCACCCCGACCACACCGGCGGCAACGCGGCGATCAAGGCGGCAACCAGCTGCACTATCACTGGGCCCGTCGCCGAAGCCGCGAGAATTCCGTCGCTGGAACGGCTGGTCGCGGGCGGCGACACGGTGATGCTAGGCAGTGTTGCGGCGCAAGTGTGGGACGTACCAGCGCACACTGCGGGGCATATCGCTTATCATTTCGCCGATGATGCCGCGATCTTTGTCGGCGACACCATGTTCGCAATGGGCTGTGGCCGTCTGTTCGAAGGCACGGCGGAGCAGATGTTCGCCAATATGCAGGCGCTGGGCGCGCTGCCGGACGATACACGCGTCTATTGCGCACACGAATATACGCTGTCGAACGCACGCTTTGCTGTGACGGTCGAGCCAGACAATGGCGCGCTGGCAGCGCGGCTGGCCGAGGTGGAGGCGATGCGGTCACGTGGGGAGGCGACGGTGCCGACCAGCATCGGTGCCGAACGAGCGACCAACCCGTTTTTGCGCGCGGCGACCGCCGAACGGCTGGGCGAAATTCGCGCACTAAAGGATGCGGCCTAGGCGGGCTTCAGCACCGGTTCAGCATAGCGCACGCAGACTGGGCGCACAGCACAGGAGATGGGTCATGACGCGAAGATTTTTGACCGCAATTGGGAGCGCGACCACCGCAGCGCTGTTGGCCGGGTGCGCCCCCAGCGGCGGATCGGCCGAACCCCGCGCCGAGGCGCTGACGCCCAAGCAGATGGAAATTCTTGACAAACAGCTGGCGGGCAAAGTGGCGGGCGCGCCGGTCAACTGCCTGAACGCCAACAGCCGTAGTTACCAGACGATCCGCGTGTCGGACGACATCCTGCTCTACCGCGCGTCAGGCAATCTGGTGTACCGCAACCAGCTGAAGGGCAGTTGCCCCGGGCTGGCGCGCGACAATGACATCATGGTCATTCGCAGCTACGGTACTGGCACCTGCAAGGGCGATTTCTTCCATCTGGTCGACCGGACCAGCGGCATCCGCGGGCCGACCTGTGTGTTTGGCGAATTTGTGCCGTACCGGAAGGCAGCCGAGGCGGGGCGGTAGGTTAGCAACGCTCTCGTCGTCCCGGACTTAATCCGGGACAACGCGCGAATCGTGGCTTGTTGTCCTGGATCAAATCCGGGACGACGACAGTTTGGCTGTATCTTTCACCCCGCCCCATAAAGCGCTGCAATCCGTGCGCCATAAACCTCGCGCAGCACGTGGCGGCGAATTTTCATTGACGGGGTCATCTGTTCATTTTCGATAGTGAAGGCTTCGTCGGCGAAGTCGAATTTGCGCACCTTTTCAATGACCGACAATTGTTCGTTAACGCGGTCGACTGCAGCGCGAACGGCAGTGCGGAACTTGTCATGTTCACGCAGCAGCGCATAATCATGCGGAAGCCCATTGGCCTCGGCCCATTCGTTCATCCATTCGGGATCGGGCATGATGATACCGACCAGGTGCGGGCGCTTGTCGCCATAAACCATCGCCTGCAAAATTTCGGGTTGGAGCGTGAGCATGCCCTCAACCCGCTGCGGCGAGACATTGTCGCCCTTGTCGTTGACGATCAGGTCCTTTTTGCGGTCGGTGATGACGATGCGCCCGGCTTCGTCAATATGGCCGATGTCACCCGTATGCAGCCATGGGCCCTTGGCGGGTTCGGCAGGATCAGGGATGAGCACGCGCGCGCTTTCGGCTTCGTTGCGCCAATAGCCGTGCATGACGAGTTCGCCGCGCACCAATATCTCGCCGTCGTCGGCGATGCGCACCTCGGTGTTCATCAGCGGCGGGCCGACGGTGTCCATCTTGATGCCCACGCTAGGGCGGTTGCAGCTGATCACCGGACCTGCCTCGGTCTGGCCATAGCCTTGCAGCAGGGTCATGCCGATCGAGTGGAAAAAGACGCCGATATCGGGGTTTAGCGGCGCGCCGCCAGAGACCAGCGCCTTCAGCCGCCCGCCGAATTTCTGCTGGATTTTGGGGCGGAACATGCGGTCAAGCAATTTGTCGAGCGGGCGGTCGAGCAGCCCCATGCGGCGATCGTAATCCTTGGCGCCGACGCGCATCGCCTGTTTCAGCATGAAGTTGGCGAGCTTGCCCTGTTTCTCAACGCTCTTGATCATGCGCGCGCGGATGACTTCGAACAGACGCGGGACCACCACCATGATGGTCGGACGCGTCTCTTCGATGTTCGAGACGAGCTTTTCGAGGCCCTCGCTGTAATAAATTTGCGCGCCGACCATGATGGGCAGGAACTGGCCACCCGAATGTTCATAGGCGTGGCTGAGCGGTAGAAAGGACAGGAACGCCTCTTCATCACCGATACCGAAATCATTGACCAGCACTTCAGCTGCGCCTGCTGCATTGTGGAGGATGGCACCGTGGTGCTGCATTACACCGCGCGGCGCGCCGCCAGTGCCGCTGGTGTAGATCAGGCAGGCTAGATCGCTGCGTTGCATCGCTTTGCCGCGCGCCACCGCCGTATCGAGCCATGCCGCGCCGCCGGTAACGAGCGGGGCCCAGTCGTGCACCGCGACATCGCCCTGCTGGCCGACGCGAAGGCTTTCCATCGTGATGACGATGCTTGCGTCCGAGCGGGTGACGGCGGGCATCAGGCTGCGTGCCAGTTTGGCGGTCGACACGATGACGGCGCGAGCGCCGCTGTTGTCCAGAATGTGCTGGTGATCGCGTTCGGTGTTGGTGGTATAGGTCGGCACGGTAACGCATCCCGCGGCCATGATGCCAAGATCCGCAATGCACCATTCTGGGCGGTTTTCGCTGACAAGGACCACCCGGTCGCCGTCCTTCAGCCCCAGTTCGCGCAAATTATGGGCGAGCGCGGCGACCTGATTGGCGACCTGCCGCCAGCTTAAGGGCTGCCAGACGCGGTCAGACTTGCGCCACAGAAAGGGAGACTCGCCGCCCTTTTCCGCGCGATCGAAAAACATCGCGACCAGACTGGGAAACTGATCGAGGTGTGGGTTGGTGAGTTTCATATTTTTCTGCTCTCCCGGGCAGCAATTTTACTACACCGTAGCCCTGATCCTGTCGAAGGGCGTGGCACTCGAACAAGCCGGTGTCTACGCTTTTGACACGTGCTTCGACAAGCTCAGCACTATGGTGACTATTGTCTGATCGACCCTATCCTTGCGGTGGGGCGTCGTCGACTGCCGAACTGCCGGGGCCGCGAGGATCGGCGGCACCGCGCCATGCGTCGCCAACCCGTTCAGCAGCGTTAAGTTTCGAGCCGAGGTCGGTAGGAGTGACGCTGTAGCCAAAGGGCTTCATCTTTTCCGCGAGTGCCTTGCCCGTAGCGCTATCTTCGATCAGCACGCCGCCGCGGCCGAAATAGAGGTTGGGCAATTTGATCGCCTCCTCCGCCGACAGTCCCCAATCGAGTACGCCGATCAGTGTCTTTGTGACGTGCATGATGATGCGCTTGCCCCCCGCCGAGCCGACCGCGAGGATGACTTTGCCGTCGGGGCCGTAAACGATGGTCGGCGACATGGAGGACAATGGGCGCTTGCCAGGTGCCACGCGGTTGGCGGCCGGTGCGCCATCGCGTGCGTTGACCGGGCTGTGATCGAAATCGGTGAGTTCGTTGTTGAGGAAATAGCCATTGGCGATCAGATGGCTGCCGAACACGCTTTCGATGGTCGAGGTGTAGCTGGCGACATTGCCATATTTATCGGTGGCGACGAAGTGGGTGGTGCCGCTTTCCGCGACTGGGCCCGATCGGGTGCGCGCGGGCGCACCGGGGGGCGTGCCGGGGGTGTAGGCCCCTGCCCCGCCGAAGGGAGAAATCGCTTGCGCGCGGCCCGCGAGATAGGCTTTGTCGAGCAGGCCCTTCACCGGCACGTCGACGAAATCGGCATCGCCGAGGTAGGTTTCGCGGTCGGCATAGGCGAGCTGCATCGCCTCCGCGAGCAAGTGCCAGCTCATCGGACTGTCCTTGCCCATCGCCTTCATGTCAAAGCCCTCGAGCATGCCAAGGATGCCGAACACCGTCGTCGCGCCGGACGAGGGCGGACCCATGCCGCAAACCCGATAGACGCGGTAAGTGGTGCAGACCGCGTCACGCGGCTTGGCCTGATAGCTGGTAAGGTCCGATGCGGTCAGCACCGCTGGATTGCGCGCGGCTTTCGCCACCGCGTCGCTGATCGCGCGGGCATTGACCCCGGTGTAGAAGGCTGCGGGTCCCCGTTTGGCCACGTCGCGCAATAGCGCAGCATAGGCCGGGTTGCGGATGCGCGCGCCGACGGGAGCGGGTTTTCCGTCGATATAGTATAGCGAGCGCGCGGCGGGAAAATCCTTCCACAGCGGCTCGAAGCGGATCAGCCAGGTCTGCAACGCGGGCGTGACCTCAAACCCCTCGTCCGCGAGGCGGATAGCGGGCGCAAACAAATCGGCCCAAGCAAGCTTGCCCCATTGTTTGTGCGCTAGTTCGGCAAGGCGGAGGTTGCCGGGGACGCCCACCGAAAGCCCACCGGGCACGATGTCGATGAAGCCGCGCGGCTTACCGTCGGGGCCGAGGAATCGATCGGGTGTTGCGGCGGCGGGAGCGGTTTCGCGACCGTCGATGGTGGCGATCTTGTTGGTGGCCGCGTCGTGATGGACTAGAAAACCACCGCCGCCGACGCCGCTGGACTGCGGTTCGACAAGGGTCAACACCAGCATCATCGCAATGGCAGCATCGGCTGCGGTGCCACCCTTGGTCAGGATTTCCTTGCCCGCCAGCGTGGCCCGCGGATCGGCGCTGCTGGTGACGCCTTGGGCGATGGCGAATTGTGGGACGGCGAGCAGGACCGCCGCGACGAGCGCGAAGAGTTTCTTTGTCATCGTGCAACCTTGGCGCGCTGCGGCGGGCAGCGCAACCCCGTCAGCCATCGACCCCAACCGCATCGGCCACGCGCAAGAATCCATCGCGCCTCGCTAATGCTTCCAGCCCGCGCGCGATGCGGCCCGCCAGTCCCGGCCCTTCGAACACCAGCGCCGAATAGAGTTGGACCAGCGAAGCGCCGGCACGAATGCGTGTCCAGGCGTCGTCGGCGCTGGCGATGCCGCCAACACCGATCAGCGGAATCGCCCCGCCGCTGGCCCGGCGGAAATCGACCAGCCGCTGCTGCGCCAGATCGCGTAGGGGTGCGCCAGACAGGCCGCCGGTTTCCGCTGCCTGCGCGTCGGTGAGCGGCGGACGGGTGATTGTGGTGTTGCTGACGATCAGCGCATCCAGTTTGCGGTCGATGGCGACCGCAACAATATCGTCGATGTCTGCGGGCACGAGATCGGGTGCGACTTTCAGGAAAATGGGTTTGGGCACTGTTGCAGCCGCGCGGACCGCTTCAAGCAGGGCTTCGAGCGCGCCTTTATCCTGTAGCGCGCGCAGGCCCGGTGTGTTGGGCGAAGAGATATTGACGGTGATATAGTCGGCAAGCGGGGCCATCGCCGCCATGCCGCGCGCATAGTCAGCGATGCGATCCGCGCTGTCCTTGTTCGCGCCGATGTTGATGCCCAGCGGCACGGCGGGCGCGGTGCGGTGGAAGGCGGCGAGACGCCGGATCGCGGCATCCTGTCCGCCGTTGTTGAAGCCCAATCGGTTTATGACCGCCCGGTCTTTGGTCAACCGAAACACGCGCGGACGCGGGTTCCCGTCTTGCGGCAGCGGGGTGAGCGTACCGACCTCGACAAAGCCGAAGCCGAAGTGGGGCATGACGTGGGGCACGCGCGCATCCTTATCGAACCCGGGAGCGAGGCCGATGGGGTTCGGAAATGCGATGCCCGCCAGCGTCGTGGCCAAAGTTGGCGAAGTTGTCGCGCAGCGTGCACGCGGCAAGCGTTCGAGCGCTGTGATGGTCAGGCTGTGCGCGGCTTCGGCATCGCTGGCGTGGACCATGGGGCGGGCGAGCGCGAACATAGTATCGGCGAGCGTGGCGAGCAGCGTCATGGGCGGCCATTGCGCCAGCCAAGGGGCTATGGCAAGCCTGACGGCGACCGAAAGATGGAGAGATATATGTCGCCCCTGCGCCTGATCACCGTATCCACCCTGGCCCTGGCGCTCGCCGCCTGTGCGGCGCAGCAACGCGCACCGGAGAGCGCCGCCCCTGCCCCCGCTGCACCAGCGCAAGGTATTGGACTCGCTGCCTTTTTCAACGCCTATGACGCCGCGCAACTGTCCATGTCGCCGCAGTCCAAATCCTATCGCGGGGTGCGCGACGATGATTATGGGCGATGGGATAGCATCGGCGACGAGGCCGAAGTGGCGCGCGAAAAATTGCTGCAGGCGACTGCGTCGGCCATGCGGACCAGCTTTGATCCTGCCGGCCTGTCGCCCGATGAGCAGCTGTCGGTCCAGCTGTTCGACGACATTGCCAAGCGGTCGGCGTCGCTGTTCGCCTATCGCAATCACGATTATATTTTTGACCAGATGAACGGCGCGCATAGCGGTCTGCCCGCGTTCCTGATCAACATCCACCGCGTGGCCAATGAGGCCGAGGCCGAGGCCTATATCAGCAGGCTCGGCGGGCTGGGGCCGCAGATCGACGCGCTGACCGCCGAGAGCGCCAAGCGCTTCGCCGCCGGTATCCAGCCGCCGAAATGGGTCTATCCCTATGTTATCAGCGACATCGACAATCTGTCGCGGTCGGGCCGCGACATGCAATTGTCGGGACAGACTTTGCTCGACGATTTCCGCGGCAAGATCGCCAAGCTGGAAGTTACCGCCGAACGGCGGCAGGCGCTGAACATGGCCGCAGTAAAAGCGTGGAGCGAGAGCGCTGCGCCTGCCTATCGCCGCTTGCGCGCCGAGATGGAGCGACAGATGGCCGCCGCGCCGACCGACGACGGGGTGTGGCGGCTGCCCGACGGGGCAAATTATTATCGCGCGTTGCTGGCGAGCTATACCACCACCGACATGACCGCGGGCCAGATCCACGATCTGGGGCTGTCGGAAGTGAAGCGCATCCACGGCGAGATGCGCGCGATCATGACCAAGGTCGGGTTCAAGGGGACGTTGCAGGAATTTTTCACCTACGTCCGCACCGACCCCAAATTCTATCACACCAGCCGCGAGGATTATATCGCCGAGGCCGAAGCACGAATGGCGGCGATGCAGGCAAAGCTGCCCGAATATTTCGGCGTGCTGCCCAAATCGCCGCTGAGCATCAAGGCGGTCGAGGCGTTCCGCGAGAAATCGGCGGGCAAGGCCTTTTACCAGTCGCCCGCGCCCGATGGTTCGCGGCCCGGCGTGTATTACGTCAACCTGTATAATCTGCGCGACATGCCCAAAACCGAGCTGGAGGCGCTGGCCTATCATGAAGGCGTGCCGGGCCACCATTTGCAGCGCGCGGTGCAGACCGAACTGAAAGATGTGCCGCCGTTCCGCCGCTTTGCCGGCTTCACCGCCTATACCGAAGGCTGGGGCCTTTATACCGAGGAACTGGGCAAGGACATGGGCTTTTACACCGACCCCTATAGCGATTTCGGACGGCTGGGGATGGAACTGTGGCGCGCGTGCCGGCTGGTGGTCGATACCGGCATCCACGACAAGCGCTGGAGCCGCGAGAAGGCGATCCAGTATCTGAAGGACAACACGCCCAACCCCGAGGGCGATATTGTGAAGGCGATCGAGCGCTATATCGTCTATCCGGGGCAGGCGACGGCCTATACCGTCGGCAAGCTGAAAATCATGGAATTGCGCCAGCGCGCGATGGACAGGCTGGGCAAGAAATTCGATTGGCGCGGATTTCACGATGTGGTGCTGACCGGCGGGCCGATGCCGCTGGCGGTGCTCGACCGGCGCGTCGAGGCGTGGATCAAGGCGCAGGAATGACGGGATTTAGGGCTGCCGTGGCTCAATAATAGAGCGTCATTGCGAGCGTAGCGAAGCAATCCAGGGTTGTGACAAGCCCCTCTGGATTGCTTCGCTGCGCTCGCAATGACGACGGAAGCGACAGCATTAACCTCCCCCACCCCGTCCGCTTCAATTTGAAGCATTTCATCATGAAACGCGTTTCTGTCGTTTCTGTCCTATGGCGAATCAACCGGACCGTGACATTCGCCCCCTGCGACCCGGGGGGGACCAGACCGTTGGACGGTGTGGAACCTTCCACCCTCCAGCGCCCGGCGGGGGATTCCCCTGCCGGGTGTCTTTTTGCCTTTTCTTTGTTCGGCAGATGCTTATGGCTGTCGCCACGCTATGGGGCGTCGACGGGCAACGACGATGAGCGAACAACTGGGGCAACCCATCCGTTATTTTCTGCCGGACGCCGATCTGGCCGAGCTGATTTCGACCCTTTACTTCGCAGATTTGCCAGTTGCGCATTTTGACGAGCTGGAGCGTGCCGACCGGCCGCAGTTCCGCCTGCGGCTGAACAACAGCCCGGGCGAATATCATTTCGCCAATGGACTGGTATGCGAGGCGTGGGGCGCGACCATCATCGGCCCGACGACTGCGCCGGTGCGCGCCGTCTGTCATGGTCCGGTGTATGTGTGCGGTATGGGATTTATGCCGGGCGGCTGGGCGACGCTGATGGGGCCGGAAGCCGACAAGTTTACCGATCGCGCGCTGCCCGCGCACGAAGTGTTCGGCGACTGGATTTACGAAGTGGCGCAGGCGATTGCCGATGCGGATTGCGATTTGGTGCGGCTTGGCATGCTGCAGAAACTGGCGCGCGAAATGATGCGCCGCGGCGATCCCGCGCCATTGTGGTTCACCCGCACGGTGGACCAGTGGCTGATGGCCAATCTGTCGCCACAAATCGAGGACCTGATCGCCGCGACGGGCATGTCGGCGCGCTCGGTCGAGCGGATGACCAAGCGCTTTTACGGCGTGTCACCCAAGATGCTGGCGCGCAAATATCGCGCGCTGCGCGCGGCGTCGGCGCTGGCGCGCGGCGTGAAACTGGACGACGCGGCGCTGGCCGAGGCCTTTTACGACCAGTCGCACCTGATCCGCGAAGTTAAGCGCTTTGCCGGGGTGACGCCGGGACAGCTGGCGAAGCCCAGCGCCTATACCACCGCCACCACCGAGGGCCGCAACCGGCTGCGCGGCCAGGTGAGTCCGTTGATTACGGATACGTGAAATCTTCACTGTGACGGCGAAGCCGCCACGGGGAGGGTTTTTTGGGTTCACGCCGAGAACGCAGAGGAAGCAGAGACCGCAGAGATTTTGGTTTGCGGCCGGGAGGCCGCCTTCATTTCGGTCGCTGCGGCAACCACGAAGTCGCAACCGCAAGCGGCTTTCCCGGAAAGCACAATCTCTTTGCGGTCTCTGCTTCCTCTGCGCCCTCTGCGTGAAACCATTTTAATGTCGAGAGGTGCTGCCCCTCCGACGCCTGCGGGGCCACCTCCCCATGACTGCTTCGCAGTCACAAGGAGGATTTTTCGATCGCTTGCACCCAACCACCGCTTCGCCTATCTAATCGGATGAAATTGGTCTGATTGGCCAGTGAGTCGCAAAACCAAGGAAAAACATGCGCCTGTCGCAGCTTGCCGATTATGCCGTGGTGCTGATGAGCGCCGCCGCCCGCCATTGCGGCGGGACCAAGGTTAATGCGGGGACGCTGGCCGAAGAAACCGGTGTTCCGTTGCCGACGGCGCAAAAACTGGTGAGCCTGCTGACGCGCGCGGGCCTGATGACATCGACCCGCGGCACCGGCGGCGGCATTCGTCTGGCGCGGCCGGCAGCGGCGATTTCGCTGGCTGACATTATCGAGGCGGTCGAAGGACCGATTGCCATGACCGCCTGTGTCGACGAGGCGCGGCACGATTGCGCGCTGGAGGGCAATTGCCGCGTTCAGCCGCATTGGGGCGCAGTCAATGGCGCGGTGCGCGGGGCGCTGGGGGGGGTTAGTTTGAGTAGTTTGATAAAGCCCCTCCCGCTTGCGGGAGGGGTTTGGGGTGGGCCAGTGCTCATGCCCGACAGGCCCACCCCCGACCCCTCCCGCAAGCGGGAGGGGAGGATCAGCGCATGACCGACACCCCGATCAAGGACGCCGCCGCGCATGAGGCCGCCGCCAAGGTCGCCGATTATGAGCATGGCTGGGCCAGCGATATCGAGACCGACTTCGCGCCCAAGGGCCTGACCGAGGATACGGTCCGCTTCATTTCGGCCAAGAAGGACGAGCCCGAATGGATGCTCGACTGGCGGCTGAAAGCGTTCCGGATGTGGCAGACGATGACGCCGCCCGATTGGGCCAAGCTGAACGTGCCGCCGATCGATTATCAGGACGCCTATTATTACGCGGCGCCCAAGGCGAAACCCAAGCTGGGGTCGCTGGACGAGGTCGATCCCGAAATCCTGCGCGTTTATGAAAAGCTGGGCATTCCCATCGAGGAGCAGAAAGTGCTCGCGGGCGTCGAGGGCGCGCGCAAGGTGGCGGTCGATGCGGTGTTTGACAGCGTCAGCGTGGCGACCACCTTCCGCGCCGAGCTGGAACGTGCTGGCGTGATTTTCCGCAGCATTTCGGAAGCGATCAAGGAATATCCCGATCTGGTCCGCAAATGGCTGGGCAAGGTCGTGCCGATGCACGACAATTATTTTGCCACGCTCAATTGCGCGGTCTTTTCGGACGGGACCTTTGTTTACATCCCCGAAGGCGTGCGCTGCCCGATGGAGCTGTCGACCTATTTCCGCATCAATGCCGAAAATACGGGGCAGTTCGAACGCACGTTGATCGTCGCCGACAAGGGCAGCTATGTCAGCTATCTCGAAGGCTGCACCGCGCCGATGCGCGATGAAAACCAGCTCCACGCCGCCGTGGTCGAACTGGTCGCCTTGGACGATGCCGAGATCAAATATTCGACGGTGCAAAACTGGTACCCCGGCAATGCCGAGGGCCTGGGCGGCATCTATAATTTCGTGACCAAACGCGCGCTGTGCCAGGGCGCGCGCAGCAAGGTGAGCTGGACGCAGGTCGAAACGGGCAGCGCGGTGACATGGAAATATCCCAGCTGCGTGCTCAACGGCGATGACAGCGTCGGCGAATTTTATTCGGTAGCGGTGACCAACAATTACCAGCAGGCCGACACCGGCACCAAGATGATCCACAATGGCAAGCGCACGCGATCAACCATTGTGTCGAAGGGCATCAGCGCGGGGCGTTCGAACAATACGTACCGCGGGCTGGTGCGCGTGGCGCCCAATGCGGAGGGGGTACGCAATTTCACCCAGTGCGATTCGCTGCTGTTGGGGTCGGACTGCGGCGCGCACACGGTGCCCTATATCGAAGTGCGCAACCCGTCGGCGCAGATCGAGCATGAGGCGACGACAAGCAAGATCAGCGACGACCAGCTGTTTTACACGATGCAACGCGGGCTGAACGCCGAGGAAGCCGTGGCGCTGATCGTCAACGGCTTTGCCAAGGAAGTGCTCCAGCAACTGCCGATGGAATTTGCGGTGGAGGCGCAGAAGTTGCTGGGGATCAGCCTTGAGGGGAGCGTGGGGTGATGGATCGAGAGTACGAATTTCCGCTCGCGGAAGTGCAAATAAACTGGAACCCAGACGAAACCGACAAGCTACCGGCAGTCGATGTAATACGATGGGGCCATGAAGATGATGACCGATATTCAAGCACCTGGGGCGCTTGTAATGCTGACTTCTACGAAGCTCCGCTCGAAGAGAAGTTGAACATGCTGATGCGCCAGTTTGTCCACATGGCAGCTATTGACGGCGTAGACCCAAAGGCAATTCACAAGGCCTTTATGCAGATACCAGAATATCGCCGCGCGCTAGCACAGCACGGCTCAATTGACCCGGAATTGGCTTAAAAATGCTCGAAATCAATAACCTCCACGCCACCGTTGCCGACAAGCCGATCCTCAAGGGCCTCACGCTGTCCGTGGGCGCGGGCGAGATTCATGCGATTATGGGGCCCAATGGGGCGGGGAAATCGACGCTATCCTATGTGCTGGGCGGGCGGCCGGGGTATGAAGTGACCGAGGGTTCGGTGACCTTCACGCCCCCGCTCCCCGACGCAAGTCGGGGTCCAGTGGCGGATAGCGCGGAAGTTGCCGCGCTGGGCCCCGGCTTTCGCCGGGGAACCGAAGTGGACCTGCTCTCGCTCGACCCCCACGAACGCGCCGCCGCCGGGCTGTTTCTCGGTTTCCAATATCCCGTCGAAATCCCCGGCGTGTCGAACGTCCAATTTCTGCGCGAGGCGCTGAATGCGCAGCGCAAGGCGCGTGGGCAGGAGCCGCTGTCGGGCGGCGAATTCCTGAAAATCGCGCGCGCGCAGGCCGATGCGATGGGCATGGACATGGAGATGCTCAAGCGCCCGGTGAATGTCGGCTTTTCGGGCGGCGAAAAGAAGCGCAACGAGATGGTGCAGATGGGCATTATCGACCCCGCGCTCGCGATCCTCGATGAAACCGACAGCGGCCTCGATATCGACGCGCTGCGCGTGGTCGGCGACGGCATCAACCGCATCATGCGGCGGCCCGACAAGGCGGTGCTGCTGATCACCCATTACCAGCGACTGCTCGATTATGTGCGGCCCGATTTTGTCCATGTGCTGGAAGCCGGGCGCATCACGCGGACCGGCGGGCCCGAACTGGCGCTGGAGCTGGAAGAGCATGGCTATGCCGGGGTGGCGGCTTGACGATGCTCGCTGCTCTTTTCTGGTTGGTGCAGGGGCCTGCGGCAGCGCCACCAACCATTGCCAACGAAGACCCCGAGATTGTGGTGATCGCGCAGAAGCTGAAAAGCTGGCGTGGTAATTTCAAGGAGCGCAAGGGCAAGTTTGTTTGCACAACCAAGCGGTCGACCGGCGACAAATTGATCGACCAGATCGGGTGCGACGCATTGCTGAAATGCGCAGCACCCCGCGCTGCCGAAATCAGGGCCATTTTTGAAGAAAACAAGGACAAGGCGGCGCGCGAGACGCTCATGAAGCCGATAAACAACAGCATCGGTGCGTGCCTGTTCGAAACGCGCAATGATGGCATTGCTGCGCTCGCGGAAAGGCGCGCAGCGGGAGGACCGAAATGACAGCGCTGCCGACCCGCCGTGACGAGGCTTGGCGCTACAGCAATTTGGAGGCGCTGGCGCGCTCCTGGCCGCTGCCTGCGCCCGAAGCGGTGATCGTGCCGGCTGGCGGCAAGTTTGAGCGCGCCATCGTGCAGGATACGGGCGGCGTGGTGCAGATGCAGCTGAGCATTGGCAAGGGCGCAGCGGCGGCGCTTTATGTGCTGAACAGCGGCGGCGATTATGGGCGGGTCGAGCTGGACGTAACCTTGCACGAGGGCGCGGATTTCACGCTGGGCTGCGCGCAGATTGGCGGGGCCAAGCAGACGCTGGAAATCATCACCACCGTGACGCACGCCGAACCCGGCG
>NZ_JBXPUZ010000002.1:0-192905 GCF_057220455.1 Sphingopyxis sp. sgz302558 | reverse complement strand
CCCGCCCTCCCCCCCCCCAGACCGTGCGCTCGGTCGCGGGCGGGACCGCCACGGTCACCTATCTGGGCAAGGTCGCGGTCGCGCGCGACGCGCAAGCGACCGACAGCGAGCAGGATGTGAAGGCCATGCTGCTCGAGCGCAGCGCGACCGCCAACGCCAAGCCCGAGCTCGAGATTTACGCCGACGATGTGAAATGCGCGCACGGCTGCGCCATTGGCGAGCTGGATGCCATGGCTCTTTATTACCTGCAATCGCGCGGGATCGCTCCGGCGGAGGCGAAGACGTTGCTGTTGCAAGCCTTTGTCGCGGGGGTGTTTGATGGCGCGGCGGAGGGTGAACGGTTGCAGGCGCTGGCGCTGGCGAAGCTGGGGGAATTGGTGTGAGCACCTTGGCTGCCGTCCGAAATTCAACCCGTCTGCGCGACGACTTCCCCGGCCTGACCCCCGGTTGGCATTATCTCGATACCGCCGCGACGGCGCAGAAACCGCAGGCTGTGATCGACGCGGCGACCCGCGCCATGGGGGTCGATTATGCGACCGTCCACCGCGGCGTCTATGCGCGCTCAGCCAATATGACACTCGCCTATGAGGCCGCGCGGCGGCGGGTGGCGGCCTTCATCGGCGGGCGCGACGAGGAAATCGTGTTCGTGCGCGGCGCGACCGAGGGCATCAACCTGATCGCGCAGACGCACCCGACCAAGGGGCGCGTGCTGCTGTCGATGCTGGAGCATCACAGCAATATTGTGCCTTGGCAGCTGGCGGGGTGGCAGGTTGACGTCTGTCCGTTGACCGCCGACGGGCGCATTGATCTGGACGCCGCCGCCGCAATGCTGACGCCCGCGCACAAGATGGTGGCTTTCGCGCATGTGTCGAACGTGCTGGGCAGTGTGCTGGATGTGGCGCGCGCGGCGGAGCTGGCGCATGGTGTCGGCGCCGAACTGCTGATCGACGGGTGCCAGGCGGTACCGCGCTTGGGCGTGGATGTCGCGGCGCTGGGGTGCGACCATTATGTGTTTTCGGGGCACAAGCTTTACGGCCCAACCGGCATCGGCGTGCTGTGGAGCCGCAAGCTGGCCGACCTGCCGCCGTGGCAGGGGGGCGGATCGATGATCGACCGGGTGACATTCGAGCGCACCACTTACGCCCCTGCCCCCACACGGTTCGAGGCCGGAACGCCCGCGATTGTCGAAGCGGTCGCGCTGCATGCCGCCGTCGATTATGTCGACGCGATCGGGCTGGACACCATCCACGCGCACGAGGCCCAGCTGGTCGCCGCGGCGCGGGAGGGGCTGCGCACGTTCAACAGCGTGACGATCTTCGGCCCTGTTGACAGCGCGGGCATCGTCAGTTTTGCGATGGCGGGGGTGCATCCGCACGACATCGCCACTATCTTGGACGAAGCCGGGGTCGCGATCCGCGCCGGGCACCATTGTGCGCAGCCGTTGATGGCGCATCTGGGTGTGCCCGCAACGGCGCGGGCGAGTTTCGGATTGTATAGCGATGAGAGCGATGTGGCGGCGCTGGTCGAGGGACTGCACCGCGTAACGCGAATTTTTGGGTGAATGGGATTTTCGGATGAGCCGCAAATCTATCGTCATCCTGAACCTGTTTCAGGATAACGGGCAACAGCAGTTTGTTGTGCTGAAACAAGTTCAGCACGACGAGGAGTTGTGATGGACGAACCAATCAAAGTTGAAGAAGTGACCAGCGTCCCCACCCCCCCGCGCGCGCGGGTCGATGAGGCCGCGCCCGAAACCGCTGCCGCCAAACTTGAGCGCAAGCGCGACTATCTGGCGGGGTTCCTGGCCGAACAGCCCAAAGCGGTCGATCCACACGGCGTGGGCGGCGACCTGTATGAGGCGGTGATCGCGTCGTTGAAAGAAATTTTCGATCCCGAGATCCCGGTGAACATCTATGATCTGGGCCTGATTTACGGGGTGGAAATCGACGAAGGCCATGTCGTCGTCAACATGACGCTGACGACGCCGCACTGCCCCGTCGCCGAGAGCATGCCCGCCGAGGTTGAACTGCGCGTCGGCGCGGTGCCGGGCGTGGGCGATGTCGAGGTTAATCTGGTGTGGGATCCGCCCTGGTCGCCGGGCAATATGACCGACGAAGCGCGGTTAGAGTTGGGAATGTTGTAATGCTCTCCCCCTCCCCTAAAGGGGAGGGGCTTTGAAGGAAAAACAACTATGACGACCCTCAAGCAACGCCCCGCCGCAGTCACGCTGACGCCGTCAGCCGAAGCGCGCATTGCCGCGCTGATGGAAAAGGCACCCGAAGGCGCCATCGGCGTTAAGCTGTCGACGCCGCGGCGCGGTTGTTCGGGGCTCGCCTATTCAGTGGATTATGTAACCGAAGCCGCGCCGTTCGACGAGCGCATCGAAACGCCAGGCGGAACATTCTTCATCGACGGCGCGTCGGTGCTGTATCTGATCGGCAGCACGATGGACTGGGTCGAGGATGATTTCGCCGCCGGTTTCGTCTTCGCCAACCCCAATGCCAAAGGCGCATGCGGCTGCGGTGAGAGTTTCACGGTCTAACGAAAAAGGGCCGGGGATTTCTCCCCGGCCCTGTTCTCATTCATTACGATTGGATCAGGCGTAGGCGACTTTGGTGGTCACCGACTTGCGGCTGCGCATCGCGCCGCCGACCAAGCCGAAGCCCATGATCATCATCGCCCAGGTCGCGGGCTCAGGAATGCCTGCAATTGCCAGCGTGTCATATTCGAATGCGTTGGTTTGCGGCGAGTTGGAAAAACGGACTTGCTTCACCGCTTCGGCTCCAGTGAAACCAAAGGTGACGCGGCGATTGGTGGCCGATGCGGACTGATCGCCATTGGCGGGTGCAGCAAAGGCAGCGCCCGTAAACGTCTGGACCAGCGAGCCGTCGCCACGAAGGAATTCAATCTTGTTGTACGTGTCGATCGAACCCCAGTAAAAGCTGAAAACGCCCAGCGACTTGGTGAATGAGAAGGTGCTGACCCCATTGCCCTGAACGGCCTGGTAGGCATTGAGCGGGGATACCGGCGCAGGCTGCGCATACTGACCCGACATCGTACCCGACACAGTCACAACCGATCCCGACGTCGTGTTGGTCACGCCAGCCGCCAGCGGGCTGGAGAAATCGGCAACTACGGTCGTGCCCGCGGGTGCCCCCGGGTCCGGCGCACCAGGCGCGTTGGTAATGACGGTCACGGCAAGCGCCGGGCTGGCAAAAGCCAGAAGCGCGGCGGAGGCGGCCAGTTTCGCAATCATGGACTTTTCCCCAAATGGTTGATGCGCAGACTGTCTCAACGATTTACCTTTTCGTAAACATGTTTTTGCCGCCGGACGCATTGTTGCAGCCAGGTTGCAGTCATCGGGTGATCGGGTTTTATACAAGTAAATCCGACACATGTTTGCCGCTTCTGGCGATCGGGAGCCGGGAGACGGCGAAAGCTGTTTCGTTATGAAACAGACTCTGCGGCCGATAATTGGCGTGCCCAAGCCCTCGCAACATCTTCATAGGACGAATCGTCCCCGGCAAGCGGTTTCCGAGTCGCGGCACCACCAGGTTCGTTTATGGGCTGGATGCACGATGGTCTCGGGAGCCAAATGCAGAAGTGTCCTGCGGCCAAATTGGCTAGGATCGAAACGCCGCCCAAGCCACCAGTGCCAACGCGGGCAATCCGGCCAGGTCGGCGATGGCTATCGTGCGCAAGGCGGGCGGGCTACCCGCCTGCCAGAACAGCCACAGAAAGCTGAGCATGCTGATTGCCGCCACCACGACGGCCACTGGCCGCGCGCCATGGTCAAAGACCGACCAAATGCACAGCAGGAAAACGCCAAGGAACAAGGCCGCGCGGTGGTGGAGCAGCAGGAAAGCGGGGTCGCCTGCGGCTATGCCATAAAGGCTGGTGATCATCACCGGGCGGAACAGCGCAAGGGCGGGCATGACATGGATGAGCGCAAGCAGCGCCCAAGCCAGCTGGACCGCGATAGCCATCAGCGCGTCGTCCGCAACGTCAGAACCCCAGAATTCTGGTCACCCCGGACTTGATCCGGGATAGCAAGGGACAGGGGCGTGTTATCCCGGATCAGCGAGGCCATCGCCGCAGCCGGGATGACGATAATGAGGATAAGCGGCACGCCGCCCTAACCCAGCCGTTCAAAGCGGACCGGCAAGCCGTCTTTCGGCTTGGGGATCGGCCAAGCCTGCCAGTCGGGGGTGTAGCCGTCATCCAGCACGATCCGGTGCGTGGTCAACACATGGTGCATGAAAATCTTCGCCTGCATATAAGCGAAGTGCAGCCCCAGGCACATATGCGCGCCGCCACCAAAGGGCACCCACGCATATTTGTGGCGCCCGCGCACGGCATCGGGGGCGAAACGCATGGGATCGAACTTTTTGGGTTCGGGCCAATATTCGGCCATATGGTGGGTGTAGTTCACATTGATGCCGACCATGGTTCCGGCCGGAATGCGATAGCCACCAAATTCAAATTCCTTGAGCGCGCGGCGCGGGATGCTGGGCACCGGCGGGATCAGGCGCAGGCTTTCCTTGAACGCCATTTCGGTGAGCTCCAGCTCGCCCAGCGCATTATGGCCGACTCCCTGGCCTGCCGGGGCAACGCGCAGCATTTCTTCGCGCAGCTTGTCCTGCCATTCGGGATGTTTGGCGAGCAGCCACACCATCGAGGTGACCGAGCTGGTGATGGTGTCGTGCGCCGCCATCATCAGGAAATTCATATGGTCGACGATGGCGTCGACTTCCAGATACCGACCATCCTCGTCGGTGGCCTTGCAAATCTGGGTGAAGATATCTTCGCCATCCGACGCGCGGCGCTCGGCTACCATGGGCGAGAAATATTCGATCAGATATTTGCGGCCCGCCACCCCGCGGCCCATCGCGGTGAAGGGCAATGGTTTGCGGATGACGCCGACCGACGCCTGCACCATGTCGACAAACGCCTTGTTGATGCGGTCCGCTTCGGGGCCCCATGGAATACCGAGGAAGCTGGTCGCAGCAAGGTCGAGCGTCAGCTGTTTGATCGCGGGATAGAAGAGCAGACGCTGGCCGCTCCATTCCCCGACGCGCCGCGCAATGCCGTCGTTAAGCGCATCGGCGTAAAGCCGCATCGGTTCGGGCTTGAACGCGACCGACAGCACGCGGCGGTCGGCGCGGTGCTTTTCGAAATCCATCAGCATCAGCCCGCGCGGGAACAACAGGTTGAGCACCGGCCCCCAGCCCTGTTCGGACGAAAAAATCTTGTCGCGGTCGAACAGGATCAGCTCGTTCGCCTCGGGCCCGACCAGCGCGACTTGCCGCCCGCCAAAGGCCTTGTTGCGATAGACCTTGCCGTGCGCCGCAACCATATTCTGCGCAAAGCCCATCGGGTCTTTGAGCATTTTCAGCGTATTGCCGATGATCGGCGCGCCATCGTCGCCGGGGATATCGTCCAGCGTCGCCGGATCCGGCATCGGCAGCCAATGCGCTTCCCATTCGGCGCGCAGCGGGTTGAAACTCGTCGCTTTGGCGGGGGCGTTCATTGGTCTCATTCTCCCTGACGCGCGGCTAGCAGCCGATGCGTTACGATGAGGCTAAAGCGTTACTGACAACAATGCAAGTAAGCTTGGTGACGTTGCGGCGCACATCATTCATTTCCAATTCAAGGCGAAGCGTGCAGCCATCCCGACGAAAGGCAGCACAGCGCGACGAGTCGCTGCGCCCGAGGGATGGATGATGACGACCGTTTCAAATCGACTGCGCAATCTGGGCTTTGCCGCGCTGGCCAGCACGATGCTCGGCGGCTGCTATTATGGCGATATCTATGGCAGCTCGTCGTTCGCCGCCAATGATTGCGCGGCGCGTTACGGCGACGAATATTGGTCGAACGATCCCTATGCCTATGACGATGCGACCTATGGCTATGATTGCTATGAGATCGCCGACTATCATTCGGGCTTTGTGCAGATCGGCTTCGGTGGCGGCTGGTATGACAATTATTATTACCCCGGTTACGGCCTGTTCCTTTATGACCGTTATGGCCGCCGCCATGGCATGGACCATAATTATCTGACCTATTGGGGCGGTCGCCGCGCGTGGTGGAAACATCATGGTCGCCGGGACCATGACCGCGGGCGCGACCATGACCGCGCGGATCGGCCGGGCTATCCCGACAGCGGCTGGCGTCCGGGCAAAGGGCGCGGCGACGGCAGCGGCGCGGCGCCGCCACCGGGCTTCCCCGCAGGACGCCGCGATGGTGGCTGGACCGCTGACGATGGCAGCGAGGCGCCGCGTGGCCGTCCCCGCGGCGAGGGTAATGAAAGCCGCCCGCGCCGCACCGGTGGCGGTAGCTGGACCCCGCCCCCGGCCGGAGACGGATCGGTCGCGGCCACGCCGCGTGGACCGCGCACCAGCGCGCCGCCGGCTGGCAACGGTCGCTCGGCAACGACACCGCGTTCGGCCCCGGCGCAGGGTACGGCGCCGCCGCCGCCACCCGCAGCACGTCCAGCCCCGCCGCCACGCGACCCCGGTGGGCGCGTGCGCGAGGATTGAGGCTGGTTTTTGGGCGGGCGAAAAGAATCGTCGATTTTTTTGCGCAAATCAAGACTTGAACTGCGATTCACGGTGATTCATGGTGTGCCCGTGCCGCGACGCAGCCAAGGAGTGCGCACATGCCATATTCACTAGCGAAAGGAGGTGATCCGATGTCTCATGGTTCAGTTTTGAGGTCGGTCAGGCTCCATCGGGACGCGTGCGCCTGAATTAAGGCGCGCCTGAGCGTTCCGGCAGGGAAACCTCCGTATCGCTGACCATGCAGGAAGGGTCGCCGGGATTGCCCCGGCGGCCCTTTCGCATTGTTGGGGGGCTAACCCAAAACACCGAAGTGCTGAGCTTGTCGAAGCACGTGGCTCAGGCGCGAGCCATAGCCACATTCCTGCGGCGCGCCCTTCGACAAGCTCAGGGCTACGGTGCAGCGACGCGCCGACGCCTAAACAGGCTTGCTCCGCTCATCCTCGACCATGTCAGGGGCGAGATCGAGCCCTGCTTTGCCGCTCGCCACGGTATGCGCGGGCGCGTGCGGATAGCCGCCGCTGTCGGGCTCGGGCGCTTCGAGCATGCCTTCCCATTTGGTGATGACGCTGGTGGCCACCGCATTACCGACGACGTTGGTCGCCGTGCGGCCCATGTCGAGGAACTGGTCGATGGCGAGGATCAGCGCGACCCCTTCGACCGGCAGGCCGAACATCGCGAGCGTGCCGGTGATGACCACCAGCGAGGCGCGCGGCACCGCCGCCACGCCCTTCGACGAAATCATCAGCGTCAGCAGGATCAATATCTGTTCGGTGACGGTGAGCGGAATATCATAGGCCTGCGCGATGAAAATCGTCGCGAAGCTCATGTACATCATCGAACCATCGAGGTTGAAGCTGTAGCCCAGCGGCAGCATGAAACCCGAAATGCGGCGCGGCACACCGAAGCGGTCGAGCTGTTCGAACAGCTTGGGCAGCGCGGCTTCGGATGATGCCGTCGAAAACGCGATAAGCATCGGTTCGCGGATATAGCGGATGAGCGTCCAGATGCGTCGACCCAGGAACAGCGCGCCGATCGACAGCAAGATCGCCCACAATATGCCCAGTGACAGATAGAATTCGGTCACCAGCTCTACATAGGTGGCGAGGATGCCAAGCCCGCTTGTCGCCACCACCTTGGCCAGCGCGCCGAACACTGCGAACGGCGCGAACCGCATCACATAATGGGTGATCTGCAGCATCATTTCGGCGAGCGCGTCGGCACCGCGCACCAGCGGCGCGCCCTTTTCGCCCAGCGCTGAAAGCGCGACCCCGGCGAACAGCGAGAAAACCAGAATTTGCAGTATGTTGTTCGTGGCCATCGCCTCGAACGCGTTCTTCGGAAAAATCGACAGGATGAATTCGAAGAAATCGAGCTTCTTGACTTCGCCAACGGTCGCCGCTGCGTCCGCCGCCGCCCCCAAGGGGACACCGACGCCGGGCTGGAACAGGTTGACCATGACAAGGCCAAGGCCGATCGAGATGAAGCTGGCGAGGATGAACCAGGTGATGGCGCGGAAACCGATGCGGCCAAGCGCGCTGCTGTCGCCCATATGCGCAATGCCGACGACGATCGTCGACAGGATGAGCGGCGCGACAAGCAATTTGATGAGGTTGAGAAAAATGGCGGACAAGAGATTGAAGCTTTTGCTGTAAAGCTGTTTCAGGTCCGCTTCAAAGCCGAATGGCCAAACCGTAACAGTGCCTTCGGGGACAAAGACATACACGAGATAGCCCGCGAGGACGCCGAGGACCATTCCAACAAAAATATACCAGGTCAGTTTCTTGTCCACGCGCGTCCCGTCCCTTTATCCGTCATTGCGAGCGTAGCGAAGCAATCCAGAGCGGTTTACGCAAGCCCTGGATTGCTTCGCTGCGCTCGCAATGACGTAATGCCTATGGTTGATTGCGTCACCCGCATTGCCCGCGATGCAGCAATTTCTGATCGGCGAGCACCAGCGCCATCATCGCCGCAACCACCGGGGTGCCGCGGATGCCGACGCAGGGGTCGTGGCGACCCTTGGTGATGATGTCGGTCGCTTCACCGCCGCGTGTGATGGTTTCGACCGGCGTGAGGATGCTGCTGGTCGGCTTGAAGGCGACGCGCACCACCACCGGCTGGCCGGTCGAAATGCCGCCAGCTATGCCGCCCGAATTGTTGGTCAGGAATTCGGGGCGGTTGCTGCCGTCGCTGGCGGGGCGCATGCGGTCGGCATTGTCCTCACCGCGCAGCCGGGCGGCGTCGAAGCCCGCGCCGATCTCAACACCCTTGACCGCATTGATGCCCATCATCGCGTGCGCCAGTTCGGCATCGAGCTTGGCATAGAGCGGCGCTCCCCAGCCTGCGGGCACGCCGGTCGCGGCGCATTCAATCACGGCACCCAACGAGCTGCCCGCGAGGCGCGCGGCATCGACCAGCGCCTCCCAACGCTGCGCCGCCGCCGGGTCAGGGCAGAAAAAGGGATTGCGATCAATTTCTTCCAAATCGAAGTTATCATGGTCAATCGCATCGCCGCCGATTTCGGCGACCCAGGCGTGAATGCTGACTTCGGGGATCACCAACCGCGCGACCGCGCCCGCCGCGACGCGCGATGCGGTTTCGCGCGCGCTCGACCGCCCGCCGCCGCGATAGTCGCGAAAGCCATATTTGGCGTCATAGGCATAATCGGCGTGGCCGGGGCGATAGGCCTGCGCGACCTCGCTATAATCCTTCGACCGCTGGTCGACATTGTCGATCATCAGCGAGATCGGCGTGCCGGTGGTCTTGCCTTCAAACACGCCGGACAGGATACGCACCTGATCGGGCTCCTGCCGCTGCGTCGTATATTTGCTGGTGCCGGGGCGGCGTTTGTCGAGGAAGGGCTGGATATCCGCCTCGGTGAGCGCGAGGCCAGGCGGGCAGCCGTCAACCACCGCGCCGATGGCGGGGCCATGGCTTTCCCCCCAGGTGGTAAAGCGGAAAAGGTGGCCGAAGCTGTTCAAGCTCATTTGCGCGCTACCTTGTCCAAAAATTCGATGCGATTGCCGAACGGGTCATAAGTAAAAAATCGTGTTCGGCCATCGATGATAGTATCGGCCTGGGTTACATAGCCCGCATGTTCGAGCTTGCTGCGCAGCGAGTCCAGATCATCGCTGGCCAGTGCGACATGGGCCTTTTTGGCGGGTTTGAAGTCGGCTTCGACGCCCAGATGGAGTTGCTGTGTGCCCAGCGAGAACCAGCAGCCGCCGCGCGCCACCATTTCCGGTGGCTTGGGAAGTTCCACTAGACCCAGCAATTGACCGAAAAAGGCGCGCGCCGGGGGCTCGCCGCCCACAGGCATCGCAACTTGGATATGGTCAATCGACAAGCCATCGCTCATTTTGTGCTGCGCCAATCCGCCAGTTCGACACCCAGCCGCGCCCGCATCCAGCGAATGACCAGCACGGCCATCCCCAACCCGGCCACTCGGCCTTCGGTGACCATGCCATAGCTTTCACCAATGCGGCCACCCATGACAAAGGCGATGCACATGCCCACGAAGGCGGTGCCCGAAAAAAAGGCGTCCTGGATTGGCGGCAGGCCTTCGCGGTAGGCGCGTGCGTGGAAATAGGCATAAATGGCAACAATCAGCGCGACCGCACCGATCAACAGCAATTTGGTGATGTCGGGTAGCGCCGTCATACCAGCGCAATATCCGGCGCGTCTTCCTGCTTCATCCCCACGGTATGATAGCCGGCATCGACATGGTGCGTTTCACCCGTCACGCCGCTCGCCAGATCACTCAAGAGGTACAGCGCCGCCCCGCCGACATCGTCGATGGTTACGTTGCGGCGCAGCGGGGCGTTATGTTCGTTCCATTTCAGGATCAGGCGGAAATCGCCGATCCCGCTGGCCGCCAGAGTCTTAATCGGGCCCGCCGAAATGGCGTTTACGCGCACGCCCTGCGGCCCGTAATCATTGGCGAGATATTTGACGCTGGTTTCCAGCGCGGCCTTGGCCACGCCCATGACGTTATAATGCGGGATGACCTTTTCGGCGCCATAATAGCTGAGCGTCAGCAGCGAACCGCCCGCCGCCATCATCGGCGCGGCGCGCTTCGCAACGGCGGTAAAGCTGTACACGCTGATGTTCATCGTCAGCAGGAAATCGTCGAGCGTGACGTCGGCATATTTGCCGCGCAGCGCCTCTTTATTGGTGTAGCCGATGGCGTGGACGATGAAATCGATGGTCGGCCAGCGCGCCGCAAGCGCGGCGAAGGTCTTGTCGAGCTCTTCTTCGGTTGACACGTCGCAATCGAGCAGGAAATCGCAGCCCAGTTGCTCGGCGAGCGGGCGCACGCGCTTTTCCATCACTTCGCCCTGATAGGAAAAGGCGAGCTCGGCACCATGTTCGCGCAGCGCCTTGGCAATCCCCCAGGCCAGCGATTTGTCATTGGCGAGCCCCATGATCAGCCCGCGTTTTCCTTGCATCAATCCACTCATTGCGCCCCCGTTTCGGCTTCGCGCTCGTCGGCGGCGTGCGCCAGCGCGGCGTTGATTTCCGCCCCCATAACCAATCCCAGCCCGACGACATAGAAAAACAGCAAGGTGACCATCACCCCCGCCAGACTGCCATACGTCAGGTCATAGCTGAACATATAGACCAGCGCCAAGGGCAGTACCCATAGCGTCGTTACCCACCACAAGGCCGTCACCAGCGCGCCGGGCCATTTGGGATAGCGGCGCCCCTTGTATCGCGCCGGGGTGAGCGACAGGAACAAGAGGTAAATTGCCAAAAACAGGCCGAAGAGCGGAATATAGCGCGACAGGCCAATATCGCCCACCAGCGCCCCCATGCGCGGCGCCACCCGGTCGATGAACTGGTCGAGCGCGACAAAGACGACTTCGGCCGCGAACGACAGCATCATCAGGAACACCGCACCGATAATCAGGCCGATGGAGCCAAGCCGATACTGCCAAAAGCTGCGTTCGTAACTGGCGTGATAGGCGCGGCGGAGGATGTCGCGCACGGTTTCGATCAGGCTGCCCACGGTCCAAAGCCCGACGATGGCGCCGATCCACAGCAAATTGCCGGTGCGCGCATTGAGCACGTCATTGACCGGATCGCGCACGACGGCGGCCACGCCAGCGGGCATGGTCGCCAGCACCGCCTCGACCGCTTCGCGCCCGGCCTCGCCCTGTCCAATCAACCCGGCAATCGCGGCGGCGGTGATGAAGAAGGGAAAGAGCGCAATCAGCGACAAATAGGCCAGATTGCCTGCGTGCATGAAGCCGTCGTTATAGGTTCCGCTCAAAGCGCGGCCAAAGATGCCGAGCAGCCAATGGTCAAAGCGCTGCGCGCGGTCCAGCAACCCGCGCCAGCCGCCCAATTTCTCTCTGTCAGACACCCAATGCCGCGCGCGGGTTGGCGGAACCGTTCCAGCTTTCGGCAAAGGCCTTGAGCGCGGCATCATCGGCGGGCAAATCGACCAACAGGCGCACCAATTGGTCGCCGCGTCCGCCGCCCTTGATGCTCCAGCCTTTGCCCTTGAGCCGCATGACTTTGCCCGACGTCGTGCCCGGCGGCACCGACAGCATGACGGGGCCGTCGACCGTTGGCACCTTTACCTTTGCGCCCAGTACGGCTTCGGAAAGGCTGACGGGCAGATCGAGGCGGATATTTTCGCCATCGCGGGTAAAATACGGGTGGGGTTTGATGTCGATGGTGACGATGGCATCGCCCGCGCCGCCGGGACCCGCCTGTCCCTTGCCGGGCAGGCGCATCTGCGTGCCGCTTTCGACCCCGGCGGGAAGTTTGAGGTCGATGGTGCTGCCGCCCTGGAGCGTGATCCGTTGCGGCGCGAGCGTTGCGGCATCGATGAACTGGACCGCCAAGCGATAGGCGATGTTGCCGCCCTTGGGCGGAGCGCTGCGCTGGCCGCCAAAGGGACCCCCGCCGCCGCGCCCGCCGAACAGGTCGGCGAACAGGTCTGAAAAATCGGCCCCGCCCCCGCCAAAGGGGTTGCCGCCACCCCCACCGCCAAACCCGCCGCCACCAAAGGGCATGGCGGGGTTGCCGTCGGCATCGATTTCGCCGCGATCGAACTGGGCGCGCTTGGCCTTGTCCGACAGCAGGTCATAGGCGCGCGTCACCTCTGAAAAGCGCTCAGAGGCCTTGGGGTTGTCTTTATTGGCATCGGGGTGCAGCTGTTTCGCCAGCTTGCGATAAGCCGACTTGATTTCAGCCTCGCTCGCGCCGCGGGCGACGCCGAGTATGGAATAAGGGTCTTTCGCCATGCCCCCCTAGCTAGGGAGACATGGCGGCGCCGACAAGCCAGTTGATGCGCAAGCGTGCATGCGCGCTAGGGACGGCGAGACAATCATCTATCTTTTCGTCATCCCGGACTTGATCCGGGATAACGGGCCACGGTCGCTTGTTATCCCGGATCAAGTCCGGGATGATGAAAAATTGGCGATTCATATTCCGCGGATATCGCTCTAGGGCGAATCCATGACCGACACTCCCTTCACCCTGTTCGACGCTTGGTTTGCCGAGGCGCAGACGCGCGAGCCAAACGACCCCAACGCCATGGCGCTGGCGACGGTTGACCCCGACGGGCGGCCATCGGTGCGGATGGTGCTGCTCAAAGGGCATGATACGGCGGGCTTTGTCTTCTATACCAATTTGGAGAGCCGCAAGGGGCTGGCGCTGGCCGCCAACCGCCAAGCCGCGCTGTTGTTCCACTGGAAAAGCCTGACGCGCCAGATCCGCATCGAGGGCGCGGTCGAACCGGTTAGCAGCGCCGAGGCCGATGCCTATTTCGCGAGCCGTCCGCGCGATTCGCGCATCGGGGCCTGGGCTTCGGACCAGTCACGCCCGCTGCCCAGCCGCGCCCATTTTCTGAAACGCGTCGCCGAATTTGGCGTGCGCTATGCCGTCGGCGAGGTGCCGCGTCCGCCGCACTGGTCGGGGTTTCGGCTGGTCCCCGATCGGTTCGAATTCTGGCAGGATCAGGCGTTCCGCCTGCACGAACGACGGGTGTTTGTGCGGGGCGATGCCGGATGGGACGAGGGGTTGTTGTTTCCTTAGAAGTGCCTGCCAGCACCTGTATCACGCAATTGCACAGGCCCACCCCAACCCCTCCCGCAAGCGGGAGGGGCAGCGAGACTTGCGAGCTTGCTCGCTAGTCGCAGCGGGGTGGGCGTGCCTGCAAATGCTAAAGCCCCGCCACAATCGCGCGCAGCTTTTCCCGCACGTTGGGCAATTGGTCGCCATCGCGCGAAATCCCCAGCCGCACCACGGTCAACCGCTGCGAGGGCGACACAATGATAAACTGCCCCTGATGCCCCAGGCAGGCGAAGATGTCGTTTGGCCCGCGCCCCGGCCACAGCGACACGCCCGAACCCGGCGGGCGCGGGCGGTTGAGCCAGATATGGCCGCCATAGCCGCCGTCCGACGGTGCCGGGCTGAGCATGAAGCGCATCCAGCTTTCGGGCAGCAGCCGCTGGCCATCGACAACACCGCGATTGCGGAGCAGCTCACCGAATTTGGCATAGTCGCGCGCGGTGGCGTGCATGATCGAGCCGCCGACCATCGTCCCCGCGGCATCAAATTCGGGCGTCAGGCTGGTCATGCCGGTGGGCTCCAGCAGCCGCCCGCGCATAAAGTCCAGCACCGCATCGCGCCGCGCCGCGGGACTCGCGCCGGGGGCGAGCGTGTCGGCGATGATGTCGGCCAGGATGACGCTGGTCGCCGAGCTGTAATTATATTGCTCGCCCGCCTTGGCCACCGCCGGTTTGGCCTCGGCAAAGGCGGCCATGTCGGCGGCCCCATCGCCGAACAGCATGTCGACCGTGTCCGCTTCCCACGCCGGATCGCCGCTTTCGACATGCTCGAGCCCCGCCGACATATGGAGCAGGTGCTTGAGCGTGATCGACCCGCGCGGATCCCCGCTGCGCTGCCACGCCGCAACGGGTGCTGGCGCGTCTAGCGCGAGGCGGCCGTCGGCGACGAGGAAGCCGATCAGCACCGAGGTGATGCTTTTGGCCATCGACCAGCTGATCAGCTTGCTGTCCTGATTGAACCCCGGGCCGTAGCGTTCGTAAATCACCTTGCCATCGCGCAGGATGAGCAGCGCGCGGGTCTCGCCCATGGCTTCGGCGTCGGTGAACAGCGCGTCGATGGGGGATTTGACCGGCGCGGCGGCGGGCCAGCTGGGGCCGGCGGGGAGCGCGGGGGTGGCTTCGGCTTGCGGCTTCAGAGCGACCGTGCCGACGCCCAGCAGCATGGCGACACTTGCCACTGCGATGATTTTGCGGTTCATGGGCGCGATGGATAGCAGCGCCCCCGCCCCCGACACAATCCCGCCCGTTGCGGCCAAACGTCGCCGCATCTGGCCCTGGCTGCTGCTGGCGGCAGTCGCGGCGCTGGGCATCTGGTATTACCCGACACTGAAGGCGCAGGCCGAGGCGGGATCGGCCTATGCCGCGCGGATCGGCTGTTCGTGCCGCTATGTGCAGGGGCGTCCGATGGACAGTTGCATCCGCGATTTTGAACCGGGGATGGAGATTATATCGGTGGGCGATGACCCGGCAACCAAGACGGTGACCGGATCGGTGCCGCTGCTGGCAAGCCGTTCGGCGCGGTATGAAGGCCCGAGCGGGTGTGTGTTTGTGGCGGAGTAGGGCACTTCCGTTGCATGCCACAGTAGGAGAGCGGCGACGGCGAATGGTGCGCGGCCGCATTTCGACTACAGTATTTTAGAAGACTTGTTTGAGAACGAGTACTGCCAATAGTTTGGCCCTTGCCTGTTGAAATCAGTCGCGTAAATTGCTGCGTTGTGATCCGCGAAGGCAGCGGGATCTTGATTTCGGGGGGATGCAATTGCGCTCTATTCTAACTGCCATCGCCTTGACGTCAGCACTGAGCGGCAACGCGTTCGCACAAAGCGAAACTGTTAAATTTGGGCCCAAGCCGAAATGGGTGATCGGTTCAGAGCCGATGCCGGTACCTGACAACCCTGAAGGCTTGGTCTTTGTACGCAGCCAAGACATCTTCATTCATGTCGATGACCGCGGCCAGCATCTTTATTCCGGTCTCAGGATAAAGATATTGCATCCCAACGCCTTGCAGCTGGGGAATATAAGCCTGTCCTGGGACCCAGCAGCAGGCGAAACGATCGTACACAGCATCAAGGTTTTTCGGGAAGGCACTGTGATTGACGCGCTGCCGAGTACCAAGTTTGAGATGCTGCGCCGCGAAGACCAACTTGAAGCCGCCATGCTAACCGGCGAACTCACGGCGGTCGCCCGCGTGCCGGACCTGCGCGTCGACGACGAATTGGAATTGAGTTATACAACGCGCCACAAAGACCCAACGCTGGGTAACCGAGGTGCTGGCTATCTTTTCATCGGGCCGCAAACGGCACCCGGTCGTTATGCGCTCAATCTGAGCTGGGCACCGGACCGAAATCCCATCACAAGATTGTCAAGCGACATTGAACCGGTCGTTGTTCGCGGCGAGCGTTCGATCAGCCTGCGGCTTGATAACCCGGCCAAGATCAATTTGGCCAAGGATGCCCCGCCGCGCTTCAACTGGCAGCGTTTTATGGAGTATAGTGAATTCCCCGAGTGGGCGAACGTTTCGGAACTATTTGCCCCGCTGTACGCTGCGGCGGCGACGCTCAAGCCTGACTCGCCGCTCAAGGCCGAAGCCGCACGGATTGCGTCCGCCCACCCTACAACACTGGATCGCGCGCGGGCAGCGCTAAAGCTGGTTCAGCGCGATGTACGATATGTTTATGTCGGACTGAATGGCGGCAATTTCAGGCCGGCAACGGCCGAGGAAACATGGGTGCGCCGTTATGGCGACTGCAAGGGAAAAACCGCCTTGCTGCTCGCGCTGCTTAATGAGCTGGGCGTCGAGGCCGAGGCGGTGCTGGCGAACAACAGTGGCGCCGACGACGGGCTTGATCAGCGGCTGCCCAGTCCAAACCTGTTCGACCACATTCTGGTACGCGCGACCATTGACGGCCAAGTCTTCTACATGGACGGGACGCTGCCGTTTGTCGCGGAGCCGTCGATCACTCCATATATTCCCTATCGCTGGGTACTTCCCGTCCGAGCTGGACAGGCGCAACTGCAAAGGCTGGAACACCAGCCAGCGCATACGCCGGACGAAATCAACCTGTTCGAGATTGACGCGCGCGAAGGATTTGACCAGCCCGCGACGATCACGGCAACCTACATTGTTCGCGGCTTCGATGGCCTGCAACAGCAAGCGCAATTTTCGAGCTTGACCCCGACCCAGATCGAGGAAAATTTACGGCAGAATCTGGTAGGCGATACCTGGCAGGAGATCAGTTCGGCCAAATGGAAGTATGACATAAAGGCGCGGGCCAGCATTTTGACCATAACGGGAAAAGGCGACATAGACTGGGAAGATGAGCGCAGAGGGTCAAAGGCACTGTCGCTGCCAGGCGGCGGTTTTAATCCTCCCGAGAAACGGATTCGGGCCACTGGTCAGGACCAGAGCATTCCATTTTTCGCAAAAAGGGAATTTGTCTGCCACGTCACCACGGTGCGCCTGCCAACAAGCACCAAGCCTGAGCAATGGTCGTTTAACAAAGGCTTCGACGTAGAGCTTTTCGGTCGAAACTATTATCGCGCCTTTGATTACAAGGATCATTCGATCCGGATGATCAGGGGCAGCCGCGTCGAAACTGAGGAGATTGATGCGGCGAAAGCGGCAACGGACAATGGGCGTATCGCGTCATTCGACAACAGCATGGCGCGCATCTATTTTGACCCCGACGGCCTTTCAGCACCGAAAGCGAGCAAGCAGATTGTTCCGGCAACCTATGACTTCGATTGGACCGCACCAAAGATTCCGTGCCTACCAGCCGACCGATTGAAATAGACCTGATCCAATAGGCGCTACTCACTCCGCGTCAGCGGCACCTCGGGAATCGGAATCCATTCCACCTCGTCCCCCGGCACTTTGGGGAAGCGGCCTTCTTTCCAGTCGTGTTTCGCCTGGTTGATCCGCTCGCGGTCGCTGCTGACGAAATTCCACCAGACGTGGCGTTTAGTCGTGAAGGCTTCGCCGCCCAGCAGCATCACGCGGGCGTCGGTGGTGGCGGTCAGCGTCATCGGCGTGCCGGGGGCGAGGATGTGGAGCGCGTGGCGTTCGAGCGGCTGGCCGTCGAGGCTCGCGTCGCCGATGGCGACGAGGATTGCGCGCTCGTCGGCTTCGGCGGCGATGGGGATGCGGCTGCCCGCCGTCATCGCGATGTCGGCATAGATGGTGGCGGCGTGCTGCGTCGTCGGCGCGGTCTGGCCCCACAGCGACCCCATGATGATCGTTGCGCGCACCCCATCGCCTTCGATCACCGGCAGGTCGGGTGCGGCGACATGTTCGAAGGCGGGGTCGATTTCTTCCTTGCCATCGGGCAGCGCGAGCCAGGTTTGCATCCCGCTGATGGGCGAGCCGCTGGCGCGTTCTTCGGCGGGGGTGCGCTCTGAGTGCACAATCCCCTTGCCGGCCGTCATCAGGTTGAGCGCGCCGGGCCGGATGGTGGCATAGGTGCCAAGGCTGTCGCGGTGGTCAATCGCGCCTTCGAACAAATAGGTGACGGTGGCGAGGTTGATGTGCGGGTGCGGGCGCACGTCCATGCCCGCGCCCACGTCAAAATGCGCGGGGCCGAACTGGTCAACGAAAATGAAGGGACCGACCATGGTGCGCGGCTTGCTGGGCAGCGTGCGGCGGACCTTGAACATGCCAAGGTCGTGGCTGGTGGGGGTGATGGTGATAAGGTCGGTCATAGCCGCGCGAGCTCAAATTTCGTCTTTTCGGTGACAACATTGCCGGTGTTGCGCGTGGCGGCGGGTTCGATCAGCATGACGTGACATTCGCCGCCAACGGCTTCGGGGCAATGTTCGGTGCCCTTTGGCACAATCAAATATTCGCCGGCATGAACATCGATGTCGCCAGTGCGCAGGCCCATGCGCATGGTGCCCGCGATCACCAGAAACATCTCGTCCTCTGCCTCATGCTGGTGCCAGTCGAACTTGCCGGCAAATTTGACGAGGCGAATGTGGGTGTCGTTGACGTCGCCGCCGATGCGCGGGTTCCAATGATCGGAGAAGCGGCTGAAGGCTTCGGCGAGATTGACTTTTTGCGGCGTCATTTAACCTCCTCAGGCGTTTCGACCTTCAACGCCAGCGCATGGACCCGGTTCCCGGGCATGTCGCCCAGCGCCACGTTGACCGCGCGTTGGCGCTGAACCCTGTTGAGCCCGGCAAAGCCCGCCCAGACGATGTGCAGGCTGAAATGCGATTCGCCCGAACCATCGTCACCGCTGTGGCCATGATGTTTGGCGCTGTCGTTGGTCAGGGTGATGACGGCACCGGGGAAAGCGGCGGCGAGGCGCGCTTCCATCTCTTGCTGGGCTGGACCTTTGTGCATATCTAAATCCATATCCGATTGCCCCGAGCTTGTCGAAGGGCCGTTCTTCCTTCTGGAGCCGTGAAGAAAAGAACAGTCCCTAGGCAGGCTCAGGACAGACGGTTTGGGAAGCTATGGCGCGTACCACTGATCCATCGCGCTTGCATGGCCGTATCCCCCGCGACGAGCGGTGTGCCATCGCCGGTTGCCCGCACCCCGGCGAATTTCGCGCGCCATTGTCGCATCGGCCCAGCCTGGACGGGCCGCAGCCGTGGCGCTGGCTGTGCCTGGAGCATGTGCGCGAATTTAACGCGAGCTATGATTATTTCGCGGGCATGAGCGCCGAGCAAATTTATGCCGCGCAGTCGCCGATGCACGGATGGGAAAGCGAAAGCCGGACGTTCCGCGCGGCGGGCAGCGCCGACCTGCCCCCCCGCTGGGCCGATTTCAAGGACCCCATTGACGCGATCGGCGCGCGGTTCCGGCAGCGCATGGACGAAGCGCGGAGCGAGGCGAAGGACCGGGCGCGCGGGATTGACCCGGAGGTGCGCCGCGCCTTCACCACGCTGGAGTTGGAAATGGGGGCCGACCGGCGTTCGATCCGCATGGCTTACTCACGATTGGTGCGGATGTACCATCCCGACCGCAATGGCGGTGACCGGCGGCACGAGGCCAAATTGCAGTCGGTGATTGCAGCATATAATCGTTTGAAAGCATAGGCAGTCGTGTTAGCTTCGTGGCTATGCTTGAGTCCCTCCCTCTCTTGCTCGCCCCGCTGACGCTCGCCGCCGCCGCGACAGCCCAGACACCGGACATTGCCGTTGCTGAAGATGCAAATAAGGCCGAGATTGTCGTGGAAGCCGGGCGCAAGCGCGCACATGTCTATCGCCGGATGTTCAGCCGCGCGCGGTTAGAGGGCTTTCTGCCACGCTGGCAGCAGCCGCTGTGCCTGTTCCAGACGGGAATTGACGACAAGGAGGCAAAGGACCGCTTCGCCGAGCGGGTCGCCAAAGTCGCGGGCGAAGCGGGCGCGCCGGTGGGCAAAGCGGGCTGCGACAGCAATGTTGTGGTCGCCTGGACGGGCGACGGTCCGGGGCTGGCCAAGCTGCTCTATCGCAAGCGTCCGCGCATCCTGACCGATGTGGTTTATGACGCGAAGGCCGAATTCCTGGGCGGCAGCGGCGCAGTACGCTGGGTGCCGCGCGCCGAGCTGGGACCGCCGAAGGGCGCGGTGGCGGGCGGCGAGACGCCGGTGCAACTGGGCGGGGCAGCGGGGGGCGTGCTCAATGCCAATTTGCTGAGCGCCGAAGGGGCAAGTCTGATCAAGTCGCCGGTGGCGGCGGGCATGCATAGCATGCTGGTGATCATCGACGTCGATCGCGCGGCGGGGGTCAGCCTCGATGCGCTGGCCGACCATGTTGCCATGTTGGCGCTGACCGGCGTGCCAATGGGCGGGCGCCAAGGCCAACTGACGGGAAGCGAGAGCATTTTGTCGCTGTTTGAAAGTCCGGCCAACCGCACGCTGGCCGGGCTGACGGCCGCTGACCGCGAATATCTGAATTCGCTGTACCGCATCAATGCCAACCGGGAGGAATGGCGGCATCGGGCGCGGCTGGCGGCGGCGGTGGAACGCGGGCTGGTCGCGGAAGAGGCGGCGCTTGAAGCAAATTGATTGGTGGCACGGTGACCTAGGCCATTGACGCGACTCTCGCGGGCTGCTTTGCGCAAGCGTCTTGAAGCAACATAAAGATCTGCCATGACCGACATTCCCAACGCGCAGGCCGTGCCCGGCGGCTCCACCCTGCTTCCCGCTCCCGATATCGAGGTGAGCGCGCGCGAGCTGTTCGGGGTGGATGTCGACATGATGGTCCCGGCGTTCAGCGAGGCCGACGCGCGCGTGCCCGACCGCGATGATGCCTATGTGTTCGACGGCGACACCACGCTCGCCATCCTCGCCGGGTTCAAGCACAATCGCCGGGTCATGGTGCAGGGCTATCACGGCACCGGCAAATCGACGCACATCGAACAAGTGGCGGCACGGCTGAATTGGCCGTGCATTCGCGTCAATCTGGACGCGCATATCAGCCGTATTGACCTGGTTGGCCGCGACGCAATCGTTCTGAAAGATGGCCAGCAAGTTACCGAATTTCGGGAAGGATTGCTGCCCTGGGCGCTGCAAACGCCGACCGCCTTGGTATTCGACGAATATGACGCCGGCCGCCCCGACGTAATGTTCGTCATCCAGCGCGTGCTGGAGGCCGAAGGCAAGCTGACGCTGCTCGACCAGAACCGCGTGATCCGGCCCAACCCATGGTTCCGCCTGTTTGCCACCGCCAACACCGTGGGGTTGGGCGATACCAGTGGGCTGTATCATGGCACGCAGCAAATCAACCAAGGCCAGATGGACCGTTGGAACATTGTCGTTACGCTGAATTACCTGCCCGCTGCAGTGGAGGCCGAGATTATCATGAACAAAGCGACCGGCGCGAGTGCCGAAGTGGTTGCCAATATGGTGAAAGTTGCCGATCTGACGCGCCAGGGGTTCATCAATGGCGATATTTCAACCGTCATGTCGCCGCGCACTGTGATCAGCTGGGCCCAGAATACGGCGATTTTCGGTAGCATCGGTTTTGCCTTTCGCCTGTCGTTCCTGAACAAGTGCGACGAGGCCGAACGCATGCTGGTCGCCGAATATTATCAGCGCGTGTTCGGCGAGGATTTGCCCGAGAGCGTCGTATCGAAATGATGCGCGCGCGCGCCGCCGCGATGGCACTGGCGGCGCTGACGCTTTCGGCCTGCGCCGTACAATATGGGCCGGTGCCGCACGGCCGCTATGTCGCCGATCCGCGCTGCATGCCGACGGGGCTGGACCAAGCGCCCGACGCCAACGCCTTACCACTGTTCTTTGCGACCAGTCGCCTGCCCGATTGTCGCGCGGCGGACATCAAGTTGCTGCACCATCGCGGCGACGCGGTACGGATGGGCCGCTTTGCCGAGCAGCGGAAGTTTGATGCGGGCAAGCCGGTGCCGCTGGCGTTCATGGCCGGAGCGCAGTGGTGGCAGGAGCTTGCGGCCGCCAGCGCGCGCGCCGAGGGCCGCGTGCTGGTTTATGTCCATGGCTATCGCGAGCGTTTTCCCAGCATCGCCCGTGACACGGCGCAAATCGCGCGCATGACGGCGTTCGACGGGCCCGTCATCGCCTGGACCTGGCCATCGCAGGGCACCACGGTCGGCTATGCGACCGACGAAACCAACATGTATTGGGACCAGCGCAATTTCCGCACTTTCCTGAAAGATCTGGCCGAACAACCATGGGCGCGCGAAATCATCATCGTGTCGCATTCGCTGGGGGCGCGGTTGGTGCTGCCCGCGATCGAATATGTCGATGACAGCACCAGCGAGCGCGATGCGCGCAACATCAGCAACATCATCCTGGCGTCGCCCGACATCGACCGCGAAGATTTCGAGCGCGAGGTCGCGAACAAGTTGCTGACCGAGGCGAAGATTTTGCGGGAGCGGCGGATCCATATCTATGTATCATCGCACGACCGCGCGCTGGCGCTGTCACGGCAGGTGCATGGCTATCCGCGGCTGGGGTCGCCCTATTGCTTTAACCCCGATGACCCGCAGGCGCTGCGTCTGCCGGGTGAAGAGCCGCGCTGCTACCCGGGCACCGGCGGCACGCTGGATCGGCCGGGCAGCGCGGGGCTGCTGGTGATCGACACCACCGATGTGACGCGCGGCGCATCGGGGCACAGCAATTATCTGCGCAGCGCAGCGGCGTGCCGCGATTTCATTGCCGTCGTTAAGGGCGCCCGCTCACGCCCCGAACGACTGCGGGTGCCGGGCCAGGCGCATGTGTTCCGGCTGGTCGATGACCCCAATGGGCCCAATTCCGATCACGCCAAGGCATGTGCGCTGCCCCAATAAGCGCAAGGCAACGAAGTGTTTAGCGACCAGCGCTAGGATGTCGCGATGCCATCCGCGCTAACCACCATCAAGTTGCTCGGCCTCGTCGGCGTCGCTTCCTATGCGGTGGCACGGCTGGCGGTGCGGCTGCGGCTGGTAGCGTGGCAGCGCGCGCATGTGGTGGCGGTGCCGCGCCATGCGCTGCCGGCCATGCCGCGCGGCTTTTCCGTCATCGAGCTGGATGCAAAGGCGCTGGCGCAGCGGCCGATCGATATTGGCGTTGCGCAGCAAGCTGCGCGCTTTGCACAGGGCATGCGTTGCCTTGGCGCCTTTACCGCCACCGATCAGCTTGCGGGCGTCATTTGGGTCAGCGCCGGGCCGTGCACAGAGGGCGAATTGCCGCTGCGTTTCCACCCCCCTGCGGGCTGCGGCTGGGATACCGGCATGTGGGTGCACCCCGATCACCGGCTGGGCCGCGCCTTTGCGGCGCTGTGGGCGGGCGTCGGCGCATGGATGAACACGCGCGGACTGGAGTGGAGCGCGAGCAGCATTGCCGACTATAATCTGACTTCGCTCGCCGCGCACCGGCGGCTTGGCATGGCGGAGCTGGGTCGGTTTGTCGCGCTCCGTGTAGGGCGCTGGTATTGGATCGCGGCGGGGCCCGCCCCATGGCGTCTGGCCTTGCCGGGGCAAATCATCGATTGGCCAGTGCCCGCACCCACAGCCGCGACCGCCAGCATTGGACAAGCCGCCCCTTCCCTCGCCGCCTGAGCCGCGTTAGGGCTGCGATATGTCCGCCCCTTCGCCTCTCGATGATTTCAAAGCCGCATTGTCCGGCGTCGCGCGCGCGGTGACGCGCGATGCCGAGGTCGAGGTCGGCTTTACCGCCGATGCGCCCACCGTCGTCGGCAAGGCGATCAAGGTACCCACCCCGTCGCGCGCATTGCCCGCCGAGCAGGTGGCCGAGGCGCGCGGCTTTGCTGACGGGTCGGCGCTGAAGCTGAAGCACCACAATGCCGCCGTGCATGGCGCGGCGCGGCCATCTGAGCCCGTCGCCGCCGCCGCGTTCGACGCGATGGAGCGTGCGCGGGTGGAAGCACTGGGCGCACGGTCGATGGCGGGGATGCGCGCCAATCTGTCCGCCAGCCTGGCCATGCGCATGCGCAGCGACCCGATTGCGCGGGCGCGCAGCCGCGAAGATGTGCCGGTGTCGACCGCCATCGAACTGATGCTGCGCCAGGTGCTGACGGGCGACGCCCCGCCGGCGAACACCGACGAAGGCCTTGCCTTTCTGTCCGACTGGATTCGCGACGGAGCGGGCGCGGATTTCGAGGCGCTGGGCCTGCTGATCGACGACCAGAAGGCTTTTGCGGCGGCGTCGCGGGTCGCGCTGGAACATCTTGACCTGATCAAGGCCGATGACCCGCTGGAGAGCGCCAACGAGGATGAGGGCGCCGACGAGGAAGACCAACCGCAGGACGAACCGCAGGAGCAGGAAGAAGGCGACGAAAGCGGCGGCGATGGCGATGTCGAGGCGCGCGCCGAAATGACGGGCGACGAGGCCGACGATGGCGACAGCGACCCCAGCCTGGACGAAATGGAGAGCGAAGGCGAAAGCGACATGGCGGAGGATGGCGATGACGGCATGATGCCGGTGCGCCCCAACCGCCTGCCCGCCGACATTCCCGACTTTAACTACAAGCGCTTCACCGACAAACATGACGAGGTGGTGCTGGCGACCGAGCTGTGCGACGCCGACGAGCTCGCCCGATTACGCGGCTTTCTCGACCAGCAGATGGCGCATCTGCAAAGCGCCGTGACGAAGCTGGCGAACCGGCTGCAACGCCGGCTGATGGCGCAGCAGAACCGCGCGTGGGATTTCGACCAGGAAGAAGGCTTGCTCGACGCCGCGCGGCTGGCGCGCATCATTGTCGCGCCCGGCCAGTCGCTGTCGTACAAGATCGAGCGCGACACCGATTTCCGCGATACCGTCGTCACCTTGCTGATCGACAACAGCGGGTCGATGCGCGGGCGGCCGATCAGCATCGCGGCGATTTCGGCCGATATCATGGCGCGCACGCTGGAGCGCTGCGGCGTGAAGACCGAGATTTTGGGCTTTACGACGCGCACGTGGAAGGGCGGGCAGAGCCGCGAGGATTGGCTGGCCGCTGGCCGCCCCGCGCACCCGGGGCGTTTGAACGATCTGCGCCATATCATCTACAAGCCCGCCGACGAGCCCTATCGCCGCGCGCGCAAGTCGTTGGGTCTGATGATGCGCGAAGGGTTGCTGAAAGAAAATATCGACGGCGAGGCGTTGATGTGGGCGCATGCGCGGTTGCTGGCGCGAACCGAGGATCGCCGCATCCTGATGGTGATTTCGGACGGCGCGCCGGTGGACGACAGCACGCTGTCGGTCAATCATGGCGCTTACCTCGACCAGCATCTGCGCCAGGTGATCGACTGGATCGAGAAACGATCACCGGTCGAGCTGTGTGCCATCGGTATCGGCCACGATGTGACGCGCTATTACAGCCGCGCCGTGACGATCATGGATGCCGAGCAATTGGGCGGGACGATGGTGGAGCAATTGGCGGGACTGTTCGACGTTGATTAGAGCGTCGACGCCAGTTGCCAAATTTTGCCGTGCCCCGGCGAACGCCGGGCTCAATGGACGCTCGCTGGACCCCGACTTTCGTCGGGGCACAGATTGAAATTTTCCGACTGTGCTGCCACCGGTTGAACCGGCGATAACCGCCCACCCCCAAATTCCCCCACCCAACCGCCGAAAACCGAATCTTAACGCCTGATAGCGTCGGGTTGCTCGGTTCGCCGTGCAAATGGCTCTTATGGCCTGTCGCGGCAGCATTCCGCTGCAACCGTTAGCGCAGCGCAGAGGTTGATACCATTATTTGTCCCAGATCGGGACCGAATGGAGGAGAATAAGCATGCGCGTTTCAACGAGAACAGGGGTCGCCACACTGGCCATTTTGCTGGCCGCGACCGCGCCCGTCGCGGTGACGGCGCAGTCGAGCAATGGCGATGCCAACATCGTCGTCACCGGGGTTGGCATGGCCAAGGGCCCCGAAATCAAGGGCATTATTTCCGCGCGCGACGATGACCGGCTGAAAATTGTTGCCGCCGACGGATCGAGCACAGTCGTGACCATTACCGACGCGACGCGTATTCGCGCTGGCGGCGGCCTGTTCAGCGGCAAGAGCCAGCGCGGCAGCGAAGCGCTGCTCAATGGCCTGCCCGTCACCGTGAAGACGCTGCAGTCGGCCGAGAGCGGCCTGATCGCCAGCCAGATCACGTTCCGCAACAGCGATTTCAAGACCGCAACGATGATCCACAATGGCACCGACCAGCGGTTTGCGCGCAACGAGGCCGCCACCGAGGCGCTGCGCAGCCGCGTCAGCGACATCGACAAATACAACATCAAGCGCACCACCAACGTCTATTTCGACACCGGCAAATGGCAGCTGACGCCGCAGGCGAAGTCCGAGCTGTGCGCCACCGCGACCGAAGCCAGTGCGACCGACAATTCGCTGATGCTGGTACTCGGCTACACCGACGATGTCGGGAATGAGGAATATAACCAGACGCTGAGCGAAAAGCGCGCCAGCAGCGTCATCAACTATCTGCAGCAGGCGTGCCGCTGGGCTCCCTATCGCGTGCTGACGCCCGCCGGCATGGCCGAATCGGACCCGGCCGCCGACAATACGACGGCCGAAGGCCGCGCCCAGAACCGCCGCGTGTCGGTGAACGTGCTGGTCAGCAAGGCGGTTGACGTCGACGCGCCGCAAGTGGCGATGCGCGACCAGTAAGCGCTGGTTCGGGCGGGACGGCCGAGATGCCGTTCCGCCCGATGGCCGCAGCAAGCAGCGGCAATTGCGGCGGGTGACAAGCCCCCAAGCCCTCGTTACATTCCCGCCCGTCAGGCACAGGGACTCGCGCCTTTTTGGTGACGGGACCGGCCCGGCATGAATGCTGACGGTCGCCAGCGAGGGTTATGCGCGCCGCCCGCACCGGGCGCGCGAAGCGATGGGGGCCATGCAGATATGTCCGACAAGAGCGGCAAGACCAAAGCATCCGACCTGTTCGTCCAATGCCTGGAAGAAGAAGGCTGCGAATATATTTTCGGCGTTCCAGGCGAAGAAAATCTCGACTTTCTGGACAGCCTGTCGCGATCCAAGAAAATCAGGCTGATTCTGACCCGGCACGAGCAGGGCGCAGGCTTTATGGCCGCGACCTATGGCCGCCATACGGGCAAGACCGGCGTGTGTATCGCCACGCTGGGCCCCGGCGCGACCAACTTCGTCACCGCTGCCGCCTATGCGCAGTTGGGCGGCATGCCGATGATGATGATCACCGGGCAAAAGCCAATCAAAAAGTCGAAGCAGGGCCGGTTCCAGATTTTGGACGTCTGCGCGATGATGACGCCCATCACCAAATTCACCCACCAGATGCACAGCGCCGACAATATCCCGAGCCGCGTGCGTGAAGCGTTCCGCATCGCCGAAGAGGAAAAACCGGGCGCGGTGCATATCGAGCTGCCCGAGGATATTGCCGACGAATATACCGACAGCGTACCGCTGCACCGCAGCCATTCGCGCCGTCCGAACGCGGACGCCAAATCCATCCGCGAGGCGGTGAAATTGCTGGAGGGCGCCAAATCGCCGGTGCTGGTGATCGGCGCGGGCGCGAACCGGACGATGACCAGCCGTATGCTGCTCCAGTTCATCGAAAAGACCGGCATCCCGTTCCTGACGACGCAGCTGGGCAAGGGCGTGATCGACGAGCGCCACCCGAAGTTTCTGGGCTGTGCCGCGCTGTCGGCGGGCGATTTTGTCCACCGCGCGGTTGAGGCGTCGGACTGCATTGTCAACATCGGCCATGATGTGATTGAAAAGCCGCCCTTCTTCATGCGCGAAGGCGGGCCGACGGTGATCCATGTGTCGACCAAGACCGCCGAAGTCGATCCGGTTTACTTCCCGCATGTCGAGGTGATCGGCGACATCGCCAATGCCATCTGGCAGATGAAGGAAGACATCGTCCCCAGCGGTACGTGGAAATGCGCCGACCTGCTGCGCTTTCGCCAGGGCGAGGTGGATCATACCGCGCCGCTCGCCGCCGATGCGCGCTTCCCGATATTCCCGCCGCATCTGGTGCAATCGATCCGCGACGCGATGCCCGACGATGGCATCATCTGCCTGGATAATGGCGTTTACAAAATCTGGTTTGCGCGCGGCTACACCGCCTATCGCCCCAATACCGTGCTGCTCGACAATGCACTGGCGACGATGGGCGCGGGGCTGCCATCGGCGATGATGTCGGCAATGCTCTATCCCGACCGCAAGGTGATGGCGGTGTGCGGCGACGGCGGGTTCATGATGAACAGCCAGGAAATGGAGACCGCGGTGCGGCTGGGGCTGAACCTGACCGTGGTGATTTTGAACGACAGCGCCTATGGCATGATCCGCTGGAAGCAAGCCAACATGGGCTTTGTCGATTTCGGCCTGACCTATAACAACCCCGATTTCGTCAAATATGCCGAAAGCTATGGTGCACACGGGCATCGGGTGGAAAGCAGTGCGCATTTGCAGGAGCTGCTCGCCCATTGCCGCGATACGCCGGGGGTGCATTTGATCGACTGCCCGGTCGATTACAGCGAGAATGACCAGATTTTGAACATCGATATCAAGCGGATATCGAAGGAGATGTGACATTCATTTCCTGTTCCCCGGCGAAAGCCGGGGCCCAGGGTCCCCAGGCGCCACGGTCGTTCAACCCAGCCCTGGGCCCCGGCTTTCGCCGGGGAACGGAGAATATGCTCGATGAAACTTAACCTCACTTACCCCCTTTACCTCAACAACAAGGCAGCGCAGCCGAACACCGATCTGGCCGTGACCGACAAGTTCACCGGCGAGGTCGCGTTTCGCACGGCGCTCGCCACGCCCGATGTGATCGATGCGGCGATTGCCGGCGCGGTGCGTGCAGCGGAACCGATGGCCCGAATGGCGTCCTATGAGCGGCAAGCGGTGCTCGATCATTGCGTCATGCGCTTCCGCGAGCGGTTCGACGAGCTCGCCTATGCGCTGTGCGTTGAGGCGGGGAAGCCGATTGCCGATGCCGAGGGCGAAGTCACGCGGCTAATCGACACATTTCGCATCGCCGCCGAGGAGGCAACGCGCAACTATGGCGAGGTTCAGCCGCTGGACATTTCGCCGCGCGCCAAGGGCTATTTGGGGATGTGGAAGCGCGTGCCGATCGGGCCGTGCAGTTTCATTTCGCCGTTCAATTTTCCGCTGAACCTGGCGGCGCACAAGATCGCGCCGGCAATTGCGGTGGGCTGTTCCTTTGTGATGAAGCCCGCGTCGCTGACCCCGCTGGGCGCGATCATCATGGGCGAGGTGCTGGCCGAGACCGATTTGCCCGAGGGCGCGTTCAGCATTTTGCCGGCGAGCCGCGACGGAGCCGACCTGTTCACGACCGATGACCGGCTGAAGCTGCTGTCCTTCACCGGGTCGCCGGGTGTCGGCTGGGATTTGAAAGCCAAGGCGGGCAAGAAAAAGGTCGTGCTCGAACTCGGCGGCAATGCGGCCGTGGTGGTCGATCAGGACGCCGACCTCGATCATGCGCTGGAGCGCATCATTTTCGGCGCCTTCTATCAGTCGGGGCAGAGCTGCATCGGCGTGCAGCGGATCATCATCCACGCGAGCATCTATGACCAGTTCCGCGACATGCTGGTCGCGCGCGCCAAGACGCTGATCGCGGGCGACCCCAAGGACCGCAAGACCTTTATCGGCCCGATGATTTCCGCGAAGGAAGCTGCGCGGCTGAAAGGCTGGATCGACAACGCGGTGGCGGGTGGTGCGCGGCTGCTGTGTGGCGGCGGGTGCGACGGCAATATGCTCGAGGCGACGCTGCTGGAAAATGTCGATCGCAGCGCCGATGCGTACCGCGAGGAAGCGTTCGGGCCGCTCGCCATATTGTCCAGCTTCACCGACTGGGACGCCGCGCTGGCCGAAGTCAATGACAGCAAATTCGGGCTGCAGGCCGGGCTGTTCACGCGCGATTTGCACAAGGTGCTGGAGGCATGGGATCACCTCGACGTCGGCGGCGTGTGCGTGAACGATGTGTCGAGCTTCCGCGTCGACAATATGCCCTATGGCGGGGTCAAGGACAGCGGGCTGGGGCGCGAGGGCGTGCGGTTCGCGATGGAGGATATGAGCGAAATCCGGAATTTGCTGATTAGGCGGGTTTAGTACTCCCCGTCATTGCGAGCGAAGCGAAGCAATCCAGAGCGGTGTGACACCCAGATTGGCTTTGGGGCCGCTCTGGATTGCCGCGTCGCTACGCTCCTCGCAATGACGCAGATAGACAAGATCTGGGTGCATGCCCGAACCGCCTCGGGTCAGTCGGGCGAAGCAAAAGCACCGTTTCCAATGAAGCCGATCCTCATTTCGTTCCTCGCGCTCACCAACATAATTGCGGAAATCAAGCAAGAGTAACGCTCATGGAATTTGTTGAAGTCATGTACTGCTTCTGGCGATGGTTGAAACGCGAGCGCGCCGCCGAAAGGTCGGATGGCCTCTCCCTTTTCCAAGCCGCAATGGACTTCGATAGCCTCGGCAAAAAGAGCGTCAGTCAAAAATTCTGCGCGTTGGGGAAAACCCTTGAGCAAACCTCGCTTGGCAAGTTCGGCCTCGGCATCTTCGATCATCTTGGGACGATATAGTTCGGTCAAAAACGCGTTGTAGCCGCTGCTCAGCTCTTGGTCGTCAAACGTCACGACCTCGTTTCCCGCCGCGGCACGGATACACGGATACATGTCCGGTGCAACGTTTGCCGATCGATAGATAACCACCTCATATGATTGCAGGTAATCCTCGAATTTCACTGTGAAACCATGATCAGTCAGACCGCAATCCAGCAGTTTCTGAGTGACGACTTGTTCATAGGGAAGTGGTGGCTCTGGGATGACGTCCATCTGCTCAATAAAGAGCATCCACGAATGACTGCAATAGGATCATTTCCGCTGCAGGCGATTTTTGCCGCCAAGTTACCGAAAGCAAGTGTCGCTCGGCGACTTGGACTGGTGCATTGGTCTCAATACCCCGCCGCTTGCCCGTCCTTGCGGAACTCGCTCGCGCCCCAATAGACGCCGGTTACGGGGTCGCGCCAGATGGCCTGATAGCCGCCATAGGGGCCGACGCTGTATTTCACGATGTGGCCGCGCCGTTTGAGCTCCTCGGCGATTGCCGTGGGCACGCCGCTTTCGAGTTCCAGCACGCCGCCGTCGGTCATCGGCTTGCCACCTTCGGGATCGGTCGAGCCGTCGTGGTGGAAGCGCGCGGCGTCGCCGGCCGCCTGCACCGTCATGCCGAAATCCACCATGTTGACGACGATCTGGGCGTGGCCCTGCGGCTGCATGCCGCCGCCCATCAGGCCGAAGGACATCAGCGGTTTGCCATCCTTGGTCAGGAAAGCGGGGATGATGGTGTGGAAGGGGCGCTTGCCGGGAGCCCATTCGTTGGCGTGGCCGCGTTCGAGCGTGAACTGCGCGCCGCGATCCTGGAACATAAAGCCCAAGGTTGCGCCCTTGCCGTCATCGGGGATCAGGCCCGAACCCATGCCGCGATAGTTGGACTGGATCAGGCTGACCATCATGCCGTTTTTGTCGGCGACGGTCATATAGATGGTATCCTTGGCCGCGCTGTCGATGGGCAGGCCCGGCATGTCGGTCTGCGCCGCCTTGGCCATATCGATCATCGCGCGCTGGCGCGCGGCGCGGTCTTTGCTCAAGAGCTCGGCGAGCGGGATTTTGGCGAAGGCGGGGTCGGCATAGAAGCGCGCGCGGTCGGCATAGGCGGCTTTTTTCGCCTCGACGAACACATGCCAGAAATCGGGCGAACCGCGCCCCATGGCTTTCAGGTCAAATCCTTCGAGGATGTTGAGCATCTGGAGCGCGGCGACGCCCTGTCCATTGGGCGGCAATTCCCACACATCAACGCCGCGATAGTTAGTCGAGACGGGGTCGACCCATTCGCTTTTGTGCGCGGCAAAATCGGCGAGGCGGTGCGGCGCGCCAATCCGCTGGAAATAGCCGTCCATCGCCTGCGCCAGCGTGCCTTTGTAAAAGGCGTCGCGGCCATCCTTGGCGATGGTCGCCAGCGTACGCGCAAGATCGGGGTTTTTGAAAATCTCGCCCTCCGCCGGAGCCTTGCCACCGGGCAGGAAAACGCGGCGCATATTGTCGATTTCTTCGATCGCGCCTTCCTTGAACAGCCCTTCGAACCCCGCCGTGTTGGTGGCCCAGTAGCGGGCGATCAGTTCGGGCACCGGCGCACCATTTTCGGCATAGGCAATGGTGGGCGCCAGGATGCGCGCCATCGGCAGCGTGCCGAATTTCGCGTGCAATTCGAACCAGCCGTCGACCGCGCCGGGGACTGTGACCGACGCTGCGCCCCAATCGGGGATGGTGCCCGCCGTGTCGCGGCGCGACAGCGGCTTGGTGGAAACCCACTTGCGGAACTGGTCGGCCGTCATCCCGCGCGGCGAGCGGCCCGAGGCGTTGAGGCCGTGGAGCTTGCCGCTCTTGGGATCCCAGATGATCGCGAACAAATCGCCGCCGATGCCGTTGCCGGTGGGTTCGAGCAGCCCCAGCGCGGCGTTGCCGGCAATGGCCGCGTCAACCGCGCTGCCGCCGTCTTTCAGCACGTCGAGCGCGATTTGCGTCGCGAGCGGGTGGCTGGTCGCGACCATACCATTTTGCCCCAGCACCGAGGAGCGGCTGGCGTGCGGCGCGCCCGAATAGCGGTCGCCCTGGTCTTTGGGCGCGGTTTGCCCAGCGAGTGGGGTGGTGAGGAGGGATAGTGCGGTGAAAAGTGCAATTGCGCGCATGTTCAAACTCCCAAAACCCAACCCGCGTCATGCTGAACTTGTTTCAGCATAACAAGCGACATCGTTTCGTTATGCTGAAACAAGTTCAGCATGACGAGGGGGTTGGGTCACGATGGGGGAGAAAATCAAAACGCCTTGCGCAGACTGATTTCCACGTAACGGCCCTGCGGGTCAATATAGCCCGGCTGATAGCGCAGCGGCACCGTGCCGCTGTTGTCGGTAATCCGCCGCTGCGCATCAAAGATATTGTCGACCGTGAGCGCGAGCCGAAAGCCCTTGAGCCAGGGAGCGACCTTCATGATGCCGGGGCGGCTGCCGAAATCGGCAAAGGCGCGCAGGTTGAAAGTGGCGAGGTCGCCAAATTCGAGATCGCTGCCCGTCAGTCCGCCATCGACGCGGCTGCCGCTGTCGAAGCGGCCCGAAAAGCGCATTCCCAGTCCATTGTTGAAGATACCGCCGTCGAGTTCGAGCGCGTGGCGCGCCGCGCCGCCGCCTTCACCCACCGCCGAACCATCCAGCAAATCCAGTTCGGGTACGCCGGGGCGGATCAGGATGGTGTCGTCGAATTTGACGGTGTGATAGAGCGACAATTGCCAGCGCCCCCCACCGGGACCGCCCATCATCCGGCCAAAACCGCCGCCACCGCCGCCGCGCCCCGCTCCCGGGGGAGGGCCGCCAGCGGGGCGTTGCCCTGCACCCGGCGGGGGACCGCCCGCGCCGCGCGGGCCGCCACCCGGCGGGCCACCCTGCGCGCCGGGGCCGCGCTGCGGCTGGCCAAAGCTGCGCCCGAAATTGATGCCCCAGCGCAGCTGCGTGGTTTCGGTGCGGTCATAGTTAACCGGGCGCAGGTCGAGCCGCACCAGCTGGCCCGACGCATCGCGCGTGACGCGGTCGGGAAAGGCGGCCTCTATCTCTGGTGTCAGGATCGGGAAGGCGTTGGTGGTGTCGTTGCTGCGGTTGCGGTTGACCTGCACCGACAGGCCCAGATCGTCGATCACCTGCCAGTTCATGCCAAAGCGCAGGTCGCGGCGCTGTTCGGCGTTGAGCAGCGGGTTGCCGCCCGACACGGTTTCGATGAACACGGTTTCACCGCGGGCAAAATCGAAATAGGCGACCTGCGGCGTGACCAGCGGGGCCGCACCCAGCTGCTGGATCCCCGGCGCGGCCTCGTCGCTGTTATAGCCAAGGTTAAACGACAGGTTGCGAGCCACCGACCAGTTGAGCCCGGCGCCCCAGCTTTGCAGCCCGCCGAAATCGGACACATCGCGCAGGCCAAAGCTGGCGTTGAGCGACAGGCGGCCAACGTTGGCAATGCCATATTCGGGGTCGAGCAGCGGTAGCGAAATGAAGCTGTTGGCGCCGAACACATCGCGCGCCAGATCGGTCGTGGTCACCACGCCGCTGCGGTCCGAGCGGCTGTCAAAGCGCAGCCCGTTGTAATCGCCGCTGAAGGTCGTCTGGATCGGCCCGGCCCATCCCTCGGTAAGCGTGCCCGACATGGTGGCATTGCCATTAAAGGCCTGCTGACTGCTATCAAAGCGGTCGGGGGATCCGGCGAGCCGGTCGGTAAAGATGCGCTGGTCCGCGTCGCTGTAATTGCCCGACAATGTCCAGCGCCATTTGCCAATCCGGCCGTTGGCGCTCGCCCCGCCAGACAGCGTGCGGTTGCGGCTGTCGCGCTCGAGCGGATCGGCGACGCCCCCCGCGCCTGGGCCAAGCAGGCTGAGATTATCGGTCTGCTCAAAGCGGCCGGTGAGCGTTAGCTGGGTCAGCTTGTCGAGCGAATAGGCATAGCTGACGTCGCCGATATAGCGGTCATAGGCGGGCAGCAGGCTGCGCGCGACGGTGTCGGCGGCGTTGCCGCTGACCGGGGTGAGGTCGCGCTCCGCCTCGGTCAGCAGGCTTTCGGTTTCATAGGTGGCGTTGACATTCAGCCGCCCCTTTTCGCCGATGGTCAGGAAATTGTTGTCGAGCTCGAACCGCTGGCGCCCGCCCTGGGTATAGAGGCCATATTCGGGGTCGATGGCGAGCTGGCGAAAATTGGGCTTGAGCACGAAATTGACGACGCGCTCGTCGGCCGAATAGCCAAATTGCTGCGCGACCTCTTCGGGGAAAACCTCGACCTTGGCGATGGCGTCGGGCGGAATGTTGCGAATTTCGCCAAAGCCCGAGACGCGGCGGCCATTGACCAACACGATCGGCTGTCCGCCGCCGCGACCACGCCCCGAGCGTGTCTGGGGTGACAGCGCGGCGAGCAAATCGGCAACCGACGTGGCGCCATAACTGGCAATGGCGGCTTCATCGAGTTCAATCTCGGCCGGCACGTCGGTGTCGAGCTGGCCCGAGAGGCGTTCTGCGGTGACGACAATGTCGTCATCGTCGAGCTCTTCTTCGGCAGTCGGCGCGGTTTCCTGCTGCGTGGCAGGCGGCGCCTCGGCGGGCGCGGCGATGTCGGCATGGGCCGGCAGCGCGCATCCCAACGCGGTGGCAGACAGCAGCAGCCGCATCATGCGGCGAAATCGGTTCGGAAAAGCCATGGGGAGAGTTGAGCCCTTTGTTCTTGACGGGCGCTCTTGTGCTGCGCCAAGCCCCGCCCTGTCCATGGCCAAACCCTTGGCAAGGCGGGAGGTTCCCTTGGGCTAGGGGCAAAATGTCGCAAAAACATGGCAACGAGCCGCTGCTATTGGGCGGTGCCGATTTCGTCGCTGCATTTATTCAGGATCGCCGCACGGTCACACTGGCCCCGCGGCACCCTACATCCGGGTCCAATTTTCTCCGCCCGCCAGCCGCAGTTGCACACCGGACGGGAAACCCAAAATATTCGGGTCGGCCTTGGTAATGACCAAAATGCCGCCCGGTGTCCAAGTCGACCGCACCTCGCCATCATAGACGTTCAAATTCAGCGACTGCCCGCCGCTGGCGTTGACGATCCAGGTGCCCCCCGACAATTTCGGGCTGAAACCGCGCAGCACAACCATGCCAGGTTCATAGCCATTGTCGCGGCCCCGTTGTCCCACCTGGACGATGGTTCCGACGATGGTTCCATCGGGCGTCAGGACCGTTTCGATCACGCTGCCTGAGCGCCCGCCGGACCAGCGGCCCAGCAGCAATTTGAACTTTTCGCATTCACCCGCTCGGGGATTGGGTGCAGGCCGCAGGCACACGTCTTCGACCGCCGGCGTGCCATCCGATGCCGTTGCCCCTGGGGCAGCTGTCGGGGCAGTGGCGGTGAGCGCCGGATCATCCGGGCAAACTGGCGCTGGTGGATTGGCAACCAAGTCCCGTCGCCGCATCAGCAGCATTTTCCGTTTCTTGCTTTTGGTGGCGGCAATGGCGCGATCAAACGCCAACAACAGACGTTCCTTTGAACCATTTCTGCCGCATTGATCGCGATATTCGCCGACCAGGTCCTCAAGGGTCCGTGTTTGCCCCTGCGCGGACGCCGGGGATGTTGCAGCGGTGGCAGCGAGCGTGGCCATTGCGATGATGAAGCCCAGTTTTTGCATCGGCTAGTCCCTTTTTCAGAAGCGCAGATTGAGACCGACAGCGGCATCCCAGGCCTGCCAATCCTGCGTGGTCAGTCGGGTGGTCCGGCCGTCGAAGAACACTTGATCGCCCGAATTTGGGTTTTCGATCGCCCCGACATCGGAACGATATTCGTAGCGCAGACGGCCGCTTATGCTCAGCGTATCGCTCAGATGATAGTCGATGGCTGCGACGCCCTTGAACCGTCCGCCCCAGCGATCGTCTTGCTCGCGGAAGGTCAGGGTGAGATCGCGATTGCCCACTGGGCCAAAATTCGCGCTGTTGCGCTCGGTGCCAACGAACCGGGTATCGACGCGATAAGGGCCGCCGCTTACCTGAAGCTTGAAGTCGGCATCGGGGCAAATTTCGAAACCAATCTCGCCGCCGAGCGCCAGGCCAAAATAGTCCTCTTCCAGCCGCTGCATGCGCATCTGGGCGAAGTTGAAGGTAAATCCGGACGACGCGCCACTGGATGCAATTGCCATGTCATAGTCGCGGACACTGTGCGTGTAATCGACGCCTGCGATGAGCCGCGCGGAAAAATCTGCACCGGGCGAGCTGGGGATGGTCCAGCCAAGCTGCGCTTCGGCGCCCCATTCTTTGAGGTCAACCGTTGCAGCCCCCGTGCCGCCAAAGCCCGCGATGATGCCCGATGATCCGTTTGAAAGGCGCCCGTAAACGATTCCGGTATCGACCGGCTGCCCGGCGCTGGTCGCGGGCGAATTGATCGCCGTTTCCGCATCACCCTTTGCATAACTGCCCCCCAGGGTCAGATCGAATTCGGGTGTAAGCTTGGTTTGAAAACCTGCGCTGATGCCAAGACCGTTGACGCGGTGCCGCGTTTGTCCGGCAAATCGTTCGGGCGCTGTGCCGGGCGCCCCATCGCGGCGCACGCCAATTCCCATCTGCGGAATCAACGCGGCAAGATAATAGACCTGCACCAATATGGCGGCCCTTTTGGCGAGACGCGCCCGGCGGTCTTGCTGCAAGACTGCGACAGCTGCGAGCGGAGACCCGTCGGCAGGCAACTGTCCCACGGGGCCAGCCTTCGGCGGTTCGGGCTGCGGCTTGGGACATTCCGATGGCAGCTTGGCCGAATAACGACGATAAAGCTCGCGCAGGTCAGCAAGCTTTGACGGGTCGGTCTCGACCGAGATCCGCCGCTCGATTTCATCGACCAGTTCGCGCTTGAGCCGAAAAAATTCCGAGCGATTGCCGCATTCGTCGACATTTTTGTCCAGCCTTTCGCGCAGCACATCCAGCGATGTCCGGCTCGGCGCGGTTTCGCCCATGTCGTCCATGATGCTGGATGGTGGCCCGTCGGACTGCGGGGCCGCTGCGGCGGGGGCGGCCTGATCGGGCACGGGTTTTCCTGCGCCGTCGCACGGTCGCACCGGCCTGGCAGCAATCGCATCGCGCCGCGCCAGTAAACGGTCGCGCCGTGCCGGATTGCGCTCGGCGTCGATGATGCGCTGCAGCGCCACCAGCAACCGCTGCTTTGCGGCTTCTTGTTCGGGGCCGCACAAGGTTGCGGCATATTCGATCTGCAGATCCTCTAATGTGCGCGTCTGTCCCGGTTCTGGCGCAGCCACGGGCGTAGCGGCCGCCGGCGGTACCGCAGGCGGCGGGCAAGGTGCATTCAAAATTGCCTGGGCCCGCGCACGCGTCTCACGGGTTCGTTCAGGATCGCCGCCGAGGCCATTTCCCTGCGCCTGCAACTTCTCCAATTCTTCGATAATCTTGACGGCGCGTTTCAGCCGATCATCGCGCCTTTCGCACTGTCCGGCCAGCCGCGCGGCTTCTGCCGCCGCCAGCGCCTCTTCTATTGCAGCACCGGCCCTGTTCAGCCGACCCAGTACAGTGGTCCCATCCATTTGCGCATGGGCCGGATCCGCCCCGATAACCAGCAGAGCTATGGTCGAAACGGTCGCCGCAAAACGAAGCATCACGCTGCCCTCCATTGAACATGGTCTCGACGGGCAGGCCTAATTGGTGCGGGAAAGCCCCGCATGATACGAACATACTATGCGCAAAAATTATCTCAGAAATCGGTGAGCAATTTGACCAGTTCGGCCTGGCGCCGCACTCCGGCCTTTTCAAACACCGTCTGCAACTGGTTGCGCGCGGTGTTGCGCGACACGCCGCGTGCCGCCGCATAGCCGCCAAGATCGCCACCGTCGGCGATGTGCAGCGCCAGCTGCGCTTCGGTCGCGGTCAGGCCAAATTGGGCCTGCAGCCGTTCGGCGCGCGCCGATGGTGCATCTGGCACATCAAAAATCAGCGTGATCCCTTCGGCAGCATAGTCGGCGGCCATCCCGGTAACGATGTCCACGGTCCGCCGTAACGCTGAGGGATAAAGACGCGCATAGTCGGTCACCACTGCCGAGGCGGCGACGTGTTTTTCGACGGCGTTGCGGTCGGTTCCCTTGAAGCGCATTGCCAACCCCCAGCTGAGATGCCAGCCTATGGCAAAACAGGGTTTGAGGAAAGCCATCGGTGACCGCGACCGCGTTGAACCTGCCGGGGGTCCAGATAGCGGCGATGCCCCGCGCTGAGCCGCTGGCCGCACATTGGTTGGCCGATGCGCGCTGGCGGTTCGACCGGGCGCTGTGGTCGCCCTATATCGGTTTTGCGTTGCGGCGGGCCACAGCGATCGCTGATCCGGTGGATCGGGCCGCCCGCTATGCCCGTATGCGCGAAGCTTTCCGATCCGTCGAGGCGAAGCATGCGATGTTGATGGAGGCGGCGGTGCTGGGGCTGCGCGTGGAGCGCGCCTGGCCGTCGGGGCCCGCGTTGTCGCGTATCGCGGGGCCCGGCTGGCGCGATGATGCGTTGCTGCTTTATGTTCCCGGCGGATCATTTGTGGTGGAGCGCAGCCCGCAATTCACCGCGATGATTGCGCGCATCGCACGCGCGGCGGAAGTGGATGCACTGGTGTGCGACTATCGGCTGGCCCCCGAACATCCCGCGCCTGCTGCGATTGAGGACGTTGTGGCGGCCTTTGCCGTGCTGGCAGCACAGGGCATCGCCGCGAACCGGGTCATAGTGGTCGCCGAATCGGCGGGCGCTTGCATCGCGTTGGCGGCGGCGCAGCGTATGACGGCGCGAGGAGAGGCACCGGGCGGACTGGCGCTGCTATCGCCATGGGTCGATTGCAACCCCGCCTCGGCGCAGCTTGACGCCGCGTCCCGGCAATGCGCGCGTCTTTATCTGGCCGGGGCCGATCCATGTGACCCTGCGATAAACCCGGCACATGGGGTCATGCGCGGGCTGCCGCCCATTGCCATCCACGCCAATCGCGGTGACCCGCTGTTTGCCGATGCCGAATTGTTGGCGCGACGCGCGGCGGCGGCCGGGACGCGCGTCGATCTGCGCCTGTGGCCCGGACGGATGCACGTGCTGGAGCGGCACGACAGCGCCGATGCGCGCCGGTCGGTGGCTGAACTGGCGACCTTTGTCAGTCGCCAACTGGTGCCGCTGCGCGACGTGGAGTGACGCTGGACTTTCGCTGGAGCCGCCCTTAACGGCCAGCCATGTCCATCCAGCCATCCGAAACCATCCTGATCGTCGATTTTGGCAGCCAGGTCACCCAGCTGATCGCGCGCCGCGTGCGCGAGGCGGGCGTCTATAGCGAGATCGCTCCATTCAATTCCGCCGAGGCTGCGTTTCGGCGGATGCAGCCCAAGGGGATCATCCTGTCAGGCGGCCCCGCATCGGTCACCGCCGAAGGCAGCCCGCGCATCCCGCAAGTCATCCTCGACAGCGGGCTGCCCATCCTCGCCATTTGTTACGGCCAGCAGGTGCTGTGCACGCAGCTCGGCGGTATGGTCGAGGGCGGTCATGCCGCCGAGTTTGGCCGCGCCGATGTCGAAATTCACAAGGCCAGCCCGCTGTTCGACGGGTTCTGGAGCGTTGGTAACAAATATCCGGTGTGGATGAGCCATGGCGACCGGGTAACGGTCGCGCCCGAAGGGTTTGAGGTTATTGGCACCAGCCCGAACGCGCCCTTTGCCATCTGCGTAAACGAGGCCCGACGCTATTACACCACCATGTTCCACCCCGAGGTGGTACATACCCCCGACGGCGCCAAGCTGATCAGCAATTTCGTGCACAAGATTTGCGGGCTGGCGGGCGATTGGACCATGGCCGAGTTTCGCGCGACGAAGATCGCCGAAATCCGCGCGCAGGTTGGTTCAGGCCGGGTGATTTGCGGCCTGTCGGGCGGGGTCGACAGTTCGGTTGCAGCGATTTTGATCCACGAAGCGGTGGGCGAGCAGCTCACATGTGTCTTTGTCGATCACGGCCTGCTACGGCTGGGCGAGCGCGAACAGGTCGAACGCCTGTTTCGCGACCATTACAACATCCCGCTGGTGGTGGTCGACGCCGAGGCGCGGTTCATGGCCGGGCTGGCGGGCGTCACCGACCCCGAGGCCAAGCGCAAATTCATCGGCGCGGAATTCATCAATGTGTTCGAGGAAGAGGCGGGCAAGCTGGGCGGGGCCGATTTCTTGGCACAGGGCACGCTCTATCCCGATGTCATTGAAAGCGTGTCCTTCACCGGCGGGCCGAGTGTTACCATCAAGAGCCATCACAATGTCGGCGGGCTGCCCGAACGCATGAACATGCGGCTGGTCGAACCCTTGCGCGAACTGTTTAAGGACGAGGTGCGCGCGCTGGGCCGCGAGCTCGGCTTGAACGACGCGTTCGTGGGCCGCCACCCCTTCCCCGGCCCCGGCCTGGCCATCCGCATTCCGGGCGAAGTAACGCAGGAGCGCTGCGACATATTGCGCAAGGCCGACGCGGTGTATCTCGAAGAAATCCGGAGCGCTGGGTTGTATGACGCCATCTGGCAGGCGTTCGCGGTGCTATTGCCCGTGCGCACCGTCGGCGTGATGGGCGACGGGCGCACCTATGACTGCGTCTGCGCGCTGCGTGCCGTGACCTCGACCGACGGCATGACCGCAGACATTTACCCCTTTGAAGCTGCGTTCCTCAGCCGCGTCGCGACGCGCATCATCAACGAGGTGAAGGGCATCAACCGCGTGGTTTATGACTATACGTCAAAGCCGCCGGGCACAATCGAGTGGGAATGAGGCGCCATCACCCCGGCAATTTGCGAACTGCCTAGGGCCGAAAGTCGGCCGGTTTGATCGCATATTTGGTGAGTTTGTCGTAGAAAGTCTTGCGCGGCACACCAAGCCGGACGCAGGCGGCGGAAATGCGCCCGGCTTCGGCGCGAAGCGCGGAGCGGATGGCTTCTGCTTCAAACGCGGCAACCCGCTCCGGTAGCGAAGACATCGCGCCCCCCGCCAATTTGGCGTCAGCGGACGCCAGATTCAAAATGGTCTGATCGGCAAAATTTTGCAGCTCGCGCAAATTGCCTGGCCAATCATGATCGGTCAGTCGCGCCAACATTGCATCCGAAAGGTCGGGGACCGGCCGCCGATATTGTTCGGCGGCGGCTGACAACATGCGCATGAACACCATCGGGATATCGCCGCGCCGTTCGCGCAGCGGCGGCACAACCAGCCGAACCGGTGCCAGCCGGAAAAACAGGTCGGCCCGAAAAGTGCCTGCCGCGATGCGATCGGGCAGATTGGCCGTGGTCGTAGAGATGACCCGGACGGACAACTCCGCGCCGGCTTGCGCGGCGGCAGCGCGGGCCGCGCCGCCAGCCGCATCGATTTCGCGCGGCGTCAGGCCGTGGAGCAAGCGCGCCTGAACCGCCAGCGACAGACACTCAACCCCGGACAGCAGCAGCGTTCCCCCACGGGCCGCGGACACCGCTCCTTCGCGTTCGCGGCCCCGGCGCGGCACCGAGGTAGCCGAATGGCCAAATAATGCGGCGTCCAGCAAATGTTCCGGCAATGCCTCGCACGCAAAAGTTATCGGCGGCGGGCGCCGCTCGCCTCCGGCGCGCGCCAGCAGCTGGGCGACAGCCTGCTTCCCCGTGCCCCATTCGCCTTCGATCAGCACGTCGATACCCGTTCCGCCGATTTGCGCGACGGCGTGCACCAGTTGCTGGACCGCTGGCGAGTTGCCCATGAGCGGCAATTGCTGCTGTTCCGACTGTCGCGCCACAACAGCCCGCAAGCTCCGGTTTTCCAGCACCAGCTGGCGTTTGCCGATGGCCCGCTCAACAGCTTCGATCAGCCGTTCGGTCGCAAAGGGTTTGGCAAGGAAATCATATGCGCCCTGCTTTAGCGCGGCCACGGCCTGATCAATGTCGCCATGACCCGTCATCAGGATGACGGGCATTTCGGCATCACGTTCCAAAATGCGTTGCAGCAATTGGCGACCATCCAGCCCGGGCATGCGGACATCGCTGACGACGACTTTGATCGGGTGACGGTCCAGCACCGCCAGCGCTTGCGCGCCGTCCGCTACATTGACGGTCGGCAGGTCCGCAAGCGCCAGCGCCGCCGCCAACGCTTCGCGCAGATCGTCGTCGTCATCGACCAGCAGGACGGCAGGCGGGGCCGTCATGGCGCGGCCGCCGGCAGGCGGAGCTGAAAGGTCGCTCCACATTCGCCCGCTGAAGCGGCCGGCAACAAATTGAGCTCGCCGCCCATGCTGGCCGCAATGTCGCGCGAAATGACCAACCCCAGCCCCAAGCCTTGTGCTTTGGTCGTGCGGAACGGCGTGAAGAGCAGCGCGGCAATGTCGGGCGCGATCCCGGGGCCGTTGTCGGTTATGCGGATTTCCGTGAAGCCTGCTTTGCTGCCGGTTTGAATTGTGATCGTTGGATCGGCTGTTTCGGCCAGCGCATCAACGGCGTTACGCAGCAGATTGACGAGTATCTGTTCAACGCGGATCTTGTCTGCCCAGATTTTGGTTTCGGAATCACGCGGCGGACGGTGTAGCGTAATTTTGGCCTGGCGCAGATTAGAGCCCACCAATTGCAGGGCTCCATCGAGCGCGGCATCGATGCTGAGCAAGCGGGCGCCGCCTGCTCGCTTGGCGGAAAAGGCGCGCAGTTCTCCGGTAATGGCCCCGATGCGTTCCGTCAGCTTGGCGATGCGCGCGATCGCCGTTCGCGCCGGGGCCGTCTGGCCTTGCCCCAGCAACACATCGGCATTGTCGGCAAAGGTGCGGATCGCCGCCACCGGCTGGTTGATTTCGTGCGTGACGCCAGCCGCAATCTGGCCAAGGATGGCGAGGCGATTGGCCTGTTCCAACTCCTCATGCACCAGCCGCGAAGCCTCCTCGATCCGGTGGCGTTCGACCATTTCCTCGACCAACCGCGCGTTGGTCGCGCTGAGTTCGGCGGTGCGCGCGGCGACCCGATCCTCGAGCTCGGCACGGCTTTTTTCTGCCTCGAGTGCGCGGACCGCAATCCGCCGCTGGCGCAGGACTAGCCAGAACAAGACCCCACTGACCGCGAGCAAGGTCAAAGCGGTTACCGCCGATGCCGCCGTCACCGCGCTAGCGACGCGGTCATCGGTGGGCAGCAAGGCATGCAATTGCCACCCCGGCAAAATAGTGCGGGTGGTGGCACGGCGAAAAATCTGCGCCGATGGGCTTTGCGGCAAGGTCAGGCGATGGAGCGTGGCATTGGCCGATACGCCAGGTACCACGTCGGCAATCTGGCGAAAGCGCCACGCCGGCTCGGTGGTTATCAGGACCTCGCCCCGCGCATCGGTGACCAGCGTAATCGACCCGGCACGCTTCCAGTTGCCTTCCAGCTTGTTGAACTCGACCTTGACGACAATCACGCCAATGGCTTTGCCGCCGCTGTCGACGCGTTCGGAGATAAACAAGCCAGGACGGCGCGTGGTCGAGCCCAGCGCAAACTGAAAGCCCTGGCCATCGCGTATCGCTGCGCTGAAATAGGAACGGAAACGATAATCAACGCCGACAAAGCTGCCGGGTTCGCGCGCATTGCTCGCTGCAATGGTGATGCCGTCGGCCCCGATAAGATAGACGGCCGCAGCACCAATTTCGCGCGACAGCCCCGCCAGCCGGTCGCTGAGCCGCGCCCGGGCAGCGGCGTCGGGCAAGGTCAATGCTTCAACAACCTGTCCATCACTAGCGAGCGCCAGCGGCAGCGCCCGATAATGTTCGATTTCGCTGGCCAGCAGGGCACCGAGCAAGTCCGCCGACTGCGCCGCCTCGGCGGTCAATTGGGCATGCGTTCGATTGGCGGCAATGCTGGCGGCTGCCGCGACCATCGCGCCGCCGATGACCAATAGCGCTGCAAGCATGGCCAGCGACAGCCGGTTGAACGTGTGAATCGACGCCATCACGAAGGGTGTGGGCGGAAATCCGCCATGCTTCAACCAATTTGAGCGGAAATCCGCACATTATGGATCTTGCTCTGTGCCTTATGGCTTAATTTTCCGATAGTTATGCCGACACATTTTGTGCTTGCGCTTCGCTAACCCGCCTCCACGCTGTCAACAAACGCCAAATAATGGCGACGAAGATTCAGGGAGAGGGATAATCGCTGCGACGCTGCTGGCCGCTGATGCGGCCCCGATGCCTGCCAAGCGCAAACCGCTTTATGCCCAGCTCTATGTGCAGGTGCTGGCCGCAATTCTGCTCGGCGGCCTGATCGGCCATTTCTGGCCCGAAACGGGCGTGGCGATGAAGCCGCTTGGCGATGGCTTCATCCGTCTGGTCAAGATGATCATTGCGCCGGTCATTTTCCTGACGATTGTCACCGGCATTGCCGGAATGCGCGACATCGCCCAGCTTGGCGGCGTGGTGGGTAAGGCCTTTGCCTATTTCCTGACCTTTTCCACCTTGGCCCTGATCATCGGCCTGGTCGTCGCCAATGTGGTGCGTCCCGGTGACGGCCTGAACATCGATCCCGCCAGTCTGTCGAATGCCGAGGTTGGCAATTACGTCACCGCGGCCAAGGACCAGTCCGTCACGTCATTCCTGATTAACATCATACCCGAGACCTTTGTCGGGGCATTCGCGCAGGGGAATTTGCTACAGGTGCTGTTCCTCGCCGTCTTTTTCGGACTGGCGCTGGCCGGTGTCGGCAAGGCCGGTGAGCCGGTCGTCCATATGCTCGAATCGATCGGGCACGCCTTTTTCCGGCTGGTGGCTATTTTCATGCGCGCCGCACCCGTTGGAGCGTTCGGGGCCTTTGCCTTTACCATCGGCAAATATGGCATCGCGTCGATCGCCAATCTGGCGGCGCTGGTTGCCACTTTTTACATCACTTCGGCGTTGTTCGTGGTGGTCGTGCTGGGGCTGGTGTGCCGGTTCAGCGGCTTTTCCATCTTCACCCTGATCCGCTATCTCAAGGCGGAATTGTTGCTGGTGCTGGGAACCAGTTCATCCGAAGCGGCGCTGCCCAGCCTGATGGAGCGGATGGAAGACGCGGGCTGCGCGCGCCCGGTTGTCGGCGTCGTCGTGCCGACGGGCTATTCCTTCAATCTGGACGGCACCAACATCTATATGACCCTTGCAGCGCTGTTCATTGCCCAGGCGATGAACATTGAATTGACGCTGTCGGACCAGTTGCTGATCCTGCTTGTCGCCATGCTGAGTTCCAAGGGTGCGGCGGGGGTCACCGGCGCAGGCTTTATCACGCTGGCGGCGACATTGGCGATCGTGCCGGTGATCCCGGTCGCCGGCATCGCGCTGATTCTGGGCATCGACCGGTTCATGTCCGAATGCCGGGCCATCACCAATTTCATTGGCAACGCCGTCGCCACCGTCGTGGTGTCGCGCTGGGAAAATGCCATCGACGAGGAAAAATTTGCAGCCGTGTTGAAGCGGGGGGAGTTCGCCAGCGCAACCAGCATTGCGCGGGCACCGGTGGAACAAGACGCAGATTGAACATGGCGGCGCGACCGCCAAGAGGGAGGACCAAAATGAACACCAAAACAATTTTTGCCAAAGGCAGCAGCCTGGCGGCATTGACCATCGCCCTGCTGGCCGTGCCTGCCCATGCGCAGGATCAGAGCGCTGATCCCGCCGCAAGTCCGACCGAGCAACCGGCCGAACCCGAAATCGTTGTCGTCGGTTCGCAGATCCAAGGCGCGCAGATCAATGACGTGTTGCCGGTCACCGTGCTTGACGAGCAGCAGGTCGAAAATACCGGGGCGTCATCGGGCGACGAACTGTTCCGCTCGATTCCCCAGACAGGGGCCGTTGCGTTCAACGAACAAAATGCCACCACGCAGAACAATGTCCGCGGCGATGTCGGATCGGTCAACCTGCGCGACCTGGGCACCGGCAACACATTGCTGCTGATCAACGGCCGGCGCATGAACCTGCATCCCGGGTTCCAGACCGAATTGCTGGTGCCGGTGGTCAGCCCCGACACCAACGAGATTGCTCCGGGCAGCGTCCGCCGCATCGAGGTGCTGCGCGATGGCGCTTCCGCGGTCTACGGCGCCGATGCCGTCGCCGGGGTGATCAATACCGTGCTGAAGGGCAATATGCGCGGCGGATTCCTTGAAGCCGACTGGCGCGCGTCGACTGGCACCAGCCTTTACAGCGCGTCGATCAGTGGCGGTTATGGCTTTGATTTCGCCGGTGGCCGCGGCAATCTGACCGTTTATGGCGGATATTTCCACGAAAATGGGCTCAGTGCCCAAGGCCGCGATTATTCGAGCGATGACGACCGCACCCGATTGGTAGCGGGAACGGATTTTGCTGGCGATGCCTCGTTCAACAACCGCAACACCTTTGGCCCGTTCGGCCAGTTCGATATTCAAACGTCGCCCAACAGCCGCACGCCGATCAACGATGATGACTTCTATCTGCAGCCCAGCACCTTCACCGGCTGCCGGATGGATTTCCGCAACGGCATTTGCGCCCGCAATGGCGAAACGCCGACCACCGCTGTTCGTTACAACACGATTTTCGGCAACACGCTGATCAGCCGCAAGGACCGCTACAATGCGATGGCGCTGCTGAATTACGAATTTACCGATTCGCTGGAGGCCTATTTCGAGGGAAGCTATTATCGCTCTGAAAATGCCCGAAAGAACGACGCCTCGGCGATATTGAGCGCAGTTCCCGTCGGCATTTCGCGCAATGCCTATTGGAACCCATTTGGCGCAACCACGCTGCCCGGCGGCGCGCCCAATCCCAACCGCCTTCCCGGTACCACCATTCCCGCCGGCGGCGCGGATCTGATCATGGAGCGCTATCGCTTCGTCGATGCCGGCAACCGCGACGTGCTGGTCGATAAGGATAGCTTCCGGCTGGTCGCCGGGCTGCGCGGCGACCTTGGCGCCTGGAACTTCGATACCGGCTTCGTCTATTCCGAAGCAAAGGTGACCGACCTTGAAACCAACCGTGTTTCGCTGACCCTGCTGCAGCAGGCAATCAACCGGACCACGCCCGACGCCTACAACCCGTTTAATGGCGGCTGCGCGACCGGTGATCCAGGCCAGGGAGATTGCACGCCCAATCCGACAGCAGTGATCGACACGTTCCGCATCAACGTGTTCCGCAAGGGCGGTACCAGCCTGGCGCTGGCCGACTTCAAGATCAGCCGCGATGACCTCTTTACCTTGCCGGGCGGCAATGTGGGCGTGGCGACCGGAATCGAATGGCGGCGCGAAACATTCTTCGACGATCGTGACCCGCGGCTCGATGGCACCATCACCTGGACAGACAGCGTCATTGCCGGGGTAACCAACGGCAGCGACGTCGCCGGGACCAGCCCGTCGCCTGACACCGATGGCACGCGCACGGTTTACTCCGCCTTTGCCGAAGTGTTTGTTCCGCTGGTCAGCGAGGACATGAATATTCCGCTGGTCGAATCGTTCAATCTGCAACTGGCCGGACGCGTCGAGCGGTTCGAAGATATCGATGCAACCGCCGTGGTTCCAAGGGTCGCAGCATCATGGACCACCATTCCCGGCGTCACACTGCGCGGTGCCTGGTCGCAGGGGTTCCGCGCCCCCAACCTGGTGCAGGTCAATGACGATGGCACCACGAGGTCCAACACCCGCGATGATTTCGTCATCTGTCAGGCACGCGTTGAAAAGGGATTGCTGTCCAGCCTTGATGCCTGTCCTGGTCAGGGCGTCATCAGCTTTCGTTCGGGCGCGCGGAGCCTGAAGCCCGAAGACAGCGAGAGCATCAACCTGGGCATCGTGCTGGAGCCGGACTTTCTGCCCGGACTGACGCTGACCGCCGACTATTGGCGGGTCAAGCAGACCGGGCTGGTCGGCACCTTTGGCGACGACAACGCGATTGCGCTCGATTTGCTGCGCCGCCTTAATGGCAGCAGCAACCCCAATGTGATCCGCGCCGCGCCCACCGCCGATGATATCGCCCTGTTCACCGGCACCAGCCTTGCCCCTACCGGCGCGATCATCCGCGTGCTTGATCCTTATCTCAATCTCGACAGCCGTGTGTCGAAGGGCTGGGATATCGGGATGGATTATCGCGTGCCCGATTTCGGGATCGGCGATTTCCGCTTGCGGCTGAATGCGGCGCGGCTGGATAGCTTCGTCCAGAGCGCTGGCGCCGATGGCGAGGAACTGCTGGCGGGAATCGCCGACGGCACGCTGCCGGCCGATGTCACCGTCGGCGGCCTTGGCGAGTTGCTGGAAATTGACGGCCGCCCCAAATGGCGGCTGAGCGGATCGATCAACTGGGAAAAAGGCCCGGTCGAAATCGGCCTTTATGGCCAATATACCGGTGAAGTATGGGACACCAGCGTGGTGCGCGACGTATTGCTGGTGTCGGATGATCCCAATGCCAATTTCTTCCGGGTCAGCGATCAGTTTGTGGCCAACCTGTCGATCGCCTATACCATCAAGAACAATACCCCGCTCGACGGCACCCGGCTGCGCGTTGCGGTGAACAATCTGTTCAACGAGGATCCGCCGCTGGCTGACGAAACCTATGGCTTTTACAGCGAGCTTTACACCGCGCGCGGACGGGTGATCCATGTCGAGCTTCGCAAAAAGTTCTAACCTTCTGCTAGCGCTGCTGCTGTCCGGTACAGTGCCGGACAGCAGCGCCGCTTCTCCCACGGAGGGAGCGTGCGAAGGGGCAGGAATTGCCGTTGATCGCGCGTTCGATGGCGGTGCCTTTGCCGCCTGCTCCATTGGGGCCGATGGCACGGTCACCTTTGATATCCGGCCCGAGATCGAGCCGATCAACCCCAGCCCCTGGTATGCCGCCCGGCTGACACAGGCGTCGCCCGTAATGCGGCGGGTCACGCTGTCCTATTACGGCGCGCGGCATCGCTATTCGCCGTGGTTGTCAGTGAATGGCGGCGCGTGGCAGCGGCTGGATGTCAGCGCCGCGGCGCCCGATGGGAGCACCATTGCCATCGCCATCCCGGCCTTTGCCGGGTCGGCCGTTATGGCTGCCCAGCCGATCCGGCCACTGGCCGACGTGCAGCGGCAATGGGCGAGCCAGCAACAGGCGGGCAGGGTCGCGCTGGTCGGCCAATTTACCAGCCGCGACGGTCGGCCGGTACCGCTGTTCCGCCATGGGCCTGTGGACGCGGCGCTTATCCATTTTTTCGCAGCGCGCCAGCACCCGCCCGAAACCACCGGCGCGGCCGCATTTGATGCCTTTGCCGAGACGTTGCTCGCCGCCGATCCGGCCACGCGCTGCCCCGGCCATGCGTTCGTCTTTGCGCCGATGATCAACCCTGATGGCATTGCGCGCGGCCATTGGCGCACGAACGCCGGGCGGATTGATCCCAATCGCGATTGGGGCCGCTTTAGCGAGCCCGAAACCGCCGGAGTTGGCCAGTGGGTGGTCAAGGCATCGGCGGACGCAAAATTCGTCGCAGTGCTCGATTTCCATTCAACGCGGCACGATGCGCTGTATTCCAGCAAGACCGCAAGCATCGCCGCGCGCCAATTTGCCGATGGCGTGGGTAAGGCAACGGGGCTGGCCGTCATCCCGACACAGGCGGCGGAGGGCAATACGCTCAAAAGCTGGGTCGAGAGCCGCCTTACGGCCGACGCCTTTACGGTCGAGCTCGCCGATGCGCACAGCCCCGCGCGTGCCGCAGCCATCGGCGAGGCCGTGGCGCGGCTGTATTTGGAAAAGCTGGCATGTCCGTCAGCAGGAGAACTGGATTGAAGAGATTGTTGGTCGCGGCCACCGGCGCGCTTTATTTGACCGGTTGCAGCCCGGTGTCAGCACAGGCACCGGTGACATCGGCACCGGCGCCCGCGACCGCCACGACCGCTGCCGATACTCCCGACAAGTTGGCTGCGCGCGGGGTCCAGCGTTTCACCTTTTCGGGCTGGGGCGGGCCAGCACTGCCGGTGTGGTATTTGCGCACCGCCGACACGCCCGCCGATGCGCCCATATTGTTCGTTTTCCACGGCGTGCGCCGCGATGCTGACCGGTACATTAGCGAATGGATCGATATTGCCGCGCGCGAAAAGCTGGTGGTTGTGGTGCCCGAATTTACCAGCGCCAGCTTTCCCGGCGCGCGCGGCTATAATCATGGCAACGTGCTCGACGAGGCCGGGGCAGCCACGCCGATAGCGCAGCGCAGCTTTGCAGCCATCGAGCCGCTGTTTGACGCAATGCGCGCGCGCGAGGGGCTGACCCGGCCGCAATATTGGCTGTTCGGCCATTCGGCGGGCGCACAGTTTGCGCATCGGTTTGTGATGACCGGCCACGCCAAGCGGATGGAGCGCGCGGTATCAGCCAATGCCGGGTCCTATATGTTTCCCGATACGCGCTATCGCTGGCCGTTCGGCACCGGGGGCCTGCCGGACGGGATCTGGACGCCCGAGGCGGCCTATGCCACCCGCATGACGGTTTTGCTGGGGACAGCCGACAACGACCCCAATTACCCCAGCCTGCCGCGCGACCCCGAGGCCATGGCGCAAGGCCCGCACCGCCTGGCCCGCGGCCACGCCTTTTTTGCCGCCGCCCGCGCCGACGCGGGAAAGCGGGGGATGACCTTTGCCTGGAGCTGCGCGCTGGCACCCGGCATCGGCCATGACAATGGCGGCATGGCGCCCTTTGCCCTCGCCGTGCTGAAGGAACAGCCGTCGGTTATTGCCTGTCCCAATTAGGCAAGCTGGCTCGCAATTGCCAACTGGCTTGATTTGCCGCGCGCTTGATGTCATTCCTTGGTGAGAACGTTCACAATATTTCATCATGGGTGAGAGACAGATGCGGTTTGGCGCTTATGCGGCGTTGCTTGCCTTGGCATTGGCCGGGTGCGAGATCGGGGACCAACAGGCGGGCAAAGCCACAGGAAGTGCCGATGCCGACGCATCGCTGTGGCCCGCTGCGGCCAGCCCCGCCGCTATCACCTCGCCCGCGACCGAAAAGGCCATTGACGACATATTGGCGCGCATGACGCTGGAGCAAAAGGTCGGCCAGATAATTCAGGCCGATATCGGCAGCATCAAGCCCGGCGACCTGGCCCAATATCCGCTGGGATCAATATTGGCGGGCGGCAATTCGGGGCCCTATGGCAATGAACGCGCGAGCGCGGCGCAATGGGCAAAGCTGGTCGGCGAGTTTCGCGCAGCATCGTTGCGGACTGGAGCGGGTATCCCCATATTGTTCGGGGTCGATGCCGTGCACGGCCATTCGAATGTGCCCGGCGCGACAATTTTTCCCCACAACATCGGCCTGGGCGCGGCGCGCGATCCTGCGCTGATCCAGCGCATCGGCGTTGCCACCGCCGCCGAAATCGCGGGCAGCGGCATCGAATGGACTTTCGCGCCGACGCTGGCGGTGCCGCAGGATGTGCGTTGGGGTCGCACCTATGAGGGCTATGCCGCCGATCCGGCGCTGGTGGCCCGCTATGCCCGGGCGATGACGCTGGGGCTGCAGGGCGAGCTGGTCGCTGGTCGCCCGCTCGATCCGCTGCGCGTGGCCGCAACGGCAAAGCACTTTCTGGCCGATGGCGGCACCGCCGATGGGCGCGATCAGGGCGATGCACGCATCACCGAGGCCGAACTGATAGCCAAACACGCGCAAGGTTATCCGCCTGCCATCGACGCAGGGGCGCTGACCGTGATGGCCAGCTTTTCCAGTTGGAACGGCGTCAAGCACCATGGCAACAAGACGTTGCTGACCGATGTGCTGAAGGACCGCATGGGCTTTGCCGGGTTGGTGGTGGGCGATTGGAACGGCCATGGCCAGATTCCGGGCTGTGCGGCGACCGATTGTGCGGCGGCGATCAATGCCGGGCTCGACCTGTTCATGGCACCCGACAGCTGGAAGGGCCTGTATCAAGCGACGTTGGCCGCGGCCAAAGATGGTCGCATCAAGGTGGCGCGCATCGATGACGCGGTGCGGCGCATCCTGCGGGTAAAGTTCAAACTTGGCCTGATGGGCGATATGCCAACGATGCGCGGCAATCCGGCGTTGATCGGCGCGCCCGCGCATCTGGAACTGGCGCGCGAGGCGGTGGCCAAATCGCTGGTGCTGCTGAAAAACAATGACGCGGCGCTGCCCATTCGGGCGGGCAGCCGCGTACTGATCGCGGGTCCGGGCGCCGATGACATGGCGATGCAGGCAGGCGGATGGACGATCAGCTGGCAGGGCACCGATACCAAGGCGGCCGATTTCCCCAACGGCCAGACCATCGGCCGCGCGATCGCCGATGCGGTGCGAGCGGGCGGCGGACAGGCGACCATCTCGGCCAAGGGGGACTATGCCGCCAAGCCGGATGTCGCCGTAGTCGTCGTCGGCGAGCGTCCCTATGCCGAATTTGAGGGCGATGTCCCCCACTTGGCCTTTGCCACCAGCAATGCCGACATGGCGCTGATCGCCCGGCTGAAGGCACAAGGCGTCAAGGTGGTGGTCCTGTTCCTGTCGGGACGCCCGATGTTCACCGGCAAGCTGATCAACCAGGCCGATGCCTTTGTTGCCGCCTGGCTGCCTGGCACACAGGGGCGCGGCGTTGCCGATGTGCTGGTGGCGGCAGCAGACGGCAAGCCAGCGCGCGACTTTGTTGGCCGCCTGCCCTTTGCCTGGCCCGCCGATGCGCGCGCGCCAATCGATAAGCCACTGTTTGCGGCGGGTTATGGCTTGTCCTACGCCAAGCCGGCGCGGCTGGCGGCGGTGAACGAAGACCCACGCGTCGATCTCGCAGCGCAGGCGCGCACGCAGGCGACCAATTATATTGTGCGCGGCAAGGTGCCCGCACCTTGGCATCTGGGCATCGATGGTTCGGTCAGCACGCGCGCGGTCGACCTGTCGGCGCAGGAAGATGCGCGGCAGTTCCGCTGGAACGCCGATGGGCAGTTTGCCGTCAATGGGCCGGTGGTCGATTTGCGAGGGCCGCTGGGCGAAGGGGCATCGCTGCTGATCGACTGGCGCATCGACCAGCCCGCGAGTGGGCCGGTGCTGGTGTCGTTCGGCGAAGCGGCATTCAACCTGCGCGCCGAGGCAAGCCGCAAGCCCGCCGGCACCATCTTGAAAACATTGGTCCCCCTGCGCTGTTTCCGCGACGCGGGCACCAAATTTGGCGCGGTCGGATCGCCGCTGCGCATCAAGGCCCCCAAAGGCTTTGTTGCCACCATCCGCAATGTGCGTATTGAAGCGGGTGGGGGGAACGGCCCCTGCCCGGTCGCAACGAAATAGAAACAACGGAGAGACGGATGGCCTTGCAAGTTGGCGCGCAACCCCAGTCGCAGGGTGACGCAACGCATATCGACGCCCCGCAATTGCAGCTGTTCGTCATGGGGCTGTTCTTCATCTTCGGCGGCATCACCAGCCTGAACGATGTCATCATTCCCAAGCTGAAAGAGCTGTTCACGCTTAGCTACACGCAGGCGTTGCTGGTCCAGTTCTGCTTTTTCACCGCCTACCTCGTGATTGGTATACCGGGTGCCGCGCTGGTTAAGCGCATTGGCTATATGCGCGGTGCCGTGGCCGGATTGCTTATCATGATGGTCGGATGCTTGCTGTTCATTCCTGCGTCGCAAAACGCCACCTATGCCTTGTTCTTGCTCGCACTCTTTGTGTTGGCCAGTGGTGTGGTCATCGTGCAAGTGGTTGCAAATCCGCTGATCTCGCTGCTCGGGAAGCCTGAAACGGCACACAGCCGCCTGACTTTTGCGCAAGCTTTCAATTCGCTGGGCACCACCGTTTTTCCCATTGCCGGGTCGATCCTGATCCTTGGCAGTTTGGCCAGTGTTACCGCTGCGGATTTATCAGGGGCAGAGCTCGATGCTTATCGCACGGCAGAAAGCCAAGCTATTGTAAATGGCTATGTCGGAATCGCCATTGCGCTCGCCATCGTAGCGGCGGCGGTGTGGATGTTCCGAAACCGTCTGAAGCAAGAGATTGTCACCGATGAACGCGCGCTGGTAACGCCGGCACGCTATGGACTTGGACTGGCGCTCGTTATCGGCGGAGCTGTCCTAGCGACGCAAGGTCAAGCCGTGATCGGGCTGGTCCTAATTCTCTTGGCCCCAGTTTTGTGGTTGTTTGACAACGACTTGCTACGCCGTAAGCGCTTCAGCTTTGGTGCAATGTGTATATTCCTTTACGTCGGTGCCGAGGTCGCCATAGGGTCGCTGATCGTCAACTATCTCATGCAAGACCACGTCCTTGGACTGGAAGAGCAAGCTGCTGGCAAGCTGATCGGGCTTTATTGGGGCGGGGCCATGGTTGGACGCTTCATTGGGTCGGCCCTGTTGCGCGTGGTCAGCCCGGGCAAAATTCTGGCATCCGTGTCGGTCGGTGCGATTACCCTAATCGCGCTATCCGTCTCCACCTCTGGCGCGGTCGCAGGATATAGCCTGCTGGCAGTCGGGTTGATGAACTCGATCATGTTTCCAACGATTTTCAGCCTTGCATGCGAACGGCTCGGCGCGCGCGCAGCCGACGGATCAGGCATCATCAACGTGGCTATCTTTGGCGGAGCAGTCATCCCCCTGATAACGGGCATCATCGCTGATACGACCGGCAGTCTGGGCACAGCGTTTCTGCTTCCTGCCGTGTGCTATGCGATCATTGCCGCCTTTGGCCTCTACGCGCGTCGCCCGGCGGTTGACGAGACAACGTTCGCCTGACTTACTTCATCGTCGCCAGCACCAGGCCCGCCAACCCCGCCAGCCCGGCCAGCACAATGAACAGCGCGCCAAAGCCGTAATCGGGCACCAGCGCCAGCGTCAGCCAAGGCATGACCAACGAAGGCACGGTGTTGGTCAGGTTGAAGACCCCCAGATCGCGGCCCCGATGCTGCGGGGCGGGCAAGACGCGCAGGGTCTGGCTGCTGTGCAGCGCGAGGAAGATGCTGCTGGCGAGGCCGAACAGCGCATAGCTGACAATGGCCACCGTCAGGCTGGTCGCCGCGGCCATCGCCAGCAGCCCGGCAGCGACCAGCGCGGCACAGATAGCAAGCGGCACAAAGGGGCGACCGGCCTGGTCCGACCAGCGCCCGATGACCAGCGTGCATGGCACGGCCACCGCCAGCACGAGCGTGAAAATCATCGCCACGCGGTTTTCGCCAAAGCCTGGCTCCACGCTTTGAAACCACAGCAGCATGAAGGCAAATAGCGACGCTTCGGCAATCTGGACCAAGAGGCGCGCCAGCCACATGCGGTTGGCCGATGGACCCAACCTCAAGCGGCGTGGGGTCGCGGCCGGGGCCATCAGCAGCGGCATGGCCCGGGGGGAGCCGGCAAGCAATAGCGGGCCGACAAGCAACAACGTCATTACCGCCACCGCCGCGTGGCGCTGCCCGTCAAGGCCCAGCGGAGCGAAGGTAACGACAATACCGGCAAAGGCCCCCAAAGCCGGGGCAAAGGCGAGCAGGCCGCCGAGCAGCCCCTTTTGCCCGTCGGGAACATAGTCGCCCGCCCAGGCCCCAAGCGGCGCGAGCATCATGTTCAGCGCGAATTGCCAGGCGATGATCAGCGCGATTAGCATTGGTCCGTTGCTGGCCTGCGGCATGGCGACCATCAGCGCGCTCGACAGCAGCAAACCCCCGGCAATCCATGGGCGGCGAACGCCGCTGCGGTCGCTGGCCCAGCCAAACAGAATGTTAGCAATGCTGGCCGTCACGGCTCCAGCAAGCGCGGCATAGGCCAGCAGCGTCAGCGCGCCGTCGCCCGCCAGCCCCCCCGCCTGCAGCGGCAAGATAATCGTCAGGAATGGCACATAAGCAACCGCGCCGCCCGCCGCCGCAGCAGCATAAAGCATCAGGAAGCGCAGGTCCTGTCGGAGCGTACCTTCCGGGTCAGCTGCCGGCATGGCCGCCCGGCGGTGCGGTGCTGCCCCGTTCGACCAAACTGCCCGTGATGACCACCGGCTGTTCGGGTGGCGGCGCGGCGCCGTTGACGATCAAGAGTTCCACCGCTTTCGAAAAGGTACCGGCGATGGGCTGGTCGACGGCGGTCAGTTGCGGGTCGGTAAAGCGGGCGGCCGGGCTGTTGTCAAAGCTGACGAGCGACAGATCGTGTGGCACGCGCAGTCCGCGCAGTACGGCCGTATCGAGCGTTGCCAGCGCCATTTGGTCGCTGCTTGCGATGATTGCCGTTGGCGGCGCGGCGCTGCCCAGCAGCGCGGATGTCGCGATGGCGCCGCTGGCATAGCTGAAATCGCCTTGCGCCAGCAGCCCGTCGGTAGCGAGGCCCGCTGCCGCCATGGCGTCGCGCCACCCGTCAATGCGCCGCTGCGACAGGCTATATTCGCCCGACCCAGCGATGAAGCCGATGCGCCGGTGCCCCAGCCCGAGCAAATGGTCGGTCGCCAGCCGCGCCGAATGTTCATCACCCATGGTCATCGCGATACCGGGCCCAACTTCCCGCGATCCGATCCGCGCAAAGGGGATTTTGTGCGCGGCGAGCAACCCGGTGATTTGCGGATTTTCCGAATGTGGCGGAGTCAGGATCACCCCGTCGGGTTGCAACGCCGCCAGCGCCGCGCCCAGTTCGCGCTCGACATGGTCGCTGTGGGTATCAACCAGCTCGAAAATCATCCGATAACCATATTCGGCACATTTCAGCATGCCGCCAAGCAGCATCTGGTCGACCCAGTCGCTGCCCTGACGCGCCTGCCAGTCGGCGATGGTGCGGTCGCGGTCGTTGATGGCGAGGATCAGATAGCTGCGCGACCCGCTCATTCGCTGCGCGGCGAGCGAAGGAACATAGCCCAGCTTATCGATGGCAGCCTGCACCCGCGCCTGCATGGCCGGGCGGACATTGGGTTCGTTGTTGATGACGCGGCTGACCGTTTGCAGCGACACCCCCGCTTCGGCCGCAACATGCTTGATCGTGACCGCCTGGCGGCGTCTCGCCATCTGCGCCTAGTCCCCTGTAACGCCTTTCATACAGGCCAACCCCGTTTCAGGATCATCCTTGCACTGATAAATGCGGACCCAGTCAATCAGAAATTCAGCGGGCAGCGAGTTCATAATGATGCCCTTGTCATTATTTTCTTCGGACAGGCGCCCGCCGATGGCCAGATTGGCCATGATGTAAAAGGGCTGGTCGAATGGCGCGACGGGATTGCCTTTGGCGCGCTTCGAGGCCGTGTTCCACTGGTCAGCCGTGACCTGCCAGTAAAACCGCCCGTCGAGGTAAAAGCGCATCAGCCCCTTTCCCCATTCCAGCGTCCAGATGTGAAAATCGTCAGACGGCAGCGCCTGATCCGGCAAGCCAACGCGCTGATGGATATGGTCGTTCTTTGGCGCAAGGTCGCCATAGTGAACCGCGCTCAGCGTGCGATTTTCGCCGACGCCGCCGGTGCAAACATCACAGCTGGCGCCGATGTTGACCGCCTCCAATATGTCGATCTCGCCCGACAGCGGCCATGGGCCATAATGGTCGTCCGCCGGCATCATCCACACCGCCGGCCAAGTACCCTGCCCTGTTGGGATTTTGGCGCGGAATTCAAACTTGCCATAGCGCCAGCTGGCGAGGCCGCGCGTGCGCACTTTGCCCGAGGTGAAGGGCTGCGTGACCTTGGGGTTGGGCATCGAGGCAATCTCGGGCGGCCGGTCGGGACCGGTGTAGCGCTCGGTCCGCGCTTTCAGCCGCAGCATGCCGCCTGACACTTCGACATTGGCGGGTCTGCCGGTGTAGCATTGCCGTTCGTTGTTGCCGCCGCCCCAGCAGGATACTTCCGGCTTCCATTTTTCTCGATCGAGTTCGGACCCGTCAAATTCGTCGGACCAGACAAGCTGCCAGCCGCCATCGGCGCGCGGTGTTTCGGCAACAGCCGTCCCCGACACCAGCAGCGCCGCAAACGCAGTGGCACCTATCATTTTTTGCATCACGCCATACTCCAATGCTTGCGCCACCGTGCATCTTCGATGCGCGCTTGCGCAAGCACCCGGCCGCGCCGGTCAGAAGTCGAAGCGCGCCAGGAAGGTGAAGCGCCGGTCGTTGCGGAAGGCCGAACGGCGAACGCGCGTGCCATCGAAATCAATGACCTGGCTGGTCTGCGTCACCTCGTCGAGCAAGTTCACGCCCTGCACCCCAATTTTGACATTGGGCGTCACCGCGAAGAAAATCGACGCGTCGAGCTGTCCCGTTGCCTCGCCATAAATGGGTGAGAATGGGAAGATCACGTCGCGCGGCGTCTGGAGGAAGTCGGACCGCCAATTATAGGCAGCACGCGCCGACAGCGGCCCTTTTTCATAGAAGATGGTGGCGTTGACCGTGTGCTTGGAAACGCCCGCCAGCGGCAGCCCGCCTGCAAAGGGGCTTTGTTCGGCGCCGAGCGAACTGTTGTTGAAATCGCCCGCATCGACATAGGTATAGGTCAGCTGCGACCCCAAACCGCTGAGGAACCCGGGGAGGAAATCATAGGTTTGCTGGTAGGCAACCTCGACCCCCTTCAATGTGCCACCGTCGCTGTTAACCGGCCCGTTGACCAGCACATCGGTGGTCACACCGCTGGGGCTGGTAAAGCTGCGCACATTGGCACCGCCGTTCACAATGCCTTGAATGTCTTTCACAAAACCCGAAACGGTTATCGAGCCGACACGGTCGAAATACCATTCGAACGACAGGTCATAGTTCCACGATGACGTTGGCCTGAGCAGCCGGTTGCCGGTGAATATCTGGAACAGCGGGCCAGTCTCTAGTGTGCCGCCCGACCGCAAATTGGTGGTATTGTCGGAAATGCCGCCGCCGGTCGCGAAGGCCGAGAGATCGGGGCGCGAAATCCCCTTGGACACCGCCGCGCGGACGATCATCCCGTTGCCGAAATCGACGCGGGCGTTGAAACTGGGCAGCCAATTGTCGAACTTGATGTTCGCGCTGTCGTCGATCACCTCACCGGTGAAAACCGAGGCAAATTGCGCCTGCCGCGCGGGTGACAGGCTGCAATAGCCCGGTGCCACCTGCCCCGGCTGGACCGCGCCGCAAGCGACCAATATCTCGGCGACACTTACCCGACCATCGCCATTGCCACCGGGAGGTGTGTCGAAAAACTGACCGGTGGGGAAGCTGATCGAGCCGCCGCTGCGCACCGTCGTTTCGACATAGCGCACGCCGATATTGCCAACCAGCTCGATATCGCCGCCCAGATTGGCACCGAAATCGGCGCGGGCATAGGCACCGAAGGTGCTCTCCTCGACATCCGAAATTTCCCCTGCAGTCCAAGGTCCGCCGGGCAGCGCGTTGGTGCGCGCCGAAATCGGGAACCAGGCATTGGGGGTCAGGGTGAAGGCAGTGATGGCTGACGCCTGCGTCTGGATCGCGCCGCTCAGATAATCGGCGACCAGATTATCGCCGCCAAAGAAGAAGGCCGATCCATCGCCGAACGGCACCGGCGCATTGCCGCGCTGGAAATTGCTGCCGAACGGATTGCGCAGCGCCGCGGAATTGGGGAAATCGCGGACATAGGCGCCGCCGCATCCGAACGCTTGGAAATCGGCGCAGTTCCAGTTACCGCCACGCCCGGTCCACGGCGCGCCCAAATTGCCCCAGTTGGAGAAATTGGCGTTGCGCGTGACACGGCTGCGGTCACCCCAACGGGCCCCGAAGCGCGCCTTTTTGAAGAAGCCGTCATCGCTGACATCATATTCGACATCGGCGCGCATTGACGTCAGGTCGCCTTCGTTGCGCACGCGATTGTCGATCAAGAACCAGTAGAAGGTACGCGCGGGATCATTGAAATAGCCCGCAGGAGACCCCGTGGTGCCGGGTTCCAGAAACTGCACCTGCGGCGTGCTGCCGCTGTTGTCGATGGCGACGTCGGTGTAGGTCTGCATCGCCGAAATGAAGCCGTCCTCGGTGCGGTCACTGTTGATATGCTGCACCTCGAAGTTGAAGCGCAGCCGATCGGTCGGATCGAGCTTGATGTGCAGCGAGAAATCTTCGGTCTTGGCTTCATCCTCGCGCTGGAAACGGAGCAGCTCGGTCGGGATGCCGCGCCCGCCGGTGAACGGCTGGAGCTGTGTCAGTGTGCCCGCGACAAATTGGTTGCCGTCATAGGTCGCCGTGGTGCCAGGCGCGAGCACGGGGAAAAGCGCGTCGTCGTTGACGAGCGCCAGCGCGGCGAATTCATTCAGCGTGGCTTCGGTTTCGGCGCGCAGATATTCAAACGTCACCAGCGCGCGGCCATCGGTGCTTTCCCACTGCGCCACCGCCGAATAGGCGTTGCGATCGCGCGTCAGGTCGGTGGTGCGGACGCCTGCGCCCTTGGGTACGAACACGGCGTTTGCGGGCGGGAAGGTCGACGGATCGCCCGGCGTGCCGCCAAAACCGCCCGAACCCACAGGCCGGATGCGGATGCACGGCTGGTCGAGCGTCGGCGCGCGATAGCACGGGTCAGTAATTTGCGACGCGTCGGTGCGCGTCACCAGCTCCGACTGGGCATAGGCGAGCTGGATGCCGAACGTGCCTGCACCCGTCTCGAACGTATTCGATGCCAGCACCGAGAAACCGGGCGACCATTCTTTGGCAAGGTCGCCATAATTGCCCTCGATCGTGCCAGCGATATTGAAGCCGCGCTTGTCGAGCGGCTTGCGGGTAACAAGGTTGACTGTGCCTGAAATGCCGCCGTCGATCATGTCGGCGGTCGTGTTCTTGAACACCTCCACCCGGCCCAGCAGCTCAGGCGAGACATCGTTGAACGACAGCTCGCGTCCGCCATTGGCCGAGAAAATGTCGCGGCCATTCAGTTCCGAGCGGACAAAAGGCAGGCCGCGGATAATGACCCCCGACCCTTCGACCGAAAAGCGGTCGGGGTCGTTGCGCTGTTCAAAGCGCGAGATATTGATGCCAGGCACGCGTTGCAGCGCTTCGGCCACCGAGCGGTCGGGCAACGCGCCGATATCTTCGGCGGTAATGACGTCGACGAAAGTGTCGGCATCGCGCTTGATGCCCTGCGCGCTTTGCAGCGACGCCTTGAAACCGGTGACGACGATTTCGTCTTCCTGTTCGGCGGCAGGCGGCGTTTCTTCGGCTTCGCCGGCGTCCTGTGCCAGCGCCGGTTGCGCAGCAAAAGCGCACAATGCCAATGTCGATGCTGTGGTAAGTGCCGCCAGACGCGACGCCCCTGCTGCTGCTGTGCGAGCCAAGCTATCCTCCCTATAATCCCTGTTGCGGCAAATTTTTTATCCACCGTCGTGCACAACATTATCATAATTGAGAGCGTTCACAAGCAGGAAAATGAACGTTCACATTTGACAGTGTTGCGATAAGGTGATGCGTGCAGCATGACTGCAGCAAGGGGTGCACCATGGCCATTGAGCAGATCATCATTGTTGGCGGCGGGACGGCAGGCTGGATGGCCGCAGCCGCGCTGTCGCGGCTGAGCGCGCAGCGTCAGGTAGCAATCACGCTGATCGAATCCGAAGTGATTGGTACCGTGGGTGTCGGCGAGGCAACGATCCCGCCCTTTCTGGATTTCAACAAGCTGCTGGACGTTGACGAGCGCGAGATGCTGGCTGCCGTGCAGGGCAGCTTCAAACTGGGTATCCAGTTCGTCAATTGGGGCAAGCTGGGCGACAGTTATATTCACCCTTTCGGTGCCTATGGCTATCAGATGGAAGGAATCTCCTTCCATCATGTCTGGCACAAATATCGCAGCAGCGGCGATCAGCGGCCCATCCAGCTGTTCAATCTGGAAACCATGGCGGCCTTTTTCGGAAAATTCGCGCGCACCGAGGATTACCAGCGCGAAGATCTGCCACCCGTCAACTATGCCTATCATCTCGACGCGGGCCGCTATGCCAAATATCTGCGCGGCTATGCTGAAGCGCGCGGCGTCGTGCGGGTTGAGGGTAAGGTCGCCGATGTCGCGCTGGATGGCGAAACCGGCTTTGTAACCAGCGTCACCATGGACAATGGTTCGGTGCTCGCCGGCGATCTGTTTATCGACTGTTCGGGCTTTCGCGGCTTGCTGATCGAACAGGCCCTGAAAACTGGGTATGAGGACTGGACCCATTATCTGCCGTGCGACCGCGCCGTCGCGCTGCCCTGTGTGCGCGAGGACGGCAGCGGCCCCCTCCCCTACACCCGCGCTACGGCGCACAGCGCCGGGTGGCAGTGGCAGGTGCCGCTGCAGCACCGTAACGGCAACGGCCATGTTTATTGCAGCGGCTTTATGGAGGATCAGGAGGCGCTCGACATTTTGGTGGGTAACATGGCCGGCAAGCCGGGGGCGGAGCCCAATTATCTGCGTTTCGTTACCGGCCGCCGCAAGAAATTCTGGAACAAGAATGTCGTCGCGCTCGGGCTGTCCGCAGGGTTTATGGAGCCGCTGGAGTCCACCTCCATCCACCTGATCAATACTGGCATTAACAAGCTGATCGCGCTTTTGTCATTGGACGGCGTGACGGCGGTACAGGAGGAAACCTTCAACCGGCTGACCGCCAAGGAATATGCGCGCATCCGCGATTTTCTGGTGCTCCACTATAATGCGACGACGCGCGACGACAGTGATTTCTGGAACCATTGCCGCACAATGGCGGTGCCCGATAGCCTGACTGAAAAGGTCGAACTGTTCCGCCACAATGGCCAGATTTTCCGTGAGGATGACGAGCTGTTTACCGAGACCAGCTGGGCCGCGGTCATGATGGGCCAGGGCATTATGATGGGCGGCCACAATGCAATGGCCGATGCGCTGAAGGAGCCATCGACGGGCCGCGAAATCGATGCGATCCAGCAATCCATTCAATATGTGGTCCAGCATATGCCCGCCCACGGCGACTATCTGCGGCAATATTGTCCGGCCACGGCCTGACCCGTCAGCTCAGCAAGCGAACGTCGCTGATGTGGCGGCGCCCCGCTTGCCGCGTCATTTGCACGACAATATCCACCATCGAGCGGGCATAATCGACGGTCTCGCTTCGCGTCAGGCCCAGCCCGGCCTGCATACACATCAGCGCAATTTGTTCGAAGGCCCCATCGACCGAACTGGCGTGGATGGTGCTGAGTGACCCCGGGTGGCCCGTGTTAATCGCGCGCAGAAAGGTGACGGTTTCACCGCCGCGCAGTTCGCCCACCAGCAAGCGATCGGGCCGCATACGCAGCGATGCGCGCATCAGATCGTCAACCGTAACCCGCGCCTCACCCTGATCGCCTGCGACCGCCACCAACCCCACAGCGTTGGGGCGATCCAGCCGAATTTCGGGCGTATCTTCGATGGCAATAACCCGCTCATGCGCCGGAATTTCCTTAAGCAGCGCGTTGAGGAGCGTGGTTTTGCCCGATGAGGTACCCCCGGATAGCAAGATGGTTTTGCGCGCCGCGACCGCGCTGCGCAAGAAGCCGGTCAGATCGCCGTCGAGCAGCTGCGCCGCCAATCCCGTATCGGCACCGGGGTTGGCGACTGGCGCGGTGCAGCCCGCCAGGCAATCGTCGAGCGACATGTCCTGGACGATATGTTTGCGGATGGCGAGCGCCACCGCGCCGCGCGTCGCGGGCGGCAGCACCATCTGCACCCGTGCGCCGCCGGGTAGCGTCGCGGCTAGCAGCGGCGTCTCGCGGCTGACCCCCTGGTGGTTGATGCGTGCGATCTGGTGCGCGAGGCGTTCGAGCAATTGCGCGTCGATTGCCGGGATAAGGTGGCGCTCCATCGCCGCCGCGCCGCTGCGTTCGACCCACACTTCGCCGGCACGGTTGACCAATATCTCGGTCACGTCCGCTGCCTCCAACCATTGGCCGAGGGGTGCGAGATATGACCTTAAATAGACATTGGCGTCGTCCGCCGCGACGGCGCTCATCATGTTCATGGCGCGCCGCCGTCGGTGCCCGAAAAATCAAGATCGCGCGCCAGAAAGATGCGGATCGCGGTGCCCTGCGCCACCTTTACCGTTGGCGGAATGTTGATGTCGTTCTGCAGCGCGGTTCCAGCCACCGATTTGGCATCGTCGGCAGTGCGCACCACCACTTCATTGTTGTTGTTTTGAAGCAGGCCGAGCCCCGATTGCACCACCGACAAAAGGATCGCCGAGCCAAAGCGTTTCAGGAAATGCGTATCAACTTTGCCGCCCAGCCCAGCGCGGCCGAGCGTGTCGGTGGCGGGCGAGCCGAGCGAGATGGTCACCCCGTCGGGCCGCGTCAGCCGCGTCCATACGATGAAGGCGCGCGTCTGCCCCGCCGCCAACCCGCTGCGATACTGGCCGATCAGGCGGCTTCCCGCCGGAATCAGCACGCGGCGCCCATCAAAGCCCATGACATCGCGGCTGACCACCGCGCGGACGTATCCGGGCAGGTCGCTGTTAATCGCGGTTTCGAGCACGCCAGCGATAATCGCCCCTTCGGGCACGGTATAGCTGCTGTTGGCGATGCGCACGGCGCGTGCGGGCGCATTTTCGGCGCGCGCGACGCGGTCGGCAAAGCGGTCTTCGGCGCTCAGTCCGTCCTCCTTCGTCCCTGCCAGTCCAGGGGTCGGTGGCAACGGCGTCGCACCGCCCTTCGTGAGGTCGACCACCACGCCAGGCGACTGGAAGCGGCTTACCGTGCCCGCATTGTTCGGACCGACAATGCCCAGGACGGGCGCCCCGTTGGGTGGGGGCGGCACCAGAACCGGTGGCGGCAGTTCAGGTGGCCCGGGCTTCAACGTTGGTGCGGGGGGAACGAAGCCGCCTTTTGGCACTGCCGTCGGCACCGCCGCCGCACTTTGCTGCGCCGCGGTCCGCACATTGGCGTCGCTGCGATTGGTTGCGAGCGTGGTAAAGGTCAAAATACCGAGCAGGCCGATGCCGACAAATCCCAGTTTCAGCCCCGGCGAAAGACCCGGCGGCATAGCGACAGGCGAGGCAAGTTGCGCATTGGCAGCCTTCAGATCGTCGACTTCCATGGCGGCGCGCGGATCGGTGTCGGCGGATTTGAGCAGCGTCATGGCTGGCCTCCGGTCGGGCTGACAACCGCGGCAAAGCCGGGGCGATGTTCGGCTTGCCCGCCACCAAGCAGGCCACCGAAAAGACCGCGCTTCTTCTTTTTCTCGCGCTTTTTCGGCGCGTCAGCACCTGGGGTTGGTGCGGCATAGGCATCATTGAAAATGAAAGTCACATCCTTGCCCGAGCGCAGCACAAATTGCGGTGCGATCTGTTCGACCACCGTATAGGGGCCGCGGATGGCGAAATTGACGATGCTTTCGCCAGCATCGGGCGTGATGCTGAAAATCGCCGGTGCAGGCGCACCTGCGGCAAAACGGAAATAGGTTGCCTTGCCATCGTCGAACACCTGTTCGGGCACCGTGCCGATCGCGCCGTCATAGCTATAGGCGCGGTTCCATTGTTCGGGCGGCGTCGTGATTAGCGGCGCGGCGGCGGGCTGAACCAATTCGGTCGGCTTTGCCGGATAGCGAAAGCGCACCGCATAGGTGATCTGATGCTGCGGCACCTTGGCCCCCGACCGTGCGACCAGTTCCAGATTATAGCGGCGCCGATTGGTAACGATGGCCAGATTGGTGGCCTGCGGCAGCCCGACGGGCTTCAGGAACATCACGGTCCCTGCGCCATTGGGCGTCACCTGCCACCCCGAGGCATCGCCGATGCCAACCGTTTCAATGCGCTCGCCGGGTTCGAACTCCAGCATCATCTGGTAACCGGTGTGGCCGGTCAGCCGGACGACGCTGTCGGCGTTGTAATCGACATAGCGGATGTTGGGCGACACCGGTGCGGGGTCGACCTGCTGCGCGGCGACCGGCAAGGCGGCGCCCAATGCGACGAGCAGGAGAAGGGAGCGATGGGGCGTCATGCGGCGTTCCTCGCTGGTTTAATCGGCGCGCGGACGGCGGCAACGCGGCCGCGCGTGATACGACGGTCGGTGCTAGCCACACTCGCAGGCGTTGGCGTCGCGGCGAATTCGCTGCGCTGCGGCAACAAAATCTGGCGCTGCGGCGCGGCTGCAACCGACCCGGTGGCAACCGCCGCACGCTCGATCGACCCGACCAGCGCCTGCATGCGTTCGTTGTAAATGGTGGGGGCACCGCCCTCGCCCGCCATCGCAGGCGCCGCGGCGGCGGGTGATGGCGCAGCCGGTGCGCCGCCCAACTGGATCGTCCAGCCACCGACAATGGTGCGGCCGATGCGGAATAACTGCACCGCGACCGCGACCATCACCAGCAGCACGACCAGTATCGCCAGCGCCGAGCGCAGCGAGAATATACCCTGCCCTGCAGCGACAAACATATCGGTCAAGATCGGTTCAAGCAGCGCCACCGCGCCCGCCGTGGTCATGGTCGCCATCAGCGGCACGAGTGCCATCATCAAGGCCGCGCGCGCCCAGCCCAGCGTCAGCCCGCGCGTGCCAGCAAACAGAGCCAAGATGGCAAACACTGGCCCGAGCAGCAGCAGCAAACCCAAAATAATCTTGGCAATTACCAGCACCCCAGCCGAAACGAGCACCAGCAGCAGCGCACTGCCCAGCAGCATATTGGGACCCAAGGAGTCGCGCGGCGCAATCAGGCCAAGTGCGCCGCTGGACGCTGGAGACAGCGTTTCCGGCGTCGGTACGGCGGTGTTGGACGCGGTACCCGGTTGCGCATTTGGTGTCGCCGGTGCCTGCGCCATGACTTGAGCGTCAAACTCGGTCCAGGCGTCGGCCAGATCGACCATGCGTCCCGCCAGCACATCGACCCGTTCATTAAGGTCAGCGGTGGATGCGCCAGGGGTGATCGCGCTGGCGATCTCCTCGGGGCCGTCGGTCAGCACGTCATAGACCAGCACCTGATAAGTCGCCCAATTGTTCGACAGCGCCAGCACCGCCCCGATCAGCAGCATTCGCGGCGCCATGTCGCCCATACTGAGGCCAGCGCGGCCGAAGATAAGGCGATAGCCAAGGAAGGCGACATAGAGCGTGAGCGCGATGGTCAGCGCCGTGCCGAATGGGCTGCCCGGGCCCATCAGGCTGGCATAGCCCGCCTGGACATTCGATTGCACATAGCAATCGACGGTCGCGACCATCGTTTCGGCGCTGCCCGCTGCGGGGTTGATAGGGGCGCAGGCGGACATCAGCGGCGGCCCCCCGCCCACAAGACGGCCGGCCCATCGTCGGCAGCGGCCAGCAGCTGCGGCATCCAGGCATCTGGCGCATCGCCATGTTCGGCGCGGATGGCGTCCAATTGCCGGACGCTGGTTTCGCGGCCGGACAGGATGGTGATCGCGTCGGGCATGTCACCCATGTCGAGCCGCGCGACCACGCTGGTGCCGCCCTGTTTGATCAACACGCAGCGCAGATGCTCGGGCAGCGAACGGACGAGGTCGAGTTCATGTTCGGTGAGACCGAAACCGCCGCAATAGTCGCTGGCCTGCGCCTTGGGATTGCTCATGAACAATTGCGTGGCCGATTGTTCGATGATGGTGGCGGCGATCCGGCTTTCGATGGCGTCGCTGGCGCTTTGCGTGGCAAAGCCGACGACGCCATTGCGTTTGCGGATCGTCTTCATCCAATCCTTGAGCCGGTAGGCAAAGGCTTCGTCATCGAGCGCCTTCCACCCTTCGTCGATCACAATCATCGCCGGATGGCCGTCGAGCCGTTCGTCCACACGGTGGAACAGATAGAGCATCGCCGGGGTGCGCAGCAGCGGATGATCGAGCAGCGCGGTCATGTCGAAACCGCAAGTGCGCGCGTCGAGCGTCAGCCGGTCGGTGGGGTTGTCGAACAGCCACGCATGTTCACCCGCGCCATACCAGGGCGCGAGCCGCGAGGCGAGGTCGCCGCGCACCGGGCGCGTGCCGCCGGCAAGCAGCTCGACCAGATAGCGCAGCTGGCGATATTCGGTGGGCTGGTCGAAATTGGCATCGACCGCGCTGGCGATGATGGCATTTTCATCGGCCGTCAGCTGGCCGCCCGCTGGAGTGAGCAGCTGCGCCAGCCATTGCCGTAGAAACGCCTGATTGCCGGCGCTGCGCGGCAGTTGCAGCGGGTTAAAGCCGCTGGGCGTGCCCGGACGCAGCACATCATAATGGCCGCCGATGGCGCGAATGAAAATCTCTGCGCCGCGATCCTTGTCGAAGAAGAAGGTGCGCGGGGCGAATTTTTGCGCCTGGGCAATCAGGAAGTTCAGGACCACCGTTTTGCCCGACCCCGATGGCCCGATCAGCGTAAAATTGCCCAGATCGCCAACATGCAGATTGAAGAAATAGGGAGTGCTGGAGGTGGTTTCGAGCACCGTCATCGGCTCGCCCCACGGCCCGCCGGCCGGCACGCCGATGGGAAAACCGTGCAGCGATATCAGCCCCGAAAGATTGGCGGTCGACACCAATGCCTTGCGCGCGATGAAATCAGCATTGCCCGGGAATTGGCCCCAAAATGCGCTTTCCAGATTGATGTCTTCGCGGACCGCAACCGCGCCAATATCGGCGAGCGCGGCCTGCACATCGGCAACGGCTGCGTCCAGCGCAGACAAGCTGTCGGCACGGACATGGACACTCAAATGATGTTCGCCATAAGCGGCCGCGCCGCCGGTCAGTTCGTCTTTTGCGCCCAGCAACCCCTGGCGCAATGAAGTCGTCTCGTCAGACGCTGCGCGCAGGCGGCGTAGCGCGAGGCCAATGCGTTCATCGGCAATCTGGCGGTCAACAAAAGCATAGCTTTCCGTGAGCGTCAGTTCGTGCGGCAGGCGCAGCAGATTGTCGAGCATGCCGGGGCTGGTGCTGGCCGGATAATCCTTGATCGACACCATGGCGCCGAACCGCGAGACTGCTTCGGTCGCGCCCTTCAGATGCAGCGCATCGAGACCAAAGCTGATGCGTTTATAGGGCAGATATTGCCCCGCATCGCCGCCGGGTTCGAGCACTGGCTGCATTTCCCCGTTGAACAACGCCGAGAGGATTTCGAGCGGTTCGGAACACACACCTGCCGCACCTTCGTAGCAGCCCAGCAGACGCGGACCATAGCGGTTGAGCGCCGAAAGGAGGTTGACCCGTGCCGCATCAAGTTCGCGTAAGTCACGCGCCTGTTCAGCCAGTTGCTGCGCGCTGCCCGCCTTGCCGCTGCCCCATTTGGTCAGCCGCTCGACCAGCCCGACCTTGCCCCGCGCCGGGCGCCGCACCAGCGTCAGCACGATGTCGTTGACGTAAAGTTGTTTGCGCGCCAGCCGATATTGCCAGGCTTCGTCGAGGTCGCGGGCAAAACCGGCAGGCTGTTCGCCGGACAATTCCGCCGTGACCCGCCGCCGGTTGACGTGGCAGTATAGCATTAGGTTCGCATTGGCGATGCCGCGGAGCACCACGTCGCGCACTGCGGCCATATGGTTGAGCGTTTCGCTGTCCGCCGTCTCGAACGCCAGACCGTCGATCTGGATCATCTGCACCAGCGCGCCGTCACGTGTCGCCAGCGTATGGCCGTTGATATGCCCGGCATAGGGCAAGCGATCCCCGGCGCGGGGATCGAGCGTGGCAACTTTGCTGGCGGCGGAGCGGCGCATCGGGGATCAGGGCCGGTAACTGTTGCAGCGCCACAAATCGTGGGTGCGGGTGCGGCCACAACGGCTGACTTTGGTAATCCACAGGTCGAAAATGCGCGGTTCCTTAAGGCACGCCATATAGCCGATGGCATGGATCACCGCCGCCGCCGGGATCGCCCAGAAAGACCGGGTAATCAAGAAAATCTCTGTCGTCACGACAAGGTTGATGACGAAATAGCTGTAGGTCACCCCGCCGAACATCTGCGGCTGAGTCAGTGCCCGGAAGATGGGGGTGCGGTTGAGCGGGGTCATGGTCTACCCACCAACGGCGGCAGCTTGGATCCCCGAAACAATCGCCGTCGCACCGAACAGGATAAAGCAGCCGATGATTACGGTTGCACCAAAGCGCCAGTTCATCCGGCCGGTCAGCATCATCAGCCCGACCACCGCAACTGCAATGACCGCCGCCGTGGTCGCGACATTGCCCAGCAGCGTACCCTGCATCCACGCCATTGCGTTGATGATCGGGCCAGAACCCTGCGGGTTGGCCCCCGCAACCTGCGCCAGCGCGGGCGATGTCATCGCGGCGGCGACAGCGATTAGGGCCAGAATAGAGCGGATAAGGGCTGTCATGACGACCTCGTTCATTCTTCGCCGCGCCGTGCCATGGCCGTCGTCAAGCGACCCATGATCGTGCGCACATAGGCTTGGGTTTCGGGATAGGGCGGGATTCCCCCATATTTCAGCACAGCGCCCGGCCCGGCATTATAGGCCGCCAGCGCCAGCGGAACATTGTTGTCAAAACGCAGCAATTGCTCGCGCAGATAGGCCGTGCCGCCCGCGATATTTTGGTGAACGTCGTGCGGGTCGCTGACCCCCAGCTGCCGCGCGGTCCCCGGCATCAGCTGCATCACACCCATCGCCCCGGCTGAAGATTTGGCGCGCGCGTTGTAGCGCGATTCCTGCCACGCCACGGCATCGACCAGAGCCCCGCTAACCCCGTAAAGCTCGGCAGTTGCCTGAATTTTCTGGCGAATCCCTTCTGCACCGGGAGCCAAACCAATGCCGGAGGACGGTGCGACCGGCGATGCGACCTCGGGCTGCCAAACGGGCTGCGAAACTTGGACGAGCTCGCCGCTGTTGGTTAATTCGAACACGTCGGCATGCGCCGCCGCGGGCAACAAAAGTGCCCCGAAAAGGGACATGACTTTGGCACAGGCGGGGCTTGACGGCATACAGAACGCCTACGCCCCAGTAGTTGAAAATCGGTTAAAAATCTTAACCACAACGACCCTGCGCCGCCATGGCTAATCGGGCTTAACCAATTGCCGTAAGACTAATTTCAAGCGTCGTTGCCATCTCTCCACGCTGATGAAACCGAATCCGTTGCTGACGGAGGCGACTGCAGCTTCATCAAGGGGGCCAGAATGAAGGACGCATTGCATCGCGTGGATACCGAGGACGCAACCGAAGTTGCGATGCCCGATGATGTTGCGGTCATCGCCTCTGATCTGGAAAATACGCCATCGCTGGGCAGCAAGACGGCGCCGGCCGCAGCGCTCCTGCTGGCCGCATGCGGCGGCGGCGGCGGCGGAGATAGCGGTGGCGGCGCGCCTCCGCCAGCCGCTACCGTGCTCAAACCGGCGACCGATGCCGAAGCGGCGCGCTTCATCCTGCAAGCCAGCCTTTCGGTATCGACTGCCGAAATTGCAAGCATCCGTTCAATCGGGTTTGAACCCTGGCTCGACGAACAGATCAATGCGCCCATCGCCCAGACCGGTGTCGCCTGGCTGGCGTCGCGCGGCTATGATCAGGTTACGTCGGCCAACTTCTTCGACAATGAATATCCTGGCGATTACATGATTTGGAACCAGTTGCTGTCCCAGCCGAACGGTGTTCGCAAGCGGGTAGCGCTGGCCTTGTCCGAATTTTTCGTGGTTTCGCTGACCGGGCTTGATTTCAGCTGGCGGTCACAGGCCATCGCCTTTCATTGGGACCAGCTCAACGCCAACGCGTTTGGCAACTTCCGCAAGATGCTGGAAGACGTAACGCTCAACCCCGCGATGGGGTATTATCTTAGCACCCGCGGCAATCGCAAGGAAGATACCCGTACGGGCCGCGTGCCGGACGAAAATTACGCGCGCGAGGTGATGCAGCTGTTCACCATCGGCCTTACCGAACTCAATATCGACGGCACGCCGCGGCTGGGCAGCAATGGCCAGCCCATTGAAACCTATACCAATAATGACGTGACCAATTTGGCGCGGGTGTTCACTGGCTATGACTGGGATTTCACCGGCAATGTCCGCACCCCGTCAACCGGTGATCCCAACCGGCTGATCAACAACACCCGCTATGTCACACAGCCGATGACGCTGGACCCGACCAAATGGGAACGCCCCTCGACCACCAGCCAGCATTCGACGCTGGAGGTCAATTTCCTTGGTACCAACATCCCCGCCAACACCGACGGTACGGCGGCGCTGAAGACTGCGCTGGACGCGCTGTTCAACCATGCCAATGTGGGCCCGTTCTTCGCGCGCCAGATGATCCAGCGGCTGGTGACCAGTAACCCCAGCCCCGCCTATGTCGAGCGCGTAGCACGGGTGTTCAACAACAATGGCAGCGGAACCCGCGGCGATCTGCGCGCGGTGTTCAAGGCCATTTTCATGGACAGCGACGCCCGCAGCGCGGCCAGCCTGACCGCGCCCACATTTGGCAAGGTGCGCGAACCGATGCTGCGTTTCACCCAGTGGGGCCGGACCTTTGGCGCGACGTCGACCAGCGGCAACTGGACCATCGCCAACACGTCGGACGCTGCGACACGGCTGGGGCAAAGCCCGCTACGATCGCCGTCGGTTTTCAATTTCTTCCGCCCCGGCTATGTGCCCGCGAACACCGCCATCGCCACCAATTCGCTGGTCGCGCCCGAATTCCAGATCGTCAACGAAACCAGCACATCGGGCTATGTCAACTTCATGGCATCGTCGATTGGCACCACCAATGGCGTTAACAACGATGTGCGTCCGAACTACACGAACGAATTGGCGATCGCGCATGACAGCACGGCGTTACTCGACCGCCTGTCGCTGTTGCTGACGGCCAATCAACTGTCCGACGCCAACAAAACGGCAATCAAGACGGCGCTTGACGCCACCACGGTCACCCAGACCAGCAGCGATACCGACAAGCTGCGCCGTATCCATGCCGCCATCACGCTGGTGATGGCTTCCCCCGAATATCTGGTTCAGAAATAGAGGCGTCCGGTCATGCATATCAGCCGAATGGATGAAATTTCGCGTCGCGCCTTCCTTCGCCGCAGCCAACAACTCGCGATTGCCGGAACGGCATCGGCCTGGGCCACCGGGCTGGTCGGCATTGGTGAAGCCGCCGCCTTCAGTGCCGGAAATGATTACAAGGCGCTGGTGTGCATATTTCTTTATGGCGGGAATGATCACAACAGCACGCTGATCCCCTTTGATTCAACCAATTATGATCTGTACAGCGCCATCCGCGGCGGCGGACCGGGACAAACGGCGGGCGGCATCACCCCGGCGCGTGCATCGCTGGCGGGGACGGCGCTGACCCCGGCGGGCGGCCAAGTGCTGACCAACAATCTGCAATATGCGCTCGCGCCTGAAATGACGCGGATGAAGGCACTGTTTGATGCCGGGCGCATGGCGCCGGTGCTGAACGTAGGACCGCTCATCGCGCCGCTGACGCTGGCGCAGTATAACAGCTCGAACCACGCAGCCAATCCGCGTCCGGCGAAGCTGTTTTCACACAATGACCAGCAATCGACGTGGCAATCATCGAAGCCCGAGGGCGCTACCGACGGCTGGGGCGGTCGCATGGGCGACCTTGCCCTGTCGAGTAACGCCAACAGCCTGTTCACTTGCATATCGGCGACCGGAAACGCGGTGTTCCTGTCGGGCCAGCAGGCCCTGTCCTATCAAGTGTCCAGTAGCGGCGCGATTGCGGTGAACAGTCTGCGCAACAATTCGCTATTCGGCTCATCTGCTGCCAGCGCCGCGCTGCGCAATTTGATGACCCAGACCAGCAATCATGTTCTGGAAGCCGAATATAACCGGATCGCCAAACGGTCGATCGATGCGGAAAGCGTCGTCTCACAAGCGTTGCAAGGGGTAACGCTGACCACATCCTTCCGCCCCGCGGTTGGCAACAACGGCCTCGCTAACCAATTGCAGATCGTCGCGCGGATGATTGCAGCGCGACAGGCGCTGGGCGCGCGTCGACAAGTCTTCCTCGTCAGCATGGGCGGGTTCGATTTGCATGACAATCTGATTGCCAATCAGGGCAATCTGATGGGACAACTCGATTTCGCCGTGGATGCGTTTTACCGTGCCACCGTCGAAATGGGCATTGCCGACAAGGTGACGACCTTTACCGCGTCGGATTTCGGCCGCACGCTGCAATCGAACGGCGACGGGTCGGACCATGGCTGGGGCTCGCACCATTTTGTTATCGGCGGCGCGGTCAATGGCGGGCGCTATTATGGCGTGGCGCCGCAAATTTCGGTGCGCAGCGACGATCAGGTTGGTCAAGGCCGCCTGCTGCCGACCATCGCCACCGATCAATATGCCGCCACGATGGCCAGCTGGTTCGGCGTGTCGGCCAGCGAACTGCCCAGCGTGACGCCGAATATCGGTCGTTTTGCCAGCGCCAATCTGGGCTTCTTGGCCTGATCTGACAGCAAACGTGCGCAGCGTTCCGTCATTGCTTCACGGCGGAACAATCACGGCCTTGAGCGGTTGACATGGCGTGGCCGCAAGATTGGCCGCGCGATGCGATCGGAACAGCCATGCATGACCCCAACCCCAAGCCGGTGGTCCCAAACGAACTTCCTCCAAACCAGCCCGATGAGATTCCTGGCGAGGGCGGAGACGTGGACTATCCCGGGGAAACGCCAGCCGAGACGCCTCCGGTCAAGTAGTGAACCGCGATTGTCACTCCAGCGGCGGCAGAAACCGCCAACTACCCGAAACATTTTCCAGGGTTTGGGCCAATGCTGTATAACAGTGACCAGCCATGGCAGCGCGAGGAACAGGACCATGACAGCCCATAAAGAAGGCGATACCACCGTTGTTGACACCGACGAGGCGCGCGCGGGCAAGACCGGCGTCGGTTTGCGCTATGTCCTTGCCATATCTTTGGTGATTGTGCTCGGCGGGATGCTGTTCGTCCTGCTGTTCCAGTCGGGGGCGCTGCGCCTGCGACCCTGATGTCGGACACCCCTTGCTGCTATCGCATTGGCGCTATAGGCCAACGCGCGGAGGAAGGGCAGGATGATGACGACGGCAATCGAGGCAGTAACCGGCGGATGCCAGTGCGGCGCGGTGCGATATCGCGCGGTGCCAAAGGCGGAAACGTCGCACATCTGCCATTGCCGCATGTGCCAGAAGGCGGCGGGCAATTTTTTTGCGGCGCTGGTCAGTGTTGACCGCGACCAGATCGATTGGACACGCGGTGCACCGGCCGAATTTGCCAGTTCCGCCGATGTCACGCGCGGCTTTTGCCGCGATTGCGGAACGCCGCTGACCTACAGCTATCGCACCAGCAAGCATTTGTGCGTGACCACCGGCTCGCTCGACCAGCCCGCCGCCTTTGCCCCGCAAATGCAGTTCGGGATCGAGGCGCGGTTGCCGTGGATCGCCAGCCTGCCCGCGCTGCCCGATGAAGGCACCACCGAAGAAACCATGGCGGCACAGGTCGGCAGCATCAGCGCGTCGAACCGCCAGCATCCCGATCACGATACGGCAAGCTGGCCCGCATGACTCCGACGGCCAAAATCCTGTTGCTCGGGTCGGGCGAGTTAGGGCGCGAATTTGTGATTTCGGCCAAGCGGCTTGGCTGCCATGTCATCGCCTGTGACAGCTATGCCGCCGCGCCGGCGATGCAGGTGGCGGACGAGAGCGAGGTTTTCTCGATGCTCGACGGCGATGCGCTGCGCGCCGTCATTGCTCGGCACCGTCCCGACCATATTGTGCCCGAGATAGAGGCGATCCGCACCGAGGTGCTGGCCGAGGTAGAGGCCGACGGCTTTCACGTTGTGCCCAGCGCCCGCGCGGCGCAGCTGACCATGAACCGCGATGCGATCCGCGACCTGGCGTCGGGCACACTGGGCCTCGCCACCTCACGCTTCGAATATGCGACGACCCGCGACGAATTGGCGGCGGCGGCAGGGCGGATCGGCTTTCCACTGGTTGTCAAACCGGTCATGTCGTCGTCGGGCAAGGGACAAAGCACCGTGCGCGACGCTGCCGGAATCGGTGCGGCGTGGGACTATGCCGCATCGGGCATGCGCGGTGACCGGCTGCGCGTGATTGCCGAGGCGTTCGTCGATTTCGATTATGAAATTACGCTGCTGACCGTGCGGCACAAGGATGGCGTGACCTTTTGTCCGCCGATTGGCCACCGGCAGGAACGCGGCGATTATCGCGAAAGCTGGCAACCCGCCGCCATGTCACCCGTCGCGCTGGCCAGCGCGCAGGCGATGGCGGCCAAAGTGGTCGATGCGCTGGGCGGCCACGGGATTTTCGGCGTCGAATTTTTCGTGAAAGGCGATGCGGTCATTTTTTCGGAACTCAGCCCGCGCCCGCATGACACCGGCATGGTGACGCTGGTGTCGCAGACGCTGAGCGAGTTTGATCTGCACGCGCGCGCGATATTGGGATTGCCCATCCCCGCCATCGCGGTGCCCGCTGCAAGCGCCAGCGCGGTTATCTTGGCCGACCGCGATGCCGATGATTTTGCCATTTCCGGCCTCGCCGCCGCGCTGGCACCGCCTGATCCGGCGACGCACATCGATGTCCGCATTTTTGGCAAACCGATGACCCGGCCCTATCGCCGCATGGGCGTTGCGCTGGCGCGCGTCGATGGAGGTACGCTGGACGACGCGCGCGCCGCAGCGGTTGCAGCGGCCGCGCAGGTCCGCGTCACCTATCGCTGAGGCGAGGCGGAGCCGCGACGACGGGATTTTCCTTGCCGATCAAGGGCGTTGCATCGGTGCTGGTGTGCGATAAGCTGAGCGACTGGCCGACCCCCTCCCACCCGGCCGAAGGAAATGTGCAACAGCATGCAGTCTTGGCTTCTTCCGCTTGCCTTGCTGGTCGCCGAGCCGGTGGCCGAACCCGTCATCGCGCCCGCGCCCGCGCCGACGGCGACCACCCAGACGCCTGCCCCCCAGCCGCCGGCTGACAGCGAAATCATCGTCACCGCTGAGCCAGCGCCGCCGCCCGAAGACCCGCTGCAAGCGGTCAATGTGCAGAGCTTTGAGGCGGTGCAGGAGATGGACGAGGCGCTGGTCGCGCCAGTGGCACGCGCCTATGAAAAGGCCGCACCGCGCGGGGTGCGCAAGGCGCTGCGCAATGTGTTCCAGAACCTGCGCGAGCCGATTGCGGCGGTCAATTATCTGCTGCAATTGAAGGTCGGCAAGGCGTTCGAGACGGTCGGGCGCTTTGGCATTAATTCGACCATCGGGCTGGCTGGCATCATCGACGTCGCGAAGAAAAAGCCCTTCAACCTGCCACGCCGTCCCAATGGCTTTGCCAACACGCTGGGCTTTTATGGCGTTAAGCCGGGGGCCTATTTCTATCTGCCGCTGATCGGATCGACCACGGTGCGTGACTTGTTCGGCGGCACGGTCGATGCGCTGTTTCTGGGGAGCATCCTGCCACCGCCGATCAACGAGCCAATCGTTGCCATCCCGGCGGGCACGCTGAGCGCACTGGATTACCGCATCGAGAACGACGAGGCTATCCGCGCGCTCAACGAAGACAGTGCCAACCCCTATCGCGCCACACGCGAGCAATATCTGGCGCGGCGGCAGGCCGAGATTGATGCGCTGCGCGGGCGCACAAAGACGCCGGTGATCAGCGAGGAGGCGACACCCAATGACCTTGTCGATACAGCGCCTCGGCCCGAATGACATCACCCAAATGCGCGGCATCAACGCGCTGTTCGCTGATGTCTTCGAAGATCCCGAGCATTATGCCAGTACGCCGCCCGCCGACGAATGGCTGCGCGCACAATTGGCCAATCCCACGGTAATAGCGCTGGCGGCGCTGGACGGTGAAGCAGTCGTTGGCGCGCTCACCGGCTATGTGCTGGCGAAGCTGGAACAGGAGCGCAGCGAGATTTACATCTATGACTTGGCCGTCGCCGTCAGCCACCAGCGGCGCGGCATCGCCACTGCGCTGATTGGCCATTTGCAGGACATGGCGCGCGAAATCGGCGCGTGGGTCATCTATGTCCAGGCCGACCATGGCGATGACCCCGCCATTGCGCTCTATACCAAGCTCGGCACCCGGGAAGATGTGATGCATTTCGACATCGCGCCGAAATAAATTCGACGTCCTGTCGAATCTGCCGGACCGTGCGCGTCTCCAAGGCAAGGGTCTGCAACTCCCTGCACACCCGCCCCCGAGGAGTTTTGCATGTCCGAACAAGTGACCTTTGCTCGCACCCCTGTCTGGTTCCGCGCCGTGATAGGGCTGGGCATCCTGTGGAACGTCTTTGGCGTTTACCAGTTCGCGACTCAGACTTTTGCCGACGAGACCATGCTGTTGAACGGCGGCATGACGGCGGCACAGGCCGCGCTTTATGCCGGGCTGCCGGTGTGGATGCCGATTGCCTTTGGCGTCGGCACGATTGGCGGGCTGATCGGAACGCTGCTGCTGCTGGCAGGGCGCCAATCGGCCACGCCGGTGCTTGGGCTGTCGCTGGCGGGCTATATCGTCCTTTACATCGGCGACATGACGGAAGGCGTTTTCGCCGCATTCGGGACCCCGCAGGTGGTTATCCTGTCGAGTGTGGTAGCGATAGCCGTCGGCCTGTTGATGCTGGCACGCCTCGCCGCGCGGCGCGGCTGGCTGAAATAAGGTTGGCTGCGGCAGTTGGTGCGGCGATCATTACCGCCCCACCTTCGCCGTCAATGCCAGACCGGCCGCCACAAAGCTCAACAGCGCCGCTGCAGTCAACATGGCTGGGATGCCGCCAATGCCGTCGAGCCAGCCGAGCATCAGTCCGCCAAGCACCGAGCCCAGATTGAACACCGCCATAAACACCGCAAACTGCGTCGCGGCGATTGCGGGCGTGCACAAGCGCATCGCCAGCGCGCCGCCCGCAACGAGCCGCATGGCGCGCACAATTTCGGTGGCAAAGATGAAGGCAATGAAGACGGCAGGGCTGGCCCACTGTGATTGCAGCGCCAGCATCACCAGCGCGCAAAGCCCCGTCATCAAAGCAGCAAAAATGAAGGCCTGCCGCGCTCCCCACCGCGCAGCCACAAAGCCGAACACGAGCGCGGTGGGCAGTCCGGCAAGCAACTGCGCCTGGCTCGACCAGATGGTGAAGGTATCTTTCTGCCACCCTAGCACGTCGGTAGCGAACATCGGTTTGACCCCGTTCAAAATCCCGGGTGCCGACAGCGCCGTCACGAAAGCCAGCATCAGGAACAGGATTTGCCGCTGTGACATGGCCGCAAAGACGTTGCGAATGATCGGCCACAATGCGCCCAGATGGATGTCGAGATTGCGCTGCGTGGCGTGTCCCTCCGTCCACGGCAGCAGCCGCTCGCCCGCGCGTTCGCGCACCGCCACCACGAGCGCGAGAATCATCACCAGAATTGCGGCCAGCGCGAGCGCAGCGGTCGGCACACCCTGATAGGCGATCAGGGTGCCGCCCAGCCCGGTGCCAACGGCGATACCGGCCATCTGGCCGCCGAACATGACGCCATTCACGCGCTCAATCTCTTTTTCGGGCAAGATGTCGGCGGCGAGTCCGTCCACCGCAACGTCCTGAATGGCTGACCCCATGCCAAGCGCGAAGGCAAAGGTGGTGACCAGTGCAATGTCTGCCGCGTCGGGGTTCATCACCGCCATCACCGCAAAAGTGCCGATCATGCCCAGCTGACCGGCAATGATCCATGGCCGCCGCCGCCCCATGGCGAGGAAGGCATAGCGGTCCATCACTACGCCATAGGCAAGCTTAAACGTCCATGGCAGATTGGCCATCGCCAGCAATGCGCCAATTGCCGCCGCCGACGCGCCATTTTGTGCAAGCCAGCCGGGCAACGCGAAGTTGATGAGGCCGAGCGGCAAGCCCTGCGCAATGTAGAGCAGGAACAATGTCGTGACACGCAGCGTGCGATGCTCGCTGAGGGCAAGCTGCGGTGCGGGCATCGGCAGGGCAAGCGTGCTGGCCATGGCGGCACTCCTTTACAGGCGATGGCTGGGAAAATGGGTGTGGCGGGCGGCGACCAGGGATGACTGCCGCCCGCCATTGGTTCCGAATGGGTCGCTTATTTCAGAACCAATTCCTGATATTCGGTCGAGCCAAGGCTCTCGCGCATCTTCATGCGCTCGGCATTGCCGGCGGCGGCCGTGCGATTGTCCAGCGCCAGCGCGGCTTGCACCTTTTTGCGCATCGCTTCCTGCTGCGCGGTGGTCATATAGTCCTTATACTCGATCAGCAGGATCAGGTCGGGCTCACCGGCGCGAGGATTATTGACCGCGAGCACGCGGTAGCTGACCACCACGCCCTCTTTCTTGCCCATTTCCTGAATCTTCTTCCAGGTGGTGGCGAGGTAATCCATGTAGTTTTCGAACTGGCCGGGCATCACGTCGATGCGGCTGGCTTCCCAGACCGTGCCGGGGGTGTAGCTCGATTCCTGCGCCACGGCAGGCGCGGCGAGCGCGGCGGCAACCATCAATGCGGCCCCGGCAAACAGTGTTTTCAAAGTCTTCATCGTATCTCTCCAAATTTGATGAAATCAGCGCGGCTCAACGAACCTTATATTCGCGCAGGAGCATGCTGCTTTTGATCGTGCGATATTCGGCACGGTTGCCGGACTCTGCCTGGCGCTGCGCGATGGTGCTTTTCGCCCATGCGTCATAAACCTTGGCGCGGCGCTGTTCTTCGGCGGTGTCGGGCATGCTGGCGAAAGTCGTCATCAGATAGACATTCGGTTCGCCATCGCGGGGATTTTCGTTGACCCAGATGCTATAGCCGGTGATCCAGCCCTGCGATTTGGCGAATTCCTGGTTCCTTTTCCATTCGCCGGCGAGGTGCATGGCATATTTCAGCGTCGCACCGTCCTTGACGTAAATGCCGCCAACTTCGGCATAGTCACCCGCCACAAGCGGCGATTCCTGCGCCAATGCGGCGGTAGGCAGGGCCATCGGCACCGTGATCATCATGGCCGCAGCCATCATCATGTTCTTCAGCATCGTCATCGTCTCTCTCCCTCAATGCCGCCTGCTCGGAACCAAGCGGACGGTAGCGTTGCAGGAAAGCGCGCCGCGCCCGCCGCAAAGCGGACACAGTGTCCTAGCCTTCGGAATCCCATCGCTGCGATCCGTCCAAACCGTTCATTTTTGGCTTTCCCTGTGCCCTGCATGATGCTGGCAAAGGTGCCGCAGCGTCAATCGGCCGCGGCGTCAATAAAGCGTCAATAAAGCGTCAGGAGGAGGTTAAACGCCGTTCGTGGGCACCGCCAGCAGGTCGGGCCAGCCATATTTATCCCACGCCGCCGCCATGCCGATGCGCTGGGCGAAGGGGATGAATTCGGGGTCCTGCCAGATGCGGCACATTGGTTCGACCTCGGTCCACAGCGGCACCAGCCCCATCAGGTTGGACGGCGTGATACTGAGGCCATAGGTCCGGAAAACCAGATCGACATTGCCGATCATGACCGCTGGACCGCTGATAGCGATGTCCGATTTGTCGTGCAGCACGGCAAAGAGCATTTCGAGCACTTGGCCATATTGCTCGCGATACTCCTCTTTCCCGCCGCAGATGCCCTTGGCCGCAAGCATCCAATAGGCATCCATCGCTTCGGGCGTCTGGATGCCGATGCCGACGGGCGGCAGGATCATGTCGTTCACCATCGACTGCGTCTGCAGATATTGTTCGATGGCGCGGTCATGCTGCCCCTGTACCGCCGAATTGAGCCCCTGGTGAATGGATGGCATGCCCAGATCGACCATACGCTGCGCCGATATGGTCGCCGCCTCTAGTTCGCCCATACAGAATTGCACACACCACAGCAGCGCATATTTGCGCCCATCGACCGGATCCTGGTCGACTGCGGCCTTGATGTAAGGCACGGCATCGCGCGTCCGGCCGATAAAGATCAGGAAATAGGCGAGCCGCATCTGCACCGCCGGATCGTTGGGGTCTAGCCGATACGCCTGATAACCATAATCAAGCCCGCCGGTAAAATTGAAGCGGGTCAGTTCATAGACACCCAGGAGCGAATAAGCATAAGCCAGCCCCGGCGATAGGGCGATGGCGCGGTGCGCGCATTCGGCCATTTTTGCGGCCTCACCATTGCGGTCGGGGCACTGGGTATAAACCGACACCAGCTGGTGCGCCTCGGCCAGCGCAACCCAGCATTCGGCAAATTCGGGATCAAGCGCGAGCGCGCGCTTGAACAGGGTGACCGCCGTATCCAATACGCCCTCACCAAAACGTTTGGCGCAGAGCGATTGCCCCTGCAAATACAGGTCATAGGCCTCTTTGCTGTGCGTCATGCTGCGCACTTCGGGGTCCGGTATCTCGATTTTGAGCGCGGCAGCAATCGCGCGCGTCACCGCCTGCGCGACATTTTCCTGCAGCTGGAAAATGGCGTCGAGCGTGCCGTCATAGCGTTCACCCCAACGTTCAAAGCCGTTCGATCCGTCGATCAACCGGACGAAGATGCGCACGCGTTCGCCCTGTCGCTGCACCGACCCTTCGACCAGATGCTCGACCCCCAGCGTCTGTGCGATAGAGGCGGGAGCCAGCGTGCTACCGCGAAAATGAAACGCAGAAGCGCGGCCAGCCACGCGCATCTGCTGCACCTGCCCGAGTGTCGTAATCAGTTCATCGACAATGCCATCGGCGAAATAATCCTGCCCTTCCGGCGCACCAAGTGCGTGGAAAGGCATCACGGCAATGCGAACGCGGTCGTCGCCCGCGCCAGGCTCTGGTCGCAGTCCCTGCACGCCGCGCACGGCCCAGGCCTGCGCCAGACGGTTGGCGGTCGGCGCATTGCCGGCACGCTGTAGCCGGTCCACCGCTTCGCCGATGCTAACGCCGATCCGCGCATCGACCTCGGCGCGGCGCGCGCTCAGCCAGCGGGCGAATTCATCGCCGAACTGCATCGGGCCAAGCAGCCGTTTGGCACCGATGCTACCCAACATGCAGCGCACCATCTCCACATCACCCACCGCCAGCGCCATATCGAGTTCGGCGAGGTCGCTCGTGACCCTGCCGGGGTTCAGCGCCACCGCGTCGCGCGCAACGGACAAGATGGCACAGCCATGCATTTCGAGAATTTTACCCAGTTCGAGCAGGCACTGGCGCAAGCTGGCCCGCGCTTGCGCCTCGAACCGTCCGGGCCAGAGGAGCCCGGTAATGGTCTCACGCGCGAGCGATTGGCCGGGCGCCAGCGCCAAAATGGCCAGCAAGGCGCGCGCGCGGCGGTTGGGCAGCGCAATCGCCTTGCCATCCGGCCCCGCCAATGCAAATTCACCGAACAGGGTCAGGCGCGCTGGCGCCGCGCCCGCTGGCAACGACCCGTCGCAATCATCCAATTGCTTTTCGGCCATTCGCGCCAAGCTCCCCCGCATGTGAAGCTAGTGCGAACGGCGGACAAAGACCAGAGGTCGATTTTGCACGCTTTCTGCAGCGCTAGGCCGCCCGCGCGTGCGCTGCTACACCGCGCCACATGTCCCAAAAGAATCATCTCTATCTGGTCGATGGCTCAAGCTATATCTTTCGTGCCTATCACCGCTTGCCGCCGCTCACCAATCCGCAAGGCGTGCCGGTCGGCGCGGTCTATGGTTACACCACCATGTTGTGGAAGCTGGCGAAGGATTTGCATGAAGCCGACGGGCCGACGCACCTTGCCGTTATCCTCGATCATTCGAGCCAGTCGTTCCGCAACCACATTTATGACCAGTACAAGGCGAACCGGCCGGAGCCGCCCGAAGATCTGCGGCCGCAATTCCCGCTGATCCGTGATGCGACGCGCGCCTTTTCGCTGCCGTGCATTGAACTTGAAAATTACGAGGCCGACGATCTGATTGCCACCTATGCCGAGACGGCGGTGGCGTCCGGGTGGGACGTCACCATTGTATCGTCCGACAAGGATTTGATGCAATTGGTGCGCGAGCCCGCCGACGGTCCGCACGTCGATATGCTCGACACGATGAAAAATGTCCGCATCGGCGTCGCCGGGGTCCAGGAAAAGTTCGGCGTCGAGCCTGAACGGGTAGGTGATGTCCTCGCGTTGATGGGTGACAGCGTCGACAACGTGCCTGGTGTCCCTGGCGTCGGGCCCAAAACTGCGACCAAGCTGGTCGTCGAACATGGCAGCATGGAGGCTGCGCTCGCCGCCGCCGAGGGCATGAAGCCCGGCAAATTGCGCGACAATCTGATAGAACATGCCGACATGGCGCGGCTGTCGCGGGTGCTCGTCGATTTGAAGCGCGACGTGCCGCTGCCCGACCCGTTGGATGCGCTGAAGCTGGGCGCGATCCCGCCCGATCCGCTGCGCGCGTTCCTGACCGAGCATGGCTTTCGCTCGTTGGCCGCGAAGCTCGACAGCGGCGCTGCGCCGCCGGGTCCATCGCCGCTGAAGACGCAGGGTAATGGCACATCCCCGTCGCCTGCCCCCGCCCTATCCGCCAGCACACCGATTGACCGCAGTGGCTATGCCTGCGTTACCACTCTGGCCGAGCTTGAGCAGTGGGTCACGGACGCGCGCGCGGCGCATGTCGTCGCGGTCGACACCGAAACCGCCAGCCTCGACAGCGTTACCGGTACGCTGGTCGGGGTCAGTCTGGCCACCGCGCCGGGCAAGGCCTGTTACATCCCGCTCGGACATGGCGGCAGCGACATGTTCTCCGAAAAGCCGCAGCAAGTTCCGCTCGACGACGCGCTGGCGTTGCTGCGCTCGCTGCTCGCCGACGATGCGGTGCTCAAGATCGGCCACAACCTCAAATATGACATGGGCGTGCTAGCGCAGCATGACATCCATATCGCTCCCTATGATGACACGCTGGTGATGAGCTTTGCGCTCGATGCGGGCGCGCATGGGCATGGCATGGACGAGCTGGCGAAACTGCACCTCGATCACACATGCCTGTCGTTCAAGGAGGTGTGCGGGACCGGCAAGAGCCAGATCAGCTTTGCCGAGGTCCCCCTGCCCCGCGCCACCGAATATGCCGCCGAGGACGCTGACGTCACGCTGCGGCTGTGGCAACTGCTGAAGCTGCGCCTGCCGCGCGAAGGCGGGACGCGCGTTTATGAAATGGTCGACCGACCGCTGGTGCCCGTGGTCGAGCGCATGGAAAATGCCGGGATCATGGTCGACCGCGATTATCTGGCGCGGCTATCGGGCGAGTTCGCGACCGAGATGGCGCGGATCGAGGCGGCGATCCATCTGGAGGCCGGCCAGCCCTTTGCCATCGGCAGCCCCAAGCAATTGGGCGAAATCCTGTTCGACAAGCTGGGCCTGAAGGGGGGGCGCAAGGGCAAATCGGGCGACTGGTCGACCGACCAAAGCGAGCTCGAACGCTTGGAACGCGACGGCGTGCCGATTGCGCGCATGATATTGGAATGGCGCCAGCTGGCGAAGCTCAAATCGACCTACACCGACGCGCTGCAGCAACAGATCAATGCGAAAACGGGGCGCGTCCACACCAGTTATGGCCTGGTCGGCGCGCAGACCGGGCGCTTGTCGTCAACCGACCCGAACCTGCAAAACATCCCGATCCGCACCGAGGTTGGCCGCCAAATCCGCGACGCCTTCATCGCCGCGCCGGGGCATGTGCTGCTGGCAGCGGATTACAGCCAGATCGAGCTGCGTCTTGCCGCGCACATGGCCGATGTGCCCGAGCTGAAAGAAGCCTTTGCCCAAGGGCAGGACATTCACGCCGCCACCGCGATCGAATTGTTCGGCGAGGTCAACCGCGACACGCGCGGCAAGGCCAAGACGGTCAATTTCTCGATCCTCTATGGCATTTCGCGCTGGGGACTTGCCGCACGGCTGGAAGTGACGCCCGACGAGGCGCAGGCGCTGATCAGCCGCTACTTTGAACGCTTCCCCGGCATTAGCGACTATATCCGTGACACGCTGGAGGGCGTGCGCGAGCGCGGCTACACCGAGACGCTTTTCGGCCGCAAAACCTGGTTCCCGCGCATCAAGGCCCCGAACCAAAGCGAACGCCAGGGCAGCGAACGCGCCGCCATCAACGCCCCCATCCAAGGAACCAGCGCCGACCTGATCAAACGCGCAATGGTGCGGATGCCGGGCGCGTTGGTTGAAGCGGGACTGGGCGATGTACGCATGCTGCTGCAAGTGCACGACGAACTGGTGTTCGAAGTCCCCGAAGGGCGCGAGGAGGCGGCGGGCAAGGTCATCCGCGAAGTAATGATGGGCGCAGGCGCGCCGGTGCTGACGCTGTCCGTGCCGCTGGAGGTGGAGATTGGGACGGGCAAGAGTTGGGGCAAGGCGCATTGATGAACCATATTTCCCGCGCCGCGCCGCCTACCTAGATTTCCGCTGCATGATTTCGCGCCGTCCATTTGCGGCGCTACTTGGTAGCGCAGCATTATGCGGATTGGCGGGGTGCATATCCCCTCCCCATTATCGTTATCGGTTCAAGATGACGATTGAAGTTGAAACGCCCGAAAGCATCCGCTCCGGTTCAGCAGTTTATGAAGTCACAGCTAGTCCGACTTTTGCACAGCAGCTAGGTAAAGATGATTTTTTCAGGAGATGACCTCGGTTCATTACGGTGACAGCACTAGGGTCATTACGGTTCATTACGGTCATAATTTACGGACACAGCGCACCAATTAACCCGTTAGTCTTAAGCCCTCGCTTAATTTATTGCACTGTCACCGTAACCTCTGTCACCGTAATTTCGTTCCTGCTGCTCCGGAAGCGGGCGTCGCGGACCGGCTGGTGCTCGACCTGTGAGCGGCCGGGACCCCGAAAGCCTTCGGCATTACGCCAGACGGAATGATGCCTTGCACCTTTCCGCCATTCTATCGCGGTAACGATGGGCCTAACTTCGTGGGGTTATCGGAAACCATTCGTCCACTGCCGATAACCGCTGACGGCGCCTTCTCCCTCCTCTTCACGGGTGCCGACAAGCTGACCGGGCGGGGCACCATCCCCCCGTCCTGCTCCGCCCGGTCTCTTCCTTCCAGCCGCTTGATGGAGTTTCGTATGAGCCAGTCCCCACTTCCCCCCTCCAACGAAGATACCGCGCGCGCGAGCGTGAGTTTTGCCCGCGCATTCTCCCACGCGATGATGCGGGTTCACGATCTCCAGATGACCAAGCGTTTCTTCGTCGAGGGGCTCGGCCTCGTGGAAAAAGGGACCTATGTGAACGAGAAGGGCGGCTACACGATGGCTGTTCTCAACGTTATCGGTGACGATCAGTTCGAGGTTCACCTCACCTACAACCACGATGACGAGCAATATGCCGGAGGCCGCAATTTCGGGCATTTGGCCTTCGTTGTCGACAACCTCTACGCGACGTGCCGCCGCATTCTCGATCTAGGCTTTACGGTCGCCCGGCCACCGCGCGATGGCCGGATGGCATTCTTGCGCACACCAGAAGGCATTGCCATCGAACTGGTGCAGCACGGCGGTAAACTCGAACCGTGCGAACCCTGGGTGTCGATGGCCAATAACGGCGCCTGGTAGCCCGGCTCCCCGCCCTCTTTTCTCGGGACTTACGCGGAATTACGGGAATTACGGTGACAGCTGCGTCATCCCCGAAATTCCTTCGTCATTTTAAATGATGTACGGCGCAACGCTTATGCAACAGCATGTCCCCGAACACCCAACCCCCTGCGGTCTCTGTGCACCTCTGCGCCCACTGCGTGAAACCCCTTTCCTACATTGCATCGCTTTGCGATGCTGGCGGGAGGGGTTCTTTCCATCGTCTAACCATGTCCACCAGCGGCGCCGGAACGCGGACCGGCCGACCCTGGCAAATGAGGGATATTTCGCCGTCGCTCACGGCAGTCCTTACCGAAATCTGAAGCACCGAGGCACCCTGCATAGCGTGTGAAGTTGCGCAGTTTTCCGCGCTTTAACCGCCGCTCATTCAGCTCGACAATTCTCGCTGAGCCCGCACGGCATGCGGCGGTGCATTGACTTGATAACTTCCCGCTGTATTAATGCACCAATACAGCGGGAGGAAATTCGATGCGACCAGTTTTCTTGTTCGCGGCTTGCTTCTCGGGCATGTTTGCCGCCCCGCTTGCGGCCGCACAAGCGCAGTCCGCACAAACGCCGGTCGCGCAACCGGAAACCCCCGTTGCTGCCATCGAAATTCTCCCCATCGATTTTTCGGGCGGCACGCTGGGCGGCGCGGGCGGTGACCGGCTGCGCGGGGCTTTGACCGATGCCCAGTTCATTGCGCTTGGCGAAGATCATGGTCTGGCCGGGCCGCCCCAATTGGCGCACGCGCTGGCCAACGCCGCGCAGGCGCTGCCAAATGCCGATCCCTTGTTCCACGCGGTCGAAGTCGGCCCGATCACCACAAAATGGACGCAAGATTTGCTGGCGAAGGGTGGCTTGGCCGCGCTCGACCGCGCGCTCGATGGCCGCGCGCTGACGATGCCCTTTTTGTCGAATGTCGAGGATGCCGCGCTCGCCGCGCCCTTTGCCCGGCAGGGCCGCCTGTTCGGGATTGATCAGGAATTTGTCGGCGCTCCAATCCTGCTGCTCGAAATGCTGGCCGCGCGCACGCGCGATACTGCGCTGCGCAAGCAGCTGGAGGCCGCCACCAAGGCCGATATCGCGGCCATCGCCGAGGGACGCTTCAACGACCTGTGGCTGTTCAGAACCGACGCCGCCGCAGTTGCGGCGCTCCGCCAGCGCTTCGCCCGCGATACCAAAGCGCAGGCGATATTTGACGCCCTCGCCGTCAGCGCTGAGGTTTACCGGCTGAACAATGTCGGACGCTATCTGGAGAATAATGAACAGCGGACAGCGCTGATCCAGCGCTATTTTCTGGACGCCTGGAACAATGCGTCGCCTCGGCGGCCGCGCGTGCTGTTCAAAATGGGCGCATCGCACATGGGGCGCGGCACCACCCCGCCATGGATTTACGACATCGGGTCGCTCTTGCCCGGATTGGCTGCAAGCGAGGGCAAGCGCTCATTGCATATATTGTATCTGCCCTTGGCTGGTCAAATCCGCGCCATAAGGCCTAGCGCGTCCGGCTTGACCGCGGTCACCGATGTGAACGACCAGATTGCTGGCCCTTTGCTATCGGCGGCGGGGGTGGATCCCGCCAGCCTGCCCGCAACAGGCCATGTGCTGATCCCCCTCGCCCCGCTGCGCCATGCCGTGGCAGCGAACAAAAAGCTGCGCGATCTGCCGCACGATGCCCGCTTCATGCTGCTGGGATTTGATTATCTGGTGACGACACGCGACGCGGCTGCGGCCACCAGCTTCGAGTCCAATTAGGTGCTGCGGGGACGGCTAATCCCCCCGCCCCTCATATGCCTCGACAATCCGTCCCACAATCGGGTGGCGCACCACATCGGCGCTGGAGAAGCGCGTTACCGCAATGCCTTCCACGCCTTCCAGCCGCTCGACGGCGTCAGCCAACCCTGAACTCGCCGGTATCGGCAAATCGACCTGCTTGGGGTCGCCGCACACCACCATGCGGCTGTTCTGGCCAAAGCGGGTGAGGAACATCTTCATTTGCGGGATAGTGGTGTTCTGCGCTTCATCGAGGATCACGAACGCATCGGCCAGCGTGCGGCCACGCATGAAGGCGAGCGGCGCAATTTCGATTTCGCCGCTCGCAATCCGCCGCTCGACCTGTTCGGCGGGCAAGCAATCGTGGAGCGCGTCGTACAGCGGGCGCAGATAGGGGTCGACCTTTTCCTTCATGTCGCCGGGCAGAAAGCCGAGCTTCTCCCCCGCCTCGACCGCCGGGCGTGACAGGATCAGCCGCTGGACGCTGCCGGTGATCAGCTGCGCCACCGCCTGCGCCACCGCCAGATAGGTTTTACCCGTCCCCGCCGGACCGAGCGCGAAAATCACATCCTCGCGCGCTAGCGCGTGCATATAGTCGACCTGCGTGTTGGTGCGCGGCGCGATGACCTTCTTGCGGGTGCGGATGACGATGCTCGACGTCTGCGTCGCCTCGTGGCGGATGATGCCATCCAGCGTCGGCTGCGCGGTCATCGCAATCGCGCCTTCGACGAGGCCGAGGTCGACCTCTTGCCCATGGCTGAGCTGATCATAGATAGTGGAGAGCACGTCGCGCGCGCGCGCCGCGCTTTCGGCCTCGCCCTCGATCTGCACGCGGTTGCCGCGCGCCGAGATGTAAACGCCCAGCCGGTTTTCGATGGCGACCAGATTGCGGTCAAATTCGCCGAACAGCGCGCCCATCAATTGGGTGCGTTCAAATTCCACTGTCAGGCGGACGCGGTCGCCGGGGGCCGCAGGCGTGTTCGACAGTGGCTTTTTTGACATAGGCTTTTAGGCATCCTGCAGTTGGAGAGGCTCCGCAGTCAGGCTGTTTGGCCCGGCGGCAGTCAAGGTCACATCAATCATATCGCCGATCGAGAGACCCGGCGCAATCACGTGCGCCGATTGCAGCCACGGCGTTTTGCCGAGCAGCTGCCCGTCACGCTTGCCATGGCGTTCGAGCAAGATTTGCGTACGGCGGCCGACGCTGGCGCTGTTGAAGTCATGCTGGTGGCGGTTGATCGCGGCCTGCAAGCGTTGCAGCCGGTCGTCCATCACTTCGTCGGAAATCTGTCCGTCCATCGTCGCGGCGGGGGTGCCGGGGCGGCGGCTATATTTGAAACTATAGGCCTGCGCGTAGCGAACCGCGTCAACAATGTTCAGCGTCGCGGCAAAATCTTCCTCGGTTTCGCCCGGGAAGCCGACGATAAAATCGCCCGACAGGGCAATGTCGGGCCGTGCCGCGCGGACACGCTCGAGCAACCGCAAATAGCTGTCGGTCGAGTGGCTGCGGTTCATCGCCTTCAAAATCCGGTCGCTGCCCGATTGCACCGGCAGGTGGAGGAAGGGCATCAGCTTGTCGACCTCGCCATGCGCGGCGATCAGCCCATCGGTCATGTCGTTGGGATGGCTGGTGGTATAGCGGATGCGCGCCAGCCCATCGATGGCGGCGAGCGCACGGATCAGGCCGTCGAGGCCAACGCTGCGCCCGCGATCATCCTCGCCCTCCCACGCATTCACATTCTGCCCCAGCAGCGTGATTTCGCGCGCGCCGGCCTCCACCAGTGCGCGGGCTTCGGCGATCAAGTCGGTAAAGGGCCGGCTGATCTCTGCACCGCGCGTATAGGGTACGACGCAATAGGTGCAGAATTTGTCGCACCCTTCCTGCACCGTCAGGAAGGCGCTGGGGCGCTGGCCCGCCGCACGTTTGGGCAGGGCACCGAATTTCGAATCGAGCGGCATATCTAGGTCGATGGCGCGCTTCCCAGCCGCCACGGCACCCAACATTTCGGGCAAACGGTGATAAGCCTGCGGGCCGACGACGACATCAACCATCGGCGCACGCCGCGCAATTTCCGCGCCCTCGGCCTGCGCTACGCAGCCCGCCACTGCAATTACCGGGCGCGAGCCATCGTCGCGGCGCAGGCGGCCAATGTCCGAATAGACCTTCTCCGCAGCCTTTTCGCGGATGTGGCAGGTGTTGAGCACAACGACATCGGCAGCGGCCGCATCGGCAGCAGGGACCATCCCCTGCGCGCCCAACAGCTCGGCCATGCGGTCGCCGTCATAGACGTTCATCTGGCAACCGAAATTCTTGACATGATAGCTTTTGGGGGCGGTGATACTCATCGCGCGGCCCATAGGCGAAGCGACACGATTCAGCAAAGCCCAACCGCAACCATGCGGTGCAAGATCGCGCTGCGACACGCCTCTGCGATTGCTTTGCGGTCGTGCACGGTGTCAAAGGGCAGCGGGTCAAGATAATGAATGGTCAGCGGAATGTTGCGCAGCCGCGCGAGCACGCGGAAGAAATTGGCGAGGCCGGTTTCCTCGCCGATCCAACAGATTTCGGGTCCCACGTCGCCATAATCCAGCAGCACCGGCTGGATGCGCACCCCGGGCGGCGGCGGCGCGACCGCCTGGAACAGCGAGGCACGAAAGGGCAGGATTTCGCGCCCGGTCCAGGTCGTGCCCTCTGGAAACAGCGTCACGGGGTGGCCATGATGCAGCGCACGATGCAGCGATTGCGCCTGGGCATGCGCATCCCGCTTGGCCGCGCGTTCAACATACACGCTATGGTTCTGGTCGGACAGCCAACCAACCAGCGGCGTATCGCGCACCTCGGACTTTGCCACAAAGGAAGAGCGCGCGGCGCCGCCCAACGCCATGATATCGAGCCAGCTGACATGATTGGCTGCGAACAGCACGTTGCGTTTGAGCCGTTTGCCCGTCGTGCGAATGCGCAGGCCGCCAAGCCAGCCGACCGCGTTCAGAAACGCCATCACCATCGGCGACGGTCGCCCGACCGCCCGATAGCAAAGGTGCGGCACAATCAGGAACAAGAGGACGCCGAGCATCCCCAAGAGGCGCAGCACCCCCTGCGGCGTGATGCGGACGCGATCAGTCGCGCTTGCGATCGAGGGCGACGCCATAGAGCTCCATGCGGTGGTCGACCAGGCGATATCCCAGCCGTTCGGCAATTACCTTTTGCAAGGCTTCAAGTTCGGGATCGACGAATTCGATGACCTTGCCGGTTTCGACGTCGATCAGATGGTCGTGGTGCGCCTCGGGCGCGGCCTCATAGCGCGAGCGGCCGTCGCCAAAATCATGACGGTCCAGTATACCAGCCTCTTCGAACAGTCGGACCGTTCGATAGACGGTGGCAATCGAAATGCCGCTGTCGATAGCGGAGGCACGCTCATAGAGCGTCTCGACATCGGGATGGTCGGCCGAATCCGAAATCACCCGCGCAATAATCCGGCGCTGCTCGGTAATGCGCAGCCCCTTTTCGGCGCAGAGAGCTTCAAGATCGATGGCACCGGGCATGGACGGCTTTCAAACAAAGGGATTGTCGCCACCTCTATAGGAAGCTGCGTTGCAACCGACAAGGGCGGCACCTTGCGGTACCGCCCTTGTCTGATTTTTGATTGTTAAAGCCGTCAGACCTTTTTCTTCCGGCGCCCGCCACCGCGGCCCTTGGTGCCGAGGCCAATTTGCTTCGCTAGCGTCCGGCGCTGCTCGGCATAATTGGGAGCGACCATCGGATAATCGGCAGGCAGACCCCATTTCGCGCGGTAATCATCGGGGGTCATGCCGAACGCGGTCATCAGGTGACGGCGCAGCATCTTTAGCTTCTTACCATCCTCGAGGCAGACAATATAGTCGGGCTTCACGGACGCGCGCACTGACACAGCAGGCACCAGCTTTTCCGGTTCGGGGATCAGCGCACCGCCCAGATTGCCGAGCGCGCTATGCACGGTGTTGATCAGCAATGACAAATCGGAAATGGCCACACTGTTGTTGCTTACATGCGCAGCAACAATGTCCGCCGTCAGCGTTACCAGCATTTCGGCGCTTTCGGATTGTTCGGTCATAATGCAATTCCTCTGTTATTGGACCCGTCCGATGTCATTTTGACTGACATCTTTTTATGCTGCTGCGCCATTGCATCTTAGCTGTGCAGTATCAAGTCTATATTCTGTTATTTGCGTCAGAATTGTAACCGCATGGTGACCGCATCACGTTTTTTCCCGTCAAGGCCATGATAATAGTCACGGCGAAGGCCGCATTGCACAAATCCAGCGCGAACATAGAGTGCGCGCGCGTCATTATCGGCCCGCATTTCTAGGAAATAGTCAGCCGCTCCGTGCGCGCGTGCCCATTTTAGCCAATCGTCGAGCAACAATTGACCGACCCGTTGGCGGCGAAACGCCGGAACGACGCCCAATAACAATAGTTCGGACTCGGGACCGGCGAGCCGCGCCGCATGAAAACCCACCGCCGTGCCCTCACACGAAGCCAGTGTCAGACGTGTCCCTGGAACAGCAAACAATGTCATCAACTGCGCCTGCGTCCACGCCTCGCCAAAGCACGGGTCGAACGCCGCGTGCATGACATCCATGACGGCGCCAGCATCTTCCGGTCCGGCGGCGCGCAGCGTTACGTTCAAGGCTGTGCTCATGCTGGCATACGGGCGTCGGGCGCACGGGCATAAACAGGGCGCGGCGGCCAATTTGCCTGTCCGGCAGCGATGTTCAGCGCGTCGCGTGTATTGGGCAGCGCCGTGACGGGCGCACCGCCAAAACGCTCGGCATAGGCGACGGCGCGATTGCCGATGATAACGCCGGAAAAGGATTGCTCCGCCTGATCTGGCGTAAGCGAAACATGGTCCGCGCGGGGCACTCCGGCCGGACCAAACGGCTGGATCAGCCATTCGCCGTGACCGCCGTCCATCACGACCAAGGCGTCGCCGTCAGCCGCCGCTGCTACCAGCGCCAGACTGTTGAACCCTCGCACTTCGCCCTGCCAGCCGAGCGCCAATGCCCGTGCGGCGGCAATGCCAACGCGCACGCCGGTAAAGCTGCCGGGACCGCAGCCAACCAGAATCGTCTGTGCCCTGCCACCCCCATCGAGCTCGGCAATCATTGACACCAGCCGCTCGGCATGACCGCGCCCAATCTCCCGGTGCGCCGCATCAACCAGCTGGTCACCGACAAACAGCGCAACCGAGCATGCTTCGGTCGACGTATCGATGGCCAGCGTACGCAACAGCGTTAAACGATGCGGTTGAACCGGCCGAAACCGGGGCGCGGGCTGCGCTCGAAAATCGTTGCTGGATCGCCATAACCCAGCGTCGAGATGAAATTGCTCTTCACGCTGGGCTGATCGGCAAAAAAGGCCGCATCGACCGCGTCATTGTTGAACCCCGACATCGGCCCAGTGTCCAGCCCCAGGGCGCGCGCGGCCATGATGAAATAGGCGCCTTGCAGGCTGCTGTTGCGGAACGCGGTCTTCTCGATCAGCACGTCATTGCCGACAAACCAGCTGCGCGCATCGGTGTGCGGGAATAATTCGGGCAGATGTTCGTAAAATGCCATGTCCATGCCGATGATGGCGGTGGCCGGAGCTTTGACAATTTTTTCGCCATTTGCGGGCATCGCACAAGCGGCGAGCCGTTCTTTGGCCGCATCACTGGTGCACCAGATAATGCGCGCGGGCAGGCAATTGGCACTTGTCGGCCCGAACTTCATAAGCTCCCAAATCGCTTCCAGCTGCTCGGTGCTGACCGGCCGGTCCTGATAGCCGTTAAATGTTCGGGCGGTGCGGAACAATTGATCGAGCGCCGCAGCGTTCAGCGGTTCGGCCATGGCTATTTCTCCTGTCCGATTGGGGATCAAACGGCGTAAACCGCAGTCACTTCGGGCACATAATGTTTGAGCAGCGATTCGATGCCGTTCTTGAGCGTGGCGGTCGAAGATGGACAGCCAGCGCAGGCACCTTGCATCTTCAAGTAAACATTGCCCTTGTCGAACCCGCGATAAATAATGTCGCCGCCGTCGTTGGCGACCGCCGGGCGGACGCGCGTTTCAATGAGCTCCTTGATCTGGGCGATGATATCGGCGTCGGCGGGATCGTCCGTCGACATGACGGCATCTTCGCCCGGCACAGCGAAGCCTGCCGTTGGCGAGTTGAACAGCGGCATATCGGCCAGAAAATGGTCCATCAGCACGTTCAGCACATCAGGCTTCAGATCTGCCCAATTCACCCCGGGCGCGGCCGTGACCGAGATGAAGCTGTGGCCAAAGAACACGCCAGTCACATCGCCCAGCATGAACAGCGCCGTTGCCAGCGGCGAGGCCTCCGCCTCTTCGGGCGTCGCGAAATCGCGTGTGCCCATCTCCATCACCACCCGACCGGGCAGGAATTTCAATGTCGCCGGATTGGGCGTTGATTCGGTTTCAATCAGCATGTCGGCCATGTGGGCTGTGCGCGCCCTTTGTGCAAGGGTGCGGCAGCGGCTATGCACCTAGTCAATGCGGCAATTTGCGCAATTTGTAGCGATCGACTGGTCAGGGGCGAAGGGCGAGCGTCATGGCGGCATTGCGCTGGCCATCGCGCGCGGCGTTGCGGCGCCCCAACTCGTCCGACCCGGCCATCGATGGTCACGAGGCGAGGTCGTGGCTTGGCTTGCAGAGCGCGCCGAGGATAGCGCCGACATGCTGGTCGGGTTCGATTTTTCGGCTGCATTTGCTCATCGCGACACCGGGGCCTATTTCCCGGGCTGGGCCGATAGCCCGCCCGATATGCCGCATTTATGGGCCGCCGTAGAACATATCTGCACCGCCGACTTACATCTGGGCGTCGGCCAATTTTTGGCACATCCGCAAGCGCGGCGCCACTTTCGCCATGCCGCAGCCGATGTTGGTGACTGCTTCGGCACCGGGGTCGGGCGGCTGCGCGTGGTGGAAGCACATCAACGCGCGACTGGCCAAGCCGCCAGCTGGAGCAATTTCAACCTGGTCGGCGCCGGTCAGGTGGGCAAGGCATCGCTGGCGGGGATGCGCCTGCTCCACCGGCTGCACCGTGCCCTGCCCTTCTGGCCGCTGGACCCGGTGCCACCGCGCGGTCCGTTGATGGTTGAAATCTATACGAGCGTCGCGGCGCGCGCCGCTGGCATGCGCGCCGGCACCAGCAAAATCCGCGATGGCGCCGCACTCGATGCGGCGCTGGCCCGGCTGGGATCGCGACCGGCAAGATTGCTGGGTCCCATCACCGATCATGCCGCTGACGCCTTGCTTACGGCCGCCTGGCTGCGGGCCGTTGCCCATGATCCTACGCTCTGGTTACCCGCGCCGCTCGACGATGCTCTCGCCCGCACCGAAGGCTGGACCTTCGGCATCATTTGAGGCAAAGGCGCGCGAGGTACCAAAGCCGGTATAGCTCAGCTGGTAGAGCACCTGATTTGTAATCAGGGGGTCACGGGTTCGATTCCTGTTGCCGGCACCATTTCCCGTACTGCAGATGGGAACCATCCTCGTCGATCAAACGTCTAGCCTTCGCTGGCGCACAATGACTTGCCTTTGCTGGTCGGTGCCGTGAAAGGGACATATGCGTCAGATACTTCCCACCCTCGCTTTAATGATGCTCGCCGCCTGCGCCGATGCGCAGCAACAGCGCGAGCGTCCGCCGCCATTGGTCAAGGTCGAGGCTGTGGCAATACAGGATTTCGCCGACCGCTATGAAGCTGTCGGCACCGCTACCGCCAATGAACAGGTCACTCTGACCGCGCCTGTAACCGAGCGCATCGTTCGGTTGGGGTTCAGCGACGGCGTAATCGTACGGCGCGGACAGGTGATTGCCGAGCTGGCGCAGGGGCAGGAATCGGCGGCGCTGTCCAGCGCGCAAGCACGTGCGCGTGAGGCCGAGCAGCAGCTGAAACGCATCGAAGCGCTGAAAGATCGCGGGTTTGCAACCAAGGCCGCCTATGATGCCCAAGTCGCCACCGCCGCCGCCGCGCGCGCCGAAGCCAATGAAGCCCGTGCCTCAATCGGTGACCGCGTAATCCGTGCGCCTTTTTCCGGCGTCGCATCGCTGCGCCAGATTTCGGTGGGTGCGGTGGTGACCGGCGGTTCCCCCATTGCGACAATCAGCGACATCAGCACCATCAAGCTGGATTTCACCGTCCCCGAAACGATGCTTGCAGCATTGGCAGTCGGCCAGCCGATCAGCGCGACGGCCGCTGCCTTTCCCGAACAGCGCTTCAATGGCCGCATCAGCGCCATCGACCCCGTGCTCGATCCGGCGACCCGCGCGGTCAAGCTGCGCGCGTTGCTACCCAACCCCGTCGGACGCATCAAACCCGGAATGCTGATGAACGTGGTGCTGGAATCGCGGCCGCGCCGCGCGCCCGCTGTGCCTGAACTCGCTGTCGTAAACGAAGGCGAGGCGCGCTTTGTCTATACCGTTGGCGCCGACGGTGCCGCCAAGCGTTTGTCGGTCCAGACCGGCGGGCGGCGAGGAAATATGGTTGAAATTCTGCAGGGGCTGACGCCCGGCACGCGCATTGTGACTGAAGGCGTGGTCAAATTGTCCGACGGAATGAAGGTGGCCGTGCAGGGCGCAGCACCGCCAGACGGCGGCGCGGCCACCAAGGATGCGGCAGCGGCAAAGTGATTCTCTCCGACACCTCGGTCAAGCGGCCCGTCTTTGCGGCGGTTATCGCCATCTTGCTGGTGCTGGTCGGGCTAGTTGGCTTTTTCAGCCTGTCGGTGCGCGAATATCCTGACACCGAACCTCCGGTTGTATCGGTGCAGACCGTTTACACCGGCGCGGCGGCTAGCGTGGTCGAAACCCGCGTCACGCAAGTGCTGGAAAATGCCCTCGCCGGCATTGAGGGGATCCAGACGATCACCTCGCGCTCACGCGACGGCCAATCCGAAGTTACAATCGAATTTTCCCCGGGGCGCACGGTCGACGATGCCGCCAACGACGTGCGCGATCGTGTCGGCGGCGTCGTACAGGACCTACCCGAAGAGGTAATTGCGCCGGAGGTGCGCAAGGTCGATGCCGACGCGTCGCCTATCTTGTTTCTGGTCGTTTCGCGCCCGGGATGGTCGCGGCTGGAACTTAGCGATTATGTTGACCGCAATCTGGTCGACCGCTTTTCCTCTATCGACGGCGTTGCACGCGTTTTTGTTGGCGGTGAAGCGCGTCCAGCCATGCGTATCTGGTTGCAGCCGAACCGCCTCGCGGCGCTCGGCCTTACCCCTGCCGATGTTGAAGCCGCGCTGCGTTCGCAGAATGTCGAGCTGCCCGCCGGGCGCATCGAGGCACCCGACCGCAACGCCACCATTCGCGTTGACCGGCCGTTCGGCGACCCCGAACAATTTGCCCAGCTGGTCGTCGCGCGCGGCAACGATGGCTACCTCGTGCGGCTCGGCGATGTCGCACGGGTCGCGGTGGAACCCGAAAATCCCTATGCGGCCTTTCGCCTGAACGGCGGCACCGGGGTGGGCATGGGCATCGTCCGCCAGTCGGGCGCGAACACGTTGGCGGTCGCCGACGCGGCCAAGGCGCTTGCCGACGAAATCCGCCCCACCTTGCCTGAAGGCATGACCATGGTCGTGGGTTCCGATGATTCGCAGTTCATCAGTCGCGCCATCGAAAGCGTGTGGGTGACGCTCGCCGAAGCCGCCGTGTTGGTTGTGCTGGTCATCTTCCTGTTTCTGGGCAGCTTGCGCGCGACAATCATTCCGGCGGTGACCGTACCCATCTGTTTGCTCGCGACCTTTGCCGTGCTGTGGCTTTTGGGCTTTTCGATCAACCTCCTGACCCTGCTCGCCATGGTACTCGCTATCGGTTTGGTGGTCGACGACGCTATTGTCGTGCTCGAGAATGTTTATCACCGCATTGAGGAGGGCGAACCGCCGCTCGCGGCCGCCGTCAATGGGACACGGCAAGTGGCGTTCGCGGTGATTTCGACCACCATTGTCGTGTGTGCGGTGTTCGTTCCGGTGATGTTTCTTGCCGGGCAGACGGGGCTGCTGTTCCGCGAACTCGCCGCCGCGATGATTGCCGCCATCGCTTTTTCCGGTTTCATCGCGCTCAGCCTCGCGCCGATGCTGTGCTCCAAATTGTTGAAACAGGAAAAGCGCGGTCGCTTTGCGCAGGCCGTCGACGACCGCTTTGGCCGGTTAGAGCAAAGCTATGGCCGCATGCTTGACCGCGTCATCGCGCGGCCGTTGGTATCCATACTGGCTATCGTCGCGTTTCTGGGTGCCGCCGGATTTCTGTTCACCACGCTGGAAAATGAACTCGCGCCGACGGAGGATGTCGGTATCTTGCAAGCGAACCTGTCGGCGCCCGAGGGCACCAGCTTCGAAGCGATGGACCGCTATATGCTGGATGTCCAAAAGCCGATGTTGGAGCTGCTCGAAAAAGGCACCGTTCGCTCGATTATCCAGCGCACCCCCGGCAGCTTTGGTCCCAGCGATGACTTTAACAGCGGCGTCTTCATCGTCTTTCTGAAGCCATGGGAAGAACGCACCGAAACCACGCAAGATGTGGTCGGTCAGGTTAATCGCATCTTTTCGCAAGTTCCCGCGCTCCGCGGCAACGCCTCGCCGCGCAATAATCTCAGCCGTGGGCGTGGGCAGCCGCTGAACTTCGTCATCGCCGGCAACAGCTATGAAGCGCTTGCGAACGCGCGCGACCGCATCCTTGCCGCCGCCGCCGAAAACCCCGGCATCATCAACCTCGATGCAGACTATAAGGAGACCAAGCCCCAGCTGCGCATCGCGGTCGACACAGTGCGCGCGGGCGACTTGGGCGTGTCGGTGAGTGCGGTGAGCGAGGCACTCCAGTCGCTTTTGGGGTCGCGCCGCGTCACAACCTATATTGATCGCGGTGAGGAATATCGCGTTATCGTGCAGGCCGAGGCCGCTGACCGTGCCTCGCCCGAGGCGCTGGCCTCGATTCAGGTGCGCGGGCGCGATGGCAACACCATTCCACTGGCCAATCTGGTGACGGTCACCGAATATGCCGGTGCGCGCGATCTGGGCCGCTATAACAAGTTGCGCGCTATCACCCTGTCAGGGGCGCTGGCTGAGGGTTATACCATGGGCGAGGCGCTGGCCTTTCTTGAGGATGCCGCGCGCACATCGCCCGAAGTGCTGGCAGTGGGCTATCGCGGCGAGAGCCAGGCGTTCAAAGAGACCGGCGGCTCGATCGTCGTCATCTTCCTGCTCACCATTGTGTTGGTCTATCTGGTTCTGGCAGCGCAGTTCGAAAGCTTCGTCCACCCGCTCACCATCATCACCACTGTGCCCCTGGCGGTCGGCGGAGGGATATTCGGCCTCGCGCTAATGGGGCAGACGCTCAATCTCTACAGCCAGATCGGCATCGTGATGCTGGTGGGGCTCGCGGCGAAAAACGGCATTTTGATTGTCGAATTTGCCAACCAGCTGCGCGACGAAGGGATGGAGATTGTTGCCGCGACTCGCGCTGCTGCGACGCGCCGCCTGCGACCGATTTTGATGACCTCGATCGCGACGGCGGCAGGCGCGGTGCCCCTGATGATCGCCTCGGGTGCGGGCGCGGCGGCGCGGTCGGCGATCGGTGTGGTAATCGTGTTCGGGGTTACGCTGGCGACACTGATTACGCTGGTCCTGATCCCTATCATCTATGCCAAGCTGGCCCGCTACACCGGATCGCCGCTGGCGGTCACGCGCAAGCTCGAGGCGCAGCTCAACACCGCACCGCAACCGGCGGAATAGAGTGACAAATGGGAAAAAGTGGGACGATTCTGTTGCCCGGCTCGTCCCCAGCCGCTGGTATCCGATTCTGTTGCCCGGTTCGGTCCGAACCGCGCTCTATTTGCTTAACCTTGGGCCTTGCGGCTTTATTGGTTAGGCAGCCAGAGCGAGTGCTTCATTGTCATTGGCACTTGTGAGTTTTGAGCCTTTAACGGGTTACTCAGCCCGGAAGAAACCACCGTCTTTGAACGCACGTCGATCCTAGTTCGGCCCCATCAGAACCCCGCAATTTGCGGGCTTATGGTGGAGCCGCCGGGTACCGCCCCCGGGTCCATTACGTCTATTTCACGGCACCATTTATCCTCATAGCCGGATTGCTCCGGCGCCGTGGATATAGGGACGATGGGTTAAGATTGCAAAGGGAGACCAATTACGTCCCCGGCTTCTTGCGCAATTCATCCCGGATTTCGGCAAGCAGATCGATCTGCGTCGGCCCGGCTTGCGGCATGTTGATGATCTTGTTCGCTTGTCGCACCAGCAGGAATACGACGAAGGCCAGCAGGATGAAGTTGATGATCGCGGTGACGAAACTGCCCAGCGCCAGTACATTGGCTCCCGCGGCTTTCGCCGCCGCCAGCGTCATGCCTGCTGTGACCTTTTCGTGCCCGGCCAAGACCAGATATTGGTTGGTGAAATCCACCCCGCCGCCGGTAATCCAGCCAATGAAGGGCATCAGCACATCGTCGGTCAGCGACGATACAATCTTGCCGAACGCGCCGCCGATGATCACGCCAACGGCCAGGCCCATGACATTGCCCTGATTCAGAAACGCTTTGAAATCCGAAACCATAGTCTGTCCCCGCCGATGCCTGCGGCTCCATCTGCCGCTTCGCTTTTTCTGCGCTAGCGATTGCAGTCAGGCAAGTGCCAACCTATGTGTATTACGCGCATAGCGCAGCCATTGGAGGGAGTGACTTGCCATGCCGTTTCGCCGCCTGATTGTCGTCGCCGCCGCTGCCAGCCTGCTCGCCGGGTGCGGAATCAACAGCGTGCCCACCAAAGAAGAGGCCGCCAAAGCCAAATGGGCCGACGTCCAGGCCGCTTATCAGCGGCGTGCCGACCTGATCCCCAATCTGGTTGAGACCGCCAAGGGCGCCGCGCAGATCGAACAATCCACACTGGAAGGCGTCATTCAGGCGCGCGCCTCCGCCACGCAGGTCAAGCTCGACGCCGGCGAACTCAGCGACCCTGCCAAGGTCGAAGCCTTCCGCCAGGCACAGGGCAATGTGTCCAGCGCGCTGTCGCGCCTGCTCGTCACGGTCGAACAATATCCCCAATTGCAAAGCCAGGGGCGCTTCGCCGACCTGATGACCCAGCTCGAAGGCACCGAAAACCGCATCACTACGGCGGTGGGCGACTATAACCGCGCGGTGCAGGATTATAACACCACCATCCGCACCTTCCCCGACATCATCGGCGCCAAGGTCATTCACGGCGCCGAGCCGATGAAGACGTTCGAGGCGATTACCCCCAACGCCAATGTCGCCCCCAAGGTGGATTTCGGGACCAAATGAGGTGCGGCGGCTGCCGCTGATCCTTGCCGTGCCACTGCTGGCGGCATGCGCGCCAACCCAGCCGCTGGAATCTGTGGCGTGCGAAGGCGTGCCGCAGCTCGAGCAATTTGGCCGGCTGACCGATGGCGCGGCCATGTTGGATACGCGCGGGCAAGCCCAGGTCACCCAGGCACTGGTCGATTATGAAGCGGCGACCGGGCGTCAGCTGGTGGTGGCAACCGTGCCGACGCTGGATGGCCGCCGCGTCGATAGTTATGCGCGCTGTCTGGGCGATCGCTGGGGTATCGGCGATGCGCAGCGTGATGATGGCGTCTTGGTTTTGCTGGCCAAAGGGGAACGCCAGATGCGTATTGCCACCGGGCGCGGAGCCGAAACGCTGCTGACCGACGATGAGGCGTTGGCCATCGTTAAGCAGATGACGCCGCGCTTTGCCGACGGTCAATATGCCGCCGGATTGCTGCTCGGCATCGATGCCATCGAGGCCGAAATGGGGAGCGTGCGATGAACTGGTTGCGTGCCCTTTCGCTCATTTTGGCAGCGGCGCTATTTGCACCACTCGCCGCCGCGCAGGATTTCCCTCCGCTCAGCGGGCGCGTGGTCGATCAGGCCGACCTGCTGCCCCCCGCCGAAGAAGCGGCGCTGGCGGCGAAGCTCGAGGCGTTCGAGGCGCGCACCAAGCAACAGGTCGTCGTCGCCACCGTTACCGGTCTGAATGGCCGCGACATTGCCGAATATGGCACTGCGTTGAGCCGCGCGTGGGGGATTGGCACAGCGGAGCGAAACGACGGCGTCGTCTTTCTTATCGCGCCCAACCAGCGGCGGATGCGAATCGAGGTTGGCTATGGCCTTGAACCCGTGCTCACAGACGCGCTGTCCGGGCGCATCATCCGCGACACTGTCACCCCGGCCTTCAAGGCGGGCGATTATATCGGGGGCATCAACGCCGGGGTCGATGCCATCATTACCCAGATTGAGCTGCCGCCCGAAGAGGCGCGGGCGCGCGCTGCCGGGGCCGAGCAAAGCGGGCCGTCGGGCGCGGCAATAGCCTTTTTCACGCTGTTCTGGCTGTTGGTGGCGCTGTTTATTTTCATTACCATCATCCGCGCACTGCGCAGCGGCGGTAAGCGTTATCGCAAACGGAAAAACAGCCCATGGGGCGCACCGGTGATTATCTGGGGTGACAGCGACTGGGGATCGGGCCGCAGCAGTGGCGGCTGGGGCGGCGGCGGATTTGGCGGAGGCGGTTTTTCTGGCGGGGGCGGCAGCTTCGGCGGCGGCGGCGCGTCGGGCGGCTGGTAGGGGAAACACATCATGCCGCGCATCATTCATATGTCCGCTGACGATCATCGGCTCGTCACCACTGCCGTCGCCGCAGCGGAGGCCGAGACGAGCGGCGAGATTGTGACCATCGTCACCGATCTGTCCGATCCTTACCGCGATACTCCGTTGATCTGGGCCAGCATCGCCGCGCTACTGGCGATCAGCGCCGTCGCGCTGTTTCCCGCATTTTATCAGGGGCTGTACGAACGGCTGTTGGGGGGCTGGACCTATGACTATACCCCCGGCCAGTGGTTGGGGGTGATTACCGTCTTCGTCACCCTCAAATGGCTCGGCACGTTGCTGATCCTGCAATGGCTGCCGCTGCGGCTCGCGCTGACACCGGGCGCGGTCAAGGCAGGCCGCGTCCGCGCCCGCGCGCTCAGCCTGTTCCGCGTCGGGGCAGAAGCGCGCACGGCCGGCAAGACCGGTGTGCTCCTCTACCTTAGCTTGCGTGAGCGTCGTGCTGACATCGTCGCCGATGCCGCGATTGCGGAAAAGGTCGCACCCGATGTGTGGGGCGAAGCAATGGCCACGCTGCTCGACCATGTTCGCGCAGACCGCGCCGGCGTGGGTATGGCGGAAGCTGTCGCACAAATGGGCCGCGTGCTCGCCGCGCATTTTCCCAAGGGTAGCGAAAACCCCAATGAACTGCCCGACCGGCTGATCGAACTGTGATCGACGATAGCGACGCACCTGTCGAGGTGATGTGGCAGGGCCGTTTCATTACCGCGAAGCGGCAGGGGCGCTGGGAGTATGTCTCACGCTCACGCGGCATTCACGCCGCCGTCATCCTGCCCATCGACGATGCGCCCGACGGACGGCATATCATATTGGTCGAACAATATCGCGTGCCGTTGGGGCAAATGAGTCTGGAGCTGCCTGCCGGGCTGGTCGGCGACGATAGCGAGGGCGAAGAGACGCTGGCCGCTGCCGCACGCGAGCTGGAGGAGGAAACCGGCTACCGCGCCGCAAACTGGCAAGTGGCGGGCGAGTTTTACAGCTCACCCGGTATGGTCAGCGAGGGTTTCACGCTGCTCATCGCCCGCGACCTGACCCGCAACGGCGATGGTGGCGGGGTGCATGGTGAGAATATCATCGTTCACCGGGTGGCGCTGGCGGGGATAGGCGAATTCGTCGCGGCCAAGCGGGCGAAGGGCTGCGCGGTGGATGTGCGCGTTGCCATGTTGCTGGCGGGGGCGTGGCTAAGCTAACGAAATCGCCACCGCAGCAGCGGGCGCGTCAGCACCAGTCCCGCCAAAAAACCCCCAATGTGGCTGAAAATCGCAATACCGCCGCCAAAAGCGAGTCCGGTTGCCAGTTGCACGCCGATCCACGCCGCTGCCAGCCACGCCGCACGCACCACCACCGGCGGAAAGGGCCCAATTCCCCGCACATTGTCGCGGTTGAAGATAAAGGCATAGGCCGCAACCAGCGCCGAAATGGCCCCGCTGGCACCAACCACCGGTGTGGTCGACGCCGGATCGACCATCCAGTGCACAAGCGCCCCGGCATAGGCCCCGACGAGCAGCAGCAGCGCGAGGCCGCGCTTGCCGAACGCGGGTTCAAGCTGGCGGCCCAAAAATACCATCATCATCATGTTGATGGCCAGGTGCAGCAGTCCGCCGTGCAGGAAAGCCGAGCTCAATGGCGTCAACCACGCCGGCAGCGCCCCTTCCAGCGCGGCCCCGCTCAGCCGCGCGGGAATGAACCCGGCGAAATAGGCCGCCCAGGCCAGCCGTCCGGTCAAAAGCGAGGCCAGAAACACCGCGCAGCACAGCAGCGCCAGCGTGTTGATGAGCGGCGCGCGCTGGCTCATGGCTGGCGGATCAGATAAATTCGATCTTGTTGACGAGGTAATATTTGTCGCCCGCGGGCACCGTCACTTCGACCTCATCCTCCACTCGGCGACCGATCAGCGCCCGGCCCAGTGGCGAATTATAGCTGATCCGGCCGGCTTTGGCATCGGCTTCGGCCTGACCAACAATCTGATAGCGCACGGGCTTGTCGTCCTCGTCAAGGAGGGTAACGGTTGCACCAAACACGACGCGGTCGCCCGACAGGCTGGTTGGATCGATGATTTGCGCGCGTGAAAGCCGGTCTTCCAGATCGGCAATTGATGCCTCGACCTGGCCCTGCCGTTCCTTGGCAGCATGATATTCGGCGTTTTCCGAAAGGTCACCGTGCGCGCGTGCTTCTTCGATGGCATCGACGATCTGGGGCCGTTCAGCTTTGAGGGCCGCGAGCTGCGCGTGCAGCTTGTCATAACCCTCGGCCAGCATCGGCACCTTTTCCACACTTGCCATTGTTCTGTTCTTCCTTTGTCAATATCCCGCCGCCAGCGAAAATCGCCGGGGCGGCAGCGCCGCTGTCCTGAATGTCGGGGGAGGGCGTTGAACTTAATAATAGTCCTGCAACGGCTTTACTTCAAGACTGTGCGAGCGCAGCGCCCCGATGGCCTCCACCGCCGCCGCGCAGCCCGCTGCAGTGGTGTAATAGGCAATATCGCCTGTAAGAGCGGAGGCGCGGATTGACTGCGAATCTTTCAGGCTCTGCCACCCCTCGGTGGTATTGAAGATCAGCTGGACATCACCATCCTTAATGCGATCGACGATATGCGGGCGGCCCTGTGCCACCTTGTTGACGGCTTCGACCTCGACCCCGGCGTCGGCCAGAAAAGCGGCAGTGCCGCCGGTCGCGATAATCTTCCAGCCCCAGCCAGCAAGCCGCTGCACCGGTTCCAATATCCGCGCCTTGTCGCTATCCTTGACCGATACGAACAGGCGGCCGTCGGTGGGCAGACGGTCGCCCGCGCCAAGTTGCGCCTTGGCAAAAGCCAGCGCGAAATCGCTGTCAATGCCCATCACCTCGCCGGTAGATTTCATCTCGGGGCTGAGCACGGGGTCGGTGCCAGGGAATCGGGCGAACGGGAACACCGCTTCCTTGACTGCGACATGGCCGATATCGCGCTTAATGGGGGGAAGTTTGGCAAGCTTCTCTCCGGCCATGACCCGCGCGGCAATTTTGGCGATCGGTGATCCCACCGCCTTGGCAACGAAGGGTACGGTTCGGCTGGCGCGCGGATTGACCTCGATCAGGTATACCTCCGATCCCTGCACCGCAAACTGGATGTTCATGAGTCCCCGCACATTCAGCCCGCGCGCCAGCAGCTCGGTCTGGCGTTCGATTTCGGTGATGATGTCGGCCGACAAGCTGTAGGGCGGGATCGAACAGGCGCTGTCGCCCGAATGGACGCCGGCCTCTTCGATATGCTGAAGTACGCCGGCGACGACGACATCCTGGCCATCGCACAGCGCATCGACATCCACCTCGATCGCGTCGCGCAGATAGCGGTCGATCAACACCGGAGAGTCGCCCGACACCTGCACCGCCGTTTCTATGTAATTCGCCAGTTGTTCGGGAGTGTCGACAATCTCCATGGCGCGCCCGCCAAGCACATAGGAGGGCCGGGTCAGCACCGGGTAACCGATGCGCGCGGCGACCGCCAAAGCCTCGTCGTGGCTGCGCGCAATCCCATTGTCGGGTTGCTTCAGCCCCAGCTTGCGGACCAGTGCCGCAAACCGCTCGCGGTCTTCAGCCAGGTCAATGGCGTCGGGCGAGGTACCGAGAATGGGGATGCCAGCCTTTTCCAGCGCCTGCGCCAGCTTCAACGGCGTTTGCCCACCGAATTGCACAATCACCCCAACCAGCGTGCCCTTGGACTGCTCGACGTGCAAGATTTCGAGCACGTCCTCGACCGTCAACGGCTCGAAATAGAGCCGGTCCGATGTATCATAGTCGGTGCTGACCGTTTCGGGGTTGCAGTTCACCATAATGGTTTCAAAGCCGACCTCGGCTAGCGCGAAGCAGGCGTGGCAACAGCAATAGTCGAATTCGATCCCCTGCCCGATGCGGTTCGGGCCGCCGCCAAGAATGACGATCTTTTTGCGCGCCGAAGGATTGGCCTCGCATTCCGCCGCGCCGAACGACGGTGCTTCATAGGTGGAGTAGAGATAGGGCGTCAGCGCCTCGAACTCCGCCGCGCAGGTGTCGATAGTCTTGTACACGGGTCGTACGCCCAGCCGGTGGCGCAGCGCGCGCACTTCATCTTCGGTAATCCCGCCCGTCATGGCGACAATCGCCTCGCGGATGAGGCCCGACCCGCGCCGCATCGCGCTTTCCATGCCGGGGCGGACGTTGGCGCTTTCGAGCGCAAGGTAGGCCAGGCGCTTGTCCGAAAAGCCCATGGCCTTCAAGCGGCGCAATCCCTCGGCATCCTGCGGCAGGCCACCAGCACGCACCTCATTTTCCGCCGCGACAATTTCGGCAATGCGTTCGAGGAACCACAGGTCGTAACCGGCGATGCGGTTGATCTCAGCAAGGCTCATCCCCTCGCGGATCGCCTGCGCCGCGACCAGCAAGCGGTCGGGCGTTGCCCGCGCCAGTTCGCTGCGGATCACATCATGTTCTACGCCGACCAGATGGTCGACATAGTTGAATCCGCTGAGCCCTGTCTCCAGACCGCGCAGCGCCTTTTGCAAACTCTCGTGGATGGTCCGACCAATCGCCATGACCTCGCCCACCGACTTCATTGCGGTGGACAGAAGCGGCTCGGCCCCCTTGAACTTTTCAAACGCAAAGCGCGGGATTTTGGTGACGACGTAGTCAATTGTCGGTTCGAACGCCGCCGGGGTCACTCCCGTGATATCGTTCATAATCTCGTCGAGCGTATAACCCACCGCCAGCTTCGCCGCGACTTTGGCTATCGGAAAGCCCGTCGCCTTCGACGCGAGCGCGGAGGAGCGCGACACGCGCGGGTTCATTTCGATAACGATCAGGCGGCCATCCTTGGGGTTGACCGCAAACTGCACATTCGAACCGCCGGTTTCGACGCCAATTTCGCGCAGGCAAGCGATGCTCGCGTTGCGCATAATCTGATATTCCTTGTCGGTCAGCGTCAGCGCGGGCGCGACCGTGATGCTGTCGCCCGTATGCACCCCCATCGGATCGACATTTTCGATGGAACAGATGATGATGGCATTGTCGGCGCGGTCGCGCACCACCTCCATCTCATATTCTTTCCACCCGAGAAGGCTTTCCTCGATCAGCACCTCGGTCGTCGGTGAGGCATTCAGCCCGCCGCGCACGATGGCCTCAAACTCCTCGCGGTTGTAGGCAATGCCGCCGCCCGTCCCGCCCATGGTGAAGCTGGGGCGAATGATCGCGGGTAGGCCGGTGCGCTCCAGCACCGCAAACGCCTCCTCCAGCGTGTGCGCAATGCCCGAGCGCGCGCTTTCCAGCCCGATCTTGGTCATCGCCTCGCGGAATTTCTGCCGATCCTCGGCCTTGTCGATGGCTTCGGCATCGGCGCCGATCATCTCGACGCCATATTTGGTCAGCGTGCCATCATTGAACAAAGCGAGCGCGGTGTTGAGCGCGGTCTGCCCGCCCATGGTGGGGAGCACCGCATCAGGGCGCTCCTTGGCGATAATCTTGGCGACGATTTCGGGCGTGATCGGCTCGACATAAGTGGCATCGGCCAGTTCGGGATCGGTCATGATCGTCGCGGGGTTGGAGTTGACCAGGATGATCCGGTACCCCTCTTCCTTCAGCGCCTTGATCGCCTGCGTCCCCGAATAATCAAACTCGCACGCCTGGCCGATAACAATCGGGCCAGCGCCAATGACGAGGATGGAGGAAATGTCGGTGCGTTTGGGCATTGACGATTATGCTTTCATTGATTACATTGATTGCATTGATAGCAATCGAAGGAGGCTGTGGTGAACAGTCTGACTGTCCGCAATTTGCCCGAAGGGGCCAAGCAACGCTTTCGCCAAGTGGCGGCGGCGCACGGCCGTTCGATGGAGGAGCATTTGCGCCAACTGATCATCGAAGCTGACCAGCCAACTGCTGGGGTGCGTGACGCGGGCCGGAATTTCCAGCATCTCGAGCCCGTGCCCGCTGACCCCAAGGCCGCCAGCCGCGCGCGCATTGAGCGCTTGATGGCGCTTGGCCGGGGAATCGACTGGGAGCCCGAACCACGCGAAGCCGAAAACTTCCGCGACCATGACTGGTTCAAATGATCCTCGTCGATACCAACGTCTGGAGTGAAATGACCAAGCGCAACCGTGAGCCGCGCGTCATGGCGTGGCTCAGGGAAAACGAGCCACATCTGCGCTTGTCGGTCATCGTCATAGCCGAAGCCCGCCGCGGTTCCGAGCTGCCATCGGGCCGCGCCATCAAGCCGATGTTGGAAAATTGGCTCAGCCATTTGGAAGAAACTTACGCCGATCGCATCGAACCATTCGACGCCCGCGATGCGCATATCTACGGCCAACTTGCGGCCCAGCGGACAGTTGGCGGCAAGGTGTTGGACATTCAACTCGCCGCGCAGGCAATAGCGCGCAATATCCCTCTCGCAACGCGCAATACCGGCGACTTTGCGTGGACGGGCGCACAACTGGTCAATCCGTGGGACGATTAACGCGCACCGGCGGGCCCTCAGCGATTGCCTGTCGAGCACGCAGCCTTGACTATGAAACGGCCAAGGCGAAGTTGGATGAAGGCGCACCATGGTCGACGCCGTCACCCTAGTCCCCCCACAAACCGTTGGAACAGATAGAAGCTGTCCTGCGGCCCCGGGCTCGCTTCGGGATGGTACTGCACGCTGAACGCGCGTTTCCCCACCACCTCAATCCCGCAGTTCGACCCGTCGAACAGGCTGCGGTGCGTCTCGACCACGCCCCCCGGCAAACTCGCCGCATCGACGGCGAAGCCATGGTTCATGCTGGTAATTTCGACCGTGCCCCCAGAAACATGACCAGCTTCCAAACGCTTGACCGGATGATTCGCGCCGCGGTGGCCCTGGTGCATCTTCACCGTCTTTGCCCCCGCCGCGAGGCCAAGCAACTGGTGGCCCAGACAGATGCCGAAAATCGGCACGTCGCGCTCCAGAAGCCCCCGGATTACCGGAACCGCATAATCGCCCGTCGCGGCAGGATCGCCGGGGCCGTTGGACAGGAACACGCCCGCGGGTTCCAGCGCCAGCACTTCATCCAGCGTAGCGGTGGCGGGCAGCACCGTTACCCGCGCGCCGGCCTTTACCAGCATGCGGAAGATATTGTCCTTGGCGCCATAATCGATGGCGACGACGTGCGGCGCGGCGTCGCTGGCGCGCTTATGCTCGGACTGGCCATAGCCAGAACCCAGTTTCCACGCGCCCCCGGCCCAGTCCCCCTGCCCGCCCCGCGTCACATCCTTGGCGAGGTCCATGCCCTCCAGCCCCGGCCAGCCGCGCGCCATCGCCAGCAATTCATCGATGTCGAATTTGCCATCAGGGCTGTGCGCGATCACGCCATTGGGCGCGCCCGCCAAGCGGATCCGCCGCGTCAGCGCGCGCGTGTCGATGCCCGCCAGCCCGATCAGGCCCTTCGCCGCCATCCATTCGGGCAGGGTCGCCGTGCTACGGAAATTGCTGGGCGCGGTCGGCAATTCGCGGGTGATGCAGCCAACAGCCGCGGCGACATCGCGTTCGACATCGTCAGCATTGGTGCCGACATTGCCGATGTGCGGAAAGGTGAAGCTGATGATTTGCCCGGCATAGCTGGGGTCAGTCAGCACCTCCTGATACCCCGTCATCGCGGTGTTGAAGCAAATTTCGCCCACGCCCGCACCGACCGCGCCATAGCCATGGCCCCACACCACCGTGCCATCAGCGAGCACGAGCACGCCGGTTGCACCATCGGGGGCTTTTGCAGAGGCGCTTGGCGGCATGGCGGAGGTTCCGTTCTTCGGGTTAAACGGACGGCCAATTAGGGCGCAAAAAAATGATTCACAATCTATCGGTTTTGAAAAGTTACAGCTAAGAGACTTGCTTTCCAAAATCGCGAGAGATGAAGGGAACGCCATGATTCGCGACGACATCAAGGCTGCGCAGATTGCCGCGATGAAAGGCGGCGACAAGGCACGCCTTGCCACCATCCGTCTGATGCTGGCAAAGATCAAGGACCGTGATATCGAACTGCGCGTTTCCACCGCGCCCGGCGACGACGATGTTGTGGTCACCGACGTGCTGCAGAAAATGGTCAAACAGCGCCGCGAATCGATTGCGCTCTATGAACAGGGCGGGCGGCAGGAACTGGCCGATATCGAAGCCGCAGAGGTCGCCGTGATCGAGAGCTTCCTGCCCGCGCAGCTGAGCGAAGCCGACGCGCAGGCCGCCATCGCCGCCATCGTAACCGAACTCGGCGCCACCAGCGTAAAGGACATGGGCCGCGTCATGGCCGCCGTCAAAGAACGCCACGGCAGCGTGATGGACATGAGCAAGGCGTCGGGCTGGGTGAAGGCAGCGCTAGCCTGAACCCTAAGGTCTTTCAGACAAACGCCACACTGGCGGGGTGAGGCCATAAAGTTCCCCTCCCGCTTGCGGGAGGGGTTAGGGGTGGGCCTGTGAATTGCGTTGCCACCTGACGAAAGCTGTGCAGACTGATACCGATGCCCGGAAAATTCAAACCCAGAAACACGGCCCGGGCCAGGCAATTGCGGCACGAAGCAACCCCAATGGAACGCCGCCTTTGGGCTGGTCTGTCCAAGCGTCAATGCGCGGGATGGAAGTTCAGCCGACAAATGCCGCTTGGCCCGTACACCGTTGATTTTCTGTGCCGCGAGGCAAAACTGGTGGTCGAGGCCGACGGATGGTCGCATGACCTTCGTCAAAAGGAAGATGCGAACCGCGATGCTTGGCTGGTCAGTGCAGGATTTCGAATTCTGCGCTTTTCAAACACAGATATTGCCGAGAATGTAGACGGCGTGCTGCACATGATTGCCGAGGCCCTCGGGCCCACCCCCGACCCCTCCCGCAAGCGGGAGGGGAGAGGCTAATGATGTCCGCCGATCGTGCAGTTCTCCGCCCTCAAGTCCCCCTCCCGCTTGCGGGAGGGGCTAGCGGTGGGCAAGTAGCCGCGACAACCGTACTGCGCCCCCCAACATGACCCTCACCCCGCAATGGCTGGACGAACTGCGCGCGCGCACGACGCTGTCCACACTGATCGGGCGCAGCATCAAGGTTACGCGCGCGGGGCGCGAGCATAAGGCGTGTTGCCCCTTCCATAACGAAAAGACGCCCAGCTTCACGATCAATGATGAAAAGGGTTTCTACCATTGCTTCGGCTGCGGGGCGCATGGAGATGCCATCCGCTGGATGACCGACCAGCGCGGCCTGTCATTCATGGATGCGGTCAAGGAACTCGCCGCGACCGCAGGGATGGACGTGCCCGCTCCCGATCCGCGCGCCGCAAAGAAACAGGAAGAAGCAAAGAGCCTGCGCGATGTGACGGCGGCGGCGGCGGAATGGTTTGCGGCGCAATTAGACGGCATCGACGGCGCAGGGGCGCGCGCTTATTTGGCCAAGCGCGGCATTTCCGATACCACGCGGCGCGCCTTTGGCTTCGGCCTTGCCCCCGACAGCCGCAACGCTCTGAAAGCCGCGCTCAAGGATTTCCCGGTGCCGATGCTGGTCGAAGCGGGGATGCTGATCGCCGTCGACGACAAGGAACCCTATGACCGGTTCCGCGGCCGCCTGATGATCCCCATCCGCGATGCGCGCGGGCGGGTGATTGCATTTGGCGGACGCATTCTCGGTGACGGCGAGCCCAAATATCTCAACTCCCCTGACACACCGTTGTTCGACAAGGGGCGCACGCTCTACAACCTCGACCGCGCCTCGCCCGCCTCGCGCCAGACGGGCCGAGTTATCGTCGTCGAAGGCTATATGGATGTTATCGCGCTTGCCGAAGCGGGACTGTCCGATGCTGTCGCACCGCTGGGCACCGCGCTGACCGAGGCGCAATTGGGCCTGCTATGGCGCATGGTGCCGGTGCCGGTCCTGTGTTTCGATGGCGATGCGGCAGGACAGAAGGCGGCGATGCGCGCGGCAATGCGCGCGCTGCCGTTGCTCCGGCCCGGTTTCAGCCTTGCCTTTGCAACACTCCCTGCCGGGCAGGACCCGGACGATCTGGTCCGAAGCGGCGGTGCGACGGCCATGGAAGCAGTGCTCGAAGGCGCTGAACCTTTGGTTGATCGGCTGTGGGCACACGAACTGGCCGCCGCACCGACAAATACGCCCGAGGAGCGCGCCGCACTGAAATCGCGACTCTTGGCGCATGCTGACAGCATCGCCGACGCCGATGTACGCCACCATTATCGCGAGGCGTTTCGCGATCGGCTTGATGCCCTTTTTGCGCGCCCGCGCGGAACGGCGCCAATGCCCGCACCGCGCGGCGGCACGAAATCCCGCTGGCAACCCGACCCGCGCCTGCAACCGGCACAGCCCGAAACCCGCGAGCTCGCGGCCGTGGGCACCGCAGCACCGCTGGTCGCCGCACTGCTGGGCGGATTGCTGCGCTACCCGCAAGCGCTGGCGCGGCATCAGGACGCGCTCGCCCGCCTTACCATCGCCGACCGCGCCGATGCGGCGCTGCGCGATGTCATGCTTGATGCGGCAATTTCGCATCAGGGGCTTGATACTGAGGGCCTGCTTGCCATATTGGCCGAAACCAAGGTGTATAATAGGGCGTTGACGCTGCTCAGGGCCGACGCAATGCACTTTTCGTTCAATCGCCGCGAGGATGATGAAACGGGGACCGTGCGGGCAAGGGCGCTGCGCGATCTGGATGAATTTGTCGCGGTGCTGGTAACCCAGCCCGAAATTCGGGCCGCATTGGCCCGGGCGACCGAGCAATTTGCGGTGTCGCTCGACGCTGACGGTCTGGCCGAACAGGCGCGTTTGCGTGCGATCGACGCCGACCTAACCCGGCGGCTGGCGGACCTGTCCGACAGCGCCAACCAATAAAGTGATCCGTCCGGAACCGGACGGCTGCTGCGGGGATTGAAACAGGCATGGCCGAAGACGAAGATATGGACAAGGGCGAAGGCGGCGACGCTCCGCTGATCGACCTGAATGAAGCGGCCATCAAAAAGCTGATCGCGCGCGCGAAGAAGCGTGGCTACATCACCTATGACGAGCTCAATGAAGCGCTGCCGCAAGACCAGATGTCCTCGGAGCAGATAGAAGATATCATGTCGGCCATTTCCGACATGGGCGTGAATATCGTCGAAAGCGACGAGGATGTGCAGGAAGAGGCCGAGCAGGAGGCCGACGATGATGTCGACCTGACCACCGATACGGGTTCGCTGTCTGCGCCCGCGGTTGAAAAGAAGAAGGAAACGGTCGACCGCACCGACGACCCGGTGCGCATGTACCTGCGCGAAATGGGCGCGGTTGAATTGCTCAGCCGCGAGGGCGAGATCGCCATTGCCAAACGCATCGAGGCGGGCCGCGACACCATGATCCTGGGGCTGTGCGAAAGCCCGCTGACCTTCAACGCGATCATCGAATGGTCGAACGCGCTGAACAATGGCGACATGCAACTGCGCGAGATCGTCGATCTGGAAGCTATGCTGTCCAAAGATCCGGCACCCGAAAATCTGACCGACGATGACGAAGGCGACGACGACGGCGAGATTAGCGAGAAAACCGCCGGCCCTTCGTTCAAGGATGAAGATGAGGTTGAGGACGAGCCCGAAACCAAATCCGACGACGACGAAGAGGATATGACCGAGCGGCGCGCGCGCCCTGCTTTCGAGGAAGAGGAAGAGGACAATACCCTCAGCCTCGCCGCGATGGAGGAATTGCTCAAGCCCGACGCGCTCGAAAAATTTGCCGCGATTACGAAGGCGTTCAAAGAATTTTCAAAGCTGCAGACGGCGCGGCTCGACGCACTGCAATTGGGAGGCGATTTCGCCCCCGCGCAGGAAAAGAAGTATCATCGGCTGCGCGAGGAACTGACCGCGCTGGTTGAAAGCGTGCAATTTCACGGCTCGAAAATCGAATATCTGGTCGACCAGCTCTACAGCTATAACCGCCGCCTGACCGCGCTCGGCGGCCAGATGCTGCGCCTCGCCGAGCGCCACAAGGTGCCGCGCAAGGATTTCCTCGACCGCTATATCGGTCGCGAGCTCGATGAAAGCTGGCTGGAAAGCGTGGCGGGCCTCGACAAGAAATGGATCGCCTTCGCCACTAACGAGGCCGATGCGGTCGACCGCATCCGCGGCGAAATCAGCGACATTGCGCAGGCGGCCGGCATGTCGCTCGGCGAATTCCGCCGCGTCGTCAACATGGTGCAAAAGGGCGAGCGCGAGGCGCGCATCGCCAAGAAGGAAATGGTCGAAGCCAATCTGCGCCTCGTCATCTCGATCGCCAAAAAATACACCAACCGCGGGCTGCAATTCCTTGACCTCATTCAAGAAGGCAATATCGGCCTGATGAAGGCGGTCGATAAGTTCGAATATCGCCGGGGTTACAAGTTCAGCACCTATGCGACCTGGTGGATTCGCCAAGCGATCACCCGCAGCATCGCCGACCAGGCGCGCACCATCCGCATCCCGGTGCATATGATCGAAACGATCAACAAGCTGGTACGGTGCAGCCGCCAGTTCCTCCACGAAACCGGCCGCGAGCCGACGCCGGAGGAAATGGCCGAACGCCTGTCGATGCCGCTGGAAAAAGTGCGCAAGGTGATGAAAATCGCCAAGGAGCCGATCAGCCTTGAAACGCCGATCGGCGATGAAGAAGACAGCCATCTGGGCGATTTCATCCAGGATCCCAACGCGGTCATCCCGGTCGACGCCGCGGTGCAATCGAACCTTAAGGAAACCGTCACCCGCGTGCTGGCGAGCCTCACCCCGCGCGAGGAACGCGTGCTGCGCATGCGCTTCGGCATCGGGATGAACACCGACCACACGCTGGAGGAGGTCGGCCAGCAGTTCTCGGTCACCCGCGAACGCATCCGCCAGATCGAGGCGAAAGCGCTCAGGAAGCTGAAGCACCCGAGCCGGAGCCGGAAGATGCGGTCGTTTCTCGACCAGTAACGCCGAATATCCTGACGTTTGAGCGTCGGGCCAGATGATGGGAAAAATTCCCATCATCTGGCCCTTGTTTTTTCGCTGCGCCGCACCATTTTTTGCCGGAACCACAGCGTTTTTAACGCGTTGTTCAGCTTGGCACGGCAATTGCTTAATCACTGACAGGACGGGAACCGACCCGGCCGCAGTGCAAGGAAACTCTCCCCATGACGACCACGGCAGCAAATGTGAACCGCAACACCTTCAACCGTCCCGACACCTTTTTCGGTGTGTGTGAGGCGATTGGGCAGGATTTCGGATTCAACCCGCTGTGGTTGCGACTCGCGTTCGTCCCGCCGGTGTTCTTTGCGCCGCATTATGCAGCCGTCGCCTATATAGCGATGGGCCTAGTGGTGCTCGCATCGCGCCTGCTGTTTCCGGCGAAGAATGAAGCGGCCACGGCGGCTGCAACGCCCACGCTGGTTGCCGCCGCGCCCGCTGCGGCGCCGGCCGATATCAGCGATGAGCGCCTGCCACTGGCCGCATGAGGCGTCCCGGAACGGTACATTGTAACAGCGCAACAATATTCGCGTCATAAACCGCTCATTTACGCTGTTGCTTTAGTCCCCTGACCTTGGCTTGGCGATTTATCGCTCGTGCCAACAGGAAAGGGTGACGGGACCGGTGCAGCTGTATCCAGCCGATAAGTCGGGCGGTGTAGCCGAAATGCTCGACGCGCTGGTCGCCAATGACGGCACCGGGGCGCATCCTTATGTCAAATCGGGCAAATTGTCGGAAGGCCGGGCAGCGATGCGCAACCTGGCCGACGCTGTCCATTTCCTATGCGTGCTGCACGGGCGTTATCCCGGCATCGTCGACCATGCCGCACGCAAGGCGGTCGATCCTGGCGCGCGCCAATGGCTCGATCAGGCCGCCGAGGCGTTTGCCGCCGAACGCGCGCTGCTTGGCCGCATCGCCGCCGCCGTCGGCCCGGTACCCAGCACCAGCGGGCAGGCCAGCTGCGAGGCCGCCGTCGCTGGCCAGCGCCGTGCGCTAGATATGCTTGCCGAATCCGACCGACGCGGCTGTGCATTGGGCGCAGCGATGGCGCTGACGTTGGAGTGGCGCACCATCCGTGTGCTGCTGGACATCAGCGCGGCGCGCATCGAGATCGAAACCCCGCACTGCGCGCTGCCCGATCTGGTGGCCACCGCGCGGCTAGCGCGAGAGGTCGCCGACAGCCCCGCCATCGAACGCGCACTGGGCTTTGGCGCCCAACAGCTCGTCATGCAGCATCGCGGCCTGTGGGACCTGCTCGCCGCCCGCGAACTTGCGCGAAGGTAAGCGCGCCGCCGCTTGCGCTCCCAAAATCCGCTCGCTATGCCAGACCTGACTTTACGTTCACGTCAAGGGAAGGCTCGACCCGATGCGCTTTGAAGGCACCAGCGACTATATCGCCACCGACGATCTGAAGGTCGCGGTCAACGCCGCCGCGACGCTGCGCCGTCCGCTGCTGGTCAAGGGCGAACCCGGCACCGGCAAGACCGTGCTGGCGGAAGAAGTGGCCAAAGCGATGGGCGCACCGCTGATCACCTGGAACATCAAATCGACGACGAAGGCGCAGCAAGGGCTGTATGAATATGACGCGGTCGCCCGCCTGCGCGATGGCCAGCTGGGCGACGAGCGCGTTCACGACATCCGCAATTACATCAAGCGCGGCAAGCTGTGGGACGCCTTTACCTCGCCGCAGCTACCCGTCCTGCTGATCGACGAGATCGACAAGGCCGACATCGAATTTCCGAACGACCTGCTCCAGGAACTCGATCGCATGGCGTTCGACGTTTATGAAACAGGCGAACATATCGCCGCGGCCGAACGCCCGATCGTTGTCATCACCAGCAACAATGAAAAGGAACTGCCCGACGCCTTCTTGCGCCGCTGTTTCTTCCATTACATCAAATTCCCCGACCGTGACACGATGGCCGCGATCATCGAGGTGCACTTCCCCGGCATCCAGAAAACATTGGTCAGCCGCGCCATGGATATCTTCTATGAAGTGCGCGATGTGCCGGGGCTCAAGAAAAAGCCCTCGACGTCCGAGCTGCTCGACTGGCTGAAACTGCTGCTGGCCGAGGATATGCCGCTCGAAGTCCTGCAAAACCGCGACCCGACCAAGGCCATCCCGCCGCTCCATGGTGCGCTGCTGAAGAATGAGCAGGACGTGATGCTCTTCGAGAAACTGGCGTTCATGGCGCGGCGAGGCAGCTGACGGGCGCTAAAGCGCGCCTGCACGCGCACGGTCCGACACCTGGGCATAAAAGTCTTCGCCCCAGCTTTGTGCCATGCCGCTAAACAGCCATTCGGGCGGCACGATTTCCGGCCCTGCGCCCGGTGCCAGCGGCGGCGTGAAGTAGCCGAGCGCATAGCTGCCCATGGCATAGCCAAGCAATTGCTGGAGTTCGGGGCTGAAAGCGCGCGCCACCTCGGGCGGGCACGACAGATATTGATTCTCCTCCTGCCGCAGCCAGCCAAGGCAATAGGTGATGTTTAGCCCCATGCGGTCCGCGCCCGAACGGTTCGCGCCGCCGGCGTGAATGACCGATCCAGAATAGACCAGCACCGATCCTGCGCGCATTTCGGCAAAGCAGATGTCATCGCTCATCGGCTCGCGCCCTTCTTCCCAGCGGTGCGAGCCGGGCGCAACACAGGTTGCGCCATTGGCTTCGACAAAGTCGGTGACCGCCCAGATGGTGTTGAGCTGCGGCTCGATATCAGGACGCAGAAAGCCGCCCCAGGCCAGCCGGTCTCGGTGCAACGGCTGGCGCCCCTGCCCATCCATGATGCGGATCAATTGGGTCAAATGCAGCTGATATCGGTCGCAAAAGGGTTTCAGGAATTGGTCGCATGCGCCGATCAGCCGAGCGTCGGTGATAAGTTCGCGGCACGCCGCCGACCGCGCCGCCAGAGCGCCCGTGCGTGTCGTATGCCGTCCGGTGAAGTCATCCATGCCCACCGGCGTTGCCTCGACATAGGGCATGATCTCGCCGCGCAGGCGTTCAAGCAATCCGGGCGCCATGGCATCGTCAACGATCAGCGCGCCGTTGCGGTCAAGCACCGCACAGATTTCGGCAGATGTAGCGTCAGCCGACAGATGGGCGAGTTCGGGCATGATATTCTCCCTGGGTGAAAATCGGGCGTAGGAGGTGCGCAAGCAGCTCGCGCTGGCGCGCGGGTGGCCATTGCTCGGGCTCAAGCGAAACGCGCGTGCCGATGCCATCGATCGCGGCGATGACCGCCGCCGCATCAAGCCGCGCGGTTTCGCCTCCGATCGCGCCGGCGAGCGCGCTTTCGATGGCCTCATAATGTGCACGGTGCACGCGGGCGAGCGCGGGGACAAAGGCCGCACGGCCCCAAAAGGCGATCCACACGCGCCATTCGTCGAGCGCCCCGTCGTCGAGCGGCAACACATCGCCAAGCTGGTCCTCGACGGGGCGCACATCGGCGACCGCGATGCGATCGAGCAACCGCTGGGCAAGCAGATCGAGCGCCGCCAGCAGCACTTCATCCTTGTCATTGAAATAGTGCGCGACAGCGCCCGTTGTCACCCCTGCGGTGCGGGCAATGACCGACAGCTTGGCGCCGTCAAAGCCGTGCCGGGCAATGGACGTTACCGCCGCTTCGGCAATGGCGGCACGGCGCTCTAAGGGGTCGACTCGTTTTGGCATAATGGTAATAATAAATAAATCGCCAGGCCTGTCAAGCGGGTTCGGACCGCTGTGGCTGCGCCTTCAGTTACAGCTGATACGCCACTTCCAGATCGCCCCAGCGGCGACCGCCGAACGATACGGGTGTATAGACGTTGCGGACCACGACATAGTTGGTGCCGTCGCCTTCCTGGCGATAGACGCACATGAAGAACGGTGCCTTGCTCTGCTTGGCGATCTTGTCCTCGTCCTCAAGGATGATGCGACCGTTGCGGCAGTATTGCGTGTCGTGGGCAAGGTCGCCCGTCGGTTTGCGCGACCGGTCGCTGATGTGCGTCGGCAGGAAGCCGTTCATGTCGGCAGCCGAGCTCATCTTGATACCGGGATGCGACACCACGATGCGGTCGAACAGTGGGCGCCAGTGCGCGTCTGCCCAATCGGACAGGCTGGTGCGGAATCGTTCGGGCTTCGAACCCGGAACCAGCTGGTAATTGGTGTCGAACAACTGTGCCATCGTCAGGCTGCCGTCGGCCAGCGCGCGTTCGGCAATGGCGACAAATTCGTCACGAAAGCCGGCCGCCAATTCAACAATCTCGGTGTCGCGCGGCGAGATGCCTGCCGAAATGACGCTGTTAAAGAGGCGGTTCGACGTGCGCTCCATGTCGATGATGCTGTCGCGCGTATCGACCAGCATGGTGCTATTCTGGCGCACCGACGCCACGACGCCATCGACCGCGGCGCGCACTTTTGCGCCATTGGCGTGCACCATCGCACTCGACTGCGCGATGCGGTCGCTTTGGTCGTCGAGCAGCGCGACGAGGTGCGTCGTGTCGGCCAGCGCGTCGGTGATGGTCTCGAACTGCGCCTCGGCGCGGCCCGATTGCTCAACGCCCGATTGAATTTCGCTGACCAGCCCGGCGGCTTCAGTGGCCAGACTGCCGATCGAACGGCGGATTTCGTCTGTCGCGCTGCGCGTGTCCTGCGCCAGCTTCTTAACCTCGGCAGCCACCACAGCAAAGGTGCGCCCGGCGTCCCCGGCGCGCTCGGCCTCGATTGCCGCGTTCAGCGCCAGCATATTGGTGGTCTTGGCGATGCTTTCGATCCCCTGGCTGACCTGCTGCACCTGTTCCATCACGGCGGCGAAATTGGTGACATGGCTCCCCAGCCGCGAGACGAGGTCAATAACATTGCGGAATTCGCCCACCGCCGCGTTGACCTTTTCAGCGCCGCGATCCAGCTGCTCGCAAGCCCGCGCTGACAGCAATTTGGCTTCATCGGTCGAATCGGCGATGCGGCGCTGATCGGCTTCGAGCGCACCGGCGATTTCATCAAGGTGCGCCAGCTCGGCAATTTGCTCGCGCATATGCGCGGTGGCGCGATCGATGCGCCCCGCCGCCTCGACACAGCCCACCACCAGCTCGCCGCAATCGGTCGCGACCGACTGGTCGAGTGGTGCGGTGGCGGCGGCAATCTTGTCGAATTTCATGGTGAACCCCGGGCTTTTTCGGTCTTGCCCCGGTCATGCCATGCATTGGTTAACGCGGCGCTAAGCATCCGCCCTTGCAGCTCGAGCGCGGCTGCTTTACGTTCACGTCAACCAAGGGAATGCCGCCGATGTTCTTCAACTTCCTCGACGAGCTGCGCAGCGCGGGCATTGGTGCCAGCCTGAAGGAGCATTTGTTGTTGCTCGAGGCGCTGGACGCCGAGGTGATCGAGCGCACGCCCGAGCAATTTTACTATTTGAGCCGCGCCGTATTCGTGAAGGATGAGGGGCAGCTCGACCGCTTTGACCAGGTATTCAACAAGGTCTTCAAGGGGCTGCTGACCGACTATGGCACCAAGCCAGTCGATATCCCGGCAGACTGGCTGAAGGCGGTGGCCGAAAAATATCTCACGCCCGAAGAAATGGAGGCGATCAAATCGCTGGGCGACTGGGACAAGATTATGGAGACGCTAAAGCAGCGGCTCGAGGAACAGCAGAAGCGCCACCAGGGCGGCAACAAATGGATCGGGACCGGCGGCACCAGCCCCTATGGCAATTCGGGCTATAACCCCGAAGGCGTGCGTATCGGCGGCGAAAGCCAGCACAAGCGCGCGCTGAAAGTTTGGGAAAAGCGGGAATTCGCCAACCTCGACAACACCAAGGAACTGGGCACACGCAACATCAAGATTGCGCTGCGCCGCTTGCGCAAATTCGCGCGCGAGGGCGCGGCGGACGAGCTCGACATTCCCGGCACTATCGATGGGACTGCGCGGCAGGGGTGGCTCGACATCGTCATGCGCCCCGAACGGCGCAACGCGGTCAAGCTATTGTTGTTCCTCGACGTCGGCGGGTCGATGGACCCGTTCATCAAGCTGGTCGAAGAGCTGTTCAGCGCCGCAACGGCGGAGTTCAAGAACCTCGAATTCTTCTATTTCCACAACTGCCCCTATGAGGGCGTGTGGAAGGACAATAAACGCCGCTGGTCCGAACGCACACCCATGTGGGACATCCTCCACAAATATGGCCATGACTACAAATTGGTGTTCGTCGGCGATGCCAGCATGAGCGCCTATGAAATCACCCACCCGGGTGGGTCGGTTGAGCATTTCAATGAAGAGCCGGGGCAGGTGTGGCTGCAACGCATGACGCACGTCTATCCGGCGGCGGTATGGCTGAACCCCGTGCCCGAGGCGCATTGGGGTTACACCCAATCGCTCAAGATGATCAAAACCTTGATGAACGACCGTATGTATCCGCTGACGCTGGCCGGGCTGGACGACGCGATGCGCGAGTTGACGCGGAAGCATTAGGTAGTTTTGCGATTCCCGGGTAGGATCAGGCCAGCAGCCGGGGGGCAAAGCAATGGTGACGACGGAAGCGACGATTGGCGGGGTGGCACCTGTCCAGCAGACCGAACGCATCGAGGCACTGGACATATTGCGCGGCATTGCGGTGCTCGGCATTTTGCTGATGAACATCGTCGGCTTTGGCCTGCCATGGTCCTATGAAAATCCTACCGTCGCAGGCGGTATGGATCCGCCAAATTACTGGGCTTGGGCGATCCCGACGATGTTCTTTGAAGGAACGATGCGGGGGATTTTCTCGCTGTTGTTCGGTGCCAGCATCGTTTTGTTGACCGATCGTATGGAGCAAGCCGGTGCCGGACTGCGAACGGCCGACATCCATTTCCGGCGCATGTTGTGGATGATGCTGTTTGGTGTGATCCACTGGGCGTTGCTCTTGTGGTATGGTGAGATTTTGTTCGCTTACTCGATTGGCGGCTTGCTGTTGTTCGCCTTTCGCAAAATGCAGCCACGCTTTATGCTAGCAATAGCCGGTGCACTCTTGCTGACGAGCGTGGCTTCATCCTTGCTGGCCTACCAATCACTGGCGACAGCCAGATCGGCAGCAATTGCTGCGCAAACGGCTCAAGCCATGGGCGCGGCGCTGACCGAAGAGCAGCAGGAAGCTATTACCCATTGGGAAGATAGCGTGGCCGAATTTTCGCCGCCCGCCGAAGCCTTGACGCCGATCATCGAGCTGCACCAGGTCGGCTATATCGACGCCGTCACCCTCCAATTCCCCATGTCGTATGAATTCCAATGGACCGATCTGCCATGGTGGCTGTTTTTCGACATGATGTCGTTCATGTTGATCGGGATGGCGATGCTGAAGCTGGGCGTGTTGGGGGGCGGCCAAAGTGCGCGCTTTTATGGTTTGATGATGGCGGGCGGTTACGCCGTTGGCGTCCCGCTAAACTATATGGAGCTCCAGCTGTTCCAGAACAGCGGGTTTTCGGTATTGGGGTTCAGTCAGGCGAGCATCACTTATGAGATCAGCCGGCTGGCGATGGTTGTCGGCCATCTCGGGCTGTTCCTGACGGTTATTCGCCGCGGCTGGCTAAAGCCGCTGCAACGCACGCTTGCAGCGACCGGTCAAATGGCCCTGACAAACTATATTGCCCAGACGCTCATCTGCACGGCGCTGTTCTTTGGCTTTGGTTTCGGCCTGTTCAACCAGCTGGAACGCCACCAACTCTTTTATGTCGTCGCTGCCATTTGGGCGGTCGAACTGATCTGGAGTCCCATCTGGCTCAAGCATTTCCGCTTTGGGCCGCTCGAATGGCTTTGGCGTTCGCTGACCTATTGGGAACGCCAGCCGCTGCGGCGCTAGCGGTGTTCAATAGAGCAGAAGTCCGGCTATTGCTTCGCGCCACGCCGCTTCGTCTGCTGCCGCGGGCGCATCCAGATCGCCCGGCTCGCTCCCCGCATCGTCAACCCACGCGCGCAAGCCCGGGCCGCCATTGATCACGTCAATCGCCAGGCGCCCGAACGCATATTCATAGGGAAAATCGCGCCACAGCGGATAGTCGGGATAGAGCCGCCTGATCGCCTTGAACGCCAGCGCCTGCACCCGCCACGGGCGGAAAGCGTGGTGGTCATAGAATGCCCCCTCGGCGTGGATGTGGATGCCGTGGCACAGTTTCCCCACATGCTTGTGAAAGGTCGGCTCGAACCAGATTTCTCTGAGCGCGCAGCCAGTGAGCCATTCGGGCGCGAGGGCGCGCATCTCCGCAACCACCGCCGCCGCGTCGATATCCGGCGCACCGAATAGTTCGAGCGGGCGGGTTGTTCCCCTTCCCTCGCTGAGCGTCGTGCCTTCCAGCATCACCGTCCCGGCATAGGCGCGCGCCATGTTGACATTGGCGGCGTTGGGGCTGGGGTTCACCCAGATGCGGCTGGGCGGCCAGCCGAAGCCGTCACCATCGGGCTGCCACCCTTCCATCGCGACCACGCGGTAATCGACGTCGAGCGCGAAATGGCCAATGAACCAGAACCCCATCTCGCCGAGCGTCAGCCCGTGGCGCATCGGCATCGGTGCCGCGCCGACGAAGCTTTCCTGCCCCGGCAGCAGCGTCAACCCTTCGACCGGGCGCCCCGCCGGGTTGGGGCGGTCGAGCACCCAGACGCTTTTGCCCGCCCCCGCCGCCGCCTCGAGCACATAAAGCAGCGTCGTGACATAGGTGTAGATCCGGCAGCCAAGGTCCTGCAAATCGACCAAAATCACATCGAAGGTCGTCAGCGACTGGCCGGTCGGGCGGCGATGTTCACCATAGAGGCTGAACACCGGAATATTATAGCGCGGGTCGGTGAAGTCGGGCGACTCCATCATATTGTCCTGCAGGTCCCCGCGCACGCCGTGCTGCGGCCCGAACATCGCGGTGACATTAACGCCTGCGCCGATCAGGGCATCAAGGCTGTGCGTCAGGTCCGCGGTCAGCGAGGCGGGGTGCGCGAGCAGCGCGACGCGGCGGCCCTTTAGCTCCCCAAGCAGCACGGGGTCGGCGAGCAGGCGGTCGATGCCAAAGAGCACAGTCATGCCGCGTCCGGTGCCGGAAGGTGGAGCGCAAAGCAATCGGGATGATGGAAATCGGGCTTGCCCGGTGGGTGGCGGAGCGCCCAATAACTTTTGGTGCCGTCGGTTTCTTCGATCACGGCGGAGAGGGAAAGGAGAATGTCGCCGGTGGGAAGTATGGGGCCCCGGTCAACCTCCAGCACATAGTCTTGACCATCACACCAGCCCAGAATGGCCGGATGATGCATAGGGGCATTGCGAATGTTCAAGCGATAACCGTCAAAAGCGTAGGCAGCCCATTCGCTAGATGGCGAGAAATTATACTCGGTGTATGCGTCCGCGCCCACGCACTTTACGAAAAGTTCAAAGCAGGTCGTGCGCCATAGTTCGTCAGTGCGCGCAGGTGACAGCGGTCCCGGCACCTCGAGCACCTGAGCATTTTCGACACGATATTCGAGCCTCAACTCCTCAGCCCACGAAATCCGTCCATGAACTGCACGCACCGACATTGGCGGCGTGTCCGGGTGGGGCGTCAAAGAAAAGGACAGCCCTTCGACAAGCTCAGGGCGGGCGGAGTGGGGAGATAGGTTGGCGCTCTGCACATCGGAAGACGGAACATCTGCCCTCTCCCCCTCCCCCGTCTGTCCTGAGCTTGTCGAAGGACCGTTCTTCCCCTTGGCCAGCAGCGAAATTCGGTCCCAATCGCCACGGATCAAAGCCATCTTCTTCGCCCGGCTCCACCCCTTTATCCGGCGCTCGGCTTCCTTCGCCTCATGTCGCGTCGGAAAATCCCAGCTCCACACCAGTTCAACCGGCAAATGATTTGCGGTGTACCCTGCGATCAGCCCCGATTGATGCTGACCAATGCGATGGTCCAGATCATCGGTGTGCCCGACATAAAATGCCCCTCCCCGGCAGTGCAGCATATAGGCCCAGAAAGTCATCACGGCGGTGTAGAAGAAAGGACGGCCCTTCGACAAGCTCAGGGCAGACGGTTATGGGGAGAAGCAGGGGAGAAGAAGGAATGACCAATATCGATTTGCAAGGCCGCACCGCGCTCGTCACCGGCGCATCGCGCGGCATCGGACGCGGGATTGCGCTGGCGCTCGCGGAAGCGGGGGCCGATGTGGCGGTCAATTACACCCGCGATGGCGATGCCGCTGCCGAAACGGTCGCGGCGGTGCGCGCACTGGGGCGGCGGGCGGAGGCCTATCAGGCATCGGTCACCGACGAGGACGCCTGCACCGCGATGGTCGATGCCATTGCCCGCGATTTCGGCGGGCTGTCGATCCTGATCAACAACGCCGGGATCGCCAGCAAGGGCCGCGCGGTCGCCGACACCGACCCCGCCGAGCTGGAGCGGGTGATGGCGGTGCACGCGCTCGGCCCGCACCGGCTGGCGCGCCTCTGCCTCCCGCTGCTCCGTCAGCACCCCCGCAGCGACATCATCATCATTTCCAGCGTCGCGACGCTGCACCATGCCCCCAATGGCGCGCCCTATAATATGGGCAAGGCGGCGGGCGAGGCACTCGCGCTGACATTGGCGAAGGAAGAGATGAAGCATGGCGTGCGCGTCAACATCGTCGCGCCCGCGCTGACCGTCAGCGACATGGGTGAGCGGCTGGCGCGTGCGGTTACGGGCGAGGCCGACATCCATCATCTCGACGCCAAATTCCCGTTCGGGCGCGTGCCGCTGCCATCCGATGTCGCGGCGGCGGTGGTTTGGCTGGTGTCAGACGCCAACCCTTATTGTTCAGGTCAAAAGCTAAACATTGACGGTGCGGGCCTTGCAAGCTTCCGATAGAGCCCAAATTTTCCGTTTGACCTCAACCTTGGTTGAGCCTGCATAGCCGCCGCGATTGCCGCAACCTGATAGAGTGTTCCATGCCCGACCCCCGCTCTCCCGCCCTGCCCTTCATGGTCGCCTGCGGCGGCATCGGTCTGTTCGCGATCATGGACGCGCTGATGAAGGATTTGTCGATTGCGCTCGGCGCCTACAATGCCGTGCTGTGGCGCTGTTTGATCGGCGCGGCGCTGGCGGGGGTGGTGTGGGCGGCGCGCAAGTCGCCATGGCCATCGCGCGCGGTGCTAGGCTTGCATTTCGTCCGTTCCGCGCTGGTTGCGGCAATGGCGGTCAGCTTTTTCTGGGCGCTGGCGCGTCTGCCGCTGGCCGAGGCGATCGCGCTGTCGTTCATCGCGCCGCTGATCACGCTCTATTTTGCCGCCGTGATGCTCGGTGAGCGCATCGGGCGCGACGCCATCATCGCCTCGCTGCTCGGCCTGGCCGGGATGCTCGTCATCCTGTCGGCCAAGCTGGGTGCCGATGGCCAGATCCGCGACGGCATGGCGGTCGGCGCGGTGCTCTTTTCGGCGGTGGCCTATGCCATCAATCTGGTGATTGCGCGCAAACAGGCGCAAGTGGCGAGCCCGACCGAAATCGCCTTTTTCCAGAATTTGCTTGTTGGGCTGATACTGGCGCTGGCGGCTCCGTGGCTCGCAATCTTGCCCGATGCCGCGTGGGCCCCGCACCTGCTGGCTGCGGCTTTGCTCGCCACCATGTCGGTATTCCTGCTTGCCTGGGCCTATGCCCGCGCTGAGGCGCAGCAGCTGGTGTCGGCGGAGTACACGGCCTTTCTGTGGGCGGCCGCGCTGGGCTGGCTCTGGTTTGGCGAGCCGCTGGCGTGGCAGACGGTGGCGGGCACGGTGCTGATCGTGGCGGGCTGCCTGATTGCCGCGCGCAAGAAACCGATGGTCGATCAGGTCGAACCGCTTCCGGCTTGAATTCAGTCTCAGCAAAGCTGAAACGGTCGGCACCGGCCCGCGCGCGTGGAAGAAACTCTAACGTACCCGCCGCCCCGTCCACACCACCCGGCCGACGAGCGATACCGCATCGGCGGCAAGGTCGGGCCAGCTGGGATAATCGCGGTTGTCGCTCAGCACCGCGATGCGCCCTGCCACCGGCAGCCGCGCAACGCGCTTGACCATCAGCGCATCATCCATGCGCAGCACATAAATGCCGTCGCGCAGCCGCGCCGCCGCATCCGCGCCATCGACCAATATGTCGTCGCCATCGTTCAGCGTCGGCGCCATCGAATCACCCTCGACCGCGATGATCGACAGCGCGCGCGTGTCGGCCCCCAACCGCCGCAGCCAGCGCGGGTCAAAGGCAAAGCCTGCCTCTACCCCTTCGCCGTCGACGGTTGCACCCGCACCCGCGGATGCGCCGACCGCCAGCTGCGGTACCAGCAGCATCGCCGGACCGCGCGAGCGGGCGGTTGGCACTGCAACCGTTGCTACTGGGCCGCCAAGCAGCGTATCGGGCACATCCAGAAAAGCGGCGATGCGCCGCCGGTCGGCCTCGTCCAGGCGGCGCGGGGTGCCGCGCTTGATGTACTGCTGAATATAGGCGTCGTTGCGGCCGATCAGCCGCGAAATGCGCTGATAATCATGGCCCCGCTCCTGGATGAGCCGATCGAGCAGTTGGCGGGGGTCGTCTGACGGGGTCACGCGCTGGTCCTTTATCACCGACCATAACGATAGGAATTACCCTAGACAAGTAGGAAATTACCTATCAACAGGAAACTTTCTATATTAGCTGATTCGCATGGAAAGGTAAGCACATGACCAGTCCCCTGCTCTATCAAATTGACCGTTTCCTGAAGGACAACGCCATGCCACCCACGCTGTTCGGGCGACTGGCGGTGCGTGATCCGCGGCTGGTCGGCGACTTGCGCAATGGCCGCCTTCCCGGTGCACGCGTGTCAACCAATATAGAACATTTCATGAACAAATGGCAGCAGGATACCCCGTCATGCTGATGCGCGCGCGTTGCCGCGATGGCGCGGTGCACGACCAATTGCGTGACCAGCTGGTGGCTTTGCTGCCTCCCGCTGTGCGTATTGTGGCCCACGGCTGGCGGCCATGGGCCAGCGCCAGCTTTGCCGGTGCGCGGCACTGGTTCGATGTCCGGCCACCCACGCATGATAATGCTGGCACGTGCGCGACATTGCTGGCGACGTACGAATGGCAAATGTCGGGCTGCTTTGTCGCAGACACCGCACTCGATCCATCCGAAACCGGAACCGATTGGCGGATCGAATTGTTGACCGTCGATGACGGGTGATCAGCCCACCGCCGCCTTGTTCATGCGCGCCAAGGTGCTGAGCGCCGCTTCCAGCGCCAGATCGACGGTCGGCAGCATTGCAGCGCCGCTGTCATCGGCGCGCGACCGCTGGCGTTCCAGCCCGGCCTCAAGCCGCGCCACCATCGCCCCTAGGCTGGCATCGGCCAGATCCAGCAGCCCGGGTTCGGCGCCTGCATCGGATTCGACCGCATAGTCGGCGAGTTCCAACGGCTCCTCGGCAGCAAATGCGTCCGCCTCGACAACGGCCAGATCATTCGCAGGCTGCTCCAGCGGGACCGGCCCCAGCCCGGCCGCAGGCAAATCCCGCAGCGCGTTGATCGGCGCGACGGGCGGTGCGTCGGGATGGACATCGGCGCTGCGACGGCGCGCAAAGCCAGGTGAAGGCGCATCAGCACTGGCGAATTCGGAAAAATCATCGGCAACCGGCCGGCGCAAGCGCGCGCGCCATTGCTGCCCCGTTGGTGTTTCGAGCGCCAGCGCCACCGCCGTTGCCAGCAGCATAGTGATCACGCCCAGCCCCAGCCCGACCCACACACGCGCCGCACCGCCCAGCGGTTCGACAAAAATCGGGTGCAACGTGTCCAGATACAGGTTCCAGCAGATCGCCGACAGCCATGCCATCGGCATCAGCAAGGCGGCGGCAAAGCCCAGCAACGCTGCACCAACAGCTGCCGGGGCGGCGGGTCGAAGGCCGCGCAACACGCGGCTCAGCGTGCCGCCATGGGGCCGTCCGGTTGAAACTGCTTCCATATTTTCTTCCATGGCCGAACCCTGTGAAAGCTTCGGCCCGGCCTCTCCTGTTTAAGCCGCCCGCGCCCGTTGCCGGTTTGCGAGCATTTTGTGGTAAACAGGTTCGTAACGCAAAATGTTTGATGACCAGTTACGATGGGCCTCGACAAAATTCCGTCCCATTATGCGTCGCTTTTCCCATATTGACCGGTCCCAAAGCAAGCCGGACAGCGCTTGGGCAATGTTGGCGGGGCTGCCCGGGGCGAACAAAGTGCCGGTGACCCCATCTACAATCAGCTCGCGGTGACCACCGACATTGGACGCCGCCACCAGCTTGCCTTGCGCCATCGCTTCCAGCGGTTTGAGCGGCGTCACCAGCTCGGTCAGGCGCATGGCTTTGCGCGGATAGGCCAGGATGTCGATTAGCGAATAATAGGCCTCGACCTCGTCATGCGGCACCCTGCCGACAAAATGGATGCGGTCCGCAACTGGCGATGCCGCTGCTTGCGCCGCCAGCGCGGCTTCCATCGGTCCGCCGCCGACCAGCAGCAGCTGGGCAGCGGGCACCGCCGCGACCAGCGTAGGCATTGCCGCGATCAGATCGTCGATGCCCTCATAATCGTAAAAGCTGCCGATATAGCCGATGACGCTGTCACCCAGTCCCAGCTTGGCGGCGAGCGCCATATCTCGCGGCGGGGGATTGCCGAACAGGTCCAAGTCGACGCCATTGGGCGACACCATGATCTTCGCCGGATCAATCCCGCGCGCGATCAGGTCCTCGCGCAATCCCTCGCATATCACCGCCACCGCATCGACGCGGCGCACGGCGTGGGTTTCGAGGCGCTTGGTCAAGCGATAGCGCCAATCTCCCTCGACTCCCGTGCCGTTGCCGACGGCGGCATCTTCCCAAAAGGCCCGAATTTCATAGAGCAAGGGCAGGCCGCGCCGCTTGGCCACCCGCAAAGCCGCGAGCGCGTCGAGCACCGGCGAATGGGCGTGCAGCAGATCGGGCTGCCATTCGTCGACCAGCGCGTCGATGCGCCGCGCCAGCGCATCGACCTCGCGCCATTCGCGCAAAGGGCTGCGGACATTGGCGATTGCAGGCGTGCGATAGAAATCGAGGCCTTCAACACACTCCAACGCTGGTCCCGCTACCGGATGACGCACCCCCGTTACTCCGGCGACGGCCCAGCCTTTCGCCAACTGCGCCTTCAGAATTGCGCGCGTGCGAAACGTATAGCCGCTGTGCGCGGGCAGGCTGTGGTCAAGGATGTGCAGGATACGCGGCATGGCGCGAAAGCATAGCGAAACAAGGCTTAACGCGGCGTCAACCGCGTTGCGTTAGGGCCAGCGCCCATGGTCGACAATTTTGCCATCGCCCTGACCCACGGCCTGATTGCGCTGGTGCTGTGGCGGTTGCTGCACCGCGCCGACCTTGATGCCGAGGTCAGTCCGCGCGATGTGTGGCAGCGCGAGCAGGATGAGCAACGCAAGCAGGACCGGCAACGCGATGCGTGACCTGTTCCTCATTGCCTTTCTGCTGGCCTTTATCGGCACCGGCTTTCGCAAGCCGTTCCTGTTCGTGCTTGCCTTTTGCTACATCGACATCGTCGCGCCGCAGAAGCTGTCCTATTATTTGCTCAACAGCATCCCCGTATCGCTGATCGTCTTTTTGCTCGCCATCATCGGCTGGCTGGCGATCGACGATAAGCGCGACACGCGCGTGTCCGGGCGCCAATTGCTGCTCATCGCGCTGCTCGGCTATTGCGGGCTCACCACCATGGCGGCCGATTTTCCGGTCGAGGCCCAGGACAAATGGGCTTGGGTGTGGAAGGCGCTGGTCTGGGCCATTTTCCTGCCACTGACGCTGCGCACCAAATTGCGCATCGAGGCGCTGGCGCTGATCATGCTGCTGTCGGCGGCGTCAATAGCGATCGCCGGCGGCATCAAGACCGCGGCGGGCGGCGGCGGCTATGGTTCGCTGCAACTGTTGCTCGATGAAAATTACGGGCTGTACGAAGGCAGCACCATGTCGACGGTCGCCATAGCGATCATCCCGCTGATCCTGTGGATGCGTCGGCACGGTACCGTTTTCCCACCCGATTGGCGTGTGTCACTGTTTTGCTTTGCGCTGGTTTTCGCCTGTCTGCTGCTGCCGGTGGGGACGCAGGCGCGCACCGGCCTCGTGTGCATTGCCGTGCTGGCCATATTGTCCTTGCGCGCGGTGAAGCACCGCGCCCTTTACATCGGCGGCGCAGCCTTGCTGGCGATCGTCGCCGTGCCCTTTTTGCCCGACAGCTATACCGCGCGGATGGAAACGATCCGCGACCACCGCGCCGACCAGTCGGCCTCCACCCGGGTCGCGGTGTGGGCCTGGACCTGGGACTATACCAAGGACCATCCGTTCGGTGGGGGTTTTGAGGCGTATCGCCAGAATGAAATCCGTGTCGACAAGGCCGCAACCGGCGACGCCACCGCCGCGCCCGAAACCTATGAAGAACGCGCGCGTGCCTATCATAGCAGCTATTTCGAGATGCTGGGCGAGCAGGGCTATCCCGGCCTCGCCCTGTTCCTTGCGCTGCACATCAGCGGGCTGATCGCGATGGAGCGGCTGCGGCGGCGTTACCGCGTCACGCGCCGCGCCGAAGAGCAATGGATCGCCCCGCTCGCCACCGCGCTCCAGCACGGCCACATCATCTATCTGGTGGGGTCGCTGTTCGTTGGCATCGCGTTCCAGCCCTTCATCTACATGATGATCGCGCTGCAAATCGGCCTCAGCACCTATGTGCGGCGGCGCGAGCAGCAATCATCTTGGCGCACGCAGGGACGGTTCCTCCGTCAACCGGCATGACCAGCACTGCCTCACCGCGCCACCTGCCGACGCTGACCGGCCTGCGCGGCATCGCGGCGCTGGCCGTGGTCTTCTATCATATCCGCAGCGGGATGGGCGGGTTTGCCCCCGACTGGCTGATCGCGCTGCTCGCGCACGGCTATCTGGCGGTCGACCTGTTCTTCGTCCTGTCGGGCTTTGTGCTGTGGTGGACCTATGGCGATGCTTTCCGCGCCCAGGGCCGCGCCGCCATCGGCCCTTTCATTGTCCGGCGCATCGCGCGCATTTTTCCGCTGCACCTCGCCATCATGGCGGCGATGGCCTTATTTGCGCTGGCGCTGGCGCGAAGCGGCCGTACGCCGGGCGCGCAATATCCTTTGGCTGACTTGCCCGCGCACCTGTTGCTCGTCCACAATTGGGGGCTGACCGACCGGCTGGCGTGGAATGATCCGGCTTGGTCAATCTCGGCCGAATGGGCCGCCTATCTGCTGCTCGCGCTGGTGGGCAGCGCGGCGGCGCGGATGCCCACGGGAATATGGCGCTTTCCCTTCATCACACTGGCGATGGCTGGCGCGCTCGGCGGCTTTTATGCGCTCACCGGGCACAACAACATCGGTGCCGACATTCCCGCCACCGGCCTCGCCCGCTGCCTCGCCGAATTCGCTATCGGCGTGTTCCTTTGCCAGTGGTGGCGTGATTGCCGTGCCAACAAGCGCGGCGTTTGGCTAACGGCCCTAGTCCTCGCCGCGGGCGGCGGCGGATTGATCGCCAGCGGCCTTTCGCAGCCCGCCGGAGTGCCACTGGTCATGGCCGCGCTGCTGATCGCCGCGCTCGAAGCCTCGCTGCTGCCGCGCCCGCCGTTCGGCGGCGCGCTGGCGCAATGGCTGGGCCGGATCAGCTATGCTGTCTACCTTAGCCATTTCTTCCTGTGGATCCTGTTCAAGCTCGCCTTTGTGGGCGATCTTGCAACAGTCGGCCTGCTCGCCATCGCCGGCTTTGTCGCGGGCGTGTTGCTGGTGTCGCACTGGCTCCACCACATGATCGAACGGCCCGGTCGCCGCTTGTTCCAGCGCGGCGGCGATAGCTTGCTCGCCGCCATTCAGCGCCGCCCCGCGCGCGGCTGACCCGCCGCAGTTTGCCTTCGCGCGCAGCCTTGCGCTAAGGCACTGGGCATGACCGCGCCCGTGTTGCCCGCCATCTCACCCGTCCCCGCCGCAACCGTGTGGGACAGCCTAACCGCCAGTTGGCAGGCGATTGCCGACTGGTTCGAAGCGCATTGGGGCGACATTGGCGGCGCCGCCATTGCTGCAACCATCTTGTTCAGCCTGCTCTACGGTTTCCGCCTGCTGGCGCGGCGGCGCGAGGTGCGCCCGCCCACCGAAGCGACGCTGCCCGATATTTTCCTGCGCACCGCCGCCCGCACCAAGACATTGCCGCTGCTTATTGTCAGCCTGTGCGTCGCCATCCCCTATACCAGCCCGCCTGCCAGCGTGCGCGGGCTGGTCAGTGTGCTGCTTACCGCCACGCTCGCGCTGCAGGGCGCAGCGTGGCTGCGCGACATATTGATCGGCGTGATCCAGCGGCGCGCGGCAGAGGGCAGCAACGAAACGCTGGCCAACGCGATGGTCATCATCCGCCTGCTGATCAGCGTGACCCTGTTCGCAATCGCCGCGATCATCATCCTCAGCAACATCGGCGTGAATGTGTCCGGCCTGCTCGCGGGTCTGGGCATTGGCGGCATTGCCATCGGCTTGGCCGCGCAGGGAATCTTCGCCGACCTGTTTGCCGCGCTGTCGATCATCTTCGACCGCCCGTTCAGCAATGGCGAGACGATCCGCTATGACACCACCGTCGCCACGGTTGAGCGCGTCGGCCTGAAAAGCACGCGGCTGCGCTCGATCAACGGCGAAATGCTGATCATCAGCAACACCAATTTGCTGAACAAGGAAATCGGCAATTTCGCCCGGCAAGAGCGGCGCCGCGTACAATTTCTGATCAGCGTTATCTATCAGACCAGCCCTGCCATGCTGCGCGCGCTGCCCGCGCTGATGGAGGGCATTGTGCGCGATAGCGGGCATGAATTCATCCGCGCGAGCTTCGTCACCTTTGCGCCGTCCAGCCTGGATTTCGATCTGGTGTTCGATGTGATGAGTGAGGATATCAATGTCGTCGCCGCCGCACGCACGCGCATCGGCATTGCGCTGTTTGAAGCGATGCAGGACAAGGGTTATGATTTCGCCTATCCCACCCAAACGACCTTCACCGCCGCACCCGACGGGACGATGATATTGCCCTACTTCGACCCGTCGCTCGCGGGCGATGACGGGGGTAAGGCCGGGTGACGTTACGGCCCGGCTAAGCCGCCGCCCGGCGCTTGCACTGCCCCGCGAAAAAGACCAAGAACCGCGCCGCACGAGCATTTTCGGGAGGGAAGAATCACCATGGCAGGCATCACGCCGCAGGAACTGGCCGCTCGGGTCGGGATCCAGATTGGCACGTCCGAATGGGTGCTGGTCGATCAGGACATGATCAACAAATTCGCCGACGCCACCGGCGATCACCAGTTCATCCATGTCGACGTCGAGCGCGCCAAGGCCACGCCCTTTGGCGGCACCATCGCGCATGGCTTCCTCACGCTGTCGCTGATGCCGCTCCTTGCCGCAAAATCCGACAATCCGCGCGTTGACGGCGTGAAGATGGGCGTCAATTATGGCAGCAACAAGCTGCGCTTCCTCACTCCCGTCCGCGCGGGGAAGCGCGTGCGCGCGCATTTCAAGCTGCTCGAGCTCGAGGAAAAGCGCCCCGGCCAGTGGCAACAGGTGCAGGAAGTGAGTGTGGAGATTGAGGGCGAGGACAAGCCCGCGCTGATCTGCGAATGGATCAGCCAGTTTTTCGTTTGATTGATTAAGCCCCTCCCGCTTGCGGGAGGGGTTGGGGTGGGCCAGTAAAGGAGCCGACCTCAATTGCCCACCCCCAGCCCCTCCCGCAGGCGGGAGGGGAGCATATAGGAGACTCCCCATGCGTGACGCCGTTATCGTTTCCACCGCCCGCACCCCGCTGGTCAAAGCCGCGCGCGGCGCATTCAACAACACCACCGGCGCCACGCTCGGTGCCTGGTCGATCAAGGCCGCCGTCGAGCGCGCGGGCCTTGAAGGCGGCGAGGTTGACGATGTCATCATGGGCTGCGCGGTGCAGCAGGGCTCGACCGGCACCAACGTCGCGCGCCTCGCCGCGCTGCGCGCCGGGCTGCCCGTCACCGTACCGGGCATGACCATCGACCGCCAATGTTCGTCGGGTCTGATGACCATCGCCACCGCCGCCAAGCAGGTCATCACCGACCATATGGACATCGTCGTCGCGGGTGGTGTCGAGACGATTTCCAAAGGCGTCGGCAGCGGCAAATTGTTCGTCGAACCCGACCGCGCGCTGCTCGAAATGCACCCGCACATCTATATGCCGATGATCGGCACCGCCGAAGTCGTCGCCAAACGCTACAATATCAGCCGCGAAGCGCAGGACGAATATAGCCTGCAATCGCAGCAACGCACCGCCGCCGCGCAGGCCGCTGGCAAATTCGACGACGAGATCATCGCCTGCACCGCGACCATGGCGGTGATGGACAAGGAAACGAAGGAAGTTTCCTATCACGAAGTCACCGCGACCAAGGACGACTGCAACCGCCCCGACACCACGCTCGAAGGTCTCGCCAGTCTGAAACCTGTGATGGGCGAAGGCAACTGCATCACCGCCGGCAACGCCAGCCAGCTAAGCGACGGATCCTCCTCCTGCGTCGTCATGGAAGCCAAGGTTGCCGAACAACGCGGCCTCACCCCGCTTGGCCGCTATGTCGGCATGGCAGTCGCCGGCACCGAGCCCGACGAAATGGGCATCGGCCCCGTGTTCGCCATCCCCAAGCTGCTCGAACGCTTCAATCTTAAGATGGACGATATCGGCCTGTGGGAACTCAACGAAGCCTTCGCCGTGCAGGTCATCTATTGCCGCGACCGGCTGGGCATCCCCAATGAGCTTTTGAACGTCAACGGCGGCTCGATCTCGATCGGTCACCCCTTCGGCATGACCGGCGCCCGCTGCACCGGCCACGCGCTCATCGAAGGCAAACGCCGCGGCGTCAAATATGCCGTCGTCACCATGTGCATCGGCGGCGGCCAGGGCGCGGCGGGGCTGTTCGAGGTTTTCTAAAGCTTAGACAATGGTTCACCCAACTCGTCACCCTAAACGTGTTTCAGGGTGACGATAGGGAAGGCCTATCCCACCGGCGCAAATCTCGGCCCTGTCCCCTCGCGCGCCGCCTTGTCACCGGGGTTATACAGCGCACAGCGTTTCAGGCTCAGACAGCCGCACCCGATGCAGCCTTCAAGGTTCGCCCGCGTGCGCTCCAGCGCCGCGATGCGCGCGTCTATGCGGTCGCGCAAAGATTTGCTGATCCGCGCCCAATCGGCCGCATTAGGCGTGCGCTCGCCCGGCAGGCGTCCCAGTTCGGCGGCGATTTCCTCCAGGCTCAGCCCCATTCCTTGCGCGATCAGAATAAACGAAACGCGGCGAATATCGGCGCGCAAAAAGCGCCGCTGGTTGCCGCTGGTGCGCAGCGCCGCGACCAGCCCCTTGGCTTCGTAAAAGCGGATCGCCGACACCGCGACGCCGGTGCGCGCGGCGAGATCGCCAATGGTGATAAGGTCGCGGCGGTGCATATCTTCCTCCGTCATTGCGAGCAGAGCGAAGCAATCCAGGGCGGCCTTGCACAGCGCTGGATTGCCGCGTCGCCTTCGGCTCCTCGTAATGACGAGGATGATGAATTCGCCCTTGACCTAAACCTGACTTCAGCTTGCATCAAGTCCCAATGCGATTCGCACCACCTGCAATGAAGGACTGAAGCCATGCCCGCTCTCCGCCTCGAACATGTCAATCTGACCGTCAGCAACCCCGAACGCAGCGCCGCGATGTTCGCCGATATTTTTGGCTGGCACGAACGCTGGCGCGGCCCGGCCCTCGGCGGCGGCTTCTCCATTCACCTCGGCAGCGCGGATGACTATATCGTCTTCTACACCGGCCCCGACGGCGAGCACGCCGATGTCCACTGGACCAAGGGCGTGCCGCTCAACCATGTCGGCGTCGAAGTGGACGATCTCGATGCCACCGAAGCGCGCGTTATCGCGGCGGGCCTCACGCCCTTTGCGCACGGCGGCTATGCACCCGGTCGCCGTTTCTATTTCTTCGACCCCGACGGCATCGAATGGGAAGTGGTCAGCTATCAATGATTGCCCCTGTCCCATTGCCGCCCTACCCTTCCACCAACCAATTTGGAGGGGATGGACTATGACTGAAGCCGAAACCGCCGCACGCGCCGTCTATGATGCGTTTGCCGCTGCCGATATGGCTGCGCTGGCGGCGCTGCTTGCCGATATCGAATGGCATGAAAATGTCGGCATGCCCTATGGCGGCGTGTGGAAGGGCTTTGCCGAGGTTGCGGGCCATGTCTTTGGCCCCATCGCCGCCGACGTCCCGGACTTCAGCGCCATCCCGGACGAAGTCCAGCCACTCGGTGAAAGCCGCGCGGTCGCCTTCGGCACCTATCGCGGGCGCGATGGCGGGCTTGCCGCCCCCTTCTGCCATGTCTGGACCCATGGCGGGGGCAAGCTCGTCAAGTTCCAGCAATATGCCGACACGCACCTTTACCGCCAGCAAACCGGACTGCTGTGACGCGATGACTGGCCCCTCGCTGGCCGAGCGCGCGGCGGATGCGGCGCGCGATCTGGGCGTCGCGGCGCATGCGCTGTGGCTCGCCGCGCGCGACAGCCGCACGCCTTGGGCCGCGCGCCTGCTCGCTTTGCTCGTGGCGGCCTATGCGCTCTCGCCCATCGACCTCATCCCCGATTTCATTCCGGTGCTCGGCTGGCTCGACGATCTGCTGCTGGTCCCGGCGGGCGTGTGGCTGGTCCGCCGCCTCATCCCCGACGCGCTTTACGCCGAACATCTTGCCACGGCCCAAAGCGCGAGCGAACGCCCGCGCAGCCGCCTTGGCCTGCTGCTCATCCTCATCCTCTGGGCGCTCGCCCTTTGGCTGATCTATTGGGCGGTGCGCACGTCACCGCTGCATTGAACGGTTCAGGCGTGCTGGCGGATCCATTCTTCCAGCACCGGGGCAATTTCCTCGCGCCATTTGCGGCCGTTGAAAATGCCATAATGACCCACGGTCGGGGCCATATGATATTTCTTCTTCGCCGCGGGCAGCTTCTTCGCCAGCGTCAACGCCGCCTTGGTCTGGCCCAGCCCTGAAATATCGTCGCGCTCGCCTTCGATCGCCAGCAGCGCGGTGTCGGTGATTGCCGCCGGATCAACCAGCTTGCCGCGATAGTTGAACTCGCCCTTGGGCAGCAAATGGCGCTGGAACACGACATCGACGGTCTGCAGGTAAAATTCCGCCGTCATGTCGCACACCGCGCGATATTCGTCATAGAAATCCTTCTGCTTGTCCGCGCTCTCGCCATCGCCGTCGACCAGATTGCGGAACATCGTCCAATGGCTGATCATATGATTGCCCAGGTTCATCGACATGAACCCGGCAAGCTGCAGAAACCCGGGATACACCCGCCGCCCCGCGCCCTTGTAATAAGCGGGCACGGTGGCGATGACATTGCTGACAAACCATTCGTGCGGGCGCGTCGTGGCGTGGTTATTGACCTCGGTCGGCGCCTCGCGCGTATCGATGGGGCCGCCCATCATCGTCAGCGTCTTGGGACGGCACGGGTGCTTGGTCGCGCCCATGATCGCGGTCGCGGCATAGACCGGCACCGACGGCTGGCACACCGCCAGCACATGCGTGTCGGGCCCGATGAACTCCAGCCATTCGATGACATAATCGATATAGGATTCCAGATCGAACCCCCCGGCGGTCAGCGGCGCATTGCGCGCATCGCGCCAGTCGGTGATCCACACATTATGGCCGGGCAGCATGCGCTCGACCGTGCCGCGCAGCAGCGTCGCATAATGGCCCGACATTGGCGCAACGATCAACAGCTTGGGCGCCGTCGCGCTGCCCTCGTGGATGAAATGCTTCAGCTGCCCGAACGGCTTGCGTTCTTCGATACGCTCCAGCACCGGCACCGTCCGGCCATTGAGCTCGGTCGTGTCCAGCCCGAATTTGGGCTTGCCGCGCGGGGCAGAGGCATGCGCGAACACCTCCAAGGCCGAAGCAAACATCGGGCTGCCGCCGATATAGCCAAAGGGATTGGCCGGATGGCTCAGCACCTGCGCCCCCGCCGTGGCAAAGGCGCTCGCCCCCGCAAGCCAGGCCTTCTGCATCTCAAAAGCGTGATAAAGCATGTCATCGTCCTGCTAACGGCGCGCCCGTCTGCCGCAGGCGTCGCGAAGGCCGCAGTCTAGGCCATCAGCGCTTTTGTGCAATGCATCATTTTTCGCTGCTTGCGCCAAACTGACCTTTGCGGCTATCGACACCAGCGGCGCAAACCAGCGCCACCGGAGTGTTTATGTCCGAGAATGCGGGCCAACGCTAAGCATCCCAGCGTTAAGGGGATGACTGGCTGAACGCCGCCGGCCCTATGCGTCGGCGCGCGCCCGCAACGCATATCCGGACGTTATCCCATGAATATTTCCAAGGCTGAACAGCGCGTGCTCCACGCGCTGGCGCAGGGCGGCGAAATTCGCCACCGGCGCGACACTGCCGGGCGCGTTATCGCCGCGCCCTGCTTCACCCGCGAAGGCTATGTCCTGACCGACGGCACGCTTGCCATCTTTCAGCGCCTGCGCCGCCGCGGCTTCATCGCATCGCACGGGGGCAAGCCTTATCGCATCACGCGAACGGGTCTCGGCGCCGTGCGCGCGCAACTCGACAATCGTTAAACCCATTCAAGGACATGATAATGAACGACCAAATCTCGACCACCCTCGCCGCCGCCGCCGACCTTTCGGCAATTCAACGCATCATCGAACGAACGGCGCTGCTGGATCCAGCGATGATTCCCCCGATGATGGCCCCATGGCTGGACGGGGATGAAGCCGAAGCGGTGTGGCTGACCGCGCGCGCGGGCGACCAGGCTATCGGCGTAATCTATGCCCGGGCCGAGCCCGTCACCAACGGCTGCTGGAACTTGTTGATGATGGCCATTGACCCCGATTGTCAGGGCAAAAGCGTGGGGCGGCAGATGATGGCCGACCTTGAGGCGCGGCTCGCCCAATTGGCGGTCCGGCTGCTGATTGTCGAAACCTCGGGCACTTCGGCCTATGCACAAGCGCGGGGGTTCTACGCCGCCTGTGGCTTTGCTGCCGAGGCACGGATTGCCGATTTCTATGACAGCGGCGATGACAAGGTCATCTTCACCAAAGGCCTGCTGCCCATCGCGGTCAGCCAATGATGGCCTGACCCGCGACGCCGACCGCGCTCGCCCATTGCGGCGGCGCGGTCGGCGCACTAGGGCAAGCCCATGAGTTCGCCCGAAACGACTGCCCCCACTGCCCCTGAACCTCCCAAGGCGCGCAAGCTCTCCAGCCTCCGCATGATCTGGCGGTTCGCGCTCGCTTATCCGGGCAAGATAGCCATGGCCGCGCTTGCGCTGTCCGTAGCCGCCGCCGCCACGCTCGCCATCCCTTGGCAGTTCCGGGCGATGATCGACAATGGCTTCGTCGCGGGCGGCGGCGACATCACGCCGCATTTCCGCTATTTCTACATGATCGTTGTGGTGCTCGCGCTGGCGACCGCGACACGCTTCTATTTTGTCAGCTGGCTCGGTGAACGCGTCGTCGCCGACATTCGCAGCGCGGTGCAGCGCAACCTGCTCCGCCTCGCGCCCGCCTATTTTGAGGAAAACCGCCCGTCGGAAATCGCCAGCCGGATGACTGCCGATACCGCCGTGATCGAACAGGTTGTCGGCACCACCGTGTCCGTCGCACTGCGCAATATCGTGATGGGGCTGGGCGGCATCGGGCTGCTCTTCACCCTGTCACCGCAGCTGACCGGCGCGATGCTGCTGGGGATCCCAATCATCATCATGCCGATTGTGCTGCTGGGTCGCCGCCTCCAGAATATCTCGCGTTCCAGCCAGGACCGCGTCGCCGATATCGGCGCGATGACCGCCGAACAATTTGGCGCGATGAAGATTGTCCAGGCTTTCGGGCAGGAAAGCCGCGAAGCTGAGCGCTTCAGCACCGCGGTCGAAGCCAGCTTCCTGACCGCGCGCCGCCGTGTCGCCTTGCGCGCCATTATGACAGCGATCGTCATCGGGCTGCTGTTTGGCGCAATCACGACGCTGCTTTTCTACGGCGCCAAAGAGGTCGCGGCAGGCCGCATCAGCGGCGGCACGATCGGCGCGTTCGTGCTTTATGGCGGGCTGGTCGCAGGCGCCTTCGGTGCGCTGACCGAAGTGTGGGGCGATCTGCTGCGCGCGGCGGGCGCGTCCGAACGTCTCGGCGAACTCCTGAATGCCGAGCCCGATATTCGCGCCCCGGCGCGCCCGCGTACGCTACCCGAACCGCCGCAGGGCACACTGTCATTCCACCATGTCGAGTTCCGCTATCCGACGCGCCCCGACATGCCCGCGCTGCACGATTTTTCGCTCGACATCGTCCCGCGCGAAACGGTCGCCATCGTCGGCCCCTCGGGCGCGGGCAAATCGACGCTGTTCCAGCTCGCTCAGCGCTTCTACGACCCGCAAAGCGGCCATATCGCCATCGACGGCGTGCCGCTCACCGAAGCCGACCCCGCCGACATTCGCGCGCGTATCGCGATGGTGCCGCAGGAAACGGTGATTTTCGCATCCAGCGCGCGCGACAATCTGCGTTACGGCAATTGGCTGGCGGATGATGCCGCCATCTGGGCGGCCGCCGAGGCTGCCAATGCTGCCGAGTTTCTGCGCAAGCTGCCCGACGGGCTCGATACCTTCATGGGAGAGGGTGGCGCGCGCTTGTCCGGCGGCCAGCGCCAGCGCATCGCGATCGCCCGCGCGCTCTTGCGCCAGGCACCGATCCTGCTGCTCGACGAAGCCACATCGGCGCTCGATGCCGAAAGCGAGCGGCTGGTACAGGACGCGCTCGACCGGCTGATGGTCGACCGCACCACCGTGGTTATCGCGCACCGCCTCGCCACCGTGCGCGCCGCCGACCGCATCATCGTATTGGACGAAGGCCGCATCGTCGAAGCCGGCCGCCACGACGCGCTCGTCGCCTCCGACGGCCTCTACGCCCGCCTCGCTCGCCTGCAATTTCAGGAAGCCGCCTAGCCCCCAAGCTTTAAGGATACCGCGATGATCCACGCTCAGACTATCCCCGTCTTCACGCAACAGACGCGCGCATTGCTTGGTCAGCTGGGCAAGGCCGCCGAATGGTGCGCCGAAAACGGTGTGGCCGAAGCCGACCTGCTCGATACCCGTCTCGCCCCGGACATGTTTCCGCTGGCCAAGCAGCTCGACTTTGTCGTCAACCAGCTGCTCCGACCGATCCGCCTCCTCGCTGCGCGCGACATTGCCGACCCGCCCGAAGCTACCGCGACCATTGCCGCACACCGTGACCGGCTCAAAGCCGCGCTGACTCTCATCGCCGACGTGGACGCAGCGCAACTTGACGCCAATCCCGATCGCATCATCAGCATGGATTTGCCGAACGGCATGGCGTTCGACCTGCCCGCCACCGCCTATGTCCGCGACTGGGCGCTGCCGCAATTCTGGTTCCACATCATGGCCGCTTATGCCCTGCTGCGCATGCGCGGAGTTCCGATCGGCAAGGCCGATCATGTGCCCTATATGATGCAGCATCTGCGGCCCACGGCCGCCTGACTCAGATCAGCGAGGCATATTCGGCAATCCCTGGAAAGCCGATCCGCGTCGCGCCGTTGCGCCGGATCGCGCCAATGGCTTCATCAACCCGCAAATAGCGCGCCTGCGCGTCGGGCTGCAGCAGGACCGCGGCGGGCTCTGCCTGCCCCTGCGCCTGCTTCACCAGCAGGCCCAGCTCGGCCAGATCGACCGGAGCACCATTCCATCGGATCACATCACGCGTGTCGATGGTCACCAGATTGCTGTCGAGTATTTTGGCCGCGGTCGGCGCGTCCACCGGCAAATCGACATCCACGCTGTGCGTTGGCGGCGGAATGGTAATGACAAACATGATCAGCATCACCAGCATCACGTCGATCAGCGGTGTGGTGTTGATGATCGGGCTGGCATCGGGATCGGTCCGGAAAATGCTGCGGCGGCGCATGGCTGCTCTCCCCGTTGTGGGCGAGCGGTAGCGGACAACCCGCCCGTGCCGCACAATGGCCCGGCTGGATCGCCGCACTAACCCTCACCCGCTACGCACGCGCCGATACAGCCCGCACGGCCCAGTCTAGGCTGTGCTATAATATATCATATTTTGGACACGACAAGAGGCCAACCGAGGCCAGCCATCCTGCAATCTAACCAACGAAAAAGGGCGGCACCTTTCGGTACCGCCCCATTTCTTGTTTCCAAACCCTCGCGGGCGGAAATCTTGGCTTACATGCCCGAACCCGGACCGTAAGTGATTTCCACGCGGCGGTTCTGGTCGTTGCGCACGCCATCGGCGGTGGCAACAGCCGGACGGCTTTCACCGAAGGCTTCAGCCGCGAAGTTGCTGACGCCGCGCGAGGACATATAGCCCTGCACCGCTTCGTTGCGGCGCTGCGACAGGCCGACGTTATAGGCCGGACGACCCGAACGGTCGGCGTGACCTGCCAGCATCACCTTGGTGCCCGTGCAACCAGCGTTATAGGCGCTGATGGCGTTGTCGAGCGTCGCGGCGGCTTCCGGCGTGATGGCCGACTGATCCCAGTCGAAATACACGATATACGGGCCAGGCGCGCAGACAACCGGCGGCGGCGGCGGCGGCGGAGCCGGCGGCGGCGGCGGGGGCGGCGGCGGAGCCGGCGGCGGCGGCGGCGGCGGTGCCGCAACCGGTGCCGACCAGAAGTTGTAGGTCAGCGTGCCGAGCAGCGAGTGCGAACGGTAGCGGCCGTCAACGTTGAAACCGCGCTGGTCAACCAGACCGACGCTGTCAGCGTTAAAGAAGCGATACTTCAGGCCAACGTCCCAATTGTCCGAAATCGGGGCGCGCACGCCAGCAATCGCCTGCCAGGCAAAGCCGGTGTCCGAATCGTCGAGCCACCGAGCAGCAAACACGCTCGAAACGTCGGTGCGGGCCACGCCCACGCCGCCGCCGACAAAGCCCTGCAGGCCGTCATCGTCGCCGAAATCGAACATGCCGTTCAACATGAAAGACAGAACATTGACGTCGCCATTGGTGTCGCGCTGACCAGTCACAGGGCCGGTGCCGTTCACATTGCCAGGAATCCCCGGCGCCTGAACCGCAATCGATTCGCCTGCAGCCAGCTTGTAGGCCACTTCAACTTCCGCGCGGAACCCGCCGAAATCGTAACCGATGACGCCTTCAAGATCATAGCCGGTGTCATAGTTGAGTGTGCCGGCATCGTTGACGTTGTTGATGTCGATGACCATGTCCTCGACCAGCATCACGCCCGCGCCAACGCCGACATACCAGCTGTCCTTCTTCGCGAAGGCCGGCGTGGCGAGGGCGGTGGAGGCCAGTGCCACTGCGGCGACAAGCTTCCTCATAGGAATTCCCCTTTCGTTTGCGAGACAAATCTCTGTGATGCCTCTAACCGCGCTAGACGACGCATGCAAGCGCACAAATCGCCCAACTGTTGCGCAAAAGCAGCACCACAGGGTCAAAAACAAACGATATTCAGTTTTGTTCCAGCCAGCCTTGCGCTTGTAATTGCGTGATAAGTGCCGCGATGGCTGCCCGCGCTTCATTATCCACCACCGCGCCCCCGCTCGGTGCAGTCACGCTTCCCGGCATGGCCCATGTGTCACCATCAAAGCGCAACATTGTTCCACCGGCCAGCCGTGCGGTCATTCCCGTGCGCGGCGCGATCAACCTCCACCCGCCGCTGGTCCAGCACGCCAGATGCTGCGCTGCCCCGGTCCACACGCCCGTCGGCGCCGCGCCGACCAGCCAGCACTGGCCGATTTGCGCGGCAGCGGGCGGCTCGTTCGCGTCCAGCGCCTCAACCACCGGCGCAATCAGCGCATCGACCAGCGCCAGCGCCTCATTGTGGGTCACTTCCTTTTGCAGCTGGCCCACCGCCAACAGCGGCAGCTTCCAACGCGCACTCTGCAACAATTCGCTCATCGCCCAATCCCTCCGTTGACGTCAGCCCAGCACCAGTTCCAGCGGCGGCGACAAACCAAAATCGCCCACTTGCGACACCCGCACCGCCGTGTTCTGGCTAAAGCTGCCCGCGCCCAGCGTCAGCACCGGCTGCTCAATCTCCAGCGTCACTGGCGAATTGACAGCGTTGCTATACTCAACCCGCCACCGGCTCGCGGCTTCACCCGCCGGCGCATCAATGCCATCGCGCCAGCGCGCACCCAGGCGGCTCCGGGCCACCCAACTAACCCGCCGCCCACCATCGGCCAGGCGATCGACGCGCCCGTGTACCGGCGATAGGGGGAGCACGGCGCGCGCACCCGCCGCGACCAGGTGCGCCGCCATCGCTGTGCCGCCGCGCTCCTGCAACTCGATCGCGGCCCCATCGCTCGCTGCGCGCGTCGCCATGGCATCGGGCAATGCCAGCACGGCATTGTCATCGATCAGCACGAAGCCGGTTCCCGCTGGGTGCGGCCCGGCCACATCTTCGGTCCCGCCGCGCCCGCGCAGCAGTTGCTCCAACCGCCAGCGCCCGCCCCCCAGCGGGGTCGCCCGCGCAAACTGGATCACCTCGCCGCCAACCATCGCCCGATTGCCGCCCGCCAGCAGCTGCGCCTCGCTGATATTCAAGAGGGCCATGCTATCATTGACCAGCCGCACCTCGATTGCCGTGGCACGGTCGATCAGCACGGTCTGCATCGCGGCCAGCGGGGCTGCCAGCGCACCCAGCGCCAACGCCCCGCCAATCCGCGTGAGCGGCTCGGGTTCGGCTGCGGCGTCGTTCAACCACCACAGGTCGGCACCGCGCCAGCGTGCATCGCTTCCGGCAGCCGCCACCAACCGCAGCGGCGCGGTGCGCGCGCTTTCACCGTCGCCCGGCGCATCAAAAATCGCGACGGTCGTTGCGCCGCCGGGCAAATCGCCCGGCACAATGGCCGCGCCGCCATCTCCAGCGGAATAGCTGGTGCCAACGGTCGGCGCGTGCTGAACCAGCGTTAGTTGCACCCCATCGCCGGCAACCGTTCGCTCCGCAATCCGCCAGCGCGCGCTGGCCGTTCCGTCCACGACCAACGGCAACACCGCACCCAGCGGCAGGGCCAGCGCGCCCAGACCGGCGCGCAGTGTCACGGTCCGGCGCATATCGCCCGCCACCAGCGCCAACCGCGCCGCCTCGCCGCGCGCAGCCGCGGCGCTCAATGCCGCGGGAAGTTCCAGCACCGTTGCCCGCGCACCACCGCCCGCAACCGCCGCTGTCTGCACGCTGGTCTGAAAATCGCGCGCGGGGTCGAAGTAGCGCAAGCTGACGGATTCGGCGACCTTGGCCAGCGCGCTACGCTGCTCGCTTGCGGCCTGCAATGGCGCTGCACGGTGCACCTGCGCCAACCCCGCATCGACCGGCGCGGGCCATGCTACCTCGGGTGCGGCAAGCTGCCAGCCATCGCTTCCCTGTCGCAGCCCCAACTGCGCCAGTTCGGCCAGCGGCGCGATGGCATCGCGCACCCGCGCGCCGTTGGCGGCATAGCCATCCAGCGCTGCTCCTGGCGGCGCTGCCACCATCTGATTGGTCAGCGCGCTCGCCACTACCGCAATATCAACGGGACCGGCATCGGCGACGACTTCGAAACTCATTTGCGGAATCCGGTTGCCGAATGCGGTCAGGTCCAGATCTTCGAGCAGGATATAGGCAATGCCGCGAAACGCGCTGGCCTCCTCCATTCCCAGCACGCTCGCGATCAGCGGATCAACCGGCTGGTCGGCGCTGCCATCATGCACCCGCACCGTCACCGTTTCGGCGAGCTTCCCCGCGCGATCGCGCAGCAACGACCCGTCGGCCCAGATGCGCCCGACCGCACGGATTGGCCGCGCTGACAGCGCCACCGCCAGCGACGCCGAATAGCTATATTCGACGACCTTGGGCCGCCCCTTGCCCTGCGTTCGCTTGGCCCGCCGCTCGATCAGGTCGGTGGCCCAAATCACCGTCCCGGCCACGCGCAAAGTACCGAAAATTTGCGGGATCGCATCGCCATAGCTCGACGTCTGGACCTTCAGGTCGGATAGCCGCGCGCCGACCCTCGCCTTGGGCGCAAACAGCGCGGCATCGACCTGCTGCCCCAGTATCGCGCCCAGCGCCCCGCCAATCGGCCCGCCCAGCGCGGTACCAACCGCCGTTAAAACCAGCGTTGCCATGTCCTACCTTTCCGCGTTCAATCGCCACCGCGATGCTGCCTCGGGCAACCGGCTTGCAGGCGCCTCCACCACGCGCCGCAACCCCGCATCGGCGTGGATGATGCGTCCCGGTGCCAGCAGCGCCAGATGCAATTGCCGCCCAGACAAGGCGAACAGTCCGACGTCCCCAGGCCGTGTCGCTCCGCGCACCGGCACCAGGCCCGCCTCCGCTACCAAGGCCTCCGCCCGGCACAGCGCCCACCCGCGCAGCGGATAATCATCGATTGCCGCCAACCTGGTTCCCGCCGCCGCATATGCCGCGACAATCACGCCGACACAGTCCAGCCCCGTCGTCGCCGCGCGCCCCTGCAGGCGGAACCTTACGCCCACCAGCGCCTCGGCCGCTGCCCAAACTGCGCTCATCCGCCTGGGTAGCGCGTCAGCAGGTCAAACCCAGGCAGCTGCGCCTCCCCGCGAAAATTCACGGCGTTGCCAAAGCGCGCGGCGCAGGTGGCAAGCCTTTTGTCGCACCCTTGCCGCAGCTCGACTCGCGCAGGAAACGCAGGCAGCAAGGGCGGCAGCTCGGCCAGCGTCACGCGGTCCGCCCCTTGCGCGATGATCGGACTACTCAGCCCTGCCGCCCCGCCATCCAGCCAGCGCAACCGACCAAGCACAAAAATGTCCGCCGCCACCGGCGCGTTCAGCATGACTTCCCGTCCGCTCACCGCCACCGCGCCCATGCGCATCGTCAGCGGTGCCAGCGCCACGCGGCAATCCCTGTCACCCAGCTGGGCGCGGCAGGTTGGCGACGTTAGCCGCGCCACTGGTGCATCCAAAAATGTCAGCGGCCCCAGCAATTCGGCGGCAAATTCGCGCCCGCGCTGCGCGATGCTCCCCAGCGTCCCTTGCGCCACGACCACGGGAACAGCATCGCCATCCTCCCAATCCACCAGCAAAAGCGTCAAAGCCGCGCCGTCCCAGCGTCCCGCAGCAATATCCTCGGCGCGGATCGCTGTACTGCTGATCGCACCCGACAGGTCGATGCTCTGTCCCTCCAGCCGGTCATGCTGCTCGATCTGCGCCGGCCGCATTCCCGGCGCGGCGCGATATAACAGCCCGCCGCGCCACAAGTCGCGGTCGTGGCTCGTCAGCCCGACAACCACCCCGTCGCGCCGCGCCAGCCGCCAGCACCATGCCGCGGTGACCAGCGGCTGCGCCAACCACGCCGCGCTCATCGCCGCACCTCGATCAGCGGCACTTCGCCGGCCTCGCCTGCCAAAAAGGTTGCGCGGTCGATCGTCAGCCGGTCCTCGGCAAAGCGTACCGGCACATCGAACAAAAATCCCGCGCGCACTTCGGCCCCCGCGGCAGGCGCCACATCGAACAACAATAGCCCGTCATCCAGCAGCGCAAAGTCCACCGTCGCTGCCCCGCCAACCGCCGCCACAACGCTGCCCGCCACCGGCAGCGTGATCCGCCGCACCTGCGCGTCTGCGTCGCTGCCATAGCGTTTCACCAATGCAAAATCGCGCCGCACCCCGTCGCCGGTCCCCAGCAACTGGTTACCCGCCTCCGGGGCGCCGCCATCCACCGCCGAGCTCGCATCCAGCGGATCGCGAAAGCGAAACCCCCGCGCCGCCCCGCGCCGTGCCCGGAAAAACGCCGCCAGCTCGCGCAGCTCGCCTTCGCTCCGCACCCCCGGCCCGACGTCATAGGCCATGCGCGCGTCGGCCCATTCGCTGACGCGCTGCTCATGCCCCGACGGCGCGGCGATCACTTGCGTCGCAAATTCGGTCACCACCTGCGCCGCGCGTCCGATCACGATGGGGAAGTCCACATCATCAAAATCCTGCACATCATCCTCCCCGCCCCCAATTTCACTGGCGCCCAGCACCAGCCCGTCGCGCGCTACCTGCGGCAGCGCCCAGATGAACACGCGCGCTACCCCGCGCCGCCGCGCAGCCGTCGCCGCATCGACAATCGCCCGCCACTGCGCCTTGTCCGCAGCATTGAGCACAAAGCCCGCCAGATACTGCTGCTCGGCCACCGGATACCCCAGCCGCGCGACGATCGCCGTCGTCCCCGGCCCCGTCTCGGCCCCGCGCTCACCCGTCACCCAGTCATAATCCTCCAGCTGCACCACATCGAACGCGGGCTTTGCCCAGCCGATCGGCACATTCGCGCGCCGCACTTCGGCCGCCGCCGCATCCAGCACCGTGGGCAAAAAGATCAGGATATGGCTCACCAGCCCGCCCGGCCCTGCCGCGGCTTCCGCCGCCGCGACCAGCGCCGCCGTCGCTTGCGCCAGCAACGCCCCCAGCGCATCCAGCATGGCGATCTGCGCTGCGGTCTTCGGCCCGGCGATGTTGGCCATTGGCACGCTCAGCGGCCCCAACGCCGCCACCGTCGCCGCGTCATAGCAGCACAATCGCCCGCCGCTGTTGGTCCACCACCACGGCTCACCCACCTGGAATTTCGCGGGCAATCCCGCCGCCACCCCAATGGATACAAAGGCCTGCGCCACACTCTGCAGATATGCCATCGCTTCGGGCACGGCGGGCGAAAGCAACGTCGACGGCGGCACCCACCCCGTCAGCGCGGGCGCCCCATCCGCGCTGCGTTGCTTCCACCCCGCGCGGCAATAGGCGTCGAACAATTCGAACGACAGCGACCAGATAATCCCCAGTCCCGCCGCCTTCGCTTCCGCCGCAAAGCCCGCATGCCAAGTCCTGCACGGCGCCGCCAGCGCCCCGCCGCTCGTCCCTGCCACCAACAACGTGCCATCGCGCTCCAGCTGCGGATAATGGCTCATCCCGACATAATGGATAATGTCGCCGCGATAGCCCAAGGCATCGATCATGCGCACCACCCGCTGCGGCGTCAGATTGTACACATCGTCATATCCGGTCGCGATTCCCACCCCCGGATCACCCAGCCGCGTATCGCCGATCGCCAACACCGCACCCGACCCGGTCACACGGATGTCGGTCAGTTCCACCCACCCGCTCGCCGCCGCCGCACGCACGCCGCTGGTCAGGCCATAGTCAGGCGCGACGAGCGAAAGGAACATGCGGTCGATATCGCCCGCAAAAACCGGGTCGGCCTCGCTCGGCAGCAGGAACCCGGCATCGAGCGCACCGAAATCCAGTGCAATTTCCGCATCCTCTGCGGTACCGCTGGCATAGTTCCACAGCCGCACATACCAGGTCCTTGGATTCCCTGCGGCATCGCGCCCTTCGATGGTCAGCGTCGGCCCATATACTGCATTCAGCGGTTTGATCCCGCCCGACCGCCACCGGAACCGCAGCTGACACCGCCGATAATCGCGCGCCGTTTCATAGCCCAGCAGCGGGTGGTCCCACTTGTCCTCGCTCGTCCACTCCAGCCCGCACAAATCCTCGTGCCGCTGAAACTGCACCTCACAGCGCAGCGCGTCGGGTCCGGTCGCGACAACACAGCCCAGCATCGGCCGCGGAAAATTGACCGTCCAGAAACGGGGGTCGAACCGATGGATGAAATCAGCGGCCTGTTCAGGCGCGCGCGCTTCGGTGAGCGACCACAGCATCTCAGTGCCTCGCTCTTTGCGGCCGGACATGCTCCCCGGCGAAAGCCGGGGTCCATGCTACGACGCACCACGCCTGCTGGACCCCGGCTTTCGCCGGGGAACGGTTGGCAACATGTCGGTGGGGGAAACATTTTGGCATCACTCAATCCTCCAGCTCGCTGATTGCCCGCCGTACCGCGCGCGCCACCTGGCGGCCGGACCGCGCCAGCCGCTCCGGGTTCTCCGTTCCGCCCCGCACATTGACATTGATTGTCACCGGCGCCCGCGCTCCCGCACCGCTCGCCTCAACCCGCCCGCTCGCCGTTGGCACGAACAGTTCGGGCCCGCGCTCGCCGACCAGATAGGCGCGCCCTGCGCTCACCGGTCCGCCCGTCGCCCGTCCCGGCGCGCCCGCCAGTCCCGTAAGCACGCTCGTCAACAACCCGCCAATGCCGCCCGAGCCGCCCCCACCAATTGCGCCAATCCCGCTCGCAATCGCCGAACGCGCAATCTCGGCCAGCGCCGTCACCGCGACGCGCCGCAGATCGTCGAACCCCAGCTTGCCCGTCTGCACCGCGCGGCTCAGCGCGCTTTCAATCGCATTGCCCGCGCGCGCTGCGCCCGCGCTCAACGGCCCCTCCAGCTCGCCCTTCAGCGCGGCTACTTCGCGCCGCAGATCGCTGCCATCGGCGCGCAATTGCACCACCAGCTCGTCCACCTGATCAGCCATCGGGAAATTGCTCCATCAACTGCGCGCGCAGCGCCGCATCGGGGGGCGGCGCACCCCAATCGCCGCCCCCCTCACGCCACCCGCCCAGCACCATCGCGGCCTCGGCGGGCGTCGCATTCCAGAATATCTCGGGCGTCCATCCCGCGATGCGCGCCATGTGCCCGCAAAGGCGGAGTGCGGTGGGCGCAAACTCATCAGTTCCATACATAGCCAAACGTCCCCTCCCGTTTACGGGAGGGGCAGTGAGACTTGCCCCGGACTTGATCCGGGGCTTAGTCGCAGCGGGGTGGGCACGCGGCCAAGCGCCATGCCTACAGACCCACCCCAACCCCTCCCGCAAGCGGGAGGGGCTTTTTCACCGCCCCTGCAAAATCTGCATCAGCACGCTGCGCAGCACGGGCGTTACCGCCACCAGCCCCGCGCCCGCCACCGCCTCGCCCACCGCCGCGCGCGTCAGCGCCTCGGGCCGTGCGTCGATACAGTGCCACAGCAGCGCCGCCGTCTCCGCGAGCCCCAGCCCGCCCGCCGCCGCACGCTCGGCCAGCGCAAACAGCGGCCCCAACTCATCCTCCGCCGCCACCAGCGCCGTAAAGGTTGGGCGCAAGCGATACACCTCGCCCGCCACGCGCAGCTCGGCCTCGCCGCGCAAGGCATTGGCCGCGCCGCTCACAGGCTCGCCACCGCGCCGGAGGATTCCAGGTTCAGCGCATAACTGCGCTCGCCATTATAATCGCCGGCATAATCGAGCCGCGTCACCAGGAACTTCCCCCGCATCCGCTCGCCGCTTTCGAAACTCAGCTCATAATCGGCAAGTCCGCCGTTCAGCGCCTTCGCGCGCACCGACGTTTCCGCTGCCGACCCGGTGAAGATCCCCGCGGCCGACACCGACACCGACCGCACCCCGGCGCCCGACAACAGCTCGCGCCACCCGCCGCTGTCCTTGGTGGTCACGTTCACGGCCTCGCCGTTCACCGACATTTGCGTCGTGCGCAGCCCCGCCACCGTCACATAGGCCGGGGTCGGCGCGCCATTCGAAATTTTGAGCAAAAAGGCGCTGCCATTCTCGATTGCCATCGGCTAATCTCCTCATCATAAAAATGTCACAAGGCCAACTACGGGGGGCAAACCCCCGAAACCGGGGAACGAAGATGCTGAAAATCACTTTGCTGCTCACCGCGGCGCTCGCCGCGCAATCCGCCGCCTCGATGGACAAGGCGCGCGCCGACTATCTCAAATGCATGCGCGGCTTTTTGTACAAATCGGTCGAGGCCAAAATGCCCGAGGCCGAATTTGGCGTCGCGGTGAAAAGCGCTTGTTCGACCGAACAGGCCGCCTTCCACGCCGCGGTCATCGCGCTCGACCGCGCCGACGGGGTCAAGCCCGCTGACGCCAAGGAAAATGCCGATTTCCAGGTGCAGGACTATATCGACAGCTTCACCGAAAAATTCGCCGATTATATGGCCACAAACACGATGCCGCCAAAAGACTAGGCACCGCTGCCCGAAACACCGTAGTGCTGAGCCTGTCGAAGCACGTGGCGCAGGAATGCGCCCAAGCTTTTAAACGCGCCGCGCCCTTCGACAGGCTCAGGGCTACGGTGCTCTAGTTCACCAAACACCGCACCCGCACCTCAAACGCCTGTACCCAGCGCCCGGTCTTGTCATGCTCGCCGCGCGCGCGCAGCAGCCGCGCGCTCACCAGCTCCCAGCCGTCCTGAACCCCGCGCAGAGCAGTTACCACCGCCGCCACGCGCGCACCCACCAACCCGTCCCCCGGGCCATCCGGCGCGGCCCAGGTCACCCGCACCAGCACCTCGGCCCCGGGACGATCCTTGGTCCCCCAGTCGCTCACCCCCAGCGGCCCGATCGCCACAAAGGGCAAGGTCGCGCGCGCCGCCGGCCCTTCGTGCACGGCATTGACCGCGCCCATCAGCGCCGCGTCGCCGCGCAGCAAAGCCGCCAGCCGCGCCGCGACCGCCGCCTCCGCGCTCACAGCGACACCCGCCGCCACGGCGTCCACAGCGCCGTCACAATGTTGGGAACAGCAGGTTCGCCGCCGCCGTCCCGCGCCGCGTAAAGGTGCTGGATCATCCGCAGCATCCCTTGCTTCAGCGCGTCGGGCACGGCGCCCGCTTCCAACGCCAGCCCCGCCTGATAGCGCACGATCACGCTTTCCGCCGCGCCCGGCTGCAGCACCCGCACCGCCACCGCGCCATCATTCTCGGCGCGCATTTCCCAGGCCTCGCGCGCCAGCACCACTGGCAAGCCCGTTTCGGGTTGCAGCGTCACATCGATCACGCTGCGCACCGGCTGCCGGCGCAGCCGTATCCACCCGTCCGCCACCGGCCGCTCCTCGGCAACCTCGCGCACGACCAGCATCTGCCCCGTCGCCAGCTCGCACAAATTGGCCGCGCTGCGGATAAGTGCCGTCACGACGCCATCTTCGGTGTTCGGCCCCAGCCGCAGCCACTCCCGCGCCTCGGCCAGCGATACCGGCAGAGGGCCGGCCTCGATTGTCAAACTGTGCATATCACTCTCCCAATCCCCTCTGTGCCCGCAGGGCATGGGGAGGTGGCCCCGAAGGGGTCGGAGGGGCCGCCCCCTCGCGTCCGAAAATGTTTCACGCAGAGAGCGCCGAGTTCCAAAGAGTCCGCAAAGAAAACGTTTGCCAAGCCCTCTTGTCCAAAACCTCGCAGCCCTCACCAAAGTGCAAGGGAAAGAAAAAGCTTCGCTCAAAAAGCCCTCTGCGGTCTCTGTTCCCTCTGCGCCCTCTGCGTGAACCCAAAAAGCCCCTCCCCCGAAGGGAAGGGGAAGCGCATCAGCTCACGGCAAATTTCATCAGTTTCACCGCCTCGCTGTTCGCCAGCGCGCCGCCCACGCGCTTGGTCGCGTAAAAATGCACAAACGGCTTGTTGCTGAACGGATCGCGCAAGATCGCTGTCTCGCCGCGGTCGGCAATGACATAAGCCTCGCGGAAATTGCCAAACGCGATCGACAGGCTGTCGGCGGCGATGTCGGGCATATCTTCAGCCTCGACCACCGGATAGCCCAGCAGCGTCGCGGCTTGCCCCTCGATCAGCCCCGGCTGCCAGATGAACGCGCCGTCGCTCGTTTTCAGCTTGCGGATGCGCCCCAACGTATCGCTGTTCATCACCCAGGTCGCACCCTGGCGATAGGGCGCGCGCAGCGCGTGGACCAGATCGACCAGCTTGTCCTGCGGGTTTGCCGCCGGAAATGCCCCCGCTACGCCCGACGCCACATGCTGGATCGTGCCGAATGGCCGCGCCGTGTCATTCTGGTTGGTCGTGGCATAGGTCAGCAGCCCTTTGGGCCGATTCACCCCGTTGCCGGTCAGAAACGCCGCGCCTTCGGCAACGGCAAATTCGCGCGCAATCTGGTCGGCCAGCCAGCCTTCAACATCGAACATCGCATCGTCGAGCATCGCCTGGCTCGCCGCCGGATTGGCATAGAGCGACCCCGTCGGCGGCACAATTTCGGTAAAGCTGCGCGTTGCGGTTTCGGGCCGCGCCGCGGTCTCGCCAACCCAGCCCGCTGCCGTCGCACCGGTTGCGATCAGCTTGCGATAGCCAGCGGTGCCCGTCTGCACGACGTTGGCGATGGCGCGAATTGGCGACAGCGATTTCAGCGTCGCGCCGATCATTTCATCAATCTCGCGCGGCACCGCAAAACCGCCCTCGGCATTGGTGGCCCCGCTAAGCGCCTTCAATTCCACGCCCACATCCAGCCCGCGCCGCAGATAACGCTCGGCAAAGGCCACGCGCGCCGGATCGCGCACGCCGCCATCCGCCGACTTCACCCCGTCGAGCGGCAGGCGCGCCGCGCTTACTGCCGCCCGCTCGACCTGCGCGCGCAACGCCGCCACCTCGCCGCGCACCGCGGCAATTTCCTCCGCCGCCAACACCGCCTCGAACGCGCCTTCCAGCGCCTCGGCCTTTACCTCGATATCCATAAACTCACTCCTTCACTTGACCAACTTCCACCGCAATCACCCGCGCCAGCGGCTGCATCGGCTGCTTCACCAAACTCACCTCGATCAGTTCGACATCGTGCAGCACGCGCGGACCCACCCCCGCCGCGCGCTTCACCCGATATCCGAACGACAGCCCGGTCATGCGCCGCGCCGCGACCAGCGCGCCGACGCGCGGGCCAACCCGCGCCACCACGCGCAATCCCCGCGCATCCTCCGCCAGCCCCTCGACTGTGCCGATCACCCGCGCGGGATCATGCTGCCACAACAAAGGAACCCGCACCCCTGCCGCCAACGACCCGGCAAAAGCCCCCCGCCGCACCACATCCCCGCCGCGGTCCACCCGGTCAAAAATGGCGGCATAGCCCGCGAACCGGATCTCCCCTCCCGCTTGCGGGAGGGGCCGGGGGTGGGCCTGTGCTGGCGCGGCCACCACCGCCCCCATCACCGCACCCACGCGCCAAACCCCAGTTTGACGGCAAGTCCGATCAACAGCAGCGCCAGCGCCCCGCGCACCGCCCAATCGACCGCCGCCTTCCATGCGCTCGATTTGGCATCGCGCCAGGCTTTCAGCAGTTCGCGCAGCTCGCTCACATCATCGCGCGCCGCCTCGTCGGCCAGGCCAAGCCGCGCCAGCGCCCGCCGCGCTCCCAGCTCCGCCGCCTCTTCCACCGCCGCGCGCCACAACACATCATCAGGCGCAGCCGCATCGCTCAGCAGGCGCGCCAACGCCGCTTCCTCGTTCATGATTTTTCTCCAAAACTGAAACCCCCTCCCGTTGGGTAGGGGCTGCGATGCCCGCTAACTCACCGTAGGGCTGAGCTTGTCGAAGCCCGTCGCGCAGCAACAAACTGACGGCGCAAATCCGTGCCACGCCCTTCGACAAGCTCAGGGCTACGGTGCAGGCCTCACTCCACCCCCACCAACGCCCGCTTTTCCTCGCGCGTCAGCCAGTCGGCGCTCGCCACCATTGCCCACAGCCGCTCGCGGTCCTCGGCCATCGCCGGCACCTTATCGACATCGACGCGCAAGCTCGCATCGGCGAACCACGGCGTCAACGCGCCCGCGATCCCGCCCAAAATCTTGCCCGCCAGCGGCAACACCGCCTGCCGCCACAGCGCGCGGCTGGCCTCGCGGTAATTCGCATAAGTCGCATCCCCCGGCAGCCCCAGCAGCATCGGCGGCACGCCAAAGCCGGTCGCGATTTCGCGCGCGGCTGAATCCTTCAGCGCCAGGAAATCCATGTCCGCGGGCGACAGCGACAGCGATTGCCATTTCAGCCCGCCTTCCAGCAACATCGGCCGCCCCGCATTGGCCCCTCCCGCGAAACTCTCGTTCAGCTCGGCGCGCAGCCGGTCAAACTGTTCGGGCGACAGCGGCAATCCCTTCTCGCCCTCATGCACCAGCGCCCCCGATGGCCGCGCCGCATTGTCGAGCAGCGCGCGGTTCCAGCGATTGGCCGCATTATGCGCCGCCACCGCCGCCGCCACCGCCGACAAGCACCCCACGCCATAATGGTCATCGCCGGGGTGCAGCCCCTGCAAATGCACGATCGCTGGCCGTCCCAACTCGTCCAGCGCATCAAGCAAAATCACCTGTCCGCCCACGCGATAGCGATAGGCCACCGGCCACCCCCGCCCATCGGCCTCGACGCTCACCCGCTCGGGCCGCAGCGCAAACAGCTCGCTCGGCACGCCATCAACGCTGCCAATGATTTGCACATAGGCATTGCCATGCAGCATCAACTGCGCCGCCAAAGTCTCGAGCAAAGCTTGCCCCGCGCTCGCGCGCCGCACCAAAGCCACCAGCGCCGGATCCGACGCCACAAGCGGCGCCTCGCCAACAGCCTCCGCCACCATCCGCACCGCCCGCGAAGCAATGGCATTGCCCAGATAAGCCTCGCGAAACTGCACCTCATACGAAGGCGCAGCCACCGGCGCGGCCCCCGAAAAACGCGACAAAAATGGCCGCGCAGCACCCTGCGCGGCCTTACGGCTCCAGAATTTCATGATCGTCTCCTGCTTAAATCCTCCCTGTGGCTGCAAAGCAGACATGGGGTGTCGGCGCGCCCGCAGGGCGTGACGGAGGGGCTAAGCTTCGCCTTTAGCCAACGTCCCTAAACCACCCTCACCCGCACCCCATCCCCCACGCGCTGCCCCTCGCCCAGCGCGGTCAGCGCCCACACGCATGCATCGGCGCGGTCCGGTGAGCGCCCTCCTGAGCCTGTCGAAGGACCGGCATAACCGCCCCCCATCACCAGCCCGCACAGCTCGTCCTCCAGCGCGGGAAACACCCCGGCATGCACCACCTCGCCGCGTTCGTAGCGCAGCGCCACCGGCTCGGCGCGCGCGCCTTTGCCGTGCGCCGCCCACACCAGCTTCACCGGCAATGCCGGGTCGGCCTGCCACAGCACTTCGGCCACCATCGCCCCACCCTGATTGCGTTCGGCAACCACCCGGTCCGCCCGCCAGCGCGCCGCGGCCGCGCTCACCGCCTTAGCCCAGCCCGCCGGTCCCAGGCCCGCAACGCTCGCATCTTCCAGCACCGCCAGCTGCCCGTCGCGTAAGGCCCCGCACACGACAATCCCGCACGCATCACCGCCGCCGCCAGCACTGCCGCCCGCAGGCGGGTCAACCCCGATCACCACGCGCCCCGGCACACCCACGCTGTCCGCCGCCACCCGGCACCGCTCGATCAAATCGCGCGTCCACAGCGCGCCCTCGGCATCCTCCAGCAGCTCGCCGTCCAGCTCCTGCCGCCCCAGCCGCGTCCCGCCATAGATCCGCTCCATCGCCTCTACCCAGCCGCTATCCATGTTGAGCCGGTTGGCCTGCGTCCGCCCCCGCGTCACCACGACGCCGGTCTCGGCCACCAGCCGCCGCAACAGCGGCCCGCCGCGCGGCGTCGTGGTTGCGATCGCCTGCGGCCCCCTGCCGCGCCGCAAGGTCAGCATCAAATTGTCCCACGCCGTCACCGCATCGGGCCATTTGCCCACCTCATCGCACCAGGCGAAATCATGCTCGGGCCCGCGCAGGCTGTCGGCGTCGCTCGCGCCGTACAGCGTCGCCACGCTGCCATTCGGCCATAACAGCCGCTTAAGGCTGCTCTCAAACTCGGGTCGCTCACCCGGCACGCCGATGTTGAGCAGGCCGCTAACGCCCTCCACCATCACGCTGCGCGCCTCGGCCGGCGTTTCGGCAACCAGCGCGATCCGCGCGCCTGGACGCCCCAGTGCCACGGCGCGCACCCATTCGGCCCCGGCGCGCGTCTTGCCAAAGCCGCGCCCGGCGAGCAGCAGCCACACCGCCCAGTCGGCCGGCGGCGGCAATTGGTCGGGGCGCGCCCAATTGCTCCAGTCACATTCATAGTCAGCGGCGCTTTTGTCGGTCTGCCGGTTGATCCAGGCCGCGCGCTGCGCTTCAGGAAGCGCCGCCAGCTCGGGCGCCTTCATTCGGTCCCTGCACGGTCTGCAGCCGCCACGTCCGCCCTTCCAAAGGAACTCCCGCCCACAACCCGAACTCCCCCAACGCAATCGGGCCGCCCGATCAGGGCTTTCACCCCGACCGACCGGCCCGACTCGCAATTCTCGATAGTCCTGTTTTGTGCCATAACAGCGTCACGCTGTCAAGCGAAAATAACCTATATGGTTATATGTTGTCCGGGGACACGCTATTGGGTATCCCCTTTTCGCATGTCGCTAAGGCCTCACCGGCACTGCAGCGAGCCGCGATCAATCTCGCGGCCCAGCAGGCCGCCGCCCACCGCGCCCAGGATGGTGCCGACGGTGCGGTCGCCGCGGCTGTCGATCTCGCGGCCGATCAGCGCGCCGACCCCCGCCCCGATGATCAGGCCGGTGGTGCCATTTTCGCGGCGGCAATAATATTTGCCATCGCGCCCGCGCCAGATGCGGTCGTCACGGCCAATGCGGCGCGGCTCGTAATAGCGGCCACGGCTATCATAAACGCGGTCCTTGGCACGCTTGCCATGCGCGGGGGCCCAGGCGGGCGGATCGGCAAAGGCCACGGTCGGCGCCGCAACGGGCGCCATCACAGCGGCGGCCAAAATCAGTCCAAGGGTCTTTTTCATTTTATCCTCCTCGTATTATCCGAGTGAAATTCGTCTGCGAGCAAAGGCAAAACGGCCAGCGTCACGCGATGTTCCTCGCTCCGCCGCCGCCAGACGTCTGCTCGTCGTCCGCACGGCATCAATGCTGCGGACCGCAACGCTTATCGACGCGCCCAGATGAACCCTTCGTTTATCCGAAATTTAGCGACGGTTCACTCAACCGCCTCGGCCGCGCGCCCGAACGGCGCATTCAACCGCACAATGTACAGGTTCAGGATCGCGGCAAAGCTGACCCAGACAAAATAGGGCACGATCAACCAGCTCGCGAGCACCGAAAACTGGCGCAGCCCCACGCACAGCGCCAGCACCGACCCCCACAGAAACACCACCTCGACCAGCGCCCAGTCGGGCCGCCGGAAATTGAAAAACAACGGCGACCATAAAAAGTGGAACACGAAGTTCACGCCATAGAGGACGATAATCGCGGTCCGCCCGGCATCATCGACCGCGCCGTCCCACGCCAGCACTGCCGCCCACGCCGCCAGCCCCAATATCAGCGTCCATGCCGGGCCAAACAGCCAGTCCGGCGGCTGCCACGGCGGTTTCTTCAGCGCGCGATACCACGGCCCGATGGTGGTCAGCAGCCCGCCTGCCCCGCCCAAAATGATGGCCCAGACGATGGCGGCAATGACATGGGTTTCGGGCATAGTGTGGAGCATGACAGCACATGCTGCGCCGCACAACCGGTGATTGACGGGCGGCGATTGGTCAATTCGCGCCGTCCTGACAATTCGGCCTTGTTGGCCGCCGCAAATCACCTTAGGTCAAGCGCTCCGGGGTTAAGCGACCTCCCGGTCAAGCGCTACGGCGCCCAAGCGTTGCCTGACGGACTCTGCTTGCAGAGCGATGGAGGCTTGCTTGAAACCGACCGCCCTGATTATGTTCCTGTTGCTGTCTGCGCCTGCCCATGCGCAAGACGGCCTGACCGTCACCGGCAGCGTCCGTTTGCGCTACGAAACGATCACCGGCCAGGCGCGTTCCGGGTTTAACACCAGCGACCAGCTTCTCAATCTGCGCACCATCGTCGGTGGCGAATATCGGACCGGCGATCTGCGCATCGGCGCCGAGCTTTTTGACAGCCGTGTCTATGGCGACAACCCTGGCACGCCCGTCACCTCCAATGAAGTCAATACCGCCGAACTGGTTCAGGCCTATGTCGCCTACGAACAGCCGGGCGCGTTCGGCTCCGGTACCTCTATGGCCGTGCAGGCTGGCCGCTTCACCCTCAACCTCGGCTCGCGCCGTCTGGTCGCCGCCGACGATTACCGCAACACCACCAATGGCTATACCGGCGTGCGTGCCGATCTGGGTTTGGGCCGCGGAACATCGGCAACGCTGATTTACACTTTGCCGCAGGTTCGCCTGCCCGGCGACCGCGCCGCGCTGGCCAACAACCGCGTCCGTTTCGACCGCGAGAGTTTTGATCTGGTGCTGTGGGGCGGCATCATTTCCAAAAAGCTCGGGCGCAGCGGCGCCGCCGCCGAGCTCTCCTTTTTCCATCTTGGCGAGCGCGACCGACCGGACGGCCAGTCCCGTGACCGCTCGCTAGAGACCGTGGCCTTGCGGATGGTCCGCGAACCGTCCGTGGGCAAAATCGATTTCGACAGCGAAACCATTTACCAGTTCGGCACGATCAGCAGCGGGCTTGCCGCCACTGCACCGACACTCGACGTGTCAGCATGGGCGGCCCATGCCGAACTGGGCTATACATTGCGCCGTCCCTGGTCGCCGCGCATCGCGCTCGAATTCGATTATGCCAGCGGCGATGGACGCGGGCGGCGCTTTGGCCGCTTCGACACGTTGTTTGGCATGCGGCGCGCCGAACTCGCCCCCGCCGGTCTCTACAACTCGGTCGGCCGCGCCAATGTGCTTGGGCCGGGCATCCGGGTTGAGGCCACTCCGAACAAGCGCCTCGACATTTTTGCGGCGTGGAAACCGCTATGGCTCGCCTCGCGGTTCGACAGCTTCTCCACGACCGGCGTGCGCGATCCAACGGGCCAATCGGGCCGCTTTGCCGGGCATCAGATCGAAGCGCGCTTACGCTATTGGCTGGTCCCCAAGCGGCTGCGGCTGGAATGGAACGGGCTGCTGCTCGCCAAAGGCGAATTTCTGCGGCGCGCACCAAATGCGCCCGATCCGCGCGACACCCGCTATATGTCATTCAACGCGGTGGTCAGCTTCTAACACGGATCTCGCGCCGCTGCCGCCGCAATCGCCGCAGGCTACCCAGCCTGCACCCGGATTTACAGCAGCACCGCATTCTCGCCGCACAGCGGCTGCGCCAGCCGGTCGGGCAATGGCAAAGCGGCCACCCGCGGCGCGATCCAGCGCCGCGCGCGTTCCAGTTCAGCGCCCAATTCCGCGCGTGTCGCGGCAATCCGTGCCTTGCGCTGGCGATTGTCAAAGGCGGCGTTGGGATTTTTCGAATAGGTTGAAAACAGCGGCCCTGACACAATCGCCCCGGCGGCGGCGTCAGACAGCGGACAGCCGAAATAGCGCGCGGCGGCCGACAGGCTGACCTGCGGCGCGTCGAACAATATATTGGCGTCCAGACTGCACAGCGCGGGATTGGCGGCGAGCGCGGCGGCATAGGCGCGAATCTGGAACAGCCACAGCGCGGCGGCCTTTTCGGCGGGGTCCAGCGCCGCCGCACCCACCTCCGGCAACGCCGCGATGCGCATTTCGGCAAAAATGCGTTCCACCCAATTGCGATGATTGGGGCTGCGCAAAATGGCGGTCAGATAATCGTCAAGGCCGAAATGCAGCAAAATGCCGCGCGGCTGCGCCGATACCGCCAGCAGCGCGGGGATGATGGCGTTGACGGGCACATTGGCCTTCACCACCACCCGGTCATCATCGGCAAAGCGGCGCGCCAGCATAGCGGCGGCGACGTCCAGCCGCCGTTGCCAGCTTTCGCTCGCCGCCGCATCGCTCCCCGCCGCCCCGGCCTCGACGCCCAGCGCGCGCAGCGTCACCGGCTCGCGGATCACCAGCGTGCGGCCTGCTTGTTCCAGCGCGCGCGCCAGCAGCGTCGATCCCGTGTGGGCCATGTGGAAAATCCAGCCCAGCTCCGGCGCGGCAGCGGCGCTGGGCCGCGCCGCCGCCACATCGGCCCACGGCACGCGGATCAGCTGGTCGTCCAGCGTGACAATCCGGTCATCAAAGAAAATCGACCGCGCATAACATTCGCGGTTCATCCGCAGGAACAGCGCGTCGCCCGCGTCAAAACCATAGAGGTAGAAATGCGGATCGCGCTGCAGCGCCAACATTTCTGTGCCGGACATGCCTCGGATGTAGCAATGTCGTACCTGCTCGCATAGATGGGCGATGCCCAACGTCTCGCGGCCCTATCCCGACCGACCTCTCACCTTGGTTCAGGCCGCCGCTGGCGAAACCCTCGACGCCGTGCCCGCAGCGACCATCGGCGAACAACTGCGCACCTCTGCCGTGCTTGTGCGCGGCTATCCCGCCGGGCTGGCCAGCTTCAATGCCTTTGCCAAACAATATTGCGCGGTGTCGGTTTTCAACCAAAGCCCCAATCGCGCGATGCTCGACCAACAGAACAATATCCAGTCGGTCAACCTTGGGACCGACGCCTTTCCGCTGCACCCCGAATTGTCGCGCGAACCATGGAAGCCCGATCTGTGCTTTTTCCACTGCCTCGATGCGCCGCGCGCAGGCGGGCAGACGACCTGGTGCGACGGCGTCGAACTCGTCCGCCGCTTGCCCGCGCCCGTGCGCGCCGCGCTCGAGCACCGCGCGCTGCTGTACATTCAGCCCGCGCCGCCCGCCATCCTCGCCTTTTGGCTCGGCACACCCCAACCCGACGACGGCCTGCTCGCCAACCCGCCCGCGCACTGCCCCTATGGCTTTCGCCGCCTGCCGGGCGGCATCGTGCGCTATTTCACCGCCCCCGCGCTGCACCGCACGCTCTTTGGCGGCGAGCTGGCGTTCGGCAATTTCCTCCTCTTCGCGCGGCTGTATCTCAACAATGATCATGTGCCGTTGTTCGACGACGGCAGCATCATCCCCGACTGGATTGTTGACGCCATCCAGCAAGCGGCGGACCCGATTACCTATCCCGTCGGCTGGCAGAGCGGCGATATCTTGATCCTCGACAACAGCCGCTTCATGCACGGCCGCACAGCTATCGAAGAACCCGGCGAGCGGCTGATTGCCTCCTATTTTGGCTATCTCGACGGCGTCGAGCGCGGCGCGCACGAAATCGCCGATCCGCCCTGGCGCAAACCCGGCTTTGCGCCGCCCGGCCCACAGCAAGTGGCGGCATGACCGAAGCCACCGTCATTCCCCCGACTGCCGCGCAAGCGCGCGCCGCCTTGCTGCGCGATGGGCCGATCCTGTCGACTTTGGTGCGGCTCAGCCTGCCCAATCTCATCGCGCTCTGCTCGGCGACGGTCGTCTCGATTGCCGAGACGGCTTATGTCGGCACGCTGGGGGTCGCGGCCTTGGGCGGCGTCGCGCTGGTCTTTCCGGTCTTCATGCTGATGCAGATGCTTTCGGCCGGCGCGATGGGCGGCACTGTGTCGGGCGCGATCAGCCGCGCGCTGGGCAGCGGTGATCAGGCGCGTGCGCGCGGCCTTGCCTTCGCCGCGCTCGCCATCGGGCTCGGGCTCGGGCTGCTGCTCAGCCTCGCGGTGCGCGCCTTTGGTCCGCTTGCCTTTGCCGCCATGGGCGGGCGCGGCGCCGTGCTGGCGTCGGCGATCCAATATGCCAATGTCGCCGCTCTCGCGATCACCGCCATCTGGGTCACCAATATGCTGGCATCGGTGGCGCGCGGCGCGGGCAATATGGCCGTCCCCGCTGCCACCTTGCTGGCGGCGGGACTGGTGCAGGTCGCGGTCGGCGGCGCTTTCGGGCTGGGCCTCGGCCCTGTCCCTCCGCTCGGCATGGCCGGTGTCGCGCTCGGCCAGGTCGCCGCCTTCACCGCGGCGGCAGTCGTGCTGTTCATCCATCTGCGCAGCGCGCGCGCGCCGCTGCGCCTTGTGTGGAGCCCGGGCGCACTGCAGCTGCGCTATATCGCCGATCTGCTGCGCGTTGGCGCGGTGGCGATGCTCTCGCCGCTCCTGTCGGTTTCGACCATCCTCATCCTCACCGCGCTCGTCGCCCGTTTTGGGGCAGAGGCGCTGGCGGGCTATGGCATCGGCGTCCGGCTCGAATTTCTGCTCATCCCCATCGCCTTTTCGGTCGGCGTCGCCTGCGTGCCGATGGTCGGCACCGCCATCGGCGCAGGCAATGTCGCGCGCGCACGGCGCATCGCCTGGACCGCAGGCGGGCTCGCCTTCGCCGCGCTCGCATTGCTTGGCATCGTCGCCGCGTTCGCGCCGGGGTTGTGGGTCGATCTTTTCACCGACGCCGCCGCGGTGCGCAGCGCCGCCTATGACTATCTCGGCATCGCGGGGTTCAGCTATGGCTTCTTCGGGCTTGGGCTTTGCCTTTATTTCGCCTCGCAAGGCGCGGGCCGCGTCGGCGGCGCCATCGCGGCGCAGGCGCTGCGCCTGACGGTCGTGCTGACCGGCGGCTGGTATCTCGTCAGCACCGGCGCCCCGCTGTGGACCGTCTTCCTGCTCTCGGCGCTGGCAATGGTCCCCATGGGCCTCGGCACCGCGCTCTTCATCAAACTGGCGCGCTGGTAGGGGTCACTCCCCCTTGACCACCGCCCCGCCCTTCATGATCACCGCAAAATTCTTGGCCGGGTCACCGATCAGGTCGATGTTGGCGATGGGATCGCTATTTGGAAAGGGGGGGGGGCGACCCCGCGCCGCCCGGCCTGCAAGCGGCAGTCCGGGCTTCGCGGGGTCGCGGTTCGCGCTCAGGGGCGCAGCTGGCCGCGGATTGCCCCGTTGGGATATTCCGCGGTGTGGACATTGACATAATATCGCTGCGGATTTCTCTCGATCCGGTCCTGGGTCCATTCCGCGCCATCGGTGCAACCTTTATAGCCGCCCTCGTTGGCGGGCCGCAGGGTAAACACCGGCGGACCGTTCGTTCCGGGCGCGCCGACATGGATATGCGCGGCGGTGATCGGGCCGATGCCCCTGATATCGTTCAGGTCCCAGCACACTTGGCCGAAATTGTCAGAGATCGATATTTCGGCCTTGCCCGACCCGTTCCGATCGCCCCCGCCCACTTCCTGCGCGCCGGTCAGCGTGGCGTAATAGGTGCTGGCCGTTTCCTCGGCGACAGTTTCTTCAATCGTGGCACAGCCGGCCAGCGCGGCAAAGCCGGCAACGCTCGCCAGCAGGGGGATTGGGTTCATTTTCATGACGGTTCCTTTCACTATGCGCGCGAAATGCGCGTCGCACCTGCAGGGCCTTAACCACCGTCATCGGATTAAGGTCCGCGATCACCGCGCGTGATTTTCGCAGGCCGGGGCGGCGGCGGCGCCCTGGCTCTCCGCCCCGCCACCCACGGCATAGGGGTCGCGCCCGCCGCCGCGCCGCACAATTTCGGCCCACACCGCATCGTCCAGCGGCTGGTGACAGCGGCGGCAGCGCGCCGTGGTGCGTTCCTCCACGCCGATGCGCGCCGCCATGGCATCCAGCTTGGCCATCAACCGCGCGCGCGCGCCCGCCGCTTGCCGCGTCTTGCGCCCGTCGATCCAGCCCCACCCCGCGGCATCCTCGTCGCGCGTGATAAAATCGTCGGGCCCCAGCGGCAGCCCGCGTTCGTCCAGCAACACCGCGCCGCTCTCGTCGGCCAACACCCCCACGCCGGACAGGTCGCCGCGCTGGATCAGCATTTTCAGGATCGCGTCGGACGGCGAAATGCGCCGCTCGACCTCTTCGCCCTTGCGGATGATGATGGTCTCGCGCCCCTCGACCGCACGCTGCCAGGCCACCGCCTCCAGCCCGCGCAGGGCCTGCGCCAGCGCCGCGCGGCACGCCTTGTCAAACGGGGCATAGCGCGCCCGCGCCCGCCGCACCGAATTGCGCGAAATCCCCGCCACCCGCGCGGCATCGGTGACGCAGCCGGTCTGCGCCAGCTTGCCCAGAAACATCTTGGTCCGCGCGTTCGTCCACCCATCCTCGCGCACCCGCGCCCCCGGCATCAACGGCGAAGCCGCCAGCTTGCCCCCATCGCGCTTAGCCTCCTCCCGCTTCCCCGCCTCCCGCTTCCCCGCCATACCCCGCCCTTTCCCGAATCAGTTGGTGAGATTGAGGGAGCATGATGAACCTATTTGGTTCGTGTAGGAAAGAAGTTTTTTCTCCATCGCCCAGTTGCCGGGTCGATCATTCCCCCGGAATGATCTTGGATCGCCGGGAGCTGTCCAACCCGCAGCTCTTGTCGCGGGGTTTGGCTTTTGTTGAGCCGAAGGGCGCTGCGCTAGCTTGGCCGACCGCTGCTGGACTGAAGGACTACGGTTGCTCGTTCCAGTGGTGAGAGAAAGAGCTGAGCTTGAGGGTTTGGGACAAGTGGCGCCATCGTCAAAGCATACATAAGTTATCGAGCTCACCGGCGCGAAAAATCAACCGTTGAATGTATGGACTGGAAAGCCCGAAGCACCACCGATCCGGCAATTCATTGACAGACGAGTCGATCGTGTCTGGCTGCTGCTTCGACGAACGTTCAGCCTGCCACCCTCGGTCATCTGATTTTTGCGTAAACATGGTGGCTTTTTCCCTCAACCCAAGAGGCGAGCGCGTTAGAACAAATCGGGAACAATGTCAAGGTTGTCGAGTCACTGAATCACCGCGGCGCGATCATATCGATTCTGACTAATTCGTTGGTTACGCAGATTTAGTTATGTATTGTGCTGGCCGCAGGGGGCGATATGGCGAAAAAAACATATGAATTTGGAATCGACGATGGCTTGGGAACAAGGGAGAACCTAGTCAACTTCGCACAGCTTCTCGGGCAGATGGATGCACCGCTTGCCGCAGCGCTTTCGCCTTATCTTGCGCAGCTCGCAGCTGGAAGCGTCATAGATAACGCAGTCATCTGGAATGCGCTGCATGCAGCCACTGCAGTAACGGCACATCAGGAAACGCCGGAATCAGGCGACGACAGGGAGGCTTCAGTATGAGTTGGCTCCTCGAACAGATTTCCATCGAAGGATTCCGCGGTATCAACAACGCGGGCGCTCCGTTAGAGCTCAAATTCCACACTGAAAAAGTCAACTCGGTGTTTGCACCAAACGGCGTTGGCAAAAGTTCAATTTTTGAGGCTGTGACTTATGCCCTAACATCCGAAATTCCCAAGCTCGAAGCACTGCCAGCTTCCGAGCGTGGCAGTAGTTACTATCTCAATCGCTTCCATCCGGGAAACACGGGGACAATCGTTCTTACTCTCCGACCCGACCAAGGCGGAGCAAGTATCAGTGTCACGGTTACTCGGGATTCCGCCGGTGCACGGTCGGTCACGACAAGCGACGGCCGTGACGGCGAAGCCCTATTGCAAGAATTGAATCGCGAGTTCGTTCTCCTCGATGCAAAGACGTTTCAGCGCTTCATCGATGAAACTCCGCTCAATCGTGGTAGATCATTCTCCGGCCTCCTAGGACTCGGAAGCTATTCTGCATTGCGTCAGTCATTACAGACTTTGAATAACACGCGAGCCTTCAACAACCATTTTGACTTTAACTCTAAGATCGGCCGAAAAACGCTGGCCCAGCGGCAGACTAGGCAAGCGCAAGCCAATATACGCGAATCTTATTTCGCACTTGTGGGAGAAGAGCCAGCGCCGGGCCTGGCGAACGAAGAGCTTCGGACGAAAGCGCATGCGATCCTTCACAACATTCCGCTTATTCAAAAGAAATGCGAAGGGAAATCGTTCGATGAGATATCGCCCGAGGAATGTTTGATCTCTGTGCGCGAAGCAGAAGGCGGGCCGGATAGGGAACGGTTGGCCGTGTTGCTACAAGCGGAGACCCGCTGGACCGAGGCGAATGCAGCACTCCCAACAGCCGAGATCGTTGCACAGCTTGTCGAAATCGCGCGTGAGCGCGATTTCGCGCTCGAACAAACTCAGGGCGACATATTTCTGCGCCTCTATCGTTTGACCCGAGAAATCACCGGGCGTGAAGATTGGATGGACAAGACAGTCTGCCCCGCATGTGATCGTCAGGGTGACACGTCGGTGTTAGAATATGCAAAGGGAAAAATCGATCTCTATGATGCGGTGACCACCGCGTCCGCCAAGCTTTCCCAAACTTGGGCGGCGGACGATTGGGATCGCCTCGCGGAAGTTGAGAGATCCACGAAGCTAGCCGGTGAAGAACTACTGATCGCCAGCGCGAAAGCACAAATCTTGTCCGGTGAGTTCACCGAGGCGACCGCCATCAGCTTGCAGGCCCGTTTGGAGGTTATTCGGCAGCGGATAGCCGATGCGTTAGCCGCCGTCACTGCCGAGAAGTTCGCGTTGGAGCAGAAGCTACCACCGTCGCTTGTCGCCGTTACAGAAAAAGTGGAAGCAGCGCGTCGATTACAGGCGGCCTTGCTGAGCTTTCAGACATCTCTAGCTACTCTTTCGGAGGTCTCCTCCGAACTCGACAGGATTGAGAGAGTGCGAAATTTTCTCACCGACGCTTCGGGCGCGTTCTCTCAGGCAGAATCCGACGCAGCATCGCGTCGGCTTGAGGCCGTCGAGCCTGTCTGCCGGCAGATATTCGAGAACATAATTTTCGATCGGGTGGTTCCTGCAATTTCCAAGCGAGCAGGGACCGAAGACCTACAAATCTCTCTTGCGAACTTTCATGAATTGGCAAACGTGTCGGCACAGTCCGTACTGTCCGAGAGCTATCGGAATGCCTTTGCAATTTCGGTGTATCTGGCTGCGGCGTCACTTTACGGCGGTAGCGCGAAGTTCGTTCTGTTTGACGATGTGACGTCTAGCTTAGATGCTGGCCATCAATTCCATTTAATGGAGGTGATTAGAACCCGCTTCAGCCGGCCGATCGTGCAGAACGGGCTACAGGTCATCTTGCTGAGCCACGACACGCTTCTCGAAAAATACTTCAATACCAACGGGGGAACTGCGGGTTGGTCACATCAGCGTATCGAGGGAACACCGCGAACGGCGGTGTTGCCGCAATCTAACGCAGTAAATCTCGTACGCCACGCGACAATGGCCCTCCTCAACGCCGGAAACACGCAGGATGCAGCACCTCGCATCCGTCAGTATTTAGAATATGTGCTGGAAGAGATCATCATAAGGTGCCGCATCCCTGTTCCAATGGACATCGCACTGAGCGACGATAGGCGCATGCTAGGGCATCTCATTGGTGCCATCGATGCCCAGGTCAAATTGCACGCAAATGCGAATTCGCTTGTTCTTGACGCTGCGCAAGTTCAGGGTCTGAACATCGCGGTCGCGACGATCAGCGCGAATTTCCTGGCGCATTGGAGCACTGGGCAGACTCAAGCTTTTGCGCCCGGCGCATTACTCGGCGTAATGCAAGCTATCGACAACTATGCCGACTGCTTCAAATTCCTGCCTGCTCAAGGTCAGGCAAGAAAATTCTACAAATCACTTAGCCAGAAGCAGTAGGTGATTGTGAGGGCATCGGTTGCCTGAATGCGTTAGTGCTATCGTTGGATATTGAATTACGCCTAACGACCCAAATCACTACACACTCGTCAAACGCGTACGATCCGCGCCATCTACCCAACATCACCCCCCCACCCCCCTTGCCATCCCCCTGCCCTCCGGCCTAAGCGAAAGCCCGGTTTTCATTCGCGCGCGACTCTCCCGCCGCTGCGCATAACAGGGGCACTTCCACATGACCGCCACCGGCAAAGACACGCTCGGAACCCGCGACACGCTGACCGTTGGCGGCAAGGATTACGCCTATTATTCGCTGACGCGCGCCGCGGCAAAGCTGGGCGATGTGTCGCGCCTGCCGTTCAGCATGAAAGTGCTGCTGGAAAACCTGCTGCGCTTTGAAGATGGCGGCTTTACCGTGTCCACCGCCGACATTCAGGCGCTGGTCGATTGGCAGAAAAACCCCACCAGCAACACCGAAATCCAATATCGCCCCGCGCGCGTGCTGCTCCAGGATTTCACCGGCGTGCCGTGCGTCGTCGATCTCGCCGCGATGCGCGATGCCATCGCACGGCTGGGCGGCGACACGTCGAAAATCAACCCGCTGGTCCCCGTCCATCTGGTGATCGACCACAGCGTCATGGTCGACGAATTCGGTCACCCCAAAGCTTTTGAGCAAAATGTCGAAATTGAATATTACCGCAACGGCGAACGCTATGACTTCCTGAAATGGGGGTCAAAGTCGCTGTCGAATTTCAAGGCGGTCCCCCCCGGCACCGGCATCTGCCACCAGGTGAACCTGGAACATATCGCGCAGGCGGTGTGGACCAGCGAAGATGCCTCGGGCGCGGTGGTGGCCTATCCCGACACCTGCGTCGGCACCGACAGCCACACCACGATGATCAACGGCCTGGGCGTATTGGGCTGGGGCGTCGGCGGGATCGAGGCCGAAGCCGCGATGCTGGGCCAGCCGGTGTCCATGCTGATCCCCGAAGTCGTCGGCTTCAAGCTGACGGGCGCGCTGGCCGAGGGGGTCACCGCGACCGACCTGGTGCTCACCGCCACGCAAATGCTGCGCGCGAAGGGCGTCGTCGGGCGCTTTGTCGAATATTATGGCCCCGGCCTCGCCTCGCTCACGCTGGCGGACCGCGCGACGCTCGCCAATATGGCGCCCGAATATGGCGCGACCTGCGGCTTTTTCGGCATCGATGAAAAAACGCTCGATTATATGCAGCTCACCGGGCGCAGCGCCGACACGATCGCGCTGGTCGAGGCTTATGCCAAGGCGCAGGGGCTGTGGCTGTCGGCCGACATGCCCGACCCCGTTTTCACCGACACGCTGGAACTCGACATGGGCAGCGTCGTGCCGTCGCTCGCCGGGCCGAAACGCCCGCAGGACAAGGTCATCCTGACGCAGGTCGACGATGTCTTCAATGACGACCTCGCCAGCGTGTACAAGCATGACGGCGCCAAGCGCGTCGCGGTGGAGGGCAAGGATCATGACATCGGCGACGGCGACGTTGTTATCGCCGCGATCACCAGCTGCACCAACACGTCGAACCCCAGCGTCCTCGTCGCCGCGGGGCTGGTCGCGCGCAAGGCCAATGCCTTTGGGCTGAAGCCCAAGCCGTGGGTGAAAACGTCGCTCGCGCCGGGCAGCCAGGTGGTGACCGACTATCTCGACCGCGCGGGCCTTTCGGCCGATCTGGACGCGGTGGGCTTCAACCTCGTCGGCTATGGCTGCACCACCTGCATCGGCAATTCGGGCCCGCTGGCCGAGCCGATTTCGAAGGCGATCAACAACAATGATATCGTCGCCGCCTCGGTCATTTCGGGCAATCGCAACTTCGAAGGCCGCGTGTCGCCCGACGTGCGCGCGAACTTCCTCGCCTCGCCGCCGCTGGTGGTGGCCTATGCGTTGAAGGGCACGGTGACCGAAGATTTCACGACGACGCCGATTGGCACCGCGACCGATGGCAGCGCGGTTTATCTTAAGGATATCTGGCCGACCAACGCCGAAATCCACGATCTGATGACCGCGAACATCAGCCGCGAAATGTTCGAGGCGCGCTACGCCCGCGTCTATGACGGCGACGAACATTGGCAGGCGATAAAGGTCGAAGGCTCCGAAACCTATCAGTGGCGCGCGGGCTCCACCTATGTCGCCAACCCGCCCTATTTCGACGGCATGTCGATGACCCCCGCCCCGGTCAGCGACATTGTGGGCGCTAAGCCTTTGGCAATATTGGGCGATTCGATCACCACCGACCATATCTCCCCCGCGGGCAGCATCAAGGCGGACAGCCCGGCCGGAAAATGGCTTATGGAACATCAGGTTAGCAAGGCCGACTTCAACAGCTACGGCGCGCGCCGCGGCCACCACGACGTGATGATGCGCGGCACCTTCGCCAATATCCGCATCAAGAATGAAATGGTCCCCGGCGTCGAAGGCGGCATGAGCCGCTACGACGGCGAAGTCATGCCCATCTACGACGCCGCCATGGCGCACAAGGCCGACGGCACGCCGCTGGTCGTCATCGCGGGCAAAGAATATGGCACCGGCTCTTCGCGCGACTGGGCGGCCAAAGGCACCAATTTGCTCGGCGTCCGCGCGGTGATCGTCGAAAGCTTCGAACGCATCCACCGCTCGAACCTCGTCGGCATGGGCGTGCTGCCCTTGCAGTTCGAAGAAGGCACGACCCGCCAGACGCTGGGCCTGACCGGTGACGACAGCTTCACCATCACCGGCGTCGCCAACCTGCAGCCGCGCCAGACGGTGACGGTCGAAGTCACTCGCCCAGACGGTTCCACCTTTACCTTCAACACCCTCTGCCGCATCGACACCGCGAACGAAGTCGAATATTTCATGAACGGCGGCATTCTGCACTATGTGCTGAGAAAATTGGCAGCTTAGGAGGCAGGGTTGCGAAAATGGCGGGCTTGTGGCAATGGCCCGCCTCCCCGCACGGGGGCGCTTAGCTCAGTTGGTAGAGCATCTCGTTTACACCGAGAGGGTCGGCGGTTCGAGCCCGTCAGCGCCCACCACACAGCCGCCTATTCCTATTTTCCGAGGGGCGCTTCACAGACGATCGTGCCAGACCTGATCGTCTCCCACGGCCGTCGCCAGCTGAACGATCCTGCTGAAAACGGAATGCAACGGAAAATGCCAACGCTCGAAGACATATGCCGCGTTGGCTTGCCACTCGGGTGATCCGATTTGCATAGTCCCCGATAAAGACAGGACTTCAAGCACCAAGTCCTGATTACGTGAGCGCGATACAGTACTCCAATAGGACGCCTGACCCCAGATTGCGCTGACCACCTTGAGGGTCTGAGATTGCAGGATCCCCAAATTCCGTAATGCCCTTGCTAGGTTCAAGAGTCCTCCCGAACCGGGGTTTGTTCCTGTCTGACCGTGATCAAGGGATCCAAGGCGCGACAGCAATTCGGACCCGACTGGGCCATCCGGCACGGCAGACCAGATACAAGATGGCCAATCAGCGTTTTGGGACCGCGTAGAACTCGACAGGAACGATGACAATTCTTCGAGCTTTGCCTCAAGCGCGCCCTCGTGCTCGCAATTCTCGCCAGCTAGCCACTCGAAGATATCGAGGGATATTGGGTCGTTTATGATGTGGAGAAGCGCCCGGCCTTCGACCCTGACCAGCCGGTGCGGACAGCGAAGGAAATCCAGCAATGCCACGATCCTTGCCGCCAGCCGCTTGGCGGCTTTGGCACACTGGGGTTGCACCTTTCCGATAGCAGCGGACCGCTTTGAAGCTTCGTCATGGAAATCGGCCTCATCCAACAGTTGCCGTATGGCCTCGGCGATCAGGCTAGCATGTCTCGACGGATTGGCCGTCGGCAAGCGATGCGCCAGGGACTGGCAGACACGATCTGCAACCTCGATGCGCGGCATTACGCATATTCCCTCCAGGCTTTTGCCCAAATTGGAAACTGCAGACGGCGCAATCGGACGCCGACTACTGGTGTGCCGAAATTCAGGCCGCTGACCATCAAGCATGCGGACCCCCACCAACCGCAACCAAAGCATCACCATGTGACCTTGGGAGAACGAGCCCTAGTCTGTTGTCTGACGGAAGATCGCATTGAGCCGCCCCCAAGAAGGTGGCAGCCGCTTGCAAACCATATTGCTTCGCAAGCTGTTGACCCATCCTGTTAGAGGAGCGGACAGTCATCGATTTCAAACGAGAAACGGCCACTGCGGAAGGGCGCAGCAGCAGAGAGACTGATTTCCTGATAGGTAACGGACTGAAGGATCACCCGTAGAAGACAGAAAATAGTCTGCATTTCCTTCGAGCGATTGGGCTTTTGGCTCATTAAAAGCATTTATCTCGGTTTTGGATGTGTTTCTTTTGGCTCTCGGCCTCCGTTTCCGAAATTCAGCCAGAGCGACCTAGAAGGAAACCGCGCGCTCCTTCGGAAACTGCGGGTAGCTGCCGGGCGAACAATCGACGCAACTGGAGTCCTGCCCGGCTCAATTTTAGCCACTATTTGCTAGGCAGATGTTTGCGGCATCGCAAAGGCAGACACACCATAATCCAGCTTAATATCGTTATTTTTTAATGATCTATCTGGACGCCTCTAACGCGCTTGCATCGTCATCAATCACAGTTCACGATTTCAATTGCCAATGCGCGCCATCGATACATTGCGCCCCTTGCAACCCTTACTGACCAACCTGATACACCTCCGCTTCGTCTCGCGTGTGCCGTCTGGTTGGCATTATTTCAATATTCGGAAAACACCATTGCCCGAAATAAAAATTCAAACTGTTACCTACCCGCAATAACAAACGAATCCAAAGCGGAGCATTCGCCAGAAAACTATGCAGGAGATCAAGAGCCAATATGAGCAAGCTTGAGGAAATGAGCATTTTCATGAAAGTGATTGAACACGGCAGTTTCTCCAAGGCAGCTGATATTCTTGGAGTAAGCCCGCCTACGATCACCCGCGCCATAAATAATCTGGAGACCAAATTAGGATCCCGTCTGTTGCTACGATCAACTCGAAACGTCCAAGCGACAGAAGCAGCAGAGCAGTATTATAACGATTGTAAAGCTATCATAGATGCGATTTACGAAGCAGAACAAAAGGTAAAATCAGATAAAAACGATATTTCTGGTAAACTGAAGATAACTGCACCTGAGAACTTTGGTCAGAAATTTCTCGTGCAATTGATCGCCGAATTTTCTCAAATGTACCCCGATGTTCAGATAAACACGATATTTACAGATAAAAACCTTAATCTGGTTAATGAAAAGATTAACGTCGCAGTGAGAATTGGTGAATTAGAGGATTCATTTTTCGTAATGACACGAGTTGGTATTTCAAAGAACGTTTTATGTGCATCGCCTGAATATTTCAAACTGAACGGAGTCCCTGAACATCCTTCCGAATTGAGTTCTAGAAAAATTATATCTGTATCTGAATTTAATGACAGCGGAATAATGCTTGATTTTCCATTGTATAATACATCATTAAAAATTAAGCCATCTCTTTCATTTAATACAGAAAGAGTTGTTTTAGATGCAGCAATTTCGGGATATGGCATTGCAATTATGATGCATCACAACGCTTATGATCATGTAAAATTAAATCAACTAAAAATCATTTTTCCTGATGTCGCAACAGACATCGTGCCAATTAGTATATTGCATTCGGAAGGCAATAAAATTACGAAAAGAACTCGCTTGTTCTATGATTTTCTTGTGGATCGCCTTCGGTCAAATCCGGCTCTATCTATGAAATAATAACGCCATAGATTTTCATTTATAAGTGCTGTTAATACACGAGAGGCATCAGGCTAGGGCCGCCACATCTATATCGCGTATACTCGCTATCTGTGTATCGCATGCCTGCGCCCCGCCTTGAACATTAAAGATAGGTGGAACGGTTTTTAGCGAGCCGCGGGGCCGCGGTCAGCTGCTGTTTACCATTGGTCGGGACGGTCAATCAGAAAAGCACCCAACTGATTTTCTCAGAACGATGCCGACAACCTAAGAGCGACACTTTGCGCTGACCGACCAGCATTGTCGATCCTGTTATACTGGAACCTGACGATCACCTGCTCAGATACCTCGACTGCTCCGCCCAGGCTGAACTGAAACGAGTCGCGCGGCAGGCTGCGCACAGCAGACTGTATGGCAATGTCGGGCTGACCAACATATTGGCCCGTAACCGATGTGACGACATCACCAAGCTCATGATCCCAAGCGATTGCGGGTTCAACAAAAGCTGGGGCCGACCCAAGCTGGAATTTTATCCGTGCAACGCCGCCAAACGATGTGCGTGCCCTTACTACTTTCTCGGTCCGCGCGGAAAAACGATCTAGTGCATCGCCCGTCTCGACAAAGGCGTCGCGCCATTCAACGCGCCAATCAACACTTGCCCGGGGAGCAAATGACAATTGCTCGTTGGCATTGTACCACCTTTCCGCCTCGACCGTACCGTTAAAAAAGCGGGCGTCAAAAGCGCCGGTAAGCGAGCGGCCATCCCCGAACAGCGAAGATCGGCTATATCTTGCTCGGTAAAGGCCGCCACCTGCTGAAGCTCTATACCGCATTGGGCCTGCGTTACGCCGAACCAACAAAGCGAAGGCGGCCCCCTCCGATTCCGAGTCATCGACGCTATGAAGCTGTTGATCTGTGGTGCTGTAACCAAAGCCAAGGCCAAGCCGCCAGTTGTTTGAAATACGATGCAAAAAGCCGGTGTAGAGCGAATCAGGCGTGAAGCTTGCCGCGCGCGCGTCGCTAACAGCGGCGGTCGGCAACGAGCCAAGGCTCCGCGTAACCTGGCCAAATAGGCACGTGTTCCGAGGTGGTAACGTTGCACTGCCGGTCGGAACGTCGCAATCATAGCTCGTGCGCGGCAAATTGGTTGCCAGTTGTTGGCCAAGCGCATCCCCAATGACGCGGTCGATGACAACCTCCGGAGGAGGTCCGTCCAAAACGAGCACGGGCCCCACCTCGCCACGAATAACCAGATCGACGTCGTTTGCGCTGGGATATTCCAGCGTCGCGTCGCCAGCCGAAAGCGCGACCAATCGGGTGTTCCCCAGCCCACCATCGGCATGAAGGACCTGATAGCGAATTTCGGCGCGATCATTGCCTGGCGCAGTCAGCACTGCCGCGAACTGCGCGGCACTACCCTGCGGCCTTAGCAAGACCGATCCGCCAGTCAGCGTTCCCGCACCGTTGACGACCAGTAGATCGGCATCCTGAGAACCCGCCGCCAGCCCGGGGGTATTCAGGCTATTCCGGCCTAATATCGCACCATTGACGATATTCGTCAGGTCGGCAGGTGGACGATAGTCAACCACATAGGCCCCAGACTGCTGGTATCCCCCAATTATCCGCAAGGTACCTATAGATCCTATAGCATTGCCCGGAGAAATGGTGCCTGCGACGTTCAGTCGACCGGACGGCGTGCTGCCGGCACCGGTATAGACCGAGCCAACCCCCGACAACAGCGCGGTCGAGCCAATGTCGAGCGACGCGGCACGTAGCGAGCTCGCCGCGTCGGGCAAGTTAAGCTCGCCCCGCGCCAGGCGGATCGTGCTGGTGAATCCGGTCCCTGCATCGAGCGTTGCCCTACCTTGCGGGTCGCTCGCCGCCGTCAGCACAAATCGGCCAAGCGCATCGGCATCGGTATTGAGTGCAATATCTTCAAAACCGATGAAAATACCATCGTCGATGGTACGATCCGCACTCGCTGCCGTATTGATGGCCAGTGTATCGGTGCCGGAGCCACCTTGCGCGGCCGCGGTCACGGCGCCACTAGCGCGCAAGATCAAGCCGTCATCGCCCGCGCCCAGATCGATCGTTCCGTTCGCGCGACCGACAATATCAATCGCATCAACTCCGTCACCCAGCGCCACCGCGCCGTTAATCGTGCCCGCGTTGGTAATGGTCTGGCTGGCGGCGTCCCCGCCGATGCTGGCCGCTGAAAGGCTTGCGCCCGTTGCGAGATCCAGCCGCGTTGTTCCGACAAGGCTGGCACCGCCACTCAGGGTAACCGCGCTACTACCGGCAAGCTCCAGCGCACCCTCGCCAACGTGCAAGGTCTGGCCGGCCAGCGTGCTCGTGGCAACGCGCAAGGTGCCGCCCGCGGTCTTCTCAATGTCTTCGAAGGCCGCAAAGGTAAGGCCATCGATAGCGCGCGTCGCGCCGATATTGACGGCAAACACCAGCCGATCGGTGCCCGCACCGCCGCTTGCCGACGGTCCGATGCTGCCGCTGTTAAGCAGCGTTAGCGTGTCATCCCCGGCGTCAAGGTCGATCCTGCCACTGATCGTGCCCGCCAAGTCGATCGCATCAGCACCATCGCCCAGCGCCACCGCGCCGTTGATCGTGCCCGCGCTGGTAATGGTCTGACGACCGGCATCGCCAAGAACCCCGAGTAGCCCGGCATTCAGCACCGCGCCCTGCGCCAGATTGAGCTCGGTCGCATCCGCCAGCGTCAACGATGCTTGCAGATCAAGCGACGCGGTACCGACCAGATTGAAGCGGCCGCCGGTCACGTCGACCCCCGCCAGCTGACCGCTGGTCGCAATCGACAAGGCACCGGTGCCAGCCTTGACAAGCCGCCCGTCGCCGGCCAGCTGCCCCGAAAGCGTCAGGTCAAATGTCTGGGTATCGACTGTCGCAACGACCGCCCCCGATCCGACCAACGACACCGCATTGGCAAGGCTCATCCCGGACGTAAACGCCTGTAGCGTTGTGCCGTTGGCTAGCTGCAACCCGCCTAGGCCCAACGCAATATTGTGACCAATTGCCAACGTGCCGCCATTGACCGCCGTGCCGCCCACGTAAGCGTTTGCCTCGGTCAGAATCAGCCGGCCATCGCCCTGCTTGTTCAGTGCGCCGCTGCCCGCAATTCCCAAGTCAAACCGCGCATCGATGCCGCTATCGACAAAGATGAACCCCCCGGTGCCCAATGTCAGGCCGGCTCCGGTTTCCCCGCGGACAATCCGGTACCCGTCGGTCACGAATTGCAGCCCGGTAAACCCCTGCACACCTTCAACACTGACCACGCCCCCGGCTGGACCCGCAAATACGCCAATGTCGTTATCCCACGGCGCGTTGGCGCTGCCATCAGCCAAGGTAAAGTTGGTATTGCTGCTGTTCCACACGCCGGGGCCGCCATCGACCAGCCCGTTGGTGCTGAAATTGATCCCGTCCCAATAGCTGATGTCCACTCCCGCGCCGGCGATAACCAGATTGACCTGGTTGACGATGCTGGTCTGGACGACGCCGGAAAGCCCGTTGGGAAGCGGGCCGCCGAGGCCCAAGCCATTATCTGTAAGTGCGCCAAGCCCGCCCTGATAGTTGATGAGGCGATATACGCCGGGCGTAAAGGAGCCGCCTGCGCTTTGCCTGACCGTCAACAGGCCATCGAGCACGAGGCTGCCATTGACGGTGATCAGATCGTTAAGCGGGCCGCCTACCACATTGGCCTCGCCCAGTTCAAAATCCAGCAAGGACGTCGCGGTGAGCGACAGATTACCGTCGATCGTCAGATGTCCGACGCTGTTGCCCGGCGCGATCGTGCCGGCCACGCTGGTATCGCCGAAAATCGTGCCATTGCCCGACAGCAATGTTCCGGCCGCCGTCGACACTGTCGACGCGCGCAGCGAGCTCGCCGTGTCGCGTAGATTGAGCTCGCCCCGTGCCAATGTGACCGACGAGCCGGTCGATCCAGCGTCCAGCGTCGCCGTGGCGGCGGGATCGGCTGCCGCCGTCAACACATAGCGGCCGGCCGCGCCCGTAGTCGGGTTGAGGACAATGTCTTCAAACTGAGCAAACTGCCCTTCCGCAAGCGTGCGCGTCGACCCCGTCGCCGTATCAATCCGCAGCGCATCGACGCCTTCGCCGCCGGATGTGTCACCCGTGATCGTACCCGTCGATGCCAGTTCCAACCGATCATCGTTCAGACCCAGATATATGTCGCCCGCAATGGAGCCCGCATTAAAAACGCGCTCGACGCCTGAGACCACTTGGCCGCCGTCGTCAGCAAAAATGGCGTGGCCGGTACCATTGCCGTCCGAATCGCCTGTGATCGTTGCGCCCGAGGTGTTTTGAATTTCGGTTATGGTGCCATTGTCCGCATCGTCGAATACAAAGATGGCGTCGCGGGTCGCGGTGACGTTGGCCCCAGCTTCATTGCGAAACACCCCGCCAAGCAGAATGTTGATAGCATCGCCATCGGTTACTTGCGTGGCCAAAATGCTGCCCCGATTGACGAGGTCGGTCGCGTTGGAAGCGGAAAAGGTAAAGACGCCGCTCAGGACGCCATCATTTTCAACCCGCACGGAGCCCGCTTCTGACCCGATGAATATGGCGGACTCACCGCCCTCATTCGTTCCGGCCGATGCACTGATCGTCGCGCCAGCTTGGTTGATGATCAGGCCGGATCCGTTAAACACGGCAAGACCCGCCCAGCCGCCACCAGCAGAGGTGGTGTCGATGAGACCGCCTGTTTGGTTGATGATGGTTGCGTCGGCGATGTTCCGTAGGTCCAGACCATTCTGACTGGCGATGATTGAACCTGAATTCTCCAACGCCGTCAGCGAACCACCAACAAGATTGACCGCGGCGCCAGAGGAACTGGTAATCTGCCCGCTGTTTGATATTTCGACGGACCGAGTCGTCGAGCCGACAACCTGAAGTCCCGCAGACCCGCCGCTGATTGTCCCGCTGTTTTCAAATCGGCTTGCGTCTTCGATAAACGCGTGGACTCCAAATAGCTGCGTCGTAGTAATTGAGCCGCTGTTGCGAAAGATAGCCTTGCCCGAAGAGGAAACCAATAAGTTCGAAATATCAACGCCAAATAGCCCGCCCGAAATTGTGCCGGCATTGTTAAAATCTATGGCCGACTGAGCTGCCACCCCGCCTCGGCTACCTGCGATCGAAGCCCCGACCTGATTGACGAGCGTCAAGGTGCCGCGCACATTGATGCCGTCACCCCGCCCAGATCTGTTGCTGGGGTCGTTCGCGATGATCGATCCGCCCGTCAGATTGGTGATCGTTACCTGAGCGCGCGAGGCCACCGAGTGAATGCCTCGGTCGACCCCAGAAATGGTACCGCTATTTGTCAAATTGAAAAATGAATTCAGCGGATTGGAGAACTCCAAGGCAGTAACCGCTGCAAAACCTTGCCGGGTGGAGACAATGGATCCCGTCGCTTGGTTGACGACATCACCGCCAGAACTAAGATTTATGCCTCCATTGATCGTTCCGCTATTCAGAACCGACCCGCTGGTCGGCGATGTTCCCGCTCCATTGGGGATATTTTGGACCCCCTGCAGCGAGATCCCCCCTTCTACCAGCGCGCCAAGATCATTTACAAACCGCGCTGAGCTGCCGAACGTCAGTAAAGCTGTCGCGCCGTTAACCCCGATGATAGAGCCCCGATTGATAATGTCGTGGTCAAGCGATTGGCCGCTCGTCCCGGTAATCTGCACAACGGTTCCCGACGAGCGGATCACGCCTTCATTAACGAAATCGGCGGCCAAGCCGTTGCGGGCCTCCACGGCGCCAAAGGACGCCCCGAAATTTTCGATACGGCCGGTAGGGCCATTGTACAGACTCAGCGGACTAAACGAGAGCAAAGTGGTTCGGGATTGGCTGGTGATCGTGCCGCCATTGACCAGCGATCCGACCAGCCCGGCATTGGTGAAGAACACCGCGCTGCGAAGGTCCGTGCACGTGACACCGAAAGATTCCCTCAACTCGATGCAGCCGCTCGAACCCGGCGAGCGCACGTTACTAGCAGAGATCGTTGCGCCGGCCTCGTTGATGATTGATCCGCCGCCAATAGTGACGCCGGATGCACCGCCAACAATGCTGCCCCCGCCAATAACTGTACCCGATGCATCGCGGATCGACCGGTTGATCACAGTCGCGTCGCCAAGCCGGGTATTCACACCGCCAAAGGCGCCAAAAATTGTCCCGCTATTGTCAATGAGCGGCCTTGCTACATCAGCCGTGATTGAGCCCTCACCGTAAATGGCATAACCCTCGTTCGCGGCGGGGAAGGATATCGTCTGGTCCGGATTCCGAATGATTGCGTCTGCCAGATTGGTGATGATGGTATTGCCGCTCGCGAAGCGGATGCCATTGAACGTACCCTGTATCAGTCCGGCGTTGCTGATACGGTTTCGTCCGGCCGCCAGAGTGGATATGCCGACCAGACTTTCGCCCAACGGGATGCCGGTACCGAGTTCAATGCCGGGAATAAAGCCGATGGTCGCCCCGGCGGCGTTGGTCAGGTCAAGGTCATAGGGCAGATCAGGCCGGAAATCCTGACTTGACGCCGTAATGATGACCATACCGATATTGCCGGCTTGATTTGCCAACGTTAACCCGCTCTGAGGAGCAAATCCATCCGCATCCGCGTTGATGCCGACCTGAATGTTCTGGATCTGGCCGGTGTTGGCAATCTCAATCAGGCCACGGCGTAGCGAAATCCCGCCGCTGCGCGCAAAGAAGCCACCGGTTCCGACAATCGTTCCGCTGTTGGTAATCCGGGATACGCCGTCGACCACACCCCGGGCATTGCGCAACTGGATCGCCGCGGCCGATCCGCTGGTGATCGTGCCGCTGTTGGTGATGATAGATCCGACGCCGCCAGTCAGATCGATCGCCGACGTTTCAAAACCCCCGGCGCCGCTCACCACAATCGAGCCGGCGTTGGTGACCGTTACCGGCGCATTGCCTCGAATAGAAGGGGCAAATCCCCCTAGGATTTGCCCGCCGGCATCGACCGTTACGCTGGACCCGGTACCGAAAAGCTCCACCCCCGGAGCAATCGCCGGCCCGCCGCGATTTCCAAAGATCAGGCCATCGCTGGAGACCAGAATGGCGCTGTCCGGTCCGACGCGAACGCCCCCACCTGGCAGCGCCGGGGGGGCTGCACTCGTGCCGATGGTGCCACAGATGATGATCTTGTTGCCACCGGCTCCGTCAATCGCATAGGCCCCCGGCTGATTTGGTAGGTTGAGAGCCTCAAGCGAACTGGTGACGAAGGCATCGGAAGAAACCAGAACTTCTCTATCGTTGCCCACATTCAGGGCCGGAGAAGTTGTACCTGCGTCAACAACAATTGGGCTGACCAGCGGGGCACCGGCTATCTGTGTAGGGCAGGCCGACTGGGCCTGCGCGGTCTGGCTGCCCCAGCCAAGCGAAAGCGCACTCCCCACCACGTAATAGGCAAGCCACGAACCGCCGCGGAGCTGCTGCTTTCGCGACCGAAAGCTGTATGCCCGGCCGCTAACGACAGGACCGCACCCCTCCTTGCCCTGGCCCGAACCAGACATGAAAAGTGGAATCGACAATGCACGCCCCCTCCCCCAGCCAAAGCCTCAACATGCTGGCAATGGCCTCCTTCAATCCCCGCCCAGAACCCTGGCAGTCGGCCCGCCCCCCGAAGTTGGCCAATTGCAAGAAAATTCAGGTGTAAAATTCAGTGGCGAAATTTTTGAGAACAAAAATTAAAATATTCATCGTTGAGATTTAGATTAAAATATAAATAAAAATCCCTAGTTGGAATTATTGATCAGCCAATAATGGAACTAAAAGTAATAATTGGTATTATAGATTGATTTTACATATTTTTACTTGTAAGACAAAATATTGCTATAATACATCATCCGCGATGCATTGAAGCTGATTGCGGCGGCAGATAGGCGCTCGAGGAGCCGCCATGGCTGCCCTTATTGGAAAATCTGGACCTTGGATCGAGCACTTACGGTCACTTCTAATATTTTGGAACACTGGAAATTGAAAAGGTCCATTTCGAAAAATGAAATTATCAGAAAACGTCGCGAGTGCGATGGTATAAGCGCTACATTTTCTATCTATCTTTATGTCAACATTAGAATATTTTTTCTCATTCTTGATTTTTAGACATTATCTCGACAATTGAAAAACTCACTTGCAGATTATTTAATTATCGCGGTGTTTCATACAGTCTACGGCTATCCCATCTGAATGCAGTTATGCGTTTTGGGGGTGGCGCGGCGGCGACCCTTAGAATTGGTGCTGTTTCATTCGGCGGATGGCGCACGGCTACGGTTTGGGGTTGGCAATAATCGAAGGTGTGTTGACGTTGCGAAGTGACGCTCGGTCTTTGTATGTGTCGCGCAATTTTGCGATCGTCGTCATCGCAGCTGGACTTGGCTCACCGGTGCTTGAATCGCGCGCGCTGGCGCAAACCGCCAGTCAGATAGCGCCTCCGGTCAATCCGCCAACGGAAGTCAGGCCGCCGTCGGTCAAGGCACCTTCTGTCCAATTGGAAGATCGGGCGCAGGATGTTCCGGCCGAAGCTCAATCCGTTTCGGTCTCGCTTGGCGACATTGCGATTGTTGGCACCGGTGCGGACATTCAAATTCCAAGTGCGGTCTGGGACAATTTCCGCGCGGCGCTCTTAGGCAAAAAAGTCTCTGTCGCGACGATTTTTGCCGAGGTGCGAGACTTAGAGGGCGCCTTCGGGGCTGCGGGGCACGTTCTCGTTCGGGTTATTGTGCCTGAACAGCGATTGACCGATGGGGGAACGCTAACGCTCGCTATCATCGACGGATATATCGCTGATCTTGATTTGTCCGCTGTCCCTTCGCGATTGGTAGGACGCGTCCGGTCACTGCTGACGCCGCTTGTCGGCCAGCGTGGCATTACGCTTGGCGATATTGAACGCAAATTGCTCATCGCCGCGGATGTGCCTGGTTTGCAGCTTCAGTCGACCCTGCGTGAGGGCAAAGTTGAAGAGACGACAACGCTCATCATCACCGCCACCTCCCGGCCGGTCAGCGGATCGCTGTCGGTGGATAACACGCTGTCGGATCCGCTTGGTCGCTATACAGTGTCGCTGGGCCTGAATTTGAACGGGTGGCTTGGCCTTGGCGAGCAAGTCTATCTGAGGGTCAATGGCCTGCCCAATCTAGACAAGGGGTCCAGCTTCCTTGATCCCACGCCGCGCAATCGGGCGCTGGCAGCGGGGATTGTGGTGCCGATTGGCGACAATGGCTTGACGGCCAATTTCGAGGCGACCGATGCGCGTGCCGCTCCGCGCCCGTCGACGCTGAACATTGGCTTTGCCAGCAAATTTGAACGGCTTGCGTGGCGGCTGCGCTATCCGGTGGTGCGCCGCCGTTCGCTAACCCTGGCGACGCAAATCGGGTTCGATGTCCAGGAAGAGCGAATTCGCTTACGGCCACCTATCGACCAGCCCGTATCAAGGGACAGCATGCGCATCGTCCGACTGACCGGGGATGTCGATGCCGCTCTGCCTGGCGATGGTCGCGCATATTCCAGCCTGTCTGCCTCATTCGGCATCAATGGGTTGGGCGCCCGCTCGGCGAGCGACGCCGCCGCGAGTGGAGTCCCCCTGTCGCGCCAAGGTGCGGACTCGTCCTATCAGCTGGTCTCGATCGCCGCTGCTGTGCAACAGCCACTGGCCAGTTATCTGGCGCTGAATGTGCGTGCCGAGGCGCAGCTGGGATTTGGTCAGGCGCTGGTCAATGCAGAGCAGATCGGCATTGCCGGGCCAAACACATTGTCGGCGTTTCCCAACGGAGCGCTACAGGGCGATGATGGCTATGTTGTTCGCGGCGAAGCACAATTCCCGCTGGCACGCAGAAGCAATACCCTACTGGGCGTAGTGGTGCCTTATGTTTTTGGCGCGCAGGGGGCCGTGCGTTTGCAACAGCCCACAGCGGTCGAACGGCGGGTGACCAATGCCGACAGCTTTGGGGCCGGTGCACGGTTCATCATCGCCCAACGCAGGTCGCTAGCGAATCTCGCGATGAATTTTGAATATGCCACGGGTCACCGGGAAGGCGAGAGCGGCCTATCGGATCGTTTCACCTTTGCCTTTCAAGCGCAGTTTTGACCACGATGCCCGCCCCCTCGATCCTGTGCGACGCATACAGAGGAAGAGGGTAGAACCATGAGCCGCCTCCTTTTGCCTTTATTGGCAAGCACAACGCTGGTCCCGGTATCGGCCATGGCCCAACAGCAACCGGCAACACCCACTGGCGGCACGGTTGTTATCGGCCAGGCGACGATCGGATCGGTAGACGGCGGGCGCCTCGTTATCACGCAGGCGACCCAAAAGGCTGCGATAAACTGGGAGAGCTTTTCAATCGGTCCAGGTGCTCAAGTCGACATTGCCCAGCCAAATACCCAATCGATGCTACTCAATCGGGTTTCCGGCACGGCCCCATCGACGATCGCGGGCAATCTGACCGCCAACGGCCGCGTTTATCTTATCAATCCCAATGGCATATTGATCACCAAAACCGGCACGATCAGCGCCGCCGGCCTAGTCGCGTCCACGCTGGATATCAGCCCCGATGCCCTGTTCAGCACCGATCGCCAGGTCATTGCTGGCGCGGCTGGCGGTTCCATCGTCAACGCCGGCCAAATCCGGATCGCGCCGGGCGGCTATGCCGCGCTAATCAGCGGGACGGTGCGCAACACCGGGCTGATCGCGGCTCCCATGGGCCATGTCTCGCTGGCTGGCGGGACGACCGCGACGATCGATTTTTCAGGTGACGGGTTCTTGCAGGTCGCGGTGCCCGAGGATGGGATTGAAAGTGTCGGTGCGCTAGATAACGGCATGGTTGCATTCAGGCCGAGGGAGGCGATGGCGGCCGCCAGGCGCGTGGTCAACCTGTCCGCCGCACGTCAGGCGGTGTCGGTGGCCGGATCGGACGGCAACGCTTATTTGTCGGGTACAGTTGATGTTGCCAGCGCATCGGGGAGCGGCGGCAGCATTACCGTCACCGGCCGGGATATGATGCTTTCCCAGGCAAGCCTTGATGCATCGGGCGCTTTGGGTGGTGGTCGCATCCGGATCGGCGGAGACTGGCAGGGCCAGGGCGATCTGCCCCGCGCGGGCACATTATCTGTGGACGCCGCCAGCACCATCCACGCCGATTCCCTGCAGGAAGGCGATGGCGGCACTATTGTGCTGTGGTCCGACGGGGTCACCGATTTTCGCGGCACCATCAGTGCGCGCAGCCTGGGCGGCACGGGCGGCGATGCCGAAGTGTCCGGAAAGGCGCTGTTGAACTACGTAGGCTCGGCCGATTTACGCGGCCAGACCTATGGGACGCTATTGCTCGACCCCTATAATATAACGATTTCAAGCGCAGCGAATAGCAACGTGTCGGGCTTTACTCCCACCGGCAACAACAGCGTCATCAACGCAACGTCACTGGTGAACGCGCTCGCGACCGCCAATGTTTCGATCACGACGGGCACATCGGGAAGCCAGGCAGGGAATATTGGTCTCGCCACTAATATCAGCTGGCAATCGTCGTCGACCCTGACGTTAACTGCGGCAAGCAATATAGTGCTTGGCGGCGATATCATCGCGCCGAATGGTAATTTGAATCTTTCTGGGCGCAGCGTTGACCCAAATGGCGCGATTATTGTCAACCGGTTCAATCTACAGAACGGGTTTTTCAACCAGTCCCGACCGAATGGATTGCCAGTTTTTTTTGCGCGTGATTTCAGGGTCACGGGTGATCTGAGACGAACGGCCTTTATTAGAAATAGGGGTGGCAATGGAGACACCATTCGCTTCAGAATTGAAGATATCTATGGCCTTCAGGGTTTGCTTGAGCTCAACCCACGTATCCCTGCCGACTCCGAGCTGACGCGGGATATCGATGCCAGCGTAACCGCGACTTGGAATGGCGGTCAGGGCTTCCGGCCCCTCGGATCGAATGGCACTTCTTGGCAATGGGATTTGCTTGGAAATGGTCGTCGGATTACCAATTTAACCATTAATCGCCCGACCGTAGATAATCAGGGCTTAATTGGCCTTTATGGTTTGGGTGGTCGAACGGACGGAATTATCGGTGCGGTCCAGGATATTATTCTGAGCAACGCGTCGATCATTGGCCGGGACAATGTTGGCGGGCTTGTCGGTTCCGGGGCAGGTGCCATCGCGAATGTAGATGTGGAGAATTCATCGGTTCAAGGTCGCAACCAGGTTGGCGGCGTCGTCGGCCTTCTGACATCGACCGGTTCGCTGAACTTTTCGTATGCGTTCGCCGACGTGACGGGATCGACTTCGGTTGGGGGGTTGGTTGGCTATATCAACGGTGGATCGGTTAACCAGACCTGGTCGAGTGGAGCCGTGCGCGGCACCGGAAACAGCACCCAGATCGGAGGGCTGGTCGGGCGCCGGACCGGCGGCGCGGTTACGGCTTCCTATTGGGATATCGGAACATCGGGGCAAATTTCAAGCTTTGGTGGCACGGGCCTGACAACGGCCCAGTCTCGGCAAGCGTCGAGCTATGTCGGCTTCGACTTTGTGAATCAATGGTATCAGGGCGACGGCTTAGGGCTAATTTCTGGGTTGCGGCCTATCGGGCGCTGGGAGGCTGCTAGGCCGGATCCGGTAACCGGGGTAAGATTGGTTGAAAATCTTCATCAGTTGCAGCTGATCAATATCCTCCCGTCGGCCAGTTATCGCATCGTCAACGACATCGATGCCGCAGCTACAGCGGCTGCCAATCCAGCAGGTATCTGGGGCAGTGGCGGCTTTTTCCCCATTTTCGGAGCGGTCACGGGCTTTAACGGATTGTTAGATGGGGGCGGAAATCTCATTAAGAACCTCTTCGTCAATCGGCCAACGGCTGCGGCCGCAGGATTGGTCGCAAATTTGTCGGGCACGATCACGAACATTGGCGTTGTGGGGGGGAGTATCAGAGGTGGGAACGCAACCGGCGGATTGGTGGGTCAGATACAAGCCAGCGGTGTTGTCTCCCGGTCATATTCGAGCAATCAAGTAACGGGCGGGTCATTTGTCGGAGGCTTGGCAGGTTTCAATCAGGGGCGTCTGCAAGATGTTTATGCGACAGGAGCGACAAGCGGTACATTCGGTGTCGGCGGATTGGTTGGCGCAAATACTGGATCAAATTCTTCTATTGTTCGCGCATATGCAACGGGTTTGGTTACCGGCACAAACTCGACCGGGGGCTTGGTTGGCAACGTTGGCTCCGCCTCGTCCATCAGCAGCAGTTATTGGGACATCCAAACAACCGGTATAGCAATCAGTGCCGGAGGCGGAACGGGGCTAGCAACCGGGCAGGCTCAGGATTTGAACGCATTCAGAACAACCTGGCTTGGCTTTGACTTTACCAACACCTGGGCACCGCCAAACCAGATTGGTCAAAACAACCTGTCGACAACAGCATATTATCCAGAGCTGTTTCGCGTATCCCGGGTTGTCGCTATTCTAACCGACGGAACCAGCGTCTATGGCGGCGCTGAAGCGCCAATAAATGTTCAATTTTTAGGGCTGCGGCAAGCCGATGGTATTTACCAATCGGCCGATAGCATAATTTCCCCGGGTGTGTTCTCTGCATCGGTTACGCCGACCAGTAATGTAGGCCTTTATCCGATCACCGGCAGCGACGTGCGCGCCAATGACAGTCGTTACCGTTATGTCTATGTTCCGAGCTCCTATGTAGTCACCCCGCGCGGCCTGACCATCACCGCGGACCCGCTGAGCCGGATTTATGGCGAGGCCAACCCGGCGCTGACGTATCAGGTTGGCGGGCTGGGTGCGGGCACCGGCCTCGTCAATGGCGACACGCTGACCGGTCTATTGGCGACCACGGCGACCACCACGAGCAATGTCGGCAGCTATGCGATCACGCAAGGCTCGCTGACCGCTGGTAGTAACTACGCGTTGACCTATATTGGCAACCAGCTGGCGGTGACACCCCGCGGTCTGACGGTCGTCTCGCGTCCACAACGGCGCTTCTACGGCGATCCCAACCCGGCATTGACCTTTCAAGTCGGTGCGGCGGGTTCGGGTACCGGCCTCGTCAATAGCGACACGCTGACCGGTCTACTGGCAACCTCGGCCACGACGACCAGCAACGTCGGCAGCTATGCGATCACCCAAGGCACGCTGACTGCCGGCAGCAACTATGCCTTGCGCTACACCGGCGCGCAGCTGTTAGTAGGGCAACGCCCGCTCACGATCACGGCGGACCCGCTGAGCCGTATCTACGGCGATGCGAATCCGGCGCTCACCTATCGGGTGGGCGGTGCGGGGCTGGTGAATGGTGACACGCTCAGCGGCCTGTTGGCGACAGCGGCGACCATCACCAGCAACGTCGGCAGCTATGACATCACACAAGGGACGCTGACCGCCAGCAGCAACTATGCGTTGACCTACACTGGCGCGCAGTTGGCGGTGACACCACGCGGGTTGACGATTACCGCCGATCCGCTGAGCCGCATCTACGGCGATGCGAATCCGGCGCTGACGCATCAGGTTGGTGGCGCGGGTCTGGTCAATGGCGATAGCTTGACGGGCCTGCTGGCGACAGCGGCGACCATCACCAGCAACGTTGGCAGCTATGACATCACGCAAGGCTCGCTGAGCGCCAGCAGCAACTATGCGTTGACCTACACCGGCGCGCAGCTGACGGTAACGCCGCGCGGGCTGACGATCACCGCGGACCCGCTCAGCCGCATCTACGGCGACGCCAATCCGGCGCTGACCTACCGGGTCGGTGCGGCGGGCGCGGGCACCGGCCTCGTCAATGGCGACACGCTGACCGGTCTACTGGCAACCACGGCGACCACCACGAGCAATGTCGGCAGCTATGCTATCACGCAAGGCTCGCTGAGCGCAGGCGGCAATTACGCGCTAACCTATGTCGGCAGCCAGCTGGCGGTCACCCCGCGCGGCCTGACGATCACCGCCGACCCGCTCAGCCGCATTTACGGTGATGCCAATCCGCTGAGCGGTTCGGCGACCGGGGTTGGTCTGGTCAACGGCGACAGGGTC